>CAYSRG010000051.1:0-3173 GCA_964433555.1 uncultured Atribacterota bacterium | reverse complement strand
TTACCGGCTTTGACATTTAATAGTTCTATGAACTCCGCTTTGTCCTGGAGGGTAATAAATGTGTTTGCCTTAAGTTACATATTACCATCTACACAACAGATGAAATGTCAAAGATTACTATCTTTTTACCCCCTTCTGTTTATGAGACGGCATATTCTGGTACTGTTTTTGATGCAGTCGTTCCTGTGCCCGCGATTATTCCAGGTAGAGTTTCGGATAAAATTAATAATACCCGCGGATATAGAATCCGCAGTGAGAGAATTTTATTATTTATGTATCTCTTCTATCTTTTTCCCTAAAACAAGAAACAAAAAAGCTGCCAGGGCAGCAGTTATGCTACCAAAAATAAAAGGCGCACTGATACTGACATAACTCCAGAGCAATCCGGCAATCCAGGAGGCAAAAAAGGCACATAGTCCGATTGCTGTTTGATATAAGCCAAAAGTAGTGCCTGCCTTTTCACTGGGAACCAGATTGGAAATATAGGCCTTACCTACCCCTTCGGTTAAAGCCATGTAAATACCGTAAAAAGGAAAGAGAATCCATAAAAAGAAAGCATCTTTGATAAATCCAAAAAGGAAATAGATAATGGCAAAAAGAAAAAATCCGGTTAAAAGTATCCTTTTGGGTCCTACTTTGTCGGAGATAATACCGGCTGGTAAGGAAAAAATCGAATAGACAAAATTAAAAAGCACATAGACCAGCATAACCATGGTAACAGACAATCCTAAATTTTGAGCCCTCAGGATAATAAAGGCATTAGAGCTGTTTCCCAGGGCAAAGATTACACTGATAAGAAGAAATAGCTTAAAAGACGGGTCTATGTCTTTCCAGCTAAACTTAAAATTAGTAGAAGAATTTGAGATCTTTCTTTTCTCTTTTACAAAAAATGATAATAGAACAACACCAATAAATGCTGGAATAAAGGAGAGTAAAAAGACGAGGCGGAGATTATTGTCCAGGTATCTTATTGCTATCAGTGAAAGTAGCGGCCCAATGGTAGCTCCCAGGGTATCAAGTGTCCGATGAAAGCCGAAAGTCTTTCCCCTGATTGAAGCATCCGAACTTTCTGCAATCAGGGCATCCCGGGCTGATGTTCTTGTTCCCTTGCCAAACCGGTCAACAAATCGTCCCAAAAGTACAATCGGCCAGCTATAAGCAAAACCAAAAAAGATTTTTGAAACAGCCGAAAGGGAATAACCGGCAACTGTAAAAGGTTTTCTTCTGTGCCATTTATCCGACAACCATCCAGATATAACTTTTAAGATACTAGCAACAGACTCTGCTATTCCTTCGATTAATCCAACAACAGATACAGGTGCCCCCAATACACTGGTAAGAAAAATAGGCACCAGGGGATAAATCATTTCTGAAGCTATATCATTAAAAAAACTGACTAATCCCAATATAAGTACATTTTTGGGAATATCAAGTCTACCCCTTACTGGTTCCATATTTTTAATACAATCCTTTCATTTCACTTCTTATTTCAAAGAATAATCAAGTAGAATTCTTCTGTCAAACTTCAAAAGCTATAAGAGGGATGGAATCTTTATTATTGACTAATTTAATTTCTATCTTATCTATAGATCCCATTAACTTGCCTGGAAATTACCCTTCCGTTCTTAACCAATCAATAACTGTATCGAGCAATAATTTGATATTACCGATCTGGCAATGATTCTGGGCATAGTCTTTTTTGGTAAAGATCCGGTCAGTTATTGAGTTGGCATTAACCAATGCTTCAACTTGTTTCTGATGCATCCTTATGGGAATAAAATGGTCCTCGGACCCGCTCAGCAATAGAACATCCTGAGTGACTTTTTCAGAATGTATATTTTCTTCATTCATAGAAAGCCACACTTCAAAGGCTTCCATGGGATTGTCTTTTTTCGTAATATACATCAACTGCCTGGTCATCCAGCCCTGGACATTATCTGCCTTTGCTTTTTGCATTGCCATTTTATTCATGAATCCTGTCATTCCTTTTTGTTTTAAAAACCAAAGATGGATCACACGGATTAAGTAAGGATAGCACTTCATATAATCAATTGCATGGCCGGAGGCAATCACCCGCTGGATTCTTGGTTCAAACGCAGCTGCCCGCATGCATAGCCATCCACCCATAGAGAGGCCAAACAGGGTTATATCTGACAAATGAAAGAAATCAAGTATAGTACTGACTGGTTTTTCCCATTCAATATCAAAAGGGAGTCCGTATTTTCTCAAGGCAGCCCCCTGCCCTGGACCCTCAAAGCCAATAACCTCATAACCGAAACTGGCCAAATATTTCATCATGAAATACCATTCCTCCAGGAAAGAATCAAATCCACCGTGTAAAACGATCGTACCAAGCTTTTTACCTTTTTGAGTTACTCTCATTGCAGGTAGAAAAACCTTTTGATAGGGAATTTCAAATCGTTCAATTTTATTATCAGCTTGCTGAATGGCTTCCTGAAAATATTGAATAAAATTTCTATAGAATAGTTCCTTTTCTGCTGCATCATCAAATGTATAGAATTCAGCAGCCCGATAAAAATAGGCTGCATTTAAAAGGCGGTTTTTAGAAAGTGCTTGCTCTGCCAGTTTGACCATCTCGGTTTTCCAGTCCTGAAAGTTATGAATTCTTTCCCCGGCTTTTTCCATGTCCTCAAATCGTGCAAACCCTAAAGAATATCCCCGGTTAAGCTGAAAATTAAATATCTGTTTCTTATGAAAAGTATAATAGCCAACCGGAAAAACATTGTATTGATTGTTTGTCTGATTCATAATAATAAAATCATATTTTTTTATTATCAAAATATTTTTCTTTTTCTTCATAATAACATGTTCCGTATTTATCAAATTTTATTCTTAGCCAATCTTCTTCAATCCAATATTTTATATTATTTTTTTATCCTTCCCCTTATGTCTTTATCTCTCTTTAAAGGTTCAAACTAAGTTATATTTTTAGAATAAACAATTGCATAATCATGGCCTTTAACAACTTGTTTTACAAGTCCACCCCCTTCTGCTCTAATTATGACTAAAGTTGCTATAAAATTCTCTTCACCAAAGATTTCATCACAAATCTTCCGTAAATTACATACTTCATTATCATTAGGATCAGTAATGAGTTATGTCAAATGTTGAGACCTCGTACAATAAGCTTAAATAAACGTATATACATTTAA
>CAYSRG010000050.1:0-3276 GCA_964433555.1 uncultured Atribacterota bacterium | reverse complement strand
AATAATAGAATCACAACCGGATAAAAACAAAGCAAATAGCAAAAAGACAGAAAAGAAAAATATTTTTTTCTTCAAAATATTCCTCCTGGTTTATAATTAACTTTAATGTTGTAGAAAAAATAAAAATCTATTGTAAATATAGCACGTATTTTTGAACCATAACAGAACCGAAAATAAATTATTTTGGTCTGGTTTTTATGCAGATATAATAAATTGTTTCAAAGCTTTTCGGCTGGAGATGTTTAACTTCTGATAAACCGATTGTAGGTGTCCTTTGACAGTACTGACCGAAATTCCTAACCGTGCAGCACATTCATTATTGCTAAATCCACCAACTACACTCAATGCTACCTGGTACTCCCGGCGGGTAAGTAGACTGGTAATATTTTTGTGTGTGAGCATATTATGAATTTTAAGCCAGGAAGGAGATATTTGCCTGTGTAAAGATAGAACCGGTGCTTGAAACTGAGGATAGGCTTTTTTAAGACACCTCTCTCCAAGGCCCAGTAGAGAGGAGATGCTTTCAGCCAAAGGTGAAATAAAGCCTTTTGGAAGACAGATATTCATCGCATGCAGTAAAGCATTGTATGCCTTATCCATGTTTTGCAGATAAATATATCCATGGGCTAATATGATATAAAGATAAACATCTTGAATACCAGAACCTGAAGAAGAAAAAGACAGTGTAGCTTCAGCAGTACTGACCAGTTGTTTTATCTGTCCTAATGCCAGCATGCCTTTTGCACGCAAATAAAGGGCTATAGGGCGGGATGCATTGGGCAAATCATAAAACACTCCTTCCAAAATCCAGTCAGGACAATTCTCCGGAACATATGCGCTAAGAGCCAGCAAACCCTGAACCAACTCATCCATTCGGCATACCTCAGGCATATTTGAGTACCTTTTGCGTAATTCTTTTAATTTGCTCCAGGTTGCTTGAAAAGCCTTTAAGTCTCCTAACCCAATTTTAGCAGCTGTTGAGATAGCAAGGGCATGTAAATAACCCGGATTGTCAACTCTTACACCATCAATACAACCTGCTGCCTTCTGATAATCACCTTGCATGTATGCGATCTCACCTGCTAATTGTTTTCTTCGTAAATTGTCTGTGGTTGACTCAATCATATGCTGAACGCTATCCATATGCATAATAGTGCTATTCAGGAGAAAAAAATCTGGCCAATAGTGGTTTTCCGTTTCTGTAGATGTAAGTCGGGGGTCTTGGGGCTTAGATACCCCGGAGGGAATCATCCACATATGCCCTACACGCCTGGCACCGGGTATTCTGCCCTCTGCACAATATGCCTGTACTCGCCTTTGGCTGATACCCCAAAGCCTGGCAACTTCTTTGCTTGTAATTTCGGACATACGTTATATCCTTTAAAAAAATCCTGTAATATTATTTCTTTAGTATCATTCATATTATATTCGTTTAAGCGAATAGATACAAGGAATATTTATGTTCTGATCTGTATCAAAATGCATCTCGGAAATATATTTTTTATAAACTAACAAAGAAGAACTAGTATGGCTATTATTTTAAATCTACACTATATACTAACCACTTACCAAGATAAAGTCTTATTTCCATAGTTCCAAATTGATCTCTTTCATTAGAATGTCCACAACCTGAAGTCCAGGTAATCACTTGAATATCTGCAACTGCTGTATAGACATCAGGAAAAGATATATTAATAATATCATAATATACATCAACAATGAGATCTGAACAGTAAGCAGCAAGCGTGGCTTCATAGGCTTGGCGATATGGATCTACAAAAGTATCTACCGCGTTCCCATGACAATAGAGTCCTGCAGTGAACCAGTCTTCTTGATCAATAGCGGACCAAAAACCGCCTACCAAATTCTCAACTTTTTCTGTTTCTGTAATGCCAATAGTATCGGGACAACAACCGGATAAAAATAAAGCAAATAGTAAAAAGATAGAAAAGTAAAATATTTTTTTCTTCAAAATAATCCTCCTGCTTTTATAATTACATAGATAATTCAACGCTATAAAAAAAAGAAATATATAATAAATATATTATAAATATTATAATGATAGTAGAGCCAAAAAGGAATATTTTTAGCCGGGTTTTTAAAATAAGCAAATCTCTTCTGAGGGAGAAAAGTTTTTGGTTTTTAGTTTGAACATCCCCTCACCCCAACCCTCTCCCTCCGAGGAGAGAGGGAAGTACAAGCTCTCACGCTTTGCTGGGCAGGTAGATAAAAATATAATTTACACCAGTAGAATTTGATGAAATAAGGAAATCCAGCACTTATCTTGAAATAACGAATGATCTATCTTATTTTTCTTCGCAGAAAAATTAATTCTGTATCATTCCCTGTATTGTTTATAATTCCTTGAAGAATTGTTTGCCCTCATCGAAAGTTTTCGATGCATAGATCTTATGCCTTATTTCTTTTACATAAGGTCTACCAAAAGCAAGATATTTTGTGAAGGCTTTTATCCTGAGAAGTCTTAATTTAGGCAGGTAATATTCTTCCACAAGAGCCATTATCCTTTTATTGATCATCTTTTTATGTTCGGAACTGGGCATTTTATTCTGCATTTCCACAAATATTAACGGATTATTTATTACTCCCCTACTTACCTCAGGTAACATGAATAATGCTAAGATTAATAAAACAAATCAGTCTCTCCCTCCTCTCTTTTGTCATTGCGAACCTCATGTCAACGAGGTGAAGCAATTTCATCCAATTAATTCCATCTTCTCTTGTCATTGCGAACTAATTTTAATTGGCGCGGCAATCTCATGCATATAAACCCACAATGAAAGTATTTTTATTGGAACAATGGAAAATTGCAAAAATGTAAGAATGTAAAGAAATACATAATCTTATAACTAGACATGATTTTTCTTGAATTAACCATCATTCCAATATTGCACTGTTCCATCATTGCAATGACTTTTCACATCATTATATTATTGCAACCTTCCAATATTCTGTTCTTTTATAACATTTCAACTAAATGCCAAATATTAACGGCTTAATACTATTCAATTAGATGGAAAAATGCCCTGCCCGGGCAGGAATCGTTAAAGTGGATACAAAGAATAAAGCAACAGTTGAAAGATAAGAAGATGAGTTATGAATAGAAGGTAGATAAAACAGATAATTCAAGACCAGACCCTCAATATTTTGCTTTCTTAAAATATAACTGTCAATGATAAAGATTCGACCCCATTCTTTCTTCTTAATAATACTTCTCAATGCCTCCATGACCTTTTATTATTTCCCCTTTTTGTGTTT
>CAYSRG010000049.1:0-3512 GCA_964433555.1 uncultured Atribacterota bacterium | reverse complement strand
CTTATGAGAAGCTGGAAAAAGTTACCGAGTTATTGAGCTAGTACAACGGTTCTCTGTATCAATCCTCTGTGTCAATTTCTAGTCAAACAGCCCGACAATCTGCATATCTCTAGGATGAATCACCGAATAAGCGATACCAATTTCGATTTTATCATGAGGTTCCAACAAATATTCCCACATCCAAACTCCCTTTTTATCGTTCCAATCCTTCACTTTAGGTTCTGGTGTAATTTTATCAATGTTAATTTGTATTCGATCATCTTCTGAGATAGGAACCGTTTCAAAAATTTCAATCAATGAATTCATATCCTGAAAATTTTCTACTGTGATTTTATATTCATATTTTGTGGTAACCTTCAAAGATGGTAAATTTGCAATCACTGTCTGATCCCTAAATTTCTTTAAAAGTTCTCTTTTTACTTTTATATTTTCGGCAATACCCAAAGAAAGATCAAAATCTTCTCCAGGAGGAATATAACCAATGGCAGTATCTCCTGTGAAACCATCATCCAAAAAGATATTCACCTGACCCGGCAATAAAGGAACGGTTAAGTCATTTTCGAGAAAAACATTAAAATATACAAAGGGATTTCCCCTGGGAAAAGTCTTATAGTTAAATACACCTGACATTTCTTGTTCAGAAATTAATATTCTTTCCTGCTTACTACCTGAATATATAGAAGTCTTCTCCGGAATATTAAAAGTTACACTGGTTTCACCATATTCAACAGGTACTGAAAATTCCTGTTCCACTACAGCACTCATAGAAACTGCATCTGTATCTTCCCGGAATGCCATTGGAGCTTCCATTTTTTGACCTATTCTTTGATCAGGCTGATAAGGTCTTAAAATCCAAGGTTCTATCGGAGGTAATTGTCCTGAAATGGTTGGCCTGGCAGTGGATAGGGATAAAGATACATCCTTCCAATCGGTCCCGGTGACTTGTCTGACCAAAGCATAGGTTATGAAATCAATCCTATTTTTACTGATATCTGTCCTCACATCATAAACAGGTTCCCAACTTACCTCCCCGCTTATAAAATAGGATAAAAAAATACTAAAATTGCTTTTCTGCAAGACTTCTAAGTCTACAGATATGACTTTTTTCGTTTCTCTTTGACTATCGGAAATTAGGAGAATCTGCTTTTGTAAGTAATCAATCTTTTCCTGATTTGTCTCAAGTTCAAAATCGTAGATCAGGGTTTGGTTATAATTTTCCTTTAGCTTATCATCTAAAAAAGCATAGATATTTTCTAACTGTTCAGTTGAGGGTATGGGAGTTGAAGTATTCCCGGACATACTTTGACCTTGAAAAAAATAGATAATAGAATTTAAAAATTCTTTCTTATCACTCAAACCGCTCTTCTCATTTTTGATCCTTTTAATTTCTTTCTCCAAGTTACTAATTTCATTCTGTAATTGCCTTATTTTTTCTTCCGGCTCTTCCGATAAAATTTCCGTTTCGATGCTAACCCTGGTAATTTTCACGTTCCCCTTCCCTGTCTGTAAAGTTTCTATATTAATTGTTTTTTCATCGAATACTTCTAAAATATTATCAAAGATGACTCGGTAACGCCCCTGGTCTAATTCGACTTTCCCTTCTCTCATAATCATCGCTGATTGAGGATAAACATAGATTTGACTTATCTCGGAATCTATCCAAATATCTTGTAGAATAGCCATCGATTGAAATTGAAGAGGGATAACTAAAAAGGTCAATAATACTATTAAAAAAATGATTTTTTTCATTTTTTACCTCCTAAGATCTCTTGAAAGGAAAAAACTTATTGACGAATTCAATAAGGCTTGTGTTCACGTACGGTCATCTCAATATAATTTTCATCACTTAATATTTCATAAAATTCGACACCATACCACCCGCCTAAGACTATTTGATCAGAAGCATAAATTATATAATTCCCCGGTATTACATCGGTTATAATTATAAAGCCATCTCTATCGGTTTTCCCCACAGTTTTGGTTTCTTCCAGATCTTCGTTATACATAACGATATCATAAATTTGTCCATTCGGATTAAGAATCTGTAGATAAACTATAGCGCTCTGTGTTTGGCTTAAGTTTTCAGGAGTACACCCACAAATAACCAATGCAAGTGCACCTAGCAGTATAAATAACAATAACCTTTTCTGGAATCTCATTACTATTTACCTTACCTCATATTATATTAATATTTTAAAAATTCAGGATTCAGGGATAGAGTAGCAGGAATATAAAGTATCTTAACAATTATCATTTAAAACAACTTCTTTGTCAATTAAAACTATAAATAAAAGAATACTTATAACTTTAAAAACTGACCCTGGGTTGTTTTTATTTCAATGATAAAGTTTTGATCTCATTATTTTTTTTCTTTTTTGTTAAAATTAAAATACATCAGTCATATTTTTTTAACAGCAGCATCTATGTTGGCTCTACCTCAATACCAGGATTGTGTGCCAAACCAATTATTGACATGCTTCTAATTGTGGAAGATTCGGCTGATGAATCATCATATTTACCAATACTGGAAGCTGCAGGTTACACTTTGCATATACGGGAACCTGAATGGTTAGAACATCGTGTATTTAAGGGACCTGTTACTGATATCAATCTACATGTGTTTAGTAAAGGTACATCTGAAATTGATAGGATGTTACTCTTCCAGGATTGGTTGCGAATCCATAAAGCTGACCGGGATAAATATGCCCGGGTTAAAAAAGAGCTGGCAAAGAATAAATTTTCTACAGACCTAATCCTCAACCTTACTTGTAATATAATCTTCAAAATCCTGGTATTTTCCATTTATGACCTGGGCAAGACATCTTAGGTTGAAGTGCCAGGTAGTAAGGAATGAAACCACATGTTTTCCTTGTGACATCATATCTCTTATTACCTTTTGTTATTCAAGTAATTCAATGCTATATACATTGATTGTAGATGTACCATCCCATCCATCATCTATGGCATGAATCCTGATATAATAGCTGCCTGTTAAAGAGCTGACATCCAAAGTATCGATTCTTCTGGTGAAGGGTCTTACCCTTTCAAAATTTATTTCATTATCATCATATTTACCGTATTTAGAAGATGATGATACAACGATATAACTTCTATTGTTTTCGCCATCCCATCCGACATTTTCCCAATCTATAACTACACTATTGATACAGGTGAGGTCTATAGCATTATCAGTAACGTAACTTCTTTCTGCAATTCCACTACTTTGATCAGCATTTAGATACATGCTATCTGTATACAAGTATTGACTTCCATCACCAATACTATAACCGTTAACCCAAATAGGATTATAGGTACTTCCATTATAGATATAACCAGCTTGGGGACATTGGGCACCTGTAATATCCTCTGGTATATCATTCGAAGAAAAGAAACCTTCACAACCGCTAAAAACAATTATAATTAGAGACAATAAGATTAAAGACAGGAACTTACTCATATTTTTCATAGGGAAACTCCTTCTTATTATTTAAATTTACTTTTAAACTTTTTAC
>CAYSRG010000048.1:0-4263 GCA_964433555.1 uncultured Atribacterota bacterium | reverse complement strand
CTCTCCAGTTCCAGCCCCCAACCTTGTGATCCGGATGGTTAATGGCACCTTCCCTTATTGTTTTTTCTTTATCCAGAAGCATATTGATATCAACTTTAATCTGTTTTCCCAGCCCTTTACAATGTGGACACATGCCCAATGGATGGTTGAATCCGAAAACAAAAGAAGGTCCGATAAATTGATCGCCGCATCTTGAAAAAAGTAGCCTTAAATAAGTATATAACTCAGTGGCAGTCCCAACAGTACTTCTTAAAGTGGTTCCCATCCTTTTTTGATCAATGACAATCGCTGTTGAGATATTCTTTATTTCTTCGACCGGTGGTTTGGATAATTTTGGCATCCTTGCCCTGGCAAAGGAGGAAAAGGTTTCTATCAGTTGTCTTTGGGATTCTGTGTAGATGGTATCAAAAACAAGAGAGGACTTACCTGAACCTGACACTCCAGTGAATACGACTAATTTATTTTTTGGAATCTCTAAAGAAACGTTTTTAAGATTATGGGTTTCTGCGTTTTTTATAATTATGTTTTTCATTGTTTTACCTTCATTATTCTTCATTAATTATTATTCCAGGTAGTCTTTAATATCAACTATTTTATCATGAATCATGTTTGCTAAACAGATTATTCTATAGTTTATGGTCATTTTTCAATTTTAGTCCCTATTTATTCTATTAGTACAGGGAACTCAATGAAATTAGATAATTATTGAAAATATTCTATAGTATCAAAAATCAATCAAATGCAGACTCTTCCCTGTATCATTATCTAAGAAGTAATAGGGAATTAAAGTTATCTGACACACTATAAGAAACTGGATAAAGTCACTAAGGTACTGAGCTAATAAAACCTTCGACTTTATTGTATTGTATATCAAATATTTATGTTATAATAATTTGTAATATAAGGTGAATTAGGTAGAACTTACACGACTATCAATTATAATGAGAAATTTAAAATTCTCCCCTGATACTTCTTATCTATTGAGCAAGTAATGGCCTTATAGTTCTCTCCCAGGGTCTAGAATCATATTTTTGATTGAAGTATTAATAATTGTGCCGATTTCATGAGAAAATTGTCATCAATAAATCCTTTTAATGTGCGGAATAAAAATCAGTTGCGGTTAACTTCTTCTCGCTCTCTTTTAACTCGCTGCGATGGAGTAACCGAATTGGACCTTTATATATAGAAGAAAAATACGATATATAAATATATGAAAAAATATTCAAATTTGCTTATTTAAAAAAGGAGCAAAACACATGAAAAGCTTTTTAAAGAAAAACCCAATATTATCTTATTTTTTACTAACATTCCTTATATCGTGGGGTGGTATCCTCATTGTGTCAATACATATGGGGCTTCCTACTACTAGTAGACAGTTCGAAGAATATGGACCTATAGCACTTCTTCCATGTCTTTTCGGACCTACTCTTGTTAGCATATTCTTAACCGGAATAATTTATGGGAAAACTGGTCTATCTGAATTAAAAACAAGATTGCTTAGGTGGAAAGTAAACATAAAATGGTATGCGTTAGGTATTTTATTAATTCCATCCATTTTGCTTATTATGCTATTTATACTATCTCGATTTTCATCTGACTTTATTCCAAAGGTTATGAACGAGAAAGATAAAATAGATTTTGTTATTACTGGCGTTTTAATAGGGATATTTGGAGGAGGTCTATTTGAAGAAATTGGCTGGACAGGATTTGTAACCCCGGAATTAAGAAAAAAATATAGTGTCTTTAATACAGGTCTTATCTTGGGGTTTTTCTGGGCTTTATGGCATTTTCTTCCGGTACTTTGGGGAAGCGGTGATATAAACGGGAAGTTAGACTGGTCACTCTTTGCTCCTGGTCTTTTTTGTCATTATACTGTATTGATGACTTATCGAATATTGATTGTATGGGTGAATGAAAAAACTGATAGTATTCCAGTTATTATATTAATGCATGCGAGTTTAACAACATTTGCAAATTTTATATTGAACATTTCAGTGGGTGGAGCACCATTATTTATTTACTATACAATTTTATCCATATCGCTGTGGATAATTATATGGTTCATATTTAAGGGAATAAGGAAAATAAATATTGTGTCAAATTAGCATAATAATAACTCTTTTATAGAAATAAAGATATATAAATCAGGTCTTGAGTTATAAATTTCTTTCTTCATTGTCTACATTCTTAATTGTTTTACTGATAGACACAGCATAATAAGAAGAACCGTCCCCGCATTTCTTACTAACTCAATAACCAGGTAATTTTTCCAGCTTCTCATAAGGGGTCATATGGCCTAATCCCCCATGTCTTCGTAAGTGATTATACTCGAATAAGAAGTTACCTAAATTATAGATAAGACCTTTGACAGAATCAAATGAATGGGGATAGAAGAACTCATTTTTCATGATCTTCCAGTAGGCCTCCACCTTGCTGTTGGTCTGAGTTAGTAGTGAAATTATACTAAGAAGTTACTTAATTACTGAACATGAACAACATTCCCTATATCATAAAACCCCATTATATTGCATATACCCCCTTCTTGAACACATAAATAGCCCACCCCAGTGTTTCTCTCCCCCATCTCAGATATGCTGTCTTACTCTCACGA
Source organism: uncultured Atribacterota bacterium (assembly GCA_964433555.1). GTDB lineage: Bacteria > Atribacterota > Phoenicimicrobiia > Phoenicimicrobiales > Stramentimicrobiaceae > Stramentimicrobium. The sequence goes on along the minus strand of CAYSRG010000048.1, from coordinate 1,652 downwards.
ACTCGCTTCAGTAAGGTCTCCACATCTGGATCATCCCGATGATCACTCGCCCAGGTTTCCGCAGCATACCACTGTAATCCTTCATATCTATCCCAGTCATCCTGGCTGCTCACAAGTGTGTAGACCGCCTCCAATCCTAGCTCTCTCCCGACCTCTATATTCTGATAATGTGTACCGTAATCATTTCTTTTAACGTCAATCGCTTCTAAATACTCTCTTTCCGGTTCATGCCGCCAGTACGGCTCTCCTGCAACGATCCAACTTTCGGGGGCAGCCATCTTCTGCAGCGCGTTCAACGTTCCCCGATGCCCACCATAGATCCAGCTCGCACCGATACAGGCTACCAGATCAAAACTCTCTGAGGTCTTTGGTGCATACTTAGCCCCGTCCATCTCCAAGAAATTGAGTTGGGCATCCGGAACACGTTCTTGATGCTTCTTGTGGGCATCAGTAATGTAGTAAGGAGAGAAATCAATTCCTGTCCCTATGATTTGTCGGTATCGCTCTGCCAGTCTGATGAGAAACTCGCCCTTTCCAGTGGCAATATCAAGTACGCGTGCCCCAGGCTTCAAAGGCAGAAGTGTAATCAGCTGTTCAATTTTCTCAAGACTCATCGGATTGCAGATAATATGCTCTCGATGCGTGATATTAAAAAACTTCCACATGTCCATGCGTGTACCTTCTTTCATTTATTTTTGACAATTAAACCTTTTTCTTGATTTAACTACTTATTAATATTCTGACATAAACAAAGTTATTTAACCATCCCTGATTAAAAAGATTATTCTATAGTTGAATTGTATAATTCAATTATAGACCCTATTGTGCAATTTTATATCACCAATTGAGTAAAAACTTTTATTTCTTGCTAATGATAAACGAATAATTTATAAACTAAGCTTTAGCTAAGGAGAGATACAAATGAAAGTTTTTAAGAGAGAAAATTATATTATTAATGAAAAAGGCAAAAAGACTGCTGCAATTCTTCCAATAGAGAAATACGAAAAGCTACTTGAAGATCTTCACGATCTTTCAATTATTGCTGAAAGACGGGATGAGCTAACTATATCTTTTGATAGAATTAAAGAAAAACTAAAGAAAAATGGTACCTTGTAAAATATATTGGAAGTAGTCTGCTGAAAAAGATTTATTAAACCTTGATAAAAAATAAATTCCAATAATTATAAGTATCATTGAATCTCTATCAATAAATCCTTTTCCAAAAAATATCCGCAAACTTCATAGCATAGACAAAATTTTCAGAATTAGAGTCGGTAATCATGGATTTATCTTTCCTGTAGATGACCTAAAAAGCATGATAGTTATTTATTACATAAGACACTTAAAAGGAAGTTTATCGAAGAATTGAGTAAAATATTCATAGAAAAACTTATAATTCAAGATCTCATCCCTTTATTCTTTATTTCTTTTCTTTCATTGATCTACTTAGTTTCCAGCATAACCTTAAACTGACATGTTCGGGATAGTATTATATTTCACACAGTTAAAGTTGGTGGAGCTGTACACAATATAATGCGGTTTAACAACAAAAACGAAATATTCAGTAATATACTGGTGGAAAAATTTTGTTTAAAGATAATAATACTTCTCAATGCCTCCATGACCTTTTATTATTTCCCCTTTTTGTGTTT
>CAYSRG010000047.1:0-4718 GCA_964433555.1 uncultured Atribacterota bacterium | reverse complement strand
TTTATCAGGTGCAAGCAGTTCTGTTATTACAACTCTTGGAGTATTAACACCTGGGATTATAGAAGGATTATCAGGCACAGTAACCTGTGTCATTGATACTTCTGGTGTATTGACAAGAATAAGGGTATGGTTTCCTGTTGATGATGTTGGTGGCAATTGGACTAATATTGATGATATAGATGGTAGTTGGGTACAGGTAAGTGATACTGATGGGAATTGGACACAAGTAAGAAGACCAAGATGGTAGAAAGAGAGGATATACAAATGACTCCTGAAAATAGTTATGTTGACCTTCAACAACTGACGGTAAAAGAACATTTAATTATGTTGAATGAAAAAATCAGGGAAATAAAAGAAGATACGGAAGAATTAAAAGGAAATGATAAATGTAAATGGGCTGCAATAAGAGAAAATAAAAATAAGGTAGACTCCCTTGCAACCACAGTAAAAATATATGTTTTTATTACAGGTGTAATATTAACAGCAGGGGTAGGAGTAGTATGCAAAACCCTATTCTTTTAAAATGCAAGTTTAAACTAAAGAAAGTATATATAAGAAGGTCAATAACTTTCTCTCTTTATATTACTTGGATTGTTATTACGATTATCGCAGCACACCATTACTTGTGTTGCACACAGTTGCCGAATGGGTTTACAGAATTTTATGGAATATTGAGTGGGGCAGTAACAATAATGATTACATTTTATTACAAGGGAACTGATAAGGAAGTCGAAGCAGATTAAAAGGAGGTTATTATGTGTGGATTGGCAGTTATTTTAGGGATAATATTGGTGTTGGTTTTTTTAATTGCAAAAGTTATTCGCAACAAGAATATACAAGAAGGTGAGAATGAATTAAATGAGGAGGATATAATAGAAATGGTTGGAGGAAATCCTGTTAAGATTGAGGTATTACCTTATGGAACTAAAAGAAATCCTGTTCTTTGTGGTAAAGAAGAAAGAGTTGAATTTACAGTAATTGGTTGGGCTGACCATAAGATGACTCAAAAGGTTGATTTAAAATTTACAGATGTTGCTTGGAGTAAAAGTTGTCCTGTTGGAAAACTTGAAAATGAATATGGTATTACAAACACTTATTTAACACCTCGTGCTTTAGGGGATAGAGTTATATATGCTAAACATATTCCCACTAACATATCAGCAAAAACAAGAATAAAGGTGGTGAGTTAAATGATAGTTTTAGAAATACTATTTTGGATAATAGTTATAATGTGTGTTGTATATTGTGTATTTAGACCTATGGATATAATCTCTTGGTGGTGGACTAAAAGCAAAAATGTATATAAGAAGGTATCAAAAATAATACAGAGGTGGTTTTAAATGAAATATATATTAATTGCCCTATTGGCATTATTAATTGGTATTTCTGGATATTATGGCTATCAATACATACAGGGTATGAATAATAGAAGTATAAGTCAAATAGAGTTCCTTAAACAAAATCAGGATATGATTGTAAACAGATTGACAGAACTGTCTACAGTTATAACCAAGGTAGTTAACGATACTGCAAAAGTACAGACTATACCTGAAGTTGATAAAGACTATCAATCACTTAAAGAAAGAATATTGGAACTTGAAGAAGATAAGGAAAACAACAAAGAAGAGATAGCAGAATTAAAGGAAAATATATCTGCACAAAGACAGGCGTTCTTGGGAAGTGAGTCAAGGATATTAGTGAAGGATAAAGAAGGGGATATTTTACTTTTATACAGGGATAGTGAAGGCGACCTTCAGGCAGCAAGTGATAATATAGATAAAATAATCGAGCATAAGGACATTCCTGAACCAGATAAGGGTATTACCCTTCCTGAAGAAGAAATTGACGAAAATGGGCTTATTTTGAAGGCTGGTGGGTATTATAGTTTAGACAACAACTATGGACTTATAATAAGTGCACAGGCTTTAAGATTATCAAAGTTGACTATGAATGGCAGTATACTTGCACAATCTACACAAGATATAGCACTTGGTGTTGATATAGGGTATGAGGTAAGGGATAACCTTGAACTTGGAGTTGGATATAATACTGACAAAGAGATTTACTTTAAACTCCAATATACATTCTAAAGAATGGGGATATTATGAAATCTAAAGAAAATAAAATGATAAATGAATATCTTTTAAACAACCCACCACAATTAGGTGAATATGGTTATTATGATAAAATGGCAAAGAAGTTTGGCTTGACTAAAGAAACAATGAGAAAAAGATGCAGAAAATTAGGACTGAATAATATAAGAATAACAAATCAGATAAATAAAATTTATAATGAAAATAAAAAAGATAATCTTTTAAAGGTATTATTAAAGAATGGTACTCATTCAGTTGAAGAGCTAAGCAATAAGACAGGTTTACTTCCAATAGAAGTAAGAGAAAAAATAGAGGAACTAAAACTTGGAAAATATAATGTTGTTCATAAAAATCATAAATATGAATTATCCAATCAGGTTGCTATTGGAAATGAAAAACAACTGAATATAGAAAATTGGAAAGGCGATAAAGTAAGGTTTGGATTTGTTGCTGATACACATTTAGGTAGTAAGTTCGAGAGAATGGATGCACTTAATGCCTTATATAATATATTTGCTGATGAGGGGATAGATACAGTATATCATGGTGGAAATATTATTGATGGTGAGCATAGGTTTAATAAATATGAAATACATACATACGGAATATCGCCACAAGTAGAATATTGTGTTAATGCTTATCCAAAAAGAGAAGGAGTAACAACATATTTTGTTACAGGTGATGACCATGAGGGTTGGTATATACAAAGAGAAAGAGTTAATATTGGAAGATATATAGAAATGGAAGCTAAACAATCAGGAAGAGATGATTTGATTTATATAGGTCATCTGGAAGCAGATATAAATCTCTGTGGTGATGAACCTGATAAAGGTGAATCTTGGATGCGTGTTATGCATGGAGGTGGTGGTACTTCTTATGCTCTGTCGTATACACCACAAAAGATTGTAGAAAGTTATCAGGGTGGAGAAAAACCAAATATATTATTACTCGGACATTATCATAAGATTGATTATTGTTTCCCAAGGGAAGTCCATGTTATTCAAATGGGCTGTACTCAAGACCAAACTATATTTATGAGAAAAAGGAAAATACAGGCACATATAGGTGGTGGAATATTAAAAGTAAGGCGTGCACCAGATGGAACAATCAACAGGGTTAATGTAGAATTTATAACATTTTTTGACAAGGGATTTTATGTAGGCAAGGATAAATACTGGAAATAAGGATAACAAAATGACTGTATTAAGATATGAGGATTTTAAGGAAATGTTTAAAGATAAAGAGTTTATGAAAAGATGTGAGGAAAGTTATCAAAGGAGTGAAACCTTACAGAAAAGGAAACGAGAAATATTAAAAAGGTGGCGTGAGGAAAATGGCACAAAATTTAAGGACAAAGATATATCCGATTTATAGCCCTGCAAGGGGAGTAGTTAAGAATGTTCAAGCACCATTTTTAGACCCAAGGGCTACGCCTGATGCACAGAATGTCAGGTTTTATGACCAGATAGTGGAAAAAAGAACAGGGTATGCAGATTATGGGACAGGAACTATAACAGGCGTTCCCATTAAGCTATATACTTATGTTAAAGAAGATGGAACTGAATATGAAATGTTGGTTACTACTACTAATATTTATTACAACAATTCAGGAGCTTGGACAAGTATAGCAAGTGAGATAGGGGCTGATATAGACAATAGAATTACAATGTGCACAATGTATGATGCTGGTAATTTCTATCTATGTATAAGCAGCAATGATTTAACTGCACATAAATGGAATGGAACAACATATAATGATATAACAGGGGCTACTACCTATGCACCAAAGATAATGTTGCCTTATCAGTTCAGACTACTTATGTTTAATCTGACAGAGAGTGATACTAATTATCCTATTAAATGGCGTTATTGTGCTGCAAATGATTTTGAGGATTGGAGTGGCACAGGGTCAGGTTCAAGAAACTTGGTTCAGGGAATTGGTAAAGAGATTATAGGTGCTGTGCCTATCAAAGACTATGTTGGAGTATATAAAGACAGGTCTATTACTATTCTTGATTATGTTGGTGGTTCAAGTATCTTTGCCACATCTGTTCATGTTGATGGAACAGGGTTATTGGCACAAGACGCTATTGTTAATCTTGGAACTTCACATATCTTTATGGGTAATGACTACAATATTTATGAATGGAATGGTGGTTGGGAGTTAGTTCCAATAGGGAACTCTGTATGGAATTATATTAAAGATAATATCAATAAAGCTAAAAAAGAGAGATGTTTTGCAGTTCCTAATTTTGAGAGAACTGAAGCACATTTCTTTTTCCCAACAGGTAGTGATGATTATGCCAAGACATTTGTAACCTATAATTGGACTGATAAGTCTTGGTCTATTAATTCATTTGCCACAGGATATTTTACAGGTGCAGGGAATACTTATTCAAGTGGAGTTGAAAGGACATTATTAGGTTCTTATATTAGTTCAACAGGTGGGGTAAAGAACTATGACTACAGTTCAAAGAATGATGGAAGTGAGGCTATATCAAGTTATTTCACTACACCTGATGTAACGATAGACAAAGAAGAATACAAGATAATGAATAAGGATTTTAGAAATGTATATATTGACGCTAAGGGTAATGACCTGTCAATGCAGTATTCTTCCAACGA
>CAYSRG010000046.1:0-5309 GCA_964433555.1 uncultured Atribacterota bacterium | reverse complement strand
TTACTATAAATAGTGTAATTTATTTCTCTCTGTAATTTTTTCTCTAATTTATTGAGTTCATCAATTAGTTTATCTTCATTTATCTTACCTATAATTATTAAATCTATGTCACTATCTTTTCTTTCTTCCCCTTTGGCAAAAGATCCGTAAATAAAAGCATGGGATATATTTTTAAAGTTACTTAAAACATCACGAAGTAACTTAGGAACACCGGAGGTCTTAAAAATAATGCTTTTTAATTCATCAAAGAGAGGGTATGATTTATTTAAGTAATAATAAAGATGATTACCTTGATTTTCACTTAGAAAAAGACCCGTCTTTTCTAACTTAATTAATTCCCGACGGATATTTGATACAGAGTAATTTAATATTCTTTCCAATTCTCTAAGATAATATTTATTATCCGGATTGGTAAAATATAAAGTTAAAAGACCTTCTCTTAGTTTTGATTTTTTAATTGATAATATATCCATAATTGTAGTCCTTTATGACTACAATTGTAGTATGATTTTACTACAATGTCAAAAATATATTTTAATGTCTTAGAAAGATATAAGTACAAGGTCTTTTCTATTGGACTCTGGTAAAATGCTGTGTAAAGCGTATATGTTTATTGTGATGGATAAACCCCTTTAGCTACCACTTCCCCTTAAACCATATGTTCTTATTCTGACATAAAGAAAGTTATTTGACTATCCTGATTAATCAGATTATTCTATAGTTAAATGTTATTTTTCAATTATAGACCCCAAGACATAATTGATTTTCTATAATTCCTAACGCTCATTAATATCACTGGAAAATGCACAGATGAAGCTGAAACTTACTAAAATAACTGTTGCGAACAAAAAGCCGAAAACAATATTAAGTATAAGGTCAGGATCAGTTTGCCCGGGGAAATAACCAAAAATTCCCAATTCCATAACTACCAGCCAGGAAAAAGCCGCGGCAATCAAGCTATATATCCATAAATTTGCCAAAAACTTTCTTGTTTGCTGGGATGTTACTTTTTCCCACCATTTCAATGGTTTATTGATCCTGGTTGCAAAAGCCCATGTTGGCAAAAATAATATTATATGCCCTATTCCTCCCCCGACTAAAGTTAATAATATCATCAGTAATAGAAAGATGTTTGCCCCGTATTTAGTTTTCATGTACCTAATAGACCAGAAGATAATTACCAAACCAACCAGTACAGCTATAATACCTGTTATAAGAAAATTAGGAATAACAGTAAAAGCTCCTTCTGTTCCGTGTATCCAAAACCTATGCGCTTCCCCTATAGCTTCAATATAAAGACTATTGGTAGGAATGTTTCCCTGTAGAATTTCAAAAATACCATGATTAATAATTCCAGCCAACCCCAGAAGAACACCAATAGTGGATGCAGTTAATCTGGTTTTATGATTATAAAAATTCATTTCTCTTTTCCCTCCTATTATAAAAAAGAAATATGTAACGGTTCTATTTATCATGCTTTGACAATCTGATTCACCGTCAATCCGGTTAATCTGGAAGGCTGTCTTTGGAAACAGCCTTTTAATTCCTTGAAATAAAATAGTATTTTTTTTTAAGTCTGATGTGTTAGATCCCGCTACTGCTTCTTTTTATTATCATAACTTATTTTAATAAGTCTTAAGGCAATCATTACAAACCATACCATATACAAAGGTCCGGCAACTGTGGTAAAGATATCTTTTATCGCCGGGATAAAAATACTTAGAACCTCACTGGATAGATCGAATCCATGTGCTACTAACCCAACCCAGGCATTGATTTTGCTAAAAACTGTTGTCTTTAACATGATATAAGAGAGGATGACTGCCCCTGATTCAATCAGTATTCCTCTAAATTTAGCTGCTGTGCTTGCCCACATATCACTTGCAAGGATAGCTTCACCTGCTGCAACCAGCTGTTGTTTTATTTCTACAGATGCAGCTGCATGATATTTATTACTTAAATTAATCAACTCAATTATATTTAGACCGGAAATAAATATTGTTATACCTGCCAATATGCAGAATAAGGCAATTTTTGCAATTAATTCATAGTCTTTTTTCAGGGCATGATACAGACTAAAAAAGAGAAGGTAGTAAAATGGGATAATGACAGCTGAAACAATATCCAGTCGTAAGAGACCAATAAAAAAATCCTCTTTGAGCATATCATAGCATTCTAAAGCGGTTTGAGGATAACCTTCTTTGATCAGTATAAAAATTAATATGGTAACAATTGAATAAATCAAAAATAGTATTGCTGTAAAACCTCCAGCACGATATAAATACCTACTCGTTTTATCGTTAGGATAATTATTTTGAATCATTTTAATCCTCTTTTTCTCACATTTTCATCTGCTTAGGAATTATTCGTTAATTCTGAATATGAAAAAACAATTTGACAAAATTCCTTTTCTTAAAATAACCTGATTTTATAATAAAGATAGAAGAAGTTATCAGGTTATTGAGCTAGTACAACCGTCCCTGTATCATTTTATTTATTATCCAGTTGCTCATCCCATTGCCTGTTAGCTTCTGTCATATACTGCTCATCACTCATTAAAGGAAAGTGTAATTGATCTATTGTATCCTTGTTAACCTGACCGTTAATAACTATTTCCTTCCCTGCCTTTCTTAAAGCATCATAAAAATTTTTAATATTATTACTAACTAAAGGAGGTAGGTTTTCTAATGGCTCATTTAGGGCTTCTCCGCAATTACGGTAAACTTCTAAGATAAAATTCTGCATCTTTCCAATCGCCTTTAATATGTCAAAATTATGCTCTCCCGGAAATCCGGAATTTGCAATAAAAAATTGCTGTGGAAATTTTTTAACCCTTCCCTTATGATAAAAGCTGCCATCTTCATTTTTATGGATATAAGGAGTTGCCAGGGGAAGAAAACGATCAGTAAAATTCTTTAATAATGCGGTCATATACATACCATATACCGGGGTAGCCATTCCTGCATAATCAGAATCCAGGAAAACATCCAATAGCTTTTCCATATCATCATTAATAACACATTTACCTGGTGTCTTTCCCCAACAGGTAAAACATCCCCGGCAATATTCAATATTATTTTCAATCAAAAAAATCTCCTCAGTTTGAGCACCTGCAGATTCCGCCCCTTCTAACAATGGTTGAACAATCTTATGGCTATTGCTTTCTCTTCCTCGTGGACTTCCGTTGAAAACGGTTATTTTCATTGAGAAATACCTCCTTTAATTTAATAAGATATTATAACATAATTACATTAATCAACAATCTTTGCTCTTTCAATAATTCCATTTCATTTATTTTCAGCAATTCCATAACATAACGTGGAGCATGTTTAAACATGGGAATACCCCAGTTAGTTGGCTCTTTAATGGAATTGGCGGTTCCCTCAGCCATCTAATTTCATCTTTCTCCCCCATAATTGTATCCCGCTTTTCGGTATCTGACTGGTATCTGAATAGACGTACTAATGAAAAAAAGATTAGTAATAAAGCAACCCGAAATAAAAATCAGCAGGATATCTAAGACCCTTGCCACCTTGGTTAATCAATCACCTGTGTATAAAAAATATTTCTCAATATTTTTATGACCCGGGAATCATTGTATTTTATTATATCATGTCATGCTTTCATAAATAAGCTATAAAAAATACTTACATTATAGATTAGAATGTTTCCAGTTTAGGTCGAGTCACCTCAGACAAACCAGTTGTCTTTGGATAAATCCCACAAGATACTAATATTAAGTAGCTATTATTAGGGCATAAAGATAATTTTTTGGCTACCCTTTTTAATCAGATTCTCTTTTATCAAGTTAGCTGAGGGGTTATTTTTCAATTATAGACTCCATAGTTTTTCTTACTAAGCATGAACAACGGTCCCCAGTATTATTAGTAGATGGAATAAGTTTATTATTTTATTTATTTATTAATTTGTGAAGCCTGATCCCTTCTATTCCTCAGTATCCCATCTCCTTCAGGATTCTCGATAAGGTATTCATCCGTTCCCCAATCAGCTAGTCATCATCACTTGATACAGAGAGCAGTCCCATGTGTTTTATAGGATTACTATTTAAATATTATCCCCTATTTGGATTATTTAAACACTTGTGTTACAATTTTAAATATTTAAATAATATCATCTTAGGGGGAGAGGGATATTATGGAACTTGAATATTGTTTTCCAAATCTGCCAGAATTAAAAAACTTAAGAATCCTGGTAAATAATAATAATGGAAAAATCAGAGCTTCTTTGCAAGGAAACTATTCATTACGTACTTGGCTTATTGTTAAATCGTATTTTATCTTTCATAATAAAATTGGTTTTTTGTCAAAATTTAATGGTGGTAATGTAGTTTCTATGTACCTACCTCCTATGCCCAGCCTATCTCATGCCCGAATGTTTGAAGCCTTCCTATCTTCGGTCTTATATAAAAGACTCATACCTATGGCAGTTACTATCGGCGTCACAAATTCCTGTCAATGCAGTTGTGTCCATTGTAGCGCTCAAGGGCGCTCTAAAACAGTGCCTGTTATGACTATTGAAGAATTAAAAAACGTTACCCAGCAATGCCTGGATTTGGGTATTTCCAACTTCACTTTTACCGGGGGTGAGCCACTTCTCCGTACTGATTTAGAAGAAATTATATCATATATTTCTCCAAAACAAGCCATCTCAATTGTTTTTACCAATGCATTAGAGTTAACAACACAAAGAGCTCACTCATTAAAAAAGGCAGGATTATTTGGGGTCCATATTAGTCTTGATTCTTCTGAACCAACAGAACATAATCGTTTGCGAGGTAAAAAAGGTGCTTTTCTATCTGTACAGGAAGGTGTTAAAAATGCTTTAAAGGTAGGACTAATGGTCGGCATCTCAACTTATGCAACACGAGAAAAAGCATTAAAGCATGATATCTTGTCTATTGCTGATCTTTGTGCCCAATGGGGTGTCCACGAAATTTCTGTCTTTGATGCCATACAAACGGGAAAACTGAAAGACCAAGAAGGTATCCTCCTTGATAGAAAAGTCAGACAGATTCTACTGGATGACAGCAATAAAATTAATCAAAAATACAAAGGAAAGCTTCGGGTTGTTACTCAAACATGGACCAATACTGGAAAAGGTTTTTCAAGATTTATAGGTTGTCTTGCTGCAAATTGGCAATTTCATATTACAGCACAAGGTGATTTTACTCCTTGTGATTTTACGCCACTTTCTTTTGGAAATATAAGGAAAGAATCTGTAAAAAACCTATGGGAAAAAATTTTACACCATCCTGCCTATTGTTTTCGGAAACAAACCTGTCGTATGCA
>CAYSRG010000045.1:0-6484 GCA_964433555.1 uncultured Atribacterota bacterium | reverse complement strand
TAAATAATAGATTAGAATTAAATATTGTTTAAAAGGAGAGTTTGGGGTTGATTTTAAAGACAGTATCTGACCCCATTATTTTTATTTTATCTCCACCTCCCCGGATGACAATTAAATTGTTTAATACATTCATCTTACTAAACCAATTTCCCTTTATCTCGAAAATATCTCTTTGCTTTTGAGTAATCTTCTTCTCTATCAATATCAAATAAAATTCCTTTATCTAAAATATCTACTTTTTTTATATGATCAGGATATTTCCTAATCAGTACCCTTCCACCTGTATCACCGGTTATCTCCATAAAATCTTTTTTCCATTCCATATCAAAAAGGACTGGATTGCCACGATTGCCCTGATAATAAGGAACGACAATCTCCTTCTTGCCTCTGGTAAAATTTTTAATTAACTGGTTAATAATTTTATGATTAATAAAAGGTTGGTCACCCAAAATCAGGCAAAATCCATCTATTTCTTTGTCTTGAGTATCCAGTTTAATTAACGCTTTCTGAATTGATGTGCTCATGCCTTTTTTGTAATCTGGATTATAAACAATTTTGACGTTCCATTTTCTGGCAATCTCTGTTATATTTTTATCATCCGGTTTAATCACCAAAAAAATTTCATCCAATAAGGACAATGTCACTGATTCCAGTACCCATTCGATCAGCTTTTTTGAGCCCAGTGGAAGATTTAGTTTAGACCTTCTCATTCTTTCCGATTTTCCTGCACCTAAAACAATACCTGCTATCATTCAGCTTTAAATACTCCTTTATATATGGGATTATTAATATCAAAAGTATTGCCTATAATGATATTATCTAATGCTACCTCATTATTTTTTAAAATATTATTCATCAATTCTTCGGCAAGTTTTTCTCTCTTTTTACTATTTATCTTGTTAATAAAAAGATATGTTTGGGCAAAGTTAGGTCTATTTTTAAATAAACCTTGCGGATGTTTAACAAGAGAAACAACTGACTCTATATTAATCTCTTCTCCTATTCCTAAATTGGTCAAAAAGCCAAAGATATGAGGACGAAAAACATTCTTTTCTTCTATAATTAATCCTAAGGCATCTATTCCTATAACTCCTATCAAATCAGTTGTGCATTCGGGAATAACTGGTTCATGAAAAGCAGGTGCCTTAATAGGTTTACTCATTGCGCCGTCAGCCTCAACGAGAATGTAATTCACCAACTTTTCTTGCCACCATTTATCCAGATACCAGGGTCTAGGACCACAAATTTTTTCTTTTCCTTGTTCTGTTTCACGACGACTTATAAGGACAATTTCTTTGTATTTTTCTTTTCTAAAGATTCCCTTAATCTTTTTTTCCATTACTTCTTCATTATCAGATTCAATCAATGCTCCTTTTTCAAAAAAAGGGGCTAATTGACTGGTAAACATATGAGTCGTTGTTGTCAAAATGACTTTTTTTCCCTGTTTGTTTACTTCTTAAGCCAGGAGGGAAAATAGTGAACTCTTCCCTCCGGCTCCAACTAATGAAAAAATAGATCTTTTTTCAAGATGAAATACTTCTCGAATTAACATTTGGCCTCGATTAACCTACTGGAATCTATTTTATATTTAAATTCCCACTTATGACTCACTATCGATGATATTATTAATTTCTTCAAAGCTTCTGCTGCCGAAATCATATTTCTCTGGTTTTAATTCTTTTCCGGCTTCCCGGGCCTCCAGTGCTGCCTTCACTTTATCGGGAGTGGCCGGTAATTCATGGATCCTTACACCTGTAGCATTCTCGATGGCATTAATAACTGCCATATGCGAAACACTCTGAAAACTTTCAGCGCAACCGGCAGAACCATATGGCCCTGTTTTTCGGGGAGTAGTATTGAAAATCATCTCTATATCATCCGGAATATCTTCACAAGTCGGAATGCCTGCACCGGCTATTGTAGAATGTTTTTTAAGATCACTGTAATCTTCCTTCAAGGCAAAGCCTATTCCGTGTGCTATCCCACTATAGGCCTGACCTTCTACAGAATTAAGATTTCCTATTACACCAATATCTGATACACCTTTAAAGTTTAATACCTTTGTCTTTCCAGTAGTTATATCTACTTCAACTTCACACAAATACAAAATATAATGCAGTGTGGGGAATCCTTCTCCAACACCATTGCTCTGATTAATTGGGATTAAATCATGCGTTGAAATTCCTTTATACCTTGTTATTATGTTATCTTTTACCATTTCTTCATAAGAACGATATTCCCCATCCTCTTTCTTCATTGCCTTCATCAATTTTTCTGCTGCATCTATAGTTGCTCTTCCAACCATATAATGAGAGCGGCTTCCGGCAGCAGGACCAGTATTTGGAGTGATTGCAGTATCGTTTTGCACCAGGTGAATCTGGTCGGGAGAAATACCCAAGGGACGAAGAGCCTCATAGGTATGGATTAATGTCCCGGTATCGGCTCCCTGGCCCATCTGTTCCCATGAATTATAGTGTGTAATACTACCATCAGGATTTAACTCCAACTCAACCTCGCATTTATCTTTTGCTTTGCTGGTTACGTATCCTCCCCATACTAAACCGATCCCATGTTTTTTAGTCTCTGTACTATTGGATTTGGCTCTTTCTAGGGCTTTTTCGTAATGTGGTCGCATTATGTTCATCATTTTTTCCATGGGATACTCAAAATACGGATAACTACTTACTGTTGAATCACCGGGACGAGCAATATTTTGGTAGCGGAATTCAAAACGGTCCATACCAATTTTGTCAGCCATCATATCCATCAATGCCTCTGAACAGGTAAAAGCTTGAGGAGAACCAAATGCTCTATAGGCAACTTCAAAAGAAGTATTGGATAAAACTGCACGGCAAATACCCTTTACGTTTGGTATATTGTAGGGAAATCCCAGAAAACGTCCAAACCTCTCTAATAAAGCAGCAGCAGACTGTATATATGCCCCTACTTCCATAGCAGCATCATATTTTAAACCAATAATCTTGCCATCCTTATCACAGGCCAGCATTCCATTAGTATAAGATGGACCTCTCTTTCCGGTGTATGCCTGGTGTTCTGGATAGGATAAAGTCAAACTTACCGGTCCATTTACTGCTATAGCACAAACAGCTACCAAAGCAAGTGGACCTTCAGCCATGGTATATCCAAAACTACCACCAGTCGGATTCTGGATGATTCTAATTTTTTCAACCGGCATGCCAATTCCATCTGATATCTGACTTTGATGAGCATGAAGTCTTTGACTTTTGCATTGGATGGTAATCCGGTCTTCTTCATCAAAATAAGCCTGCAAAACATCTGGTTCTACGGGAAGATGAGGTTCTCTGCTAGAATGAAAACTTCCCTCTACTACATAAGAAGAATTAGCAAAGACTTCATCAATATCAGCATTTCCTTTAAGTACCCGGGAAAAGAACAATTCGTTTGGTGTTTCTGGATGAATCCTAATTGCCTGAGGGGATAATGCCTCCAGGGCGGTCATATAAGCGGGCAACTCTTCCAGTTCTACGACCACCTCTTTGGCTGCGGCACGGGCAATATCACGTGTAGTAGCAGCTACCACTGCCACCACATCACCGTACTGGAAGATCTTCTCATCACAGATAATGGGCTTGAAATTCCCATCACAAACCGCATATTTATGTTTTGCAAAAGTTGAACATCGATTTGTTCCTTTTATATCTTTTGCTGTAATAACCTTGACCACTCCCGTCATTTTCTCAGCAGCACTGGTATCGATCTTAACTATTTTAGCATGGGATGTATTTGGCTGCACCAGAGCCAGCTCCAGGGTACCGGGAGGCATCTTCAGGGAAAGGTCGTCACCGTAATCACACAAGCCGGTTACCTTCTCGATGGCCGTGGGCTTGGGGTATCTAGTACTGTAGATACGTCCGTCCTCGGGCATCTTGAATGCAAGATCATCCACGGTCTTTTCTCCCCGCATGACCTCTGCAGCAAGCATGACCGCATTTATGATGTGCTTGTAGCCGGTACAGCGGCAGATATTGTGGTTCTTCTGAAACCAGGCACGGACCTCCTGGCGAGTTGGTTTCGGGTTTTCCAGGGTCAACAAGGCATAGGCGGAGACGATGAAGCCCGGACTGCAGAAACCACACTGTACAGCACCACAAGTGATGAAGGCCTGCTGGATGGGATGCAGATTCTGCGAAGTACCTATTCCCTCGATCGTGGTAATCTCCGCATAATCAGGCACATTCTTTATCTTTCTGACACAACTTCGAATTAGCTTGCCATCGAGGATTACCGAACAAGCGCCACACTGACCGGCATTACAGCCTATCTTCGTGCCAGTCAATCCCATCCTGCGTAAGACGTCTGCCAGAGAATCCTTCTCCGGATTGACGACGGCCATTCGATTGGCACCATTAATCTTTAACCAAATTTTTCTTAATTTCATACTCTCCTCCAATGTTATACTACTATTCACATTATTTATTACTTTTTTATTATCTGCCAGTAGGTAATTTATTGATCTTTATCTAAGAATTAATAAAAAAAAGCAATATTTTTATTTAGATACTAACTTTGAGTACCCAAATAAAAATACTGCTAAATAAATTACTTAATTATTCCCTCCTTTCCAAATACGGGAGGCATGGAAATTTCTAACCATACCCTTGAGATCTTGACATCTACCGGTTGCTTACCATGGATTGCTCTTTAGGTTGAACAACTCGAAGAGATTGTTGTTTGCTATATTATGTTACTGGTTATCATATCATAAGATAAATAAAAATTTCAAGCAAATTAATTATTATTTTCTTTAATGCACTAATTACCGATACCAGTTTTGTATTGGGTAATCTTTTTTGTAGCTCCCTGGCGACATGCAAAGAATTTCCTGTACCTGAAAAATAATAGATTTCTGTTCTCATTTTGTTTCCTGAATTATAAAAATAATCTAATTCCACGTCTTCCTTATCTGTATTTTTCAATAACAAACCATAATTATTAAAGTGATATAAAGAATCGTCCCCTATGTTTATTATGGTACAAGACCTGTTCATTTTCATCCAGGTCAATCATGTGATGTACGTATCTTCTGATATCGAGTCCTCCATATAGTCTTTTCATTTTCTTCTCCTCCTATTATATGACCTGGCCTCCTTTATTATCGCGTCTATAATAGCCACTAAAAAGGCCTCTTCCCATTAGACTTTGACAAAAAGCTGAGGAGCATCGGGCACTTTAAGTCGAGTCACCTAAGACAAACCAGTTGTCTTTGGACAAACCCCGCAAGCTACAAATGCTCCTTCGGCTATATGTAATTATCTGGTATAAAGAAAGTTTTTTGACTATCCTGACTAATCAGATTATGCTATAGTTGAAATGTTATTTTTCAATTATAGACCCCATTGTTTTCTGCTTATCTATAGAATAATCAAATGATCTTTTGCTCTTCTTTTGTCTTGATTCGCCGGATGATAATATCCCACGCCCATGGGACAGCCCCCGGTGCTATTCGATATAGCCACCAAAAAGGCAGGTGAATATAAGGTGTTACCACAATTGCTCGATTGTGGAATACTCCGCGCATCAAGTTACCAACCACCTTTTCAGCGGTAGGGTATCGATGCTTTTTGCTTCGGTATTCTTTATCATGAGATTTTATGTATTCTGAAACATTATCGGCATTTGCGTGCATTGGTGTCTCTAAGTAACCCGGACATACCGCAACCACGTGGACGCCATACTGTTTAGCTTCAGATCGCAGATTCAATGTAAAACCAGTGGCAGCGTATTTTGCTGAGCTGTAGGCAGTCATAAGCCCTCCGGGAATCAGTCCGGCAAGTGATGTCACATTTGCAATAGTGCCGTAACCTTGTTCTATCATGATGGGATAGCAAGCTCTTGTTCCATAAACAACTCCCCAGAAGTTAACATCTATTACCTTTTTGAAGTCCTCTGGCGTTATGTCTTGAAACTCGCCATTCTGAGCATATCCGGCATTATTGAAAATGAAGTCAATTTTACCATGGCGCTTTTTGACGTCATGAATCATTGTTGTTACTAAAGTTTCATCGGTCACATCTGTCTGTAGAGCTTCACCAATACCACCAGATACGTCGACTTGACGCTTTGTTTCCTGAGCTCCTTCAAGGTTAATGTCTGTAGCAACCACTATTGCTGAGAGTTTCCCGGCATAAATACTAATTGCCCGGCCAAGACCGGAAGCAGATCCTGTAACTATTATAACTTTCCCTTCCATCTGACCCATTTAACATTCCTCACGAGACCGCAGTAGCGGGATATATTTTCCCCTAACTCCGAACTCAATATCGTCTCCACTTCACAAAAAAAAGATCCAAAGAAATATGAAGCATTAATTTTCCTTTTCCTTGTGATATATCTATATATTCTCATGATTATCTTAAAACTTTTTAATTAATTATACAAGTATATAATAGCATTCCTGTAATACATGAAAATGCTCTTTGAAAAATAAATAACCCCCAGTTAT
>CAYSRG010000044.1:2967-6646 GCA_964433555.1 uncultured Atribacterota bacterium | reverse complement strand
ATATCCCTTAACCAGATATGTTTTAAGTTCTGCTCATTGATACCTTCAATTAATACAGGTTTACTCATCTCATCTGTCATCTTCATAGGGTAAGGTGGCATAGTAACTCTGGTAGCTACAAGCCAATCAGGACTTGTTTTAATCTGTTTGGAAGAACCAAAGGCACTCTTATATATAAACTCTCCCAATGGCTGTCTAATGCCCTCAAATGCTGCGTATGTGTTATCATAGGTAAAACCAAGAAACACATCATTAATAGCTATACTATCCTCTTTGACAGACACCTTAAAGTTTACTGCCCCTCTATAGCCTGTCTTCTTTAACTCATCTTTGAACTTTAATATGGTTTGTTTAGCTAACTTATTAGTCTTGTGATACCATAATAAGCAACCCATGCTTTCAGTATCAATAGACAAATCATTCTCCATTAGCTTGGTTTTTTTGAAGAATGAATGTAATGGTCTAATGAAATCAAATCCGTTATACCAGCCACATATATTTATCTCTACTCCATTTGTATTATCTAAAGTTAAATCTGCTCTCTTTAATATCTTTTGTTTATAGTCTATATCTTTGTTGAACAGGTCAGCTAATTTAGAACTGCCATAGATAGGCTTGTTCTTTGCCATTACATCAGCATACTCACCTATACCTGACTCGTCAAAGATAACCAAATCACAATTATGAAACTCACCTTTCTCTGCTTTATCTACAATTCCTGTGCCTAATAACCTGTAGAGTTTATTGTTAACAAAAAACTTAACTATGTGTCCTTCACTTGCTATTCTCTGTGCGATACTTAAACTTGCACCTCGTCTTGATATAAATAGAAACCTCATTTTCTACACCTCGTTTATTTCTTAAACTTTAACAGTATCTCATCTAATCTTTCTTTTCTTGAAATATCCATTATTCCTGTTTCCTTATAATGTGCTATAATTTCTCTTCTCAATCTATTGGCTTCAGCCATAAGAGAAGTTCTTTCTCTTGTTACATCTACTGACCTAAACTGCATACCTGTGGGATAACCAAGTGCTCTGGTTAATGCCCTGTCTTCAAGTAACTCAACCTTCTGTGGCATTAAAGTATGAACTTCTCTCAATGGTGGCATAATAGTTTCAATAACATATAAAGACTTTTTAGGCATCTTTAAAACCTGTTTCCCTGTATACTTATCATACCACTTTGTTACACCTATACTTTTTTGAACACTCTCTGGTAAGAACACAGTCCACCCAGGGGCATAAGTATATTCATACCCAGGCTGTGTCATTTTCCTACCAACTTCAGGGAATGTTTCAACTCCCCAAATAAGTTCAATCGGTGCTTTTAACATAGGCGCTAACCCTGACACCATATCTCTTACACTAAATAGACTATCTAAATCCTTAACAGGTAAATCAATATAGTAATAATATGGATTGCCTGCTTCACTTTTCCAAGGGGATTTAAGATAACCCATTTCCTGCATCCAATCAGGGGTAAATTTACTCTCATCTTTTGTTTCTTTGGCAATAGCACTTAACCCTCTATGAATTTTACCAAGTTTACTATATTTATCTGGCTGTTCAAATAATTCTCTAAATTGAGTAGGTATATTTTTCCTCATCCAAGTATAGAAGGGCACTATCCTTTTCATAAACTTCTGTTCAAAAGCAGATATTTCTCCATAATCAAAGTGATATTTGGCTGCCCTTTCTGCTGCATCCATAGCAGCCCTACCTAAACTTTTTTGGCTTGATTTAACTAATTCATCTATAAATGTTGCACCTCTTGATAAATCTTCTATATATCTACCAGCTTGTCTACCAAAAGTCATGGGGTCTATCTTTTGTCCAAGCGTTTTACCTTTAAATATTTCTTCCATTCTCATCAATACACCATGAGGTATATCAGCACCAGCCCAACCTTTCCCCACAACACCATATTTTTCTGCAAGTTCCCTGATTGTTTTGTATGATAATTCCCCAAGGTTTTTTGTCTTTATTGTGCTATTTAACTTTCTTGCCATTTTTATAGATTGTATATGTCTTGTTGTTAAATTTTGTGCAGGTATTCCTCCCATCCATGCTTGCCATACGTTAGAAGTCATATTACGAATATGGAAAGAAGGTCGCATGACAGTAACCATACCCTTCCACATATTTAGAACAGGGTCATACATAGCCTTAACTACTTCTTCTACTTCCCTGCCACCTACTTCTAACCCAACATAGGCTTTATTGAGATAATGAGCAACATCATCAGGAACTAAATATTTAGCAGGTATTTCAGAACCTAACTTTGCAAGTTTGTCATCTAATTTCTGTGCTATCTCAACAGGAATATTTATAAGTTCTTCTTTGGTTGCAGGATTATCTATAATTTTACTGATATATTGAGCAACATCATCAGTTCCTGTAAATACCTTTTCAGATAATAATGAACGAGGGATATAAACACTTGTTCCTTCAGGCAATGCTTTCAATTTTGCAGCTCTTCTCAATGGAGTTCCAAATTGGTCTACTGCTGTTTTTACAAATTTTACTCTATATTTTTCTCTAATATGTTCTATACCACGAATAGCAGCTAACCTTCCATAATCCATTTCAGCTAAAGGTTTTTTACTTATAGCAGATTTCAACTGACTTAAACTCATAGCGTCTGCTGCATCTTTAGAAAATAATTTATATCCTTTTGGACCTGGTCTGGTAGCGATATTAACAGCTTGTTCTTTAGTTGTTGCTTTTACTATATCATCTTTCATCTTAATAAAGAAATCATTATAATCAGTAATAGAGTCAAAAAACCTTTCTTTTAATGCACCTGCCTTACCATAAGTTCCCGATACATCTATTAATGTGCTCTTTCCGTCTATCCAAAATCTTGTATAAGTTTTACTCCATTTATCAAAAGATTCTTTAGTCATCATACCCATTCTTACTGCTTCCTTACCAATATCCTGAAGTTCATTGGTAAGTTTTAAATAGGTATCTTTTTCTTTTTTACTTAACTTCATTAAAATGGCTTTGCCTTCTTTAATTTTAGTCATTAATTCTCTTTGTTCTTTAGGTATACCTTTAGTCCATTTCTCTACCTTATTAAGAAATTTACCTTCTTCATACCTTGCAGTATCGTGAAAGAATTTTTTAAGTTTATATAATTCTTTTGGTGCACCTTCAGCAGGGTCAAACAGTTTATAGAAATTATTTGCTACATTAGTTAATGTAGTTCCCACCTTGCTTTTGGCTACCTTTTGTCCTACTTTAGAAGTCTTTAATCCTTTAGTTCCTGCTTTTAACCAAGCACCAAATGGTATCCAAGTAACAGGGTCAAGTGCAAAGTCAAGAACTATACCAGCAACTTCTGCAACTGTATTATGAGCACCAAATCCTCTTAACACATCAGAGTATATTCTCTTTTCTTCACCTGTTAAACCTCTCCAAGCTGCACCAAGTAAGTTCCCATCTCCTTTAAGTAAAGCATCAGCAACATTAGCAGAGGCAAAATTACCCCTCTGTAAGTAATCACCAAGAAGTTTCCACACAAATCCCTTAAACTCTCTTTCTTCAGGGTCTATCTCCTGTGATACATAACCTTCCTGCCCTATCTGTGTAAACATTTGTGCCTGTTGTGCTTCAGGTGTTAATTCAGTTTCTTTTTTCCCTGTCAACCATTCAGTTTTATAGCCTGTTTCAGG
>CAYSRG010000044.1:0-2867 GCA_964433555.1 uncultured Atribacterota bacterium | reverse complement strand
TAACTTCTCACTTCTGTATTGTTTATAGGCTTCGTTTATTTGCTCTAAAGTAAATCCTTTTTCCTGATAATATTGTTTTTCTTCTTCTGTTAAGGTTAATGATTTATTCATATCATTAAAGATATTAACAAGACTTTCTGTCGTTCTTGCTTTTTCTCCCTCTTTTCTTGTTATTGTATCTTTAGTTTCTTCTGTTTTTTTATCTTCTGTCATACTTTGATTTACTAATGTATCTTTTACAATATATTTAGCTGCTATTACATCTTGTTTTGTCAAGGTTGAACCAAACTGATTTTGCAGGTATTCTAATTCCTCATCAGAACAATCCATTCCTATATTCTCTACACCTACACTTTCAGCAACACCTTGTATTTCACCTATAATATTATTGATATTTCTAAAGTTAGGTGTCAAACCCAAAACTTCATTAATATCTTCTGGTTCAAGCCCATACCTAACACCATGGGTAGAAATAAACTCATCGTAAGATTCTTTCCATTTCTTTTGATAGTCTTCCCCAAGGCTTGATAATTCATTAACAGGGTTTTGTTTACTTGCGTAAGTCATAGCCTGACTATTCAAATCGTTATAGTTTTCTATATTAAAGGTTTCATCCCCTTCTTCATCTATTATTATAATTGTTCCATCTCTTGTATCATGTTGATATACTTTCCCACCAACTTCCTTAATTTCTATTGCACCCTTTTCAAGTGGTTTTTGAGGCATACTAAATTCAGGCTCTCCTGTCTTTGGATTGAAAGTAACCCAACCATTGTTAATAAATTCCTGTGCTATAGGATTATATCTACTTGGTGTTTCCATAGTCTTATCACCCATAGTGATACTACCTGTCTTGATTGGTGTAAACAATTGGTCTAATAATCTCTGTCTTGTTTCTTCATCTACTGTCTGCATAAACTGAAATAGCTCTTTGGCAGCAGGTTCAGGATTTTCTTCTATCTGTTGCACCTGTTGCATCTGTTGTTTCTGCTGTTGCTGTGCCATCTGTTGATACTGTGCCTTCTCTTTTTCTTTAGCAGCCATAATACGCAATCCCATTTCCTGTGCTTTTTCCATAGCAGCATCTCGTTCTTCTTTTTTCTTTTTATCTTCCATAGCCCATTCCTGTTTCATTCTCTCTAAAGCATAGTTAGTCGTATCCTGTGTTCCAAGAAACTGCCTGCTTGGTGCTTGACCTCTACTTGGCTGTTGAGAGCCAATAGCTTCAGATATTGGACTTTTCTTATATATACTCTGGTCTAATGGTAACCATTGTAATGGCATTTATCTCACCTCTTTTCTATTTTCCTGTTGGCTTCTGGTATGCAGCCATCATAGGAATATTCAAGTAATTCAACGCAGCCTGTAATATAGTAGAAGCATCAGGGTGCTGATTGATATAGTTCTGATATGCTATATTAAGCATATTTTGCCAACCTGTCTGATACTGCATAGCTGCTGTTGCCTGTCTTTGTTTAGCTTGATTATATAATTCTGCTCTAACCCTGTTTGCTCTTTCTTCCCAAACTCCTGCCTCTCTTGCAATTCTATCACCTACTTCAGTTCCTGCAATAGCACCTGTGCCTACATAACTTTCCTTTATTTCAGGCATTATATGAGTCATAAATTCTGTATGGTAATCAGGATAATCTGTAGGTTGTCCTGCTAATGCTTCGCTATAAGCAGACATAGCCTCTCCACTTAACTCACCACCAAACATATCAGGCACATTAGTTTCAGACCACTCATCAAATGTAGGATAATCACCTATACTTGATATTGCCTCTGCTAGATAATTTTGTAATGGGGTGCTTACATTTTGTTGCTCTTCTGTAATAGAGGGCATTGTTCCTATTATATCACTATAATCACTTTTCTTTTTACCTGTGCTTGATGACGAAAATATAATATTTGCCATCTTTCTCACCTCTCTTTATAGTAATCTTGCTCTTACCACTTCCAAGTTATACATTACATTTCCAAAATTAGAAGCAACCTCATAGTTTAAGTCATCTATTATCTGTTTCATTCTATGCACATCAGGATTATCCTCATCTATCCGTTTTATAGCACTTGTTATATCCCTGAAACTTGCATCCTCACTTGTTTCGTAATCACTTAAACCGTCTGCTATCAGTTTAAAATTCCTGTTTACTGCCATATTATTATTTACTGTATTGTTTATAAATCCGTTTATAATTGTCCTAAATCCCTCTGGTTCTATTGGGTCTAAATAGAGTTCCTTTAAATTCTGTGGTGGCACTAAATCTGTAAAGTCATTAAACTCATCAGTTCCCAAGTAATCTGTCATCATATTAAGGAACTCCCTTAACACATTTATATTATGCCTTAAAACTAAAGCAAATTCTATGGAGTTCTTGTTATATATAATACATTTCTGTCTTAATTCATCAATGTCTTTCTTTGTATATGGTTTTTTATAATAGAAATCACCCACAAAAGTAGGGGGTGGATAATCAGGTATATCCCATTCTGGTAAATCCCATTCCCAAGGTGGGTAAGGTATTTCCTCTGGTATTTCAGGTTCGAATGGTGGATAAGGTTCTTCTGGTATAGGTTCTATAGGTATAATAGGTTCAGTAGGGTTACCATCGCTTATATCATCATCTATCTGGTCATCTTCACCACTATCACATAATGTAGAAAATGCTACATACTCACCATAATATGTTTCACCACCTATAACTGCGTATGCTCTGTAAGTATAGCTTTCACACTTAAATAGCTTATCGCTGAATATAGCACCAGGATTACCTAATACTGTTTCCCAACCTAATACCAAAGAATACTCACCTTCAGCAAAACTACCTGTTTCTGTTTCTGTCTTTGTCAAAGTTCCTACCCAA
>CAYSRG010000043.1:0-7336 GCA_964433555.1 uncultured Atribacterota bacterium | reverse complement strand
AAAATAAAGAGCAAATACTAACTTAGAATGTGTCCCGTTAATAGGGGGCATTACAGGATTAGTTAACCGAGATTAGCAATTTGTGTTTAACCATATAAAGCAGTCTTCCTGGAATATGGTGATGATGAAAAGAATTGAATCTGTTTCGCTGATTGCCCTAGAACTCACAATATGAGTGAACTATTTACTTTAGCGAAACAGGTATTTTTAAAAATAAGTTATTTAATTTTTAATAGATTTAAGTTATAATATAACATTGTAATAATATATATCAAATATTTTGGCTATTTGCTAAATAAAGGAGTAGCTGTTATGAAAGATATTGGTGTTGTCTTATCTGGCTGTGGGGTAGAAGACGGTAGTGAGATTCATGAAGCAACACTAACTTTGTATTTTCTGGATAAGTCTGGTGCTAAAGTTCAATGTTTTGCGCCCAGAATAGCACAATGGCATACTATTGATCATTCTACCGGGAAAGTACAGGAAGAAGAACAACGACAGGTATTGGCAGAATCAGCTCGCATATCTAGAGGAGAAATTAAGGATTTATCACAGGCAGAAATCAACTCACTGGATGGATTAATATTCCCAGGAGGATTTGGAGCAGCAAAAAATCTATGTGACTTTGCTTTGAAAGGTGAAAACTGTCAAGTGAACAAAGAGGTGGAGAAAATTGTTCAAGCAATGCATAAAGAAGGTAAACCACAGGGGTTTATCTGTATTGCCCCTGTTTTAGCAGCTAAGGTTTTAGGTATGTTTCATCCTCGATTAACTATTGGAGAAGATCCCTCTACTGCTCGGATTTTAGAACAGTGGGGAGCAAAACATATAATTTCCAGGGTAGATGAAATTGTATATGACCCCCAACAAAAAATTGTATCTACAGCCGCTTATATGTTAGGCCCAACTATATCTAAGATTGCTGTCGGGATTGAAAAGCTGGTGTTAAAGATTATGGAGGCTTAATATCTACAGAGCTATTATTTTATGCTATTTTCATTATTAGATGTATTTCTCTTAAAATTGTAATATTATTAAAATTTAAAAGAAAGGTTGTAAGGAGAACTTAAGTGATCGTTAAAAAGAATGAAAAAAAACGTTATTTTTCTTATGGAGATGATACTCATTCTATAAAAGATTTAATTGAGGAAAAGAGAAAAGAAATAAGAGAAATTGAATCACGAATCAAAAAATTACCCAAGATTGATACAATGGATAATGAAGGGGAGGAAACGGAAAGAGACAGATTGAAAAGACAAATTAAACATTTAGAAAAAGAGATTAGAAATTTACAACGCAATTTGTAATTAAGATAGTTCGTACTTATTAGTACATTTATAAATTAAATATGGAGTAGGTGTAAAATATTGGGAAAAAATGACAATTTAGACAATAAATATCTCTTAACTATGATGGTAGCTAAAAGGGCAAAACAACTAAATCAAGGATTTAAAGCATTGGTAGAAACAAATGGAAAAAACATCCGGCTGACAGCATTAAAGGAAATAAGAGAAGGAAAGGTATATCAAAGAAGGGAAGGGGAGCAAGGTTTAACAGAATAATTTTATAGTTGATTATATTGATAATTAATTAAAAAATATTTAACAGATGCTGAATCTGTTCTATCTATGTATAAGAGAGAATGGATTCAGCATTATTTTTTAATGATGTAGTCTACTTTAAATAATAATAAAAAAGTGTGATAATAAAAACATAGCAAAAAACAGAAAGTCGTTCCAAAGATAGGAGTAAGATAATGAAAAAAATATATTATTTAATCATAATATTAATTTTCTATCTCTTTATCCTCTTTATCTTGAGTTTAGCAGGGGAAGCAATTGAAATTACAATGGGAGGACAGCTTAATGCCTCACTAACTACTGTTTATACAGAGCAAACAGGATTTATATTAGTACCTCAAGCAAATCTTGACCTGGAATTATTCTTACCCTCCTGGAATAATAATGAAATTAAATGTGCTGGTTATTTATTTACTGATGTGGTAGAAGGTAGAGTAGATTTTTTTTGGAAAAAACTATACTGGAAACATAGATTTGAAGATTTTCATCTTACAATTGGAAGACAGCCTATATCCTGGTCTTTTGGCTCTTTGTTAAATCCAGTAGATTACACTATTGGCGCAGTTGCTTTAGATAGAGAATATAATCCTAAATTTCAAAATGCTCTGGAAATTTATTATCCTATCAATTGGAATACCAGTTTATCGCTGGTAGCCTCTCTTCCGGGACAAGATTTAACCTGGAAAGCAGGTTTAAGAGGAAGAACATTAATTAAAGATTTTGATGTAACCATCAATTATATCCAGGAGCAGATAGAGGCAGGGGAAACCGGTGGATATCGTTTTGGAATTACTGCCAAAGGTGATTTAGGCTCTTGCGGAGTATATAGTGCCTTTGGATATTACTCGGAAGAAAAAACCTGTTCCCTTTTGGTTGGATTAGATTATAGTTATTTCTTTCCAGCTGGTAATCAACTATATATACAGGCTGAATCTTTAAATATACCACCAGAAATATTGTCAAAAATTACAGGTTCTATGATGTCTCTTTCTGAAGAAGAGGAAGATAAAAATATACATCTTTTAGCGGGTAATATTTCCTATAAAATTGATGAATTATCAAGCATAGGCATGACCGCTCTATACAATTATAGTAGTGGTTCAGTAATCTTGATGCCTGTCTATAGTAATCAACTGAGTACTAACAGCACTATCAAAGTTCAAGGAGGTGTGATGACCAAATCCATGTCGGAAGCTGAAGGATCTACTTTAGAGGTGTTTTTTGGTAAACCAACACAAATTTTTTTAGAAGTTAGCCTTAACCATTCTTTCTAACAGAAGAAGCCTTTTATTAATTGTACCTCCAGATAGAACATATTTTTACAGCAAAACAAATCAAAATTCATTTTTTCAGGAGGATATGTTTATATGAATTCAACCGGAGAAGAATTTATTAATAAGACCAAATATCAAAATATGAGCTTATCTGATCAAATGAAAGGGATTCCCCCACCTGACCTGCAATTACCATATCCTGATACTGGAGAAGTTATTTCTTTACCAGAATGGGATAGGATAATTATTTCTGAGGAAAACATCGTTTCTATAATTAATCTAAGGCAGAGTATACGCAATTATGGTAAAGAAAATATTAACCTACCTGAATTGTCTTATTTACTCTGGTGTACACAGGGAGTAAAAGAGATTATCTCTAATATTGCAACCCTGAGAACTGTACCATCTGCTGGAGCTCGCCATGCCTTAGAAACCATTCTTTTAGTGAATAGAGTGCAGGGATTGGACCCCGGTCTTTATCGCTATTTAAGTCTGGAACATCAATTGGGAATTTTAAAAAGAGATAATACCATAGCTGATGAAATTGTAAAAGCCAGTTTTGGTCAGGATTTTATTAAGCATTCAGCTGTCACTTTTATCTGGATTGCAGTGATTTACAGGATGAAGTGGAGATATGGGGAGCGTGCCTATCGGTACATTTTTTTAGATGCCGGTCATGTTGCTCAGAATCTCTATCTTTCAGCTGGAGCAATCAATTGTGGAGTTTGTGCCGTTGCCGCTTTTTCAGATGATGAATTGAACCATATTTTAAATCTGGATGGCCAGGAGCAGTTTGTAATATATATAGCAACTGTAGGGAAAAAGATATAATAAAGGGAAAAGAGATAAAGCAAATGAGAAGAAGAGATAGAGAAATAACTGATATAGAAGAAATAAAACGAATTATTAAGCAAGCTCTTTTTTGCCATGTAGCTATGTGTAGGGGTAGTAATCCTTATCTGGTAGCAATGAATTTTGGATTTGATGAGCAATATATCTACCTTCATTCTGCTCCTGAAGGAATGAAGATTGATATTTTAAGAGAAAATCCTGCAGTATGTATTGAAATCGTTCAAAATATACAATTTGTTCACTCATTGAATGTATGCCAGAGCAGTATGAGATATAACAGTGCCCTTATTTTTGGAAAAGTTGAATTTATTCAGGAAGAGAAGGAAAAGAAAAAAGCTCTCAACTTTATCATAAGACAATATAACCAGAATATTGGTGAGGAACGATTAAAATTTTCTGAAAATGTTTTAGATAAAGTAACGGTTTTAAAGGTAAAAATTGAGAAGATAAGTGGGAAACGTTCAGCTTAAATAGTAAAAGTTTATGATTTAGATATAACAATATTAATATGATGAAATAAAATCTATTGATAGGAACTCATATTAAATTTTCATTAACGATCAAGAGCATGTAATACTGTAGGATATTATAAAAGTTGAAAAGGACAGCTCATATTTTTACTGGCAACTAATAAAGTTTCAAGAATATCTGCCTCAATAAGTTGTTTCATAATTGCAGGAACAAAATAATTTTCAGTATAAAAATGTTCAATATCAATAATATTCAACCCCGTCTCTTTAGCGTTTAGCGCTTCATGATGCTTGATATCACCGGTGATTAAGAGGTCTGCTTTCTTCTGAATCGCCTTATTTATTAAAGATCCGCCACTTCCGGTGCATAGAGCAATAGTCTTAATTTTTTGTTTTTCTGTTTTGACCATTCTTAGATAGGGAATCTTTAAAATGTTTTTAATTTTTTTACAGATTTTTTCCAAGCTTTGTTCCGAAGGCAATTGTGCAATTAAACCAATCCCAGTCTTTAAATTAGTTTTCAATTGATAAATATCATAAGCTGGTTCTTCATAAGGGTGATTTTGATAGATAGCTTCAATTACTTTATTCAAATCTCTTTCCATAAAAACTGTTTCAATCTTTATTTCAGTAACAGTTTTTCGTTTCCCAATTTTACCAATAAAAGGTTTTGCATTTTCCAGTGGCTTAAAGGAACCTTTGCCTGGAAAGTTAAAAGCTGTTTCAGAATAATTACCAATATTCCCAGCGCCAGCCTGGAAAAGTGCGTTTAGAAGTTTTTCATGATATTTATCGGGAACATATACAGCTAACTTCAGTGTTTTTTCCTCAGATTCTTCCAGGCAATCAATTTTTTTTAAATCAAGCAGATTACCAACATAATCATTCAAACCATTTTCTGCCAGATCGTAATTGGTATGAGCCGCAATTAGATTAAGACGGTGGTACATTAATTGAAAAATTACTGGATTATCCTGTTTGGTAATTTTACTGAAAGGTTTAAAGAATAAAGGGTGATGAGATAGAATGGTATTACATTTTTTCTTTACTGCTTCTTCTATAGTTTCTCTTGTGACATCCAGACAAATTAGCATTCTATTTATATTTTCATCAAGATCAGCATATTGTACTCCGCTATTATCAAAATCCTGCTGGAGAAAAAATGGTGCAATCTGATCAATAATATTTGCTAGATCTTTAATTTTCATAAATAAGGTTTTT
Source organism: uncultured Atribacterota bacterium (assembly GCA_964433555.1). Taxonomy (GTDB): domain Bacteria; phylum Atribacterota; class Phoenicimicrobiia; order Phoenicimicrobiales; family Stramentimicrobiaceae; genus Stramentimicrobium. The sequence continues at coordinate 1,939 of CAYSRG010000043.1, read as the reverse complement.
CAATTCCTTTCTGAAAGATGATATAAAATAGAAATCATATTAATCTCGATTTATCATTTTTAACTCTTCTAATACTCTTTTCAGTTCTTTAATATCTCGCCATGTTAATTCCTTTGGACTACCAGGTTTGATTTCTTCGTGTCTTAGTAAATAACTGGGATGAAACATAGGGAAAATCTTGATGTTGCCTATCCAGGAAAACCATTGACCTCTGAGTCTGGAGATAGGTTCTTCTGTATTTAAAAGAAATTTAGTGGGTATGCTACCCAGAGTGACAATAATCTTGGGATTGATAAGGGCAATCTGGGTTTCCAGATAGGGCAAGCAAAAATCAACTTCACTTTTATTAGGATTTCTATTACCAGGTGGTCTGCATTTGACTACATTGGTAATAAATACATTTTTTCTACTAATCTGTACTGAATTCAATATACGAGTAAGCAACTGACCGGCTTTACCTATAAAAGGTCGACCATGAAGATCTTCATCTCCCCCGGGAGCTTCTCCTACAAACATTACTACACTATTATAGTCTCCTTCCCCGGGGACTGCTTTATTTCTGGTTTGGAACAAGGAACATTTCTGACAGTTTCTAATTGTTTCAGCAAGTTCATCCATGGTAAGTGTAGTAGTTGATATATCCATAAAAATACCTCGAAAAATATCAGTAGCAAAAGAGGTAAACAATAACCTTTATATAGCAGATATCTGCTAGAATTTCTAAAAGTAGCAAAACTATTTATTAATTTCTGTTTACTTGTGTTTTTCTTTTTGGATTTTTCTTTCTTCTAATTGAATAATTAAAAGTAAGCACCAGCCACATTTCTAATTCTATATTTTATCATTGTCAAACCCAATAGACAAGTAAGACCTGTTTCTTTCTCAGGTCAATATTTTATACTTGAAATGATTCATTTAAAATATCAACTTTATTCAAGAAGGTGTATAGTTATGTGCCTATTATTATGAAGTAACGGGAAAAAGTATAAGCAGAAGAGGTGTCAGTTTAATCAACTATATTGATAAAATTATCTGACACCTCTTCTTGTCATCTTTTATTTTGTTCAGTTATATTAAATTAGTCATTAAGGCAATACTATTGTTAATGCTTCCGATTCGTTGTTCATTTCATTGCTTTCATTCACTCGGCAATAATCAGGCATGAATTCATCACCACTACAACTATCGGCCAAAGCCTTTAAAGAAACCGTTTCACCCCTAATGATAAAAAGGGCATCTCCTTCAAAAGTTACTTCGCTTCCGGGAGAAAGGCTCGCACTAGTATAAGGATACCACAATTGACTCTGTCCTTCTACTTGAAAAGCAACACCGAATGTGCCTTGTGAGCCAGTGTAATGTAATGATACTTTGAAGATTCCTGCATCAGCATTGCCTTGATTTTTAACTGTCACACGAACCGGGACTGAAACATTATCATCTTCACGGAAAAAGGGAGAACCGGTAGTCTCAATTTCAGTGATAACAAGATCAGGCAATTCAACGGGTGGAACACAACCACCAAGCATCAAGACTAAAATGCACATCAAAATTAATGATTTATAGATTTTCATTTACTACCTCCTCAAAATTTAAGAAATTTATAGGTATAAGAGAATTACTAGATTAAAAAGATTTATTTAGGTTATTTTTCAATAATTATTCTGCCCTTAATAAACCTCCTTTCTCTTTGATTTATGTAATTGAATGCCTGCTCCCCATTCATTTAGCATTACCTTAGCGCATGCCCTTAGAATGCTGGAAAACATAAATAAAAAAGACAAAGTAAGATATACTATCCAACTCTGTCTTTCTTTACCTGAAAGATTCTTCCGAAGGAATTAGGAATCACACCCAAGCAGACCTTTCTAGGTCCCCCTAAGACCTGGGGAATTGCCTCTTCGGTGCTTTTCTATCCAAAAGCTCTCCAGAGTCCTGTCTG
>CAYSRG010000042.1:0-7711 GCA_964433555.1 uncultured Atribacterota bacterium | reverse complement strand
AATATTGTTTAAAAGGAGAGTTTGGGGTTGATTTTGAAGACAGTATCTGACCCCATTATTCCATTATTCAGAGATAAATGTCAATATTAGTTAAAAATTAAGCCATTATGGCGTAATTGACAATTATAAAACCTTGAAAAATAAAGAATAAAGAAAATATAATTTAATGAATGGCGTATTTTTAGACAGAAGACGACAAAATAATTATTTGAATTTATGAGTAAATGAAAGGACTTTCAGCAAATTGCTGAAGGGTAAAATGAGCAAGCGTAGAACCAGCATTATTTCTTTATTGATAAAAATTGTGCATTGATGGATACAATGATTGTGCTTAGAGACATCAGAGCAGCACCGATAGCCGGAGAAATCAGTATACCATAACTGTACAAGACTCCAGCTGCAAGAGGAATGGCAATGACATTATATCCTGTTGCCCAAAACAGATTTTGAATCATCTTACAATAGGTTGCTCTTCCAAAAAGAATGAGAGAGGTCACATCTGAAGGATTGCTGTTTACCAGGATAATATCAGCCGTCTCGGCAGCGACATCTGTGCCGGAGCCGATGGCAATTCCCACATCGGCCTGGGCAAGAGCAGGAGCATCGTTAATCCCGTCTCCAGTCATGGCAACAAATTCACCCTTATTCTGCAGTTCTTTGATCTTTTCCATCTTCTCGTGTGGCAATACTTCTGCAAAATAACCATCAAGATTTAACTTATCTGAGACCTCCTCGGCAATCTTTTGATTATCTCCGGTCAGCATCCAGCATTTTAAGCCTATCTCTTTCAGCTGTTTGATTGATTCATAGGATTCCTCTCTGATTCTGTCTGAAAGAGTAATCACACCAATGATTCTATCCTCAAGCAGAACATAAAACTGGGTTCCGCTTTCCTCAATCTTGACATCTTTCGGAATCTCAAGATTGTTTTTCCTGATATAGCTTAGGCTAACCAGGTGAATATTGTCTTCTTCAACTTTCCCTTTGATACCCTGGCCTTTAATCACCTCAAAGTCTGAAACCTGCCTGGTCTCTACTTTGAGTTCTTCAGCTTTCCTGATAATACCCCTGGCAATGGGGTGTTCGGAATTTTTTTCCAGGGAGGCTGCCAATTGAATCATCTTCTTCTCATCATAATGATTATCGATTGAGGTAATGTGGCTTACACCAAATTTGCCTTCAGTCAGTGTCCCGGTCTTATCAAAGACGATGGTGGTGATCTTTCTGGAATTTTCGAAGGCTGTTCGATTCCTGATTAAAAGACCATTTTTTGCAGATAATGAGGTCGAGACTGCCGTTACCAATGGGATAGCTAAACCCAGGGCATGGGGACAGGTAATCACCATGACTGTAGCCATTCTTTCAACAGCAAAGGCCAGTTCGGGACCATAAGTAAACCAGTAGATGAGAGTTGCCATACCAGCAACCAACGCAATGACCGTGAGCCAGGTTGCCGCCTTATCTGCAAGTCTTTGTGTCTTTGATTTTGATGACTGGGCCTCCCTTACCAGATTAATCACTTTGTTTAAATAGGATTCTTCTCCGGTCCCTTCCACCTTGACTTCTAAGATTGAATCACCATTAACCGAACCTCCGACTACTTTGTCCTGCTCTTTTTTATGGATGGGTTTTGACTCTCCGGTCAGCATAGACTCATCAATATAACTGCTTCCTTTCGCGATAATCCCGTCAGCAGGAATCTTCTCACCTGCTTTAATCAAAATTTGATCACCCTTTTTCAAGGCAGAAATCTTAACATCCTCTATACCATCTCCCTTGATTCGATGAGCGGTATCCGGCATCAATTGGGCCAATTTTTCCAGTGCTCTGGAAGCTCCTAAAACCGATTTCATCTCCAGCCAGTGTCCTAGAAGCATTACATCAATCAGGGTAGCCAGTTCCCAGAAGAAAAACTTTCCCTGAAGACCGAAAACGACCGCTGAGCTATAAAAATAGGCTACCGATGTGGCCAAGGCGATAAGCGTCATCATTTCTGGCTGTTTCTTCCTGATTTCATCAAAAAAACCTTTCAGAAAGGGGTAACCGCCATAGAAAAATATAAAGCTGGAAAGAGCAAAAAGAATATACTTTTCTCCGGGGATACCAAAACGATAATTTAATACCTGTTGTATTAAAGGAGACAACAAAAGAATAGGAATGGTGATCAAGGCTGAGATGATAAATCTTTTTTTGAAATCCTGGGCCATTTTTTGGTGATGATCAGCATGATCGTGATGCTTTTGTTCTTTGTGCGCTGATGATTGATTATGGTTGTGTCCTTTTTGATGATCCATCTAAAATCTCCTTCTCCTTATTGGACAGCTCCAGAACTTTGAAATAAATAAATCTCAAGGCTTTTTAAATAATTTTTCATATTTTCTGCAAAAAAAGAAGTGCCCACTTTTTACTTTCAGCAGGAATTAGCTATCTGAAAGGCCTGAATCCCTAAAGATTTCTTTAACATTTCTATCTTCCTCCTTTTATATTATACTTTCGATAGAACCTCAAATGCAAAGGTGAAATAGGATTCATGCCTTTCCATAGACATCTTCTTTCCCTGGCTACCTCAAAAGATCAATTTTTAATTACTACTTATACTATTGAAATAGTAGTATATAATATAAAATAAAAAAATACCTTTGTCAATATATTTTTTCAGTTTTTTTCAGTCTTGTCGCTGTCAATCAATAGGATTCCTACGGATATGCTCATGATTCAAATAGTAGCAGGATCAGAGATTATATTTGACATTTCTCTATTTATTTTTTCTAAAATACTCTTCACACGCTACATTAAGGCAAGCAAAGATCCATCCCCGGTATTTTTTGTTATCAGCTCCTACCAGATTTATTCTGAGAAACTTCCTCATAATCCTGGATATCCAGGAACCAATGTGGCCAAAAAACGCTTCTTAGAATCACCTGGCTTTTTGTAATCGCTATTTCTCCTTTTTTAAAAATAGGACCACCAAGCACAAAGGTGTGATATTCGCCGTTTTCACCACATGGACAAATATCACTTTTTTTCAGTTCCTCTACAAATTAGCGATCAATGACTCAACCGATAATATCTTTGCTGAATAATTCTGCCCTGGCACTAACCACCACCGCTTTAAAGCCTGTACTGATAAATTCTTCCATCACTTCCTCGGGTGTTTTTTACCAGAGTGGTTCCATTGCCTTTATCTCTAATTCCTGACATACTCTTTCCACCCAGTTTTTATGCTCTGTTAAGTAGATGTCTCCAAAAACCATACCTTTGGCCCCTCTTGTCTTTAAGTCTGTTACTGCGCCCTGTAGCAAGCCAAACAGCTGTCTTTGCCTCCACTCCAGGAGCCAATGAGTTTATTTGAATTTTGCTGCTCATTGATTTGTTCCAAAAAATCTCCTCTTAAAAAAATGATGAGGGTTCTCTTTTGCTGCATGTTATTATTCTGACAGATATATCATTTTTTGACTATCCTGATTAAACAGATTATTCTATAATTGAGTATTATTTTTCAATTATAGACCTCTATATTTATGAAAAGAGCTAAAATAGTTGAACGGAAGAAAAGTAAAGATATGATTATCTCTTACTCCCCTTCCGTTTCTCTTATACCATTAAACAATAATCGCTAAAAAGCTCGGATAGGCCTAACACGGAAAGACCCCAATGCGTAAGAAGTCGTGGTCTTTCCAAATCCTCCAAGCTCTCCATCTGCAAATCCAATAGCCCATGCTAATTGCCATTCCCAGTCTGGAGATGATTCTGCAGAAGACCAATAAAAATCTTTTGGTCCCGGGTCAGAGGAATCATCTGAAAATCCACCTAAATCTGCAAGATGCAGATTGGTATACATTAAATTCAGTTCAGATTTGGAAGGCAGGAACCAGTCTGTTTGACTACCACCTGTATAAGCAGATGCCGCCTCAGCTGCAGGGTAATCTCCTGTTGCTGCAAGAATGAGTGCTGTATTTGATTCTCCAGCTCCTAGATCTGATTCATCATTACCAATTCCTGTACCTACTCCATCGCCATGTGAGTCCTGTGTTCCATCCAATGGTCCCCAGGCAAGGATCGGATCCTCCTCTCCATCATACCAGCCATAGGGTGCACATTCCAGATAGGTCCAGTCAAACTCCCCTGCTTCATCTACATAAAAGACAATACCTCCAGCAGGTCCTGTATCTCCGATTTCATAAAAATAGTTATTGGGATAACTATCAGGATTTACCTGGTCAGGACTGTTGCCGCAGATAGTGTTGAAATTACTTGTGTCAGTAATGTCAGTACCACCAATTACGGGAATTTTTGTCATGAATGTTTCATTAACATAAATTCCGCCACCGGAGTAAGAACCTGAATCAATATTTGCTATATTATTATTGATAGTATTCGCAGTAATAGAAATAATGCCTTCAGAATAAATATAAATTCCTCCGCCATCGTATCCTGCTTTATTGTCTTCAATAGTATTGTTTCCTCTTATATCTGCATCACTGCTAGAAGCTATATAAATTCCACCACCATTATAATTTGTTTCATTATTTTTAATTTGGTTATTTTCTATTATTGCAGATCCCTTTTCAATAACAGCAATTCCACCACCATGGCTGTTGGTAGTTTTATTGTACTCAATTATATTTCTACTGATTACTGGGCAATAGTTTTCTCCATCATACTTACTGTAGGCAACTAAAATGCCCCCTCCTTCAGAATCGCTTTCATTTTCTTTAATGGTATTGTTTTCAACAAGGGGAGAACCATAGCCAATATACATTCCACCGCCATAATATCCATTGTTTCCAATAATAACATTTTCATATATATAAGGTTCTTCAGAATAATCAACAACACAGATACCTCCACCACAATATCCAGTATTCCCTGTGTCAACATCATCATCGATATTATCACCAATAACGTTATACATGATAACAGGAGAACTGCCGGATACAAAGATACCTCCTCCACCATAATCAGGTTCATTTCCATTCTGGATGGTAAATCCTTCAAGAGTCGAAGTGTCACCATTTAGGATCTTCACGACCGAATCCTGTTTCTGTCCATCAATAATGGTGGATGTCACAACAGCTGAATCTGCAGGATCAGTACTTTTTAGGGTGATGTTTTTGTCATCAAAGACAATGTTTTCCTTGTAGGTTCCTGGAGAGACAACAATGATATCGTCACTACTGGCATTATTAATGGCTTTCTGTATAGTATTATAATAAGTTTTCTTAGTCTGGTTATAGACCAGTAATTTTGTAGTTGGAGAAGGCGAAGATGGTGGGGATGGAGGTGCAGGGGGGTTGATAATATCTTCTATCATACCGGCAATATCAGGATCTCCTGTGACATCTCCCCCATCTTCCAGTACAGAGGTAATATGGCTGACTAAGGCAAGAAAGCCATCACTTGACTTTATCTCATCGATATCAACATCTGAGGGATTCTCGCCACTTGTAATAAGTGCTTCCAATATCAGAGCCAAAGCGGTTGATTCCGGATCCATATCACCGGCATCATATTGTTCCTCTGCTGTGACTTCCTGAGGTATAACATCTTTGATGACCAGGGTATTGCCGTTTAGTTCGACTGTGGCAGTAATAACCGTGTTTGGATTGACTGCAATACCTTCAAAGGTGTAATAACCATTCTCATCAGTAGTTACTGTGTGGGTTACTCCATCAGCATCAACAATAGCAACTACAGTATTATCGGTAGCGGGAGGATCCCATTCGACAATGTCGACAATGTAATTGTAATCGGAACCCCCTTCGTCGTCATCGGCATCGTCAAACCGTTCAGTAATGTCTTTAGACATTTCAGATGGGGGAATCAGTACTCGACCGGAAATCTTTCCTTCAGGTGATTGTGGTATAATCCCACAGCTGGATAAGATAACTAATGCCAACAACAAAGGAATAAGGAACAAAAACAGCCTTTTATTAAACTTCATTAAAAACTCCTTTTATTATTACATATTTTTAATAATTTAAAGAAACCTTTTGATACTTTTAAACTTATAAAAACAAATAAACCATTGTTAGCTAAATTGAAATGGTTAAAGAATAAAATTGAGGCAGAAAGCATGCAGTCCGGCAGCCAAATTGGAGAAGGAAGATAGAGGCGGGACTCGTAACTTTTTGACCTACTTTTACAAGTGATTAACCTTTAACAACTTAGAGCTTTTTATTTAGATAAACAATCCTCCTCTCTTTTAAAATTACTTTTTATTATTCAAATATATAATTCCCTTTTTGTATCAATTAATTACTTATAAGAGAATTTTATGATATTAAATAAAAATATGAATTATTTGTATAACAATACTTTAGTGAAATTTGTTTTAATCAAACTTAATTTTTATTCTATATTTTAAAATGGTTTAATTATAAATAGAACTATTATATAGTCTTATATCTGTAATTATTCTTCAAATTTATACCAACACATTAACAAATAACCTTAGTTGTTTAAATATACTCTACTTACTTTTAAAAATCAATCTTTTTATTATTCAAAAAAAGAAAAATCCTTCAGCGAGATGCTTAGGGGCTTTGATATTTCTGGCTCCCCAAATAAAAAACAATTAGAATCAGATTATAGAAGAATTGCAGAATATTTACAAATTGAGATTTGTAACTAGCTTATAATAATATAAATTGGCAGATAATAATCTTTAAACTATTTTTAAAAATATTTGGTTATGAATATAAAGAATGAAATAATTATTCTAGTTTCTAAGCAGAATATAAAAGTGAAAATAAATTAAATTTTATTATTATAGCACGTTTTCAATTGATTTCCAGAATTATTTATAGAAATTTCAAAGCTATTTATATTAAAAAAATTTTCACCAATAATATTATTTTTTGTCTCAAATATTTTTTGACTACCTAAACAAGTGTCTTGAATTACATAAGGACTTTTTAAATATCTATTATGTTCTTGATCAATCGGATTCATTTGTTTCAATATTTTCATTTATTTTAACTTTCCTCCAACCTTTATCTAGGGATATCATATTACCTCTAAACTGCATATTTAAATCTGTACTAGCCCAATAACTCGGTAACTTTTTCCAGCTTCTCATAAGGGGTGATATAACCTAATCCCCCATGTCTTCTTAAGTGATTATACTTAAATAAGAAGTTGCCTAAATTATAAATTAGATCACAGACAGAATCAAATGAATTAGGATAGAAGAACTCATTCTTCATGATCTTCCAGTAGGCCTCCACCTTGCCGTTGGTCTGAGGATGGTATGGTCTGGTATAGTGATGTTTTATTCCTAACTGCTGGCACATGACCTCAAAGGGATGTTCTCTATCCAGGTTGCCTTTAAATTCAGGGCCATTATCAGAGAGTATTTCCTCAAACTCAAATGAGTAGATCTGTTTAAACCAGGATAGCCCTCTGGCTAAGAAAATAGATGAGAGTAGATGCTTTTTTGTCTTTTAGTATCTCTGAAGGGGGGAGACCTTATTCTGGATCTTCTCATATTCTTCCAGGATAGGTCTCCATCTTTTAATGATAATCCTCTGATTGAATCGCATATTAAGTACCTCCTTTGGTAGTGAAATTATACCAAAAAAGTTACTTAATTACTGAGCAGGAACAACGGTTCTCTGTATCATCAGCGTCAGTAATGAGTTATGTCAAATGTTGACAGGCTGACCGAGAATAACCTAATAATATCACAGAAGATAAGGAAATAAAAAGG
>CAYSRG010000041.1:0-8155 GCA_964433555.1 uncultured Atribacterota bacterium | reverse complement strand
CTTTTTATTTCCTTATCTTCTGTGATATTATTAGGTTATTCTCGGTCAGCCTGTTGAGATCTGACCCCGATAATTTCATGACAATATTGAGACATCGGATAGTGGTCCTCTTTATTCATAGTGACATTTTATCAAGATAATTAACAGGGTAACATTATCATAAATTAATCACAAAAAAAGCTCAAAAGCTTGACATCTAAGGATGAGGGATAATAGCAAAAATTGTAATTTCTTTTTCATTTGCTCCATAATAAAAAAATATGCGGTAGGCAGAAGGAGTATTTTGCTGGGCATAAGCTTCAAATACCTTTTCACCTGAAGGGCCTTTGATTGAATAATAAATATGTGTTTGCAATCCAGGATGTCTTGGATTTTCAGACAGTAGAATAATCGCCTTTTTAACTGCTTTATAATTTTTGTTCTTCCTAGAATCTTTTTTTAGCTGTCTTAATACTTTTCTGGCAGTTTGTGTTAAATAAATATCAAATTTCATTAATCATTCCTAAAGTGCTTCCAGGTTCTCAATTTTTTCTACTTTACCCTCTTTTGCTTCCTGCAAACCTTTTCTTATCTGATCTATCAATTCTGGTTTTTCATATATCCAGGCTTCTCTGCTGGGAATGGCAGTTAAGGGTCTCAACAAAATATCCCCATCCTGTCCAATAAGAACCTGAAATTGAGTAATCCTGTTTTGGCCCGATATTTTTTTAATAATCTTTTCACCTATAGTAATTCTATTTTTAGAATCTATAAATTTAACATCAAAAGGAATAAATTCCTGAGTGTCTTTTTCTATTATTTCTTTTTTGGTCATCTTTTGCACCTCGCAGGTTGTTTTTATTCATCATATCATTATGTGGGTAAATATACAAGTGGGATTGTGGGACATGATTAAAGTTTTATACAAACTCATCCAAAGTAATGCTTATACATTTCTTCTAAAAAATCAGAGTCATTAATCGGGTACCCGGATAATTATGCAACGGAACAAAGTTCAACGTTGTAAGTATTTCCGGTATATTGATTTCTTTTTTTATCCTAGCTGGATTGGGGATTAAAAAATCTATATCTAATGTTCTAACAAAAAAATTATTATTTTTTCCAAAAATCCTTCAAATTCTTTATCGCATTAATCATGATTCTATCTCAGATTGAAATATTTTGCATGCATTTTATCGTTTCATAAAATGAACACTTCCCTTTGCTTTGGTACCAGTAACAACAAAATGATAAGTACCTGCCTCTTGAATTTCAATGGTGAAACGACCACTTTCAACCTCATGGCCACGATATGCGAATTCACCATCTTCATTTTCAACAACAATATCCACCTTGCCCTTTTGAATATCAATCGTTGTACCAATCCTGTCGCCTTCTAACAAGGGCATCTTGCTATCCACTGTCGTATTCAAAACATCAAAATCTACCAAAAACTGATGATCATTACCAGTTTTGCTTCCGGAAAACGTATCCTTAGTACAACCGGTGACAATGATAATCAAAGCAAACAAGATCATCACCAGTAAAGCTGATTTAGCAGATGTAATGCTCTTTTTATTAGTACTATTGCTTGTAGCGTATTTCTGCCAGACCTTTATGGCAACGAAAACACAGAAAGCGGTCAGCAAATAAAGCACGAATAAGACAATCCACACGCTTGATACATATTTCGATAGAATTACGGCAACCGCATTAACAGCTGCATGAATCAGTATGGCGAGAGGATAGAACCAGAAGCATTGCCCATTACTTTTGGCGGCAAACCAAACTAAAACAGATAAAGAGATATGAAGCGCTAAGGCGGCAAAGCGTTCGACTATGCTCAATAAAAAAGTCGCTGGGGAGGTTGTAGAAAGTGCCGTAAATGCAGCATAGAGCGATTGCAATCTGACGCTGTCGGAAATGCCGGCTGTCAATTTATCTGCATTGCCAGCGTTCAGCATGACCGCCATGACGATATTCGAAACCATACCAAAAACCAGAATGTAAAATACCTCAAATCCGCCGTGTCCAGCTCCGTACATCAGCCCGTTCATATCGTTATGCCGGTACTTTTTTAGTACCGTTTTAAATGCAGTAAATCGACCGGTCTCTTCAAAAAGGCCAGCCATCAATCCACCAAAAATACCGTAGAGCCAGATGTTGCCCTGGATTGCCTTACCTGCGCTTGATTTCAAGATAAGTATGTTGATTGATCCCTCAATCATTAATGCAAATACGATAAACACAGAACAACCGACAAAAAACGGTACAATATCTGTCTTATATTTTTTCCTGAATATAAGGAATAGGATAATTGGAATAGCGATCCCGGCCAGGGCAACAACCGACATAAATACAATTGATAAGGTAGGTACAGAATATTCCATGAATTATCCTCCTTTTGATTTTTACCTTTTGCTTTTTTATGATTATCCAACCATCCTGGGCTAAGTAGTACAACGCTTCGTTTACATACTGTTCAGAGACTTTACAAGTATTCGCAATTTTTCTAGCATCGTTAATTGAAAATATTTGCTTTCCTTCTTCGGAAAGCTTTCTTATATTCTATTCCTTTTCTAGTATGTTTTATATTTTTTATTGCATTCATTGGATATTCTCTAATTATTGTAATATTATATCTATATCATAGATAAAAATGCATTAATTGGACTATGTCAAATTAACTAGATAATATTTCTAATATATTCTGACTAATTTCATACCATGAGCTTTTATAAGAATGTCAAATCGAAGTACAGCAAATTCCTTTTATACTCTTTAATCTTTCCGCTTTCAGAAAAGACCACCAGAGAATGTCAATGATTATTATGCAAATCAACCTGATAGCAATAGCATTCAATTAGAGTAACAGGATCAGGGATTTCAAATTCAATTTTGGAGAATAAATAAAATTTCATTCCCACTACCATATTTCATAAAAAAGGATATTTTTCGCTATTTCCAAACCAGTGTGTCTGTATTCATTTTGTTTAAGGTTGATTTAATATTTTATGTTCCCCAACAGTTCTAAGGGTAATTAATTTGCCTCTTAAATTAAAAGTAATTCTTAAACTTTTAGAAGCTCTCGCTTCCCAAATATAATTCGTCCCTTTAAGTTTTTTTGTCTCCAAAGAAGGATGCTTCAAATCTCTTTCCATTTGTAATAGGGCTTGCTTAATCCTTTTTTGAGATTGAGGAGTTAATTTTTTATAGTCCCGCCTAAACCTTGGTAACCAGACAAATTTATTTATCGAGTTCATCAATTAATTCCTTAACATTTTTCACTTCTTTCCCTTTTCCCTGCTGAAGTTCTGACTCGGCTTCTTCTTCGGCTTTTTGATGTTTCTTAGTCCAAAACCACATTTGACTCTTATCGATCATTTCTTTTGGAATTACTTTCAGTATATTCCCTTCCATTTTAACTTCTACATAATCTCCAGGTTTACAGTTCAAGGCACTTCTAAACTTTGTTGGTATGGTAATTTGTCCTCTGGGATTTATTTTAGTTAAACTCATAACAATTACCTCCTTTCACATTATCATAATATCATATTTTCACATTATAATCAAAATATTGATAATTCACCTTAAAGAATTTTTCTTTATTTTTCTTATACCATATTCCAGAAAAAACGAACACCTTAAAAAATATAATCCAAGTTTATATGTCAAATGCGAAGACCAGACTCTTATCTCTTTTCAGATTTTACCTACTCCTGTCTTAACTGCATAAACCTCTATGTTATTCTCTTTTCTTTCTGAAACAATTCATCCGGATAATTCTGATTCATGCTTCAAATCCAGTATTTCTTTACAGGCATTATATTCATCATCCAGCGGACAAATTATTCCAATTTTTGTTTTTGTAGAATTCAAAATGACCTCTTCTTAAATTATATTTTGTCTTTTATGTCAAATACAAAGATACGAAAAGCATCATTTACTATATTGTGAACTTGTGAAGACTGACCCCTCTGTCTTCTTATTGTCAAATTGCTTTGCTTTAGAAAGATGGCGATATGGTTTAAATATCTAATTTTAATTTTTCCTTTATTAATTGGTTTAAATCATGATTAACTAAATTAAAATCGGGAAGATTGTTCATTTGATAAGATAGTCTATTCTCCCAATTGCTCCTATAATCATTTTTATTAATTTGGCTAATTAAATTAGGTATAATAATATCGTAACCAAATTTTATCTTGTACTCATTATGAATAATACCAGAATCCAATTCCAGCTTTAATAAATACCATAAATCAAACAAATCCCTTGGCTCATTATCGATACTCATAATTCTGCCAATTTTGTCACAGACTACTGACTCTAAAGCATAGCTTCGTAGCATCAGATTATTATCCTTAAAATCCGAGTATGAAAAATTTATTCTTTTTTCTTCATTCTTAGGAATATAATCATCTTTTAAAATATCAACTTTTAATTCTTTCATACCGCCGATATTTGGAATAACGTCAAAAGTTATGAATAACTGTAATCTATCTCTTTCAAGCATAATTCGTTTATCTGTTTCTAAAGGATATTCAGAAGATATTTTTTGTAAAATTTGAAAAATCTTATCACGATAAATGTTTACTTCATCTTTATTACTAATTACAAAGTCCAAATCTTCTGAAAATCGGTATTCAGGAAAATAAATCTTCTTTAAAGCGGTTCCACCCCTGAAAACAATATTGTCATGAAGAAAAGTATCTTGAGAAAAATAAAATAATATCAGCTCTATAAAATAATCTTTTTCTATAATCTCCGGAGAAACGCTGTATTTGAGAGATAATCTTTGTGCTTGAAAAAAATCAATCATTTTTTAAAACCTTATCGTATCTTTAATCTGTTTTTGTCCAACATTATCAATCAAACGCCAATTATTTTTATTAATTCTTTTAAATGATAAAGTTGGGTCAAATAAGTCATATCTATCTTTTACATATTTTTTTAATTCAAAATAACTATCAGAATCACCAATATTTAGTATCTCTAATAAATAACCTAATCTCTTTGCAACAACATTTTTCTTTTGTCTTTTTACATAGCTTAATAATTTCTTTTGATCAATCTTCTCTTTCATTATCCAAATTCCCTTAGCTATTTCAGTAATTCCCCCACAATGCTGGGGGAAAGTCAGACAGTCTATGATAGTTTTTTCTATATCTGAAATTCTAATTTTTTCTTTGCGCTCTATCCATTCTTCCTTGATTCCCCAAATTGAATTTTCTTTCACAGTGATAATGATCATTTTGCCTTTCATTTCTTTAGGAACTACTTGTCTTTTAGGGGTAGCTATAAAGATTTTCAACAAAGGCTGTGTTAACATCCCCCAATAATTCATTGCACTATAAAAAGCAATGTAATATTGAGGAGAATTAATAACCTCTTTAGCAGCTATATACCAATTGCCAACATAGCCCACTCCGCTACCTATTTCTTGGGGAATGATTAAATACTTTCCTGCTTTTAGACGTACGATAACCTTTCTTTTTACCAAATCTTTTAATAAATCTTTTGTATTATTATAACTATAGTCTAAAATTTGTTGTGCGTGGGCAATATCGAAAATAGGTCTATTTTCATCATATAATTTATTGATGAGTCTGGCACTTATTTTGCCTAATGTCTTTTCATTATACATAATTTCCACCATTTAGGTAATATTTGTAGGTTTATATCCTACATTATATACATAAATAGTAGTTTTTACAATATACATTTTAATTACAGGATTCTCTTCGTTTTGAGAAGTCAATCATCTAACATTCAATTTTATCCAAAAATCAATTCTGAAGGTTAGTAAAAACTATAATTCAAGATCTTTATGTCTTTTGCTATCTTTCTCCATTTAACAACCTCTCAAATGCTTCCAGGTTCCCCATTGCATCATGAACAGGATTGTGATCATGTGGTGTAATGCGTAATTTTTTCCATGAACTGGAATTTGCAAAATCTCCCACAAGGCCAGCATAAAAATCTCCAATCCTTCTAGCACTCCAACCGAAAGGATTCCTGCCAATGGTACGCCAAAAGCCATCATTGATCCACTGCCAGTCAAAGGCAGGGTTATCGCTTACCAAAACCGGCCTTAATCCATTCGTAACTTGAAGAACCCATTTTTCAAATTCTTCAAAAACTTCATTTTCTTTCATCGCCTTTTCCCCTACCAATACTCCATGAAAAGTTTCTCTTGAAGGATACTCAACTGCACCGAATTCAGTAAGCTTCCCGGTACTTGGTGACTTACCTTTTGCTTCACAATCAACAAAAATTAAGGTTTTAATGTTTCTTTTTGTCATTTTTAATATCCTCAAATTAAAGAGCTTCTATCATTCTTTTTAATATTTTTTTGATATTCTTACTTAAATTCCTTACCAACTCAGGATTATCGATTAGAGATTCAAGGTCAATTTGAATACTTCTATCATCAACTTTTGTAATTGCTGAAAGTAATTTTTCTTTAAGCTGCCCCTTATTATTAATAGTTTCAATGCATTTATAATTTGGCATTATGCCTTTTTCTAAATACCAGAGCAAATCATAATAATCCCTTCCCTTACCTGTTGCTAAAGTTTTCCCCGCTTTGTCAGTCTTTTCCCATTTTCTCATTAGAACAGCACGGATCTTGGTAGACATTAAAGTCGGTAAATCAAAGGTCTTAATCAATACTGTTCTATTGAACTTAAATAAAGGGATGTTTTCTATCTTATAATCTGTGCAAAAATCAAATTCATTGAAAATTTCTATTTTTAAAAAAAGCAGGTCTGATTCACTTTTCCCAGCTAATCCCAACTCACGTAGCAAAGGAAATTTTAAATAGATTCGAAATTTCTGAGTCACTACTTTTACTGCAAGATCTGTTTTTTGCTTAAAGTACACTTCTAAATCTTCAGCTAATTTGGAAATTTCAATTTTTTTCTTCAGATCAACAAAATCCAAATCTTCTGAAAGTCGTGGCATTTTATAACAGTGCGCTAGACTTGAACCTCCGTAAAAAACCAGTTGACTGTATTTTCTATCAGAATAAATGAAATCTAAAACAAGAATCTGTAAATAATTCTTTAATAAATTCCGGATGAAAACTTTGTCATCAGAAGCAGAATCCTTAATTAATTTAGTTAAAAATACTTTTATCAATTCCATTATTCAATCCAAGAGATAATTAAATATTTTTTTTAATTTTTTGGAACCCTCTAAAGCAACATATTTTCTTACTTCTTTAATATCAGATCGAGTTAAGTTTTCTACATTTAGTCTTAATTCTCTCACGGCTTCCTTATTAGGCAAAACATTTTTATGAAGATATAAAAAGTCAAATAAAGCTTTGGCTTTGGTAGCTCTCATAATAGAAAAACCGCTATCCTCAGATAATTCATAACCAAGAAAAAGAGAAGGTTTGATTGTATGGTATATAAAATTACCAAGCTTGTTAGTAAACATAGCTGTTTTATTCTGAGAAACAGAAGTTGGATTAACTGGAATTTCTGTTAAAATATTATTGCGATAAAGAATTGTATCCAAGCTAAGATAGGAAGGTGGATATAAAAAGTTGGCTAGAAAATCGGTAAATATTTCTATTTCACCACGGTTTCTCATTTTCTCGACATAGGCAGCAGTTGTGTAAATCCCCTTTTTTACACGGAGCAACTTGCCACTTCTCTCATAGCGGTGCAAAACCATCCGGAGATAAGAATCATTCTCTTCAACACCCAAAAAATCATTGAAAGTGAAAACCGGCAGTTTCTCTGCTAATTCTATTATAGTTTTACTTCTATTTTTATTGTTTCTCATAATTTACAATTATTGTAAATTATCAGAAACACTTTGTCAACCATTAGTTTTTTCACTTCTTGGCATCTGTCGTATTATCAAAAGAGTAGAGGGGTTCTGTAATATATACGGCAATTCATTTAACCTACACCAGCCTTAACTACATAAACCTCTATGTCAACTTCTTTTCTTTCTGAAATAATTCGGTCTGATATTTCTGATTCATTCTTCAAGTCCAGTATTTCTTTACAAGCATTGTATTCATCATCAAGCGGACAAATGATTCCAATTTTAGTTTTTAAAAGGCTGTCTCTTGTTTTGTTTTATCATTTATTGCATTTTCCACAAACTTATTAAGAGACATTTTCTTTGATCTTGCTAATAAGTCAGCTTTTCTATG
>CAYSRG010000040.1:0-8892 GCA_964433555.1 uncultured Atribacterota bacterium | reverse complement strand
CCCAGCTGGATAAATTTTAGATAGATATGAGTTGATTTTATTAGTGCTGCTTCCCGGTAGACCTGTCGTAACACTTTATCTGACCAGGCATATGCGCTAAATAGTGAGTTACTGGTTTCAATCACTGCTGAATGTTTTTTTGTCATGATAATTGTGAGCTTTTCTGGGAAGGGGATATCCCTGTTTAGAATTTCATCATATTCCTGAATAACTTCATCAAGCATTACGATTAACACTTCTTTGGCGAGCTGGTTCTTATCTCCAAAGTAATTATAGATGGATACCTGTGAAACATCAGCCCTGGCTGCAATTTCACTGATTTTGACATCAGTAACACCCCTTTGGGTAAAGAGCTCCCGGGCATTGTCTATAATAGACTGCCTTTTTAGCTGTGTTCTTTTTTCATAACCATTCATAATTATCACCTAATAACTATCTTAACATAGTATTGTAATATTACAATATATATTTCAAAACAGATTGACAACATGATTGCTCTGACATATTATGAAATTATAAGGATGATATTTCAAAACATTGAAGAAGATAAGAGGTGAAATGCCAATGAACTCCTATGTGCTTAACTTTTCAGTAATAAATAAAACAAGGCTTAACGATGTAGGCGGAAAGGGGGCAAATCTTGGAGAATTGAAAAGAATCGACGGAATACAAGTACCTGCTGGTTTTTGCATCACAACCGAAGCATATAAAAAATCTATCAAAGATAACCAACAGTTGAAAGAACTATTGAAATTGTTAGCCAGATTACACCATGATGAAAAAGACAAAATTTCAGAAATTAGTGCTAAAATTCGTTCGGCTATTGAAAAGGGGGGAATGGCAAAAGAGGTGGAAAATACTATCAATGAAGCATTATCACAGTTTGGTGAAAAACAGTCCTTTGCTGTTCGTTCCAGTGCCACTGCCGAGGATTTGCCTGATGCCTCCTTTGCCGGTCAACATGATACTTATTTAAATATTAGAGGCAAAGAAGAGATTTTAAAACATGTAATTAGATGCTGGAGTTCATTATTTACCGAACGTGCTGTTATCTATCGAATTCAAAATAGTTTTGATCATAGAAAGGTTTTGCTCTCTGTTATTATACAGAAAATGGTGATGTCGGAAGTCTCGGGCATTCTGTTTACTGCTGACCCTTTAACCTCTGACCGAAAGACAATGTCTATTGATGCCGGCTTTGGCCTGGGTGAGGCACTGGTATCCGGTCTAATCAATCCGGACACTTATAAAATTAAAGAAGGAGTAATTATTTCAAAAAAAATTGGTTCAAAAGCTTTAGAAATAAAAGCAGCTGATAGTACAGGTACTGTTGAAATAAAAAGAGAAGAACCAGGTGGAGAGATTCAGACCCTTACTGATAAACAAATACTTCATCTTGCTGAAATAGGGAGGAAGATCGAAGCGCATTTCGGATATCCCCAGGACATCGAATGGTGCCTTGCCGATAAGGAGTTTTATATTGTTCAAAGCCGACCACTGACAACTCTTTTCCCTGCTCCCAAAAGTCCTGACAAAGTAAAAAGAGTATATATGTCGGTAGGCCATATGCAGGTCATGACCGAGCCCATCCTACCTCTCGGTATCTCTTTATTCGGATTTGCTTCATTATTTCCGGCAGATCAGGCAGGTGGGCGGCTTTTTGTGGATATTACCTTGGATCTGACCACATCCCAGGGAAGGCGAATGGTCAAACAAAAAGTTGACAATATGGACCCGTTAATGGCCAGTGCTGTCAGGAAGGTTTTGGAAAAAAAGGAATACATCAGAAGCTTGCCAAAAGGCAAAGGTAACCTTTTGAAGGGAGCAAGGCTTTTCCCATGGCTAAAAGAGGCATTCAGGATTTATCTGAAGAATGATCCTGTCATACTTGATGAATTAGTCAGGAAAAATGAAAAATCACTATACGAGTTAAAACAAAAACTGGAGCATCTGTCAGGTCAGGAATTATTTGACTTTATTATTGATGATAGAAAGAAACTGCAGGAAAGATTATTCGATGCCACACATTTCGGAGCAGTGCTGGTCTGCCAGTATGTAGCAGGCGGAATCAACTCTAATACAGAAAAATGGCTGGGTGAAAAGAATGTAACAAATGCATTATCCAAATCTGTAGAACATAATATCACATCTGAGATGGGCCTTGCACTCTGCGATGTAGCAGATGTTATACGTCAATACCCGGAAGTGGTGGATTACTTCTCTCATGCCAATGATGAGAGTTTTTTCCAAAAACTTAAAAAATTTCCAGGCGGTATAGAGACAGCCTCTGCTATAAGTGAATTTCTTGAGAAATACGGGATGCGCTGCCCCGGAGAAATTGATATTACCAAGCCTCGCTTTCATGAAAAGCCGACACAGCTCGTTCCGGTCATTCTCAGTAATATCAAGCTTTTAAAACCCGGAGAACATATTGAGAAGTTTGAGCAGGGGAAAAGGGAAGCAAGGGAAACAGAAGAGAAAATTATCAGAGGACTACAGGAGCTTCCCAGCGGTGCCCGTAAGGCGAAAAAGATCCAAAAAATGATTAGTGTTTTCCGTAATTTTATCGGCGCCAGAGAATATCCCAAATATTTTTGGATTCGCCGCTTTGGCATTTATAAGCAAGCTTTGTTAAAAGAAGCAGAAAAGCTTTTGGTCGCTGGTGTTATTCAGCAGGTTAGTGATATTTTCTATCTATACTTTGATGAGTTCCGTGAAGCGGTTCAGTCAAAACAGGTTGACCAAGCATTAATTGGGAAACGAAAAAGGGAATACGCTGGATATCAAAAGATGACTCCACCAAGGATTATCCTTTCAGACGGCGAAGTTCCCCTGGGAGAATATGAAGGCAGTAGTATTCCTACAGGGGCGCTTCCCGGTGTTCCCGTATCCTCGGGTATTGTTGAAGGATGGGCACGAGTGGTTTCCAGGCTGGAAGATGCTCAGGTGGAAAAAGAAGATATTCTTGTGACCAGCTATACTGACCCCAGCTGGACTCCTGTATTTGTAACTATTGCAGGGCTTGTTACAGAGGTAGGCGGTGCTATGTCTCATGGTGCGGTAATTACCCGTGAATATGGTCTCCCGGCAGTAGTCGGGGTAGAAAATGCAACAAAGCTGATTAAGGATGGGCAGAAGATCAGGGTAAATGGAACAGAAGGATATTTAGAGATTATATAGAACTGGCTCTGCTTTTCATTCTCCTGCATTAAATGCGGTTACGCCTCTCCTGGTGCCCAAAGAAATTCTGACCAAATGTGCCGGTTACAGTCAGTCATTATAATCAATAAGCCTTATCATTAGCCTGGCTTTAGCATCATTATTATATTCTCTATCTGGATATTAAATACAATAATTGTACTGAATGTGCTTGGTGCAATAATTGCCAGTATCACGGTAGTGGCGATAAAAATTCCTGTACTTAGTCTGGAATAAAAAGCTTGAATCATGACTTTATAAGAGAGATGAGAGATGGATTTAGAGTCTTAAAAGCAAATAGAGGATTACTCGCTTGCTGCTTATAGGAACCTTGTATATGTTTGTTTATATATCGATTGACGCCCTTTATCCCTTAATCAGTATGGTATATTTCCAAGGAACACCTAAGCATGTATCAATTACTGAAATTGCGTATGCATCTATCATGACTGTTGATGAAGTGATATTGGGATTATTAGGCAGATATAAAAAGAAAATTTCCCTGATAACAGTGACTATTTTTATGATGGGTATTGGCTTAGCTGGATCAGGATTACTTCCACCAAACGGATTTATAGTTTTGGTTATCTGTTGTATAATTATGGGGTCACCTGTTCCTTTTTAATGCGGAGTTCAAATAGTTCTTTTCCGGGAAAAGATACAAACCAAAATACTTAGGGCGGGTATTTTCTCTGACAGGGGGTATTATCACTGACCATGCCTGTTGACTTGATACTTTCAGTTATGTTTGCTGATCTGGTCGGTGTTAACAACTGGTTTTTCATTTCAGGCATATTAATTATAGCTATTGCTTTAATTTACACGATTGTTCCAACTGTTAGGGCACTGGATGATAAATAAAAATAATCAGGGAGCTTATTATAATGACCTTGTCACCAAATAGTAAAAATTTTACCATAAGAAGTGATAAAGACCTTCAAAAGGTTACAGTTGGAGAGCTAAAACCGCTTAATGCAGAAATAACTCTGGTTGAATATGACCCACAATGGCCTGAGTTATTCAGACAGGAGGCTAACCGGATTATTTCAGTACTTCCTGAAAATGTAATACAGGTGGAACATGTCGGTTCTACCTCAATACCAGGATTGTGTGCCAAACCAATTATGGACATGCTTCTAATTGTGGAAAATTCGGCTGATGAATCATCATATTTACCAATACTGGAAGCTGCAGGTTACACTTTGCATATACGGGAACCTGAATGGTTAGAACATCGTGTATTTAAGGGACCTGTTACTGATATCAATCTACATGTGTTTAGTAAAGGTACATCTGAAATTGATAGGATGTTACTCTTCCAGGATTGGTTGCGAATCCATAAAGCTGACCGGAATAAATATGCCCGGGTTAAAAAAGAGCTGGCAAAGAATAAATGGCGCCATGTACAGCCCTATGCAGATGCCAAAACATCTATAATCGAAGAGATTATGCAGCGGGCAAGTGCTAATAAGTAACATCTATAGCTATAAGATTGGGGATTTTCTGTTTATCTTTATTACACTATAAATTAGTTTAATTGATAATCTTTTGCAGAGTTGTTTGATTAAAATAGGGGATTTGCATAAAAATATGATTATGAGAGAAAAAAAGTTTAAGGAAATGCATTGTGAAACAGCATTGAATAAGTTAAAAAGAAGGATGCCTTACAGGTGGGATTTGAATATTTATCGCGGTTGTGAACATGGCTGCAAATATTGCTATGCTATTTATTCTCATGAGTATCTTGGCTCACAGAACTATTATGAGGATATATTTATCAAAACAAATATCATTGAAAAGCTGGGAAAAAAACTCAGCAATCCTGAGTGGCAAAGAGAGATTGTTAATATTGGTGGAGTTACTGACAGCTATCAGCCAGCAGAGAAATATTATAAATTGATGCCGGAAATACTAAAACTATTTATCCGGTTTAAAAATCCGGCGATTATTTCCACCAAATCAGATCTGATATTAAGAGATTTTAATTTAATTGATGAGCTGTCAAGATTAACCTATATTAATATAGCAGCTACCGTTACCACAGCTGATGAAGAATTAAGAAAGTTAATTGAGCCTGGATCAGTCAATTCAATGAGACGTTTTGAAATGCTAAAAAAATTCAGAAAAACTAATGCCTCTATAGGCTTGCATGTAATGCCTATTATCCCATACCTTACAGATAATGATAACAATATTAATTCAATATTTTATTGGGCAAAAGATAGTGATGTGCATTATGTTTTAACCGGAACATTATATTTAAGAGGTAAAACAAGAAAGTTATTTTTTGAATTTATTAAAAAGGAATTTCCATATCTCTACCTGGATTTTATCAATCTTTATAAGACTGGAGGAGCAAATAAAGAATACAAGAATTCATTGTATGAGATGGTCAATACACTAAGAGATAAGTATTCTCTTTCTGGCAGTTATTCTAAAATAATGAAGGAAAAGTTAAAGTAGGATAAACTAAATAATGCTTTTACTTCTTATAATTCCAAGTAAATAGTAAGCACTTCAAGAATAGAAAAGATTGGTCAGACTATAAGATTTATTGCTATCGTGATAATGATTTTAATTGACAGAAAGAAAAAAAAGAGTTATTTATTAAATCTAAAAAAGGTAACAATTAATAAGAAAAGAATAAGGAATATTTTAGTGCATATAGAAGCTCAAAGCTGAGCAAGTAAATACCCCCCCCAGGGGCTTTCCCCCGCATCTGGCTCATGATTTTATCGGGACTTCTATTTGCCTCTTTAGGAATTATATCCTGTCTTTTCACGGGAATTCTGGTTTTACAGTTAAACGTACTCGTTGGGGTGTCTAATATTATTGGTGGAATGATTTTGTTAGGGAAATTTCTTATTACTCTTCTGAAAATATCGACACAAGCGCATAGCTCCACTCCTCCAGTCTTAGTGAAGCTTTTTACAGCACAGCTAACTTTGGGATTACTGTCAGTTCTTTTAGGAACATCCATGCTAATTTCCAATATCATTCCCGGATTGATTGAGGGGCTTATTCTGGTGCTAATGAAGGTGTTCTTTTGTATCTGCTATGCATCTTAATTCTTATAGATAAGAAAAAAGTTGAAATGGAGATTAAAACTGGTTAAAGGACAGAATAAATTTCTTAGCATATTTGTTAAAGGATTAGTAACCGGATTGATTCTGCAGGTTGCTATAGGACCTGTTTTTTTCTTTGTTGTCAATATTGTTATGCAAAGAACATTATTGGATGGATTTTTTGCCATTTTAGCAGTAGCCCTAGCTGATTATTGCTATATAATATTATCTATTATTGGAATTGCAAAATTATTAGAAAACAATCGTCTTAAGAGATTTTTGGGATTTGTAAGCTCTCTTATTCTTATTTTGTTTGGGCTTTATATGGTAATAGCTGCATTAAAAACCATCCAGTTTAATACCTATACTACTAATAATTTACCAGATTTAGTAAGAAGTTTATATCAACTTTTATGTTAATTATTTCTAATCCCCTGACCATAATTTTTTGGACTAGTATTTTTACTGCCAAATCAATTGAATATTCTTTAAACAAAGGGGAACTCATTGTTTTTGGGTTGTCAGCTGGACTGGCAGTTATTTTTTTTCTTGGGACATCCATATTAGTCATCTCCATATTTAAGTTTTCTATACCCTTAATGTTTGTCCAATTGGTGAATATTCTGGTAGGAGTGATTTTGATAACCTATGGGATTATAAGAAGTATAATGATTTTGAGGTTAGTAGATCAGAGACAGGATTCTTGAGAAAATTAGCTTGAGAGTTAAATTTTAGGGAAGATATTATATTTAGGTTTATAATATACTTATAACGAATGAGAAGAGTAAAGAATAAATACGGAAACAAGTTTTTCACACTGGATAGATAAATTAAATATTAGATTTCTATTCGTATCACATAGATTAGTGAAGAAGATTTTTGATATAATCAGATTAATATTTATTATAATATTATCAGTATAGGAGGTTCTGATACAATGCTTGAGATTCCAGAAAGCACAACTATTGCCGGTCAGTTAAATAAAACATTACATGGTAAAACTATTTATAATGTTATTATTAATCATTCTCCCCATAAATTTGCTTTCTACCATGGTGATCCGGCGCATTACACGACACTCCTTTACGGGCAGGTGATAGGAGAAAGTGTTGGAATTGGAGCAATGATTGAGATTTCAGCAGGTGACCGCCGTATAGTTTTTGGTGATGGTGCTAATCTCAGATATTTTGATCGTTCTGATAAGGTACCAACAAAACATCAGCTTTTGCTCGAATTTGATGATAGGAGTGTTCTGGTATGTTCAGTTCAGATGTATGGTACGGTGCTGGCATTCATGGAGGGAACTCTCGAAAATAAGTACTACCTTATGGCTAAAGAAAAGCCTTTACCTCTTGCTGATAGCTTTGATATGACTTATTTTAATAAATTACGAACAGTTGAATCAGGTCAACTTTCAGCTAAAGCATATCTTGCAACTCAGCAACGTATCCCTGGTCTGGGCAATGGCGTATTGCAGGATATTCTCTTTCATGCTGGTATTCATCCAAAACGTAAAATGGGAAAAATTGACAAAAAGGAATATATAAAGCTATTCCATTCGGTGAAAAATACACTGGCAGAAATGACCAGCCTGAGAGGACGTGATACCGAAAAGGATTTATTTGGGAGAGCAGGTGGATATAAGACGATTCTCAGTAAAAATACGGTTGGGAAGCTATGCCCGGTATGTGGAACAGCTATACAGAAGTCGCCTTATTTAGGTGGTGCAATTTATTGGTGTCCTGTTTGCCAGCCGCTCCAGAATAACACATAAACTTTTCCATATTTCTTTGTTTGATTTTACAGTCCTTGTCTCTAATTTTCTATTTTTGTAAAAACCTATCAGGTTATATCAAGGCTGTTATTAATAATTTTTCCGATAATTTGCTATCTCTAAGTTTCTCAAATTAACATTTTATAAAGAAACTTATTGGCTTAGTATGTTTATTGATATTTTTGATAAATAGCCACTCATAAATTTACAAAAAAACAGAAAAGGGTTTTAAGAACAAAATAATGAGGTCATAGAGAGGCTGGTTATTAATAGTTGTAATCATATATTCTTTTAAAATGATTTTATTAATGGCAATCAATTAATCAATATGATATGCTGAAAAATATTACTGGAAAAACAAAAGTGAATATTAAGAAAATAAAAAACAGAAAGCAGAGCAAAAATATGAGCAAAAAACAATGGTATGAAAAATTATTCGAGAATTATGCAGAAAAATATGATAAAGAGTGTTTTACCCAGGGAACAATTGGTGAGTGTGACTTTATTGAACAGGAATTAGGGTATAATAAATCTTTAAAAATATTAGATGTAGGATGCGGGACCGGGAGACATTCTATTGAATTAGCAAAAAGAGAATATAATGTTACCGGGATAGACTTATCCGAATCCCAGTTGAAAAGGGCAAGAGAAAAAGCAAAGACAAGTGGTCTTATAATTGATTTTCAGCAACAGGATGCCAGGGATCTTCATTTAGATACCTGCTATGATGTAGCTATTATGCTCTGTGAGGGTGGGTTTCCCCTGATGGAAACCGATGAGATGAATTATGAAATACTCCGGAATGTTACCAGGGTGCTGAAAAAGGAAGCAAGATTTATTTTTACTACGTTAAAT
>CAYSRG010000039.1:0-13205 GCA_964433555.1 uncultured Atribacterota bacterium | reverse complement strand
TTGCCGAAGCTCATCTACATATGCATTTATTGATAAAAGTTCTCGGTCAGCCTGTGAAGACCAGACCCCTCGATTTATTTTTGGAAGTTAGAATATCTTCCTTTTTTTCTTCCCTAGGAGAAAATTTTCCATGAATTTCAGCTAAATACATAAGTAACCCCTTGTGTTTTTAAAATCTCTATTATCTCCTTAAATGCTCTAAGATCTGCAATATTCTAAAAAACGGATTTCCAACATCATTGGTAGATTTTTTTGCTTTTTCCCTTAATTCATCTATACATTTGGCATATCTCTCATTAATAACAACTTCCAGTCCATCAATCTTCTCCAGTTCTTCTGTAATATAACCTTTTGGGACTACCGGTGACCAAAACATATAGTATCTTTTTGGGAAATCTGAAAGATACTTCTCTGCATATTCTTTCTGTTTTTCAAATTTTTTCTTTATTTTTACGATAGTATTTTTATTGTCTTTATATAAAATTCCTCTTATATGCGTAGTAACCTCACAGAGATAAACACTTTTATTCTTAAAATCCAATCCTACTACATCCAGTTCATTTAGCCCTTCAAGTCCACCAACCGGGGGTCTGGCATTATAATCAATAAAATCACATTTCTTAACAACTTTTAAATATGCTCCTACAATATACTCACCAATATCAGTTTTTATCATCTTACTTCCTTCTTAGTTATTTTTATAATAAACCAGTATTTTTTCTTTTTGTGAAATTGTGAAGCTTGAGCCCTTCTTCTACCTTCTACCTTCCATACCTATAGATATCGTTCAGTAATATAGTTAATGTAGTCTCTATGTAAATTCCGGTAATCATTGGCTAAATTGACAATTAAATCCTGATAACTTATGGCATGAAAATAGAGATTATCTGCTTTTGTTATTTTAGTAAATTTGTCTATCTCTTTATGATGAATCCTGCTTTCTGGTCCTACCGTATCATACCAGAGATACAGAAGTCGGAATTTATTCTTACCAAACTTTTCTTTCAACCCTAAAATGTGTTTTACTAGTTGAGCGGGATACAAATAGGAATATTTGTTATCATCAGGACTTATTTCTTTTGCCAACTTTAATAAATTTGGCATACCACCCCATATTGTATCTAATTCAATATATTTTGGAGAAATCCCGGAATGGTTTCGTGATAAATACGCTTCTGAAAATTTACATTCTATGGCAAAAACCTTAAATCTTGAACTAGGAGAATTTTCAATAACTACATCAATATTAGGACTACGTAAAAATCTCTTCCCTATAGGATATCTAACTTCGAATTGTATATCTTGGGAAACAGAATTGTTTTTTCTACAAAATCTACATGCTGAAGCTATTTCAGAAATTTTCTTTATTTTTTTCCAGTATTGAAAAATATTCACACCTAACGCAGATGAGGAATGAACTGCTTGCATCTTACAAGGACTACCAGTTAATTCTCCTCCATCACCTTTTTTGAAATTATTTAGAACATCTGGTAACATTGGTTCAAATAAATTGGCATCTAAATTTTGAGTATAAGCTTTACGACCACGATTGATTTTGCTCCCTATAAGCACAATATTATTACGATAAGCCCACTGCAATTGCTTGGATATAATATACTCATGTGGATTCATATTTTCCCCCTGACTTAATAAATCTTTTATATTAAAAACAAACTCATCCATACGATCTTTGAATTCTTCAAAATTACCGGTTAAATCTAAAATACAAAAACCAAATCCTCTTCTTTGGCTATTATCTTTATCATCCCCATTATAATAAGTATTTAAAAAACTATTTCTTGAAATTGACTCCACTCAGTTTGAAAATGAATTATAACAAAATAATCGCTCTTGGACATAAAACTTCTAATTCAGTTAGAAATTATTCTTAAAATTTTCCTTAATATTATCTTGTAAGTTATTATTGTTTATTTCGTCATTTTCTTCCTCTTCTAATTCTTCTTGAAATAGAAGATTCTCTTCTATATTTTCTCCTATATCAGGTGATACATCTCTAATATCCCTCACAACTGGTTTACCTATAACTGATTCAATCAGACTTATAATTGTTTCTTGTCTTAATTTAATAAAATTATTGAAATCATTCTTTCGAATAAGAGTAGGGGTAATAAGATGAGAATTTAATATTTCGTTCATTCTTTCTTCATTTATATCTGCAGCTCTTTGAATAATTTCTATATATTCACTGGGAGCCTTGCCCCCAACAATACGATTCGTTCTTGCAGAAAGGGCAGTTTTATTAAGAATACAATCATATTCCTCTCTTGGTAAAAAATGGTCCTGGCACCACTTCTGAGGAAAGATATGGTGGATGTCAATTCTCTCATCGAAATAAGTTGCTACATTTATTGGATCACCAGACCTAAAATCAATACATCCGGACTTCATTAATAATGCATAAATTCCTTTATAGGCAGCACTATTGCGTGTCCTTAATGAATAAAGCCTGGAGGCAGCAAAATTTGCATCACTTATTGTTGAAGGTATTATACTTCCAGATCTTATCCATTCCAATACCTCTGGTAAGTCTTTGGCAAAACGACTTTCTATAGCAGACCCATACAATTCTCCAAATACTCCACACCAAAACCAACGAGATAATTTACTTTTCACATTGTCGAGTTTGGAACTATCCCCTAATGTTGCAATAATAGCAGCAAGAGGAACTATCTGTTTACCATAGGGGAGATCCCTGTTAGTAAAAAAATTAAGTTGATGAAGAAGTTTGGCTGAATCTACTAATGCTTGTTTTGAAATATCAGCCCAGGTTTTATAATCATCAAGCTTCATCCTAAGAATTTCCCTTCTCTTGCAACTAATACCGGGAGATTGATCTTCACGTATTCCTGTTTCCAATGCTTTTATTTTTTTATTCCTAGTCGAAAGTAAGGAGATAATCTGAAGAAAATCTTCGCTTTGTAATCCTTTAAAAATAGGATATTTTAATAAATCATTTTTTCTTCTAGTCCAATCATCTCGAAGGTTGTATCCTTCAGCGGCAAAGGTTGCAGTAAGTAATTCAAATATTGTTAAGGGAACTCCACCAGTATTAACTTTCTCAAAAACCTGGCAAATTGCCTCTCTTGTAATACCTTTTTTTAATACAATAATTGGAACTTGATACTGACTGATGGGCGTAATAATTCTTTCAGTAAGTATTTTCCATTTTTTTAATCGTGATTGCATTTCTTCAGGGATTATATTTAGATATTGCATCATCCACTCCATCAATTTATCGGAATTAAACACAATATCTAAAGGCAATATTCCTGCTTGACACTGTTGATCAAAGGTCGAATAATCTTCAATAACCTCTCCTCTAAAATTTTTGCGCATACGGTCTTCTGAGAGGCTTAAAATAACTTCTTCTCTATCCCCGAAATCAGAGATAACTTCATCAATCACTACATGATAATGACGTCTGATTTCCTTCCCATATAAATCTCTTGTTTCAACTGGACAGGGTGAATACAAAGCTTGAAAAAGAGCAGTTAATCTTTGTTGCCCATCAAGCACTAGAAGATCAGGCTTGCAAAAAATGTTCTTATCAACTCCATGTATTAATCGTGTTTTAAATATAAACTCTTCGTTCCCGGCTTGTAATAACATTACTGCGCCAATTGGATATGATAATGTTACGCTTGCAAGTAAACTTGAAACATGATCATCATCCCAAATCCAATCACGTTGAAACTCAGGTAATTGTATTTTCCCTTGATCTATCTCTTTTAAGATACCTGCTAAGGATTCTTTAGTACTATCATATGTGCTTAATCCTTCCATTCAGACCTCCCATATCATAAAATCTAATACACTATTTTTTGTAAATAATCTTTATTTTAAATACAACTTTCTTTGTAAAACTGTATAATGTTTTCTGTTTCTTGATCTGGAATGAAATATCATCTCTTCTAATTGTTGGGAATATTGAATCTCATCTTTTATTACCTTTATAAAATCTTTCCATTCCTCATTAGTCGGTTCATATCCTACCCAGGAGAGCATAAAGTCAAATTGAACACCATTGCGAAACAATCTACCTGGCAAAGGATAATGTTTGCGATTCACTATTAATATCCCATATCTTAGAAATGGGTGAACATGTTTATGAGTTGCAGCTTTTTGACTGTAGGTCATAGCGTCATGAGTAGTGTCTGAATTTAATTTGCCTTCAATAATAATCCGTGGTTTCCATTTATTCTCTGTCAAATTCTGGCAAATGATTAAATCAGTTTCATATTTGATTAGATTAGTTTCTTCTGGTTCGTTTTCTTTGTAACTGATTATTTCAAAGGAATAAGGAATTTTTCTACCATCATAAAAAGAGAGGTTCGTATCCTTAAAAAATATTTCTTTTTTCAGCCTCTTTCTTACTTCTTTCATCCATTCTTTTTCATTCAAAATAGGCTTCTCCTTTTTTAATTTTCTTGCCTATATGTCAAATGTGAAGACCAGACCTCTTTTCTCTTACATCTAATTTTAAAACTGTGAAACAGAGAACCGTCCCCTGTATCATGGGGAAAATTCCTCAAACGAAGAACCGTCCCCTGTATTATTTCTTGTTCTTTTTAAGTTCCCGAATCTCCAATAACGACTCCTTTCTTCTGTCAAGATTTTAGAATCTACCTTTGGTTTGTATTCCTTCATGAAAGGTTATTCTTTATAAACGAATAAATCTATCTTTAAAATACTTTTTATTATCTTATCTGAAAAGAAAATAAAAGAAAAGACCCTCCCCCTATTGGATATGTTTAGAACTTTACAAAGAAAAACTCTCAAAATCTAATAATTCTGGAATAGTGTGATTTTTAAAAAATAGATATTTTAAAGTTAACGAATATAAGTAAACAGTATCAATCCGATTGAAGAAAGAGAAATGATAGATGAGAAAAACGCCACTATTAGGTTAACTTTCTCTTCAACTAAGACTGCCACTGAAGTTCCAATTAAGATTAAGATGATACTTGTTAGAAGAACTAAATTATACAACCAATCTGGAGTGGAATGAATACAGTCTGCAATGATGAGTAGATACCAGGGAGCCCAAAGAGAATAACCAGTCATCGAGAATAAAACCTCAAAGCTACCCTTTCCTCCCCATTGCCGGCACAGGAGATGAAGGACACCAGTCCCCAAAATCCACATCAGAATAACCAAGGGTAGGATATAGAAAGCCTGGACCAGGTAGTAGATATCTTTTGATACCCTAATCCAGGGCTCCACAAAGGGAGTAAAGCCATGAAAGTATAGCCAGAGGGACCCCAGTATATAAATAATACTGTAAATCAATACACAAAGCCAGCTGCTATTCTCCTGACTTTTGGAGAGCTCCGAATAGAGGGACCTGGGAGCATAAAAAGACTGAAAAAATTCTTTAATGAACCTGTTGACCATGACTATTGACCTTGAATACATTACTTGTCATAGACCTTTTGAAAGCTACTTTGTATTGAAGAGATTACAAATCATTTTTGTTTACCTGATGAGATGCAATACCTATTTCTTACCCTTTTCTTCTCTTTGAAAACGCTTTCTCTCTAGATCCGCTTTGGTCAATAGATAGATCATCCCACCCAGACATAAAAGAAAGATACCGACCCCGATCGGTCCAGTCCAATAAAACGCTAACCACATACCTTCCATTTTTTACCTCCTGATTATTATAAAAAAATACTTCTGTATGAAAAACTTCAGAGAAAATTACATTTCTATAGATTGTAAATTCTTTTTCTTCATTATAACTCTATTCTGCAACTAGAGGTGTCTGTGGGGTTAGGTCTTGAAATATCAGATAAAACTTATAATTCAAGACTTGATCCTCCCCTCCTTCCTCCTTTATTATTTACCTTTTCTTCTCTTCCAATTTTCCTATTCTATGAAATTCTCAATCAGCTGATTAGAAACACCTCAGACCCTATGGGTTTCCCGTTAAAAGATACCGAAATGTTGTAAACAGTATCTTTAAACTGCTTTAATACTTATAATGATTTGATTGTCAAACTCCATGTACTAGACCAGGGTCCCCAATTGCCACTATTATCCCCTGCCCTTACTTTCCAAGTGATTGTTTCTTCAGTACCAAGAGCAACACTCAAAGAAGTGCTAGTTCTTATCGTGTCTAGTGCAACTTGTCCTTGTGAGTTATAGAGTATAAATTGATATTTTGTAGCATTGCTCACAGAATCCCACCAGAAATAAACGCTCATTGGTGGTAATAACCCTCCATTTGAGGGGCCCAAAAGCTGGACTTGTCCAAGGGTTATTCCAGTCTGAAAATAATAATCAGAAGAATAATCGCTATAGCCGGCACTGTTATAAGCCCGCATATTCCAACGGTATTTCTGTCCGGGTTGCAAATATCCACTAGGGATAGTAATTGAATTCCCATATATCTGCTGATTATAGAAAATGATATTGCTTGTGCCATAAGGATAAATGCTAACAGATAAGTTATAATAATCAGCATTTGGTACTGCCTGCCATGAGAGAGTTGGGGTCAAGGTACTTATAATTGTACCAGGGGCAGATGTAGTCCCTGGGGAAAGAAAAGCAGGAGGATTTGGTGGAAGAATCTCTTCGGTAATAAAGTTTAATGTGAAAGCTATTATTCCACCTGTTGAGAGCGTCTGATTACTACTTGGGGTAATAGATACAAGGGAGGCATTAGAGGGCCCTCCGGAATTATAAGTAATACTGTATGATCCCACGAATTTGTTATTGAGAACAGCAGGAACAGTGCTCCCACTTGAAGGAGAAGACCCAGTTAAACTATAATTAAGAGATCCAATCCAAGGTGATCCATCTAGTGTAGCAAACACATCAATGGTACCAACTGGGGTTGCACTTTTAACTAAATATCCATATTTTGTACAATTAGTTGTAATTGCCTGGGTCCAATTATTAGTATCATACCCTGATTTCATCGCTGAAAAAGACCATGTGCCAGGTATGCCCTTTATCGTCACATATCCACTACTGTTTGTTGTGTGATTAGATGAATTACCTTCGCCGTCAACGACTCCAACGCTTACTCCTGAAAGAGGAGGGCCGCTTGTGCTGTTCTCATAGATATAGAGCACAAGAGTTACCTCTTGAGAGGAAACAGATCCGCTTTTTGTAAAACTCCAGACAGGAGACCATGAAAAATATTGATCTCCTACTAAAGCCCGGACACGCCAGTAATAAGTTACTCCATCGTTTAGGGTACCAGTTGTTTTAGATGTACCAGATACTGTCCATCCGATTGGGTTTGCAAAATTACTCGAAGTATCGTAGACAACCTCATAGCCGGTGGCATTGGCTATGGAATTCCAGGAAAGTACCACAGTAGATGTGTTGACAGTGGAGCCATTGTATGGATTTGAAAGCTGAACCTGCCCAATGGAAGGTTCTGACCCTTCTACTGTAATAATAAAATTCTGGGTGTCAGAGAATTCTCCATCAGATACTTCTATTTTAACATCAAAATTTCCAGAATCTGTGGGGATCCATGAAATAAATCCATTTGGAGCTATCTCCATTCCACTGGGTTTGATGATAAGTGAATAACTAAGTACATCGTCATTAGGATCATTTGCAGTGACATGATAACTGTATAATTGCCCAACGGTTGCAGAAGTTATTGGAGCAGAGGTAATAGTTGGAGGTTTGTTAGTGCCCCAATTCCCTTCAAATGCATCAGCTAGCAAATTAAGCACGGGACTTACGTATTCAGCAGGATTGGTTGAGCTAAATCCCGAAGTCGTGATTCCCGCTTCTTCATACTCGTTAAAAGACCATATCTCACTAGCAGAAAGAGCTGTAGTTAAAATGGACCCAGCACAAACAGATGCAACATAAGGAAAATAGGGGAGTAAGGTTACAGTTAGGACGGGAATAAATGTTGCACCAGTAATTGCGCATGCAACCCATGGAACTGCTTTAGCCCCCCATCTCAATCCAGCTGCTATATCATCTGCTACATTTTTCCCCGCCTCTTTTTGTTGTGAATAAAAAGAATTATATAATTGTTTTATTTCTAAAAGATCTTCGGCTTCTATATTTATTGTAATAGGTTCCTGAACAAGATTCTCGTTATAGTCATACATAGAAATGTCTACTGTAGAATCTGTATAATTCTCAAAAATTACTTTATTGCCTTCAAAATCTATCAAATACCTTGGAAGTCCGTCAGTGCCTGCATCAATAGCGAATGCATTCCCTTGCTCCAAGACATATACTGATCCCGTTATGCTTGTAGGGTTCCCCTCGGCATCTTTTTCTCCAAGAATTGCCATTGCATCTTTGTTCTCTATCCCGGCTACGGAAACTAGATTGCTTTTCGGATCGGTAACTCGAACTAATACTAATTTTGGATCAGGAGTAGAAGGGATAGTAGGCACTACTCCGCACCCCACTACTGTTACCATTAAACTCAAAATAAGTAACAAAGAAATTATTTTCTTCCACATATTAACCCCTCTCTTTTATTTTTATATAAATATTAGAGATAGATATACAATTAAAGATTATAATAAAAGATTATTTTATTAAAATCTTAACTAGTTTATGAACATATATTCATTTTTTAAATACAACTAATGCCTTGCCACCCAATCCTATAGCTACAACATTTACACTAATTGTCTCCCAGCCTTCCTTGCTATATTCATTTAGCAGTTTCTCCAATCCACTTGTTTTAAGAACTCCCACTTTGCCAAGATCAACACTATCTACTTTATATTGTACTGAATTGGCAGCATAAGATATATCTGAATTGGATAACATGGGCAACACCATATTAAAGGCCAATAAAGTTGCAACGATTATCAATAATACTCTAACAAATAAATCTATCTTCATTTTTTCTAATCTCCTGTATTCTTAAACATTAGAAATTAATTGTATAATTCTGTTGGTATATTATTCCTTTTCTTTTTTTAAATAATTTTTAGTTTTTATTTATATATTTTTTAAACAACATTATAAAAAATTGGTAGTGAAATTTGATTTCTAACAGGGAAGTTCCGGGTCAGTCGAAACAATAACTGGCATCACAAAACAAGTATTCTCTAGACATGCACTGGAATGAATTATTACAAAAGAAACACAACAATTATTTTGTCCAATACTAAACGATGCAGTACCACTCCAGACTGTAGCCCCTTCTTCTGGATCCCAACCATCTGGAGGGGAAAGTTCCACAATAGTATCATTTTCAGATTCATTATAATCACCAGTACATTCAGTGATAACTCCATAGGCATCCTTTACAGGTAAAGGGAAGGTTACAGTCAGATTATGGTTTCCAGCAGCGATATAGGGCTTATCATTAATCACTTCAAAGCCCTCTATTTCCACACTTATTTCTTCAGTTTCTCCCTCTCCCTCTCCTTCTCCTTCGCTTCCATTAGGTGGAGTGCTGACACCTTCACATCCAACAAAAACAAAGATAGCTAAAATTGAAATCAATAAAATTACTAATAATTTTTTCATTTTTATCTCCCTCTCAATAATACTTTATCCCATAAAATTTTCTAATATTTTTATTCATCAATAGATTTGTTTACAATTGGGAAATAACCAAAATTTCTTAACAATTTTGTGTTAATTTTTCATTTAAATAAGTAGATAATCTAGCTAGTGTCTTTGAGTCTTTTTCAATGGTTAATTTTTTCAAATAGGAAATTCTTTACTCAATAGGCTACCTCTTTATTTCAATAATATAATTATGGTAAAAAAGCAAAAAACTTCCTGCATCACTTAAGGATTTCTTGTTAGTTAATCAATGAAAACTCTGAATTGAATTCATATTAGTTTATTATTCTAGGGGATACGTAAAAAGAGAACATTTATATTGCAATAATGCATCTTTTATGTGGTACTGATGGAGAATTGGTATGCTGTAGTAATTTATGTTACATTTTTACTATTTGTCTTATTTTATTTATAACTCCTACATAAATCTTTATTTTTTATTATAAGCTTTTTTATCTTTAAAAAGCAAGTCTGCTTTACTTTATAAATTTACAATGTCTAAAACTTCTGTATCCAGCCTCCAAAGATAAATTCCTTCAATACCGGGAACATTCTTTGGAGTATTGAATTGCAATTTCTCTTATCTTAAGTCACTAATATCTATAAAAATATCAAAAATATACTTTCTAAGTTTATGTTGTTTATTAAGATCTAAATAACATTCCATTGTTTTTATGGCACCAAGCCATTCTTCCTTGGTCTTTGGACCATCCACTGTTTTATCATTGATAAAATATATAAAAAGAAGATTAGCATTTATATTATTTAGCACTCTTAAGTAATATAAATGGGCAATTCTATTTGTATATTGATAAAATGTTCCAGTCCAATCAATGGAATTAGAAATATTTAAATATTGCTTCATTTCATCCAAGGAATTTTTGATTTTATTAATTGTCTTTATACTTTTTGCACCAGTTCCTGGACTTACCATCTCAGGAATATTTGCTTTGGCTTCCACAAGTATGATTTCACCATCTTGATTTATACCCAGTGCATCCCATTGAGGACCATTATTTGGCCAAAATGAATTCAAAGTTTTTTTAATTTTATTGTTTAAGCCTAACAATCTCAAATAATCCTCATCACGGTACTCCGCATAATCATATTCCTTTAGAGGAGATTTCCAACTAATGTTCATCTTTTTTCCAATAACCTTTGATACTTTATCATCTAAAAAATCTTTTTTCTCATTAATGGCAACTTGTAAATTTCTTAAGCTGCCATGTGAATCTGATTTTTGTGGAAAAATTCCCATGATATTTCATCCTTTCATTTTTGAACAAATTATTATTTTTATGCCAGAGCAATAATCAGAGTCTTAATGTATTCCAGCATGTCGATAGCTGTTTTGGCATTATCCTTGGTATTTGCTATTTTATTAATGGAAATATGAAGCCGTGTACCTTCATCAGTAATTTCTATAGGCAAACCATTATCCACTTTTTTGTCATAATCAAATTTGCCTTGAAAATGTTCCTTTATTCTAAGTTTAAAATTCTCTGCAATGTCCATCAATGAATTAAAAGGTTTTGGCAAATCTCCACCACGTTTTGAGATAAAAAATGACCTATTAAGGCCAATGATAATTTCTTCTTTATCTTTGTAATCTGTATAAAGAAAGACTCCTTTATGCCAATAAAAACCATCTTTGATAGGAAATTCATGAGCTGTTTTTTCCTGTAAGACCACATTATTATGATGGGCTTTAGATAAAATATAATAAAATCTTTTATTTTCTTTCCCTGCTTGGATTTTCTCTTTATCAATTAAATATTCATTTTGATTGATCCATTCCTGAAGATTTTTTTCAAATTCTCTTTTAAAGCTAGCATAATCCAGTCGGCGCATTGCCTGAAAAGCAACCAAAAAGACAATAATCGTAACAACCAAACCAGCAAGATTGATTAAGGCATCAAGGACATTTTCATTTGTCCAACCAGTAATAAATAATTTAATGATAATCGCCAGCAAACCAACTATACTAAAAATCCCGGTTAATAACTTTTCCAAGTCTTCGTTATATTTCATTTAAATCCTCCTAAAAATATTTAATTTAAATCAATGAATCGAAGTCCAATTGATCCCTCTTACATTCTTCAATCTTTCAGCTTTCAGATAAGACCACCAGAGAATGTCAAAGATTCTAATTCTGGTCAGATGTTTAAGGTTGATTTTTATTAGTTCAGCAGAAATCTCATCTAAATTTTTGCGGTTGTTGTTTACCTTTAGATTTTGATAAAAATCAAAAAGAATTTCATCGGCTTTTTGTAGATTCCAGGAGAGATTGATTTCTTTTCTATACTTCCTTTGCAGGGGATTATCGATCATCGGGATAATCTCAGGGTAAACGGTATGCAGAATCTTTGTAGCAGTCGAAAAACGGATTCCATTAATTTTAAAAAGCTTTTGAAAAACTACATCATTTAATTCTTTTACCCGCTTTTCTCTTTCCTGCTCATCTAAATCTAAAAATTGATTAAGGGTGTTCTGAAATATATCTAATTCCCTGGTGCCTTCAATTATAACCTTACAATCTGAAATTATTTGACTTTTCAATCTTGCGCCAATCCTGTTTACATCTTCTATTTTCCGCTTTTCAATTACATCATATCTGGAATAAAAATCACTCTGGTAACAGTAGCATTCAATCAAAGAAATAGGATCAGGTACTTCGAACTCAATTTTAGAAAATAAATAAAATTTCATGATAGTTTATTTTTATTCTTATTTTTTTATCGGAATTCCCAGAAATAATGAACTGATTTATTGGTATATTCCTTTTTATTGTCAAAAGAACCGTCCCCGCGACAGCCATAAAGATTTCTCCCTTTATCTTTATTACTTAACCAAACTTCTGTATCCAGCCTCCAAAGATAAATTCCTTTAATACGGGGAACATCCTTTGAAGTGCCGGCTTACAATTTACATCAAAAGATTCTTTCATATCCTCATCGGCTAAATCAGAAACAACCCGGAATGAAAAAGCTTTTACCTGATTTAAGTTGGCAACACCTAAAACAGCAGATGTTTCCCAGTTGCAGGCAAGCGCATTGAAATTCTCATGCAATTCTTGCCTTAATAGTCGGTTTTTAACATCCTTTTCACCACAGGCAACATTACCAATCCTGATCTTGATGGCCATTGTTTCTTGGATATGTTTAGAAAATTTCAGAAAACCTTTTTGGTAGAGGGGATCACTTATCACTGTAAGGGATTCGTCATCCCCGGAGGGTATTTTCCCCAATTCCTTACCAGAACATGGGTCATATTCATAGGAATGTTCAGCACAAACAATATCATTGATATTGATGTTTTCAGCCAGTGCTCCGGCCACACCGGCATCAATGATGAAATCAAGATGGAGCTGATCTATGAGGAGTTGGGTGGCTGAACTGCAGTTGATTTTGCCGACACCTGCTTTTACTGCCCAAACCTCTATATCTTTTTCTTTTCTTGAGGAAATGAATCGGCCTGCTCTTTCAGTTTCATCACCAAGCCTTAACTTCTCTTTGCAAATCTCATATTCCACCTCAAGAGGGCAAATGATTCCGATTT
Organism: uncultured Atribacterota bacterium; assembly: GCA_964433555.1. GTDB lineage: Bacteria > Atribacterota > Phoenicimicrobiia > Phoenicimicrobiales > Stramentimicrobiaceae > Stramentimicrobium. Next base: position 110 of record CAYSRG010000039.1, on the reverse strand, counting down.
TAATCTCTGGATTGTTCATATTACTATTGCCTTCCTTTTCTTTATTTCAAATGTGAACAGGCTGACCGAGAACTTTTATCAATAAATGCATATGTAGATGAGCTTCGGCA
>CAYSRG010000038.1:3346-14538 GCA_964433555.1 uncultured Atribacterota bacterium | reverse complement strand
ATTTGAATTTATTGATAGACCTGTGGTATAGAAAGGAGTAACAATGATTGAAAAAGTAGTGAGAAGTGCAGAAGAATTTGAGAAGTATGAGCATGATACTTATGATGTGTGGGTTAGAAAGGATTTAAAGGGAAAGGAAGATGACCATAACCTATGTCTTAACTGTGCAAGATATAACCCAAGTGATTGGAAAACAAGCTGTCCTATTGCCAAGAAGATATATGGATTAACCAAATCTTATGCTATTACAGCCCCTGTATGGGAATGTCCTTTCTTTAAGAATATGGATGTTGATGACCAGAAGTATTGGATAAACCAAATAAAAGGAGATGATAACTATGGCAACTATTAGTAATACATATAGTAGCACAGGAGATTATTATACATATAACGACCATTATGCTTATAATACACCATACTATAATTTACCTGTTACGACAGGTGGAGCAAGTGGCTTGCATTATGACTATGTAATCTATGATGATTTTACATTCACAAAAGAAACCAAAAAGAAAGGAGATGATAAAATGACAGCGTTATGGAGAGTAATAGTTTTAGACCCAACAACAGAGGATTTTGATGAAATTAAGGTTATAGCAAAAACAGAGGATATGGCAATACACAAGGCATTAAAAGAACTTAAACCTGCAAATGAAGATGAACTTGAAATTGATGTTGAGAAACTGATTGAGTTTAAAAAGAGAACTAAAAAAGGTCAGCTTAAAGAAGCACTAAAAGAAGCTATGGAAGAATAACAAAAATACGGTAACAGGAAAGAGGTGATAAATATGTATTTGAATGTTAAGGAAGTAGCAGAACTGCTGGCAGTAAAACCTGTTACCGTCTATAAATGGATTAGGGAAGGACAGCTTAAAGGCACATTTGCCAAGATAGGTGGCACATACAGGTTTGACAGCAAGAAGGTAGAACACGCTATACAAAGAAGAATGGAACATTATCAGTATATGGGAGTTATGAAGCCTAAAGGAGATGGTGATGAAAATAATAATTAATAAGATAACCATTGAAGTTGATAATGAAAAGGTAAGACAGATAATTCAAATAAAGGCATTACAGGATATATTTGGGATATTAAATGACCTTACTATTGAAGAGATAAACATCTTTGACGAAGCAGTTAAAAGGAGATGAGAATGAACTTCAAGATAAATGATAAAAGGTATGAGGATTATGGACAAATTAGCCCTAATTTCCATTACAAAGAGTTCTCGTGTCCGTGTGGGTGTGAACCAAAACAGAAGGTAAACAGGAAACTACTTGATAATCTTGAGAGATTAAGATTTCTTATCAACAAGCCCATTCATATTACCAAAGGTGGTGGCATCAGATGTAAGCCTTATAATGACAGGGTGGGGGGATATATAAGTTCCCCTCACTTAAAAGGCAAGGCAGCAGATATATGTATCAAACCTAACACATTCTATGGACTTATAGACCTTGCACAGAAAGCAGATAAGATAGGATTTACAAGAATTGGGCTATACCCATTTTCCCACTTTATCCACGTTGATATTATCCCACCAAGCCCAAGCAATTCGTGGGTAAGAGATGTAAATGGAAAGTATTTTTACTTTACTTCACTTGCAACAGCAATAGAGTTTGCTAATGAATTGACATAAACTGCATTGACTTTATAAGTTATACCCTCTATATTTAACATAGTATTGAATATAGGGGGTATTTCTATGCCTGTAGACAGAAAAGCTGAACTTGAGAAGATGAAGGTAAAATTTGAGCCACTAAAAAGAAGCAAAAACACCTCACAGATAGCAAAGATAACTCCACAAGTAGAAGATATATTACGCAGAAAGATAGCAGGGCAAAAACAGAAGGATATTGCCAAAGATATAGGTTTAAGTTTAACAAGAATGTCCTCTATTGTTAATTCTCCTCTCTTTAAGGAAAAAGAATTACAGATGAAGAACGAGATTAACGAAAGATTTATGGACAAGATGTCCTCTGACCCTGTGCAGAACCTCTTTACAAACGCAAGTCCTGATGCTGCTGCTATTATTATAGATATAATGAAAAACGCACAGGAAGCAAGAATAAAAAAAGATGCTGCAAACGATGTTCTCGGATATGCTGGCTATAGTCAGAAAGCTACAGAAGATAAGAGCACTAAAATCTACATTGACCAGAGTATTAAGAATGATATTTACGCAGCAATAAATGCCTCTGATTTAGATAAAGAACTTTTTAAGGAAATAATAGATGTTGAGGGTGTTGAGGAAGTAGAAGATGTCAAAACAGATTGAGATAAACCCAAAGAAATTAGCTGCTATAGGAAGAAAGAGTTTCTGGTTCTTCTGTAGGGTAATTATGAAGAATGACTGGCTTACAAAAGAAGTTCATCTTGACTTATGCAACTTCCTTCAACAGGATTATCCAAACAAGAAACTTGTTGAACTTCCTCGTGGTTTTCTAAAAACCACAGTAGCCTCTGTATATTATCCAATCTGGTTAGCTATCAATAACCCTTCTATAAGAATATTATTAGTTCAGAATACCTTTGAAAATGCAGCCAAGAGAGTGCACGAAATAAGGTCTATATTTGAAAGAAATGATTTATTTAAGGCTTTATATAATGAGATTGTGCCTAACTTCAACAGCAAGAATATAAGGTGGTCTAATGAATGTGCTGAAGTAAACAGACCTACAACATTCCCTGAAGGAACTTTCGAGAGTGCTGGTGTAGGAACAAAACTAACATCAAGACATTACGACTGTATATGTCGTGGAAATTATGTTTATACTTCCAATGGACTTATAAAAATAGAAGATATAAAAAAATCAATGCGTGTGTTGACAGATGATTGCAGTTATTCTGAAGTTGTTAATATTGCCAAAAAGAACACGGATAAAAGAATAATAAAAATACAATCATGGGGGCAACCTTACCCTTTAAGGTGTACAGAAGACCATCGAATAAAAGTATATAGAGATAACTCAATGGAATGGGTAGAAGCAAAAGATGTTACCTATAATGACTATTTGGTGTTACCTATTCCTAAAAATAGGAGAGTGTTCGGTAGTAGAACTAACGAAAGAATAAATAAATTATTGTCGAAAAAGGATATATGGAGATTAATTGGATATTGGTTAGCAGAAGGGGCTGCAAGTGAAGGCAATAGGATAAGATTAACTTTCGGAGATACAGAAAATGAATATGTGGAAGATGTTAAAAATATAGTCCTTAAATATTTAGAGGTCAATGTTACTGATATAAAAACTAAAAGTTCTACCATAGTGGTTAGTTTCTTTGATAAAGATTTCAAAGAAATATTAAATAAGTTTGGAACTCATTCTTATAACAAACATTTACCACCATTGGCACTATCTACTCATTATCCTAATAAAGTAGAATTAATTAAAGGTTATTTGCGTGGAGATGGGCATAAAAGAAATAATAATAGTATTGGTTGGACAGCAACAAGTGTATCTTATTCTTTAATTGCTACCTTACAATTATTACTTGCTTCTCTTAATATACCATCCATGATAAATAATGGACATAAAAAAGAGAAGAATATAGTTGTAGGCAATATATGTAATACAAGGAAGTCTTATACTTTATCGATAAATAATCCATTAATTGATGTTTTAATGGGTAATAAGACTTCTTGGCAATACAAACCAAATAGAAATATTATTATACCTGATTATTATTTACAAAAGATTAAATCTATTGTCTATACTTATGATGATGAAGTGTATGATTTACAGGTAAGCAAATTTCATAATTTTGTTGTCAATGGGGCTTGTGTTCATAACTGTATCATAGAAGATGATTTAGTTACAGCAGACACTCACGACCTTTCAGGGGAAGAGATTGCACCTAATATGGAAGATGTTGATAAGGCTATAGGTTGGCATAAAATGGCTACCAACTTGCTTATTGATTACAAGACTTCAAAGCGTATCCATATAGGCACGAGGTGGTTTCAAGAAGATATGATTAATCACATTAAGACACACGAGCCTGGATATGCAAGATTTTTGAAGACAGTTTATGATGAAGATGGAAATGCTATCTACCCAAGAAGGTTTGATGACGAAGTGTTGGATGCAAAGAAAGAAGAAATGGGAACTTATATGTTTGCAACCCAGATGCTTTTAGACCCAATGCCCTTGGAAAAAATGATATTCAAGCCTAACTGGAACAGATATTTTAATATAGCACCAGAAACCAAGAATGTCTTGGCTATTGACCCTGCTATAGGAGAGAGCAAACAGAATTGTGATAGTGGTTTTGCAGTAGTAGGTGGTGCACCTAACGGACTTATTTATATACATGAAGCATTTGGAAAGCAGATGAATTTAACTGAACAGGTAAAGATTACTTTCAAGTTGGTGAGAGATTATAATATTCATAAGGTTGTTGTGGAAACAATAGCATATCAGGAAGCATTAGCACAGGCTATAGCACTTGAAAGAGATAGGGTTGATGAGAAGGGTGTTAAGGTTAATGAAGATGTCCATTTCTCTATCGTAAAGGAAGTTCCTGGTGGTAAGGATAAGAAAGATGCACGAATAAAAAGTATGATACCTTACTTTGAGAATGGCAAGGTATTAATGAAAAAGAATATGTCTAAACTTCAAAAGCAGTTGAGAGAGTATCCATTCGGTAAGAAGAGAGATGTTATTGATGTGCTTGCCTATGCTATCAGAAATGCAGTTCATACCAAAGAGTTTGTTAAACAAAAGGAAGTAGACCCACTTTCTTTTGAGGCAATTATGAAGGAATTAGAAGACAAGAGTAAACAAAATTCTTTATTCCCAAAGGCAAAGGGATTTGTTGCCTCTGGAATGTCAAGATATTATTAAAGAGGTGGTTAAAATGAAAGGTGTAAAAGGAGTAGGTAGTTCTGGTGAATTAATCGGTTCACAGGCAGTATTGGAAAGCGATGGCTGGTTTATAGGTGCTATTATGACATCAGGAACAGGTGATGCAAAGGCTACTATCTATGATAGTGCAAGTGATGATTTAGGTGGTAAAAGAAAATTAGCTATATTGACTCCAACATTAAATAAAGTAGATATACCTTGCACTTGCAGGGAAGGTATTTATGTAGAAATAGAAGAGGGTGCAGAGTGTATAGTGTATTTCAGTATGTAAGGCAGGTGATTTAGATGCCCCTCAAAAAAGGGAAATCTCAAAGTGTAATATCGAGTAATATAAAAGAATGTATTAACTCGTATAAGAAAACAGGAAAGATTGGCAGTACAAAACCAAAGAGTTTAAAGCACGCAATAAAAATATGTCAAGCTGCTGCTATGAGTAGTGCCAAGAAGTCCACTAAACAAAAATCTCCTATATCGGAGGCAATAAATGGCTAAAGAGTTAAGTATAGAGAATTGGCAGGATAATATACAAGGTGGTATAGACTATTTAAAGGAATATGGAACGCCTACTGCATGGGAGATATATCGCAGTTATTACAGGAATGACTTTAGCAAAGGTAATATAAATAAACCAAAGTATAGTGTAGCACTTATCTATTCTATTTTGAGAAGTATGATACCAAAGATTTACTTTACTGACCCTAAAGTCCATGTTCTTAACCAGAAACCAGGGTTTTATATTCAATCAAAGATAGTTCAGAAGATTGACAATAAGCTGATAAGGAGAACTAAAGTTAAGAAGATAATAAAAAAAGCTATTCAGGAAGCATCTATTTGTGGAACTGCACCAATCTTATCAGGATTTGACAGCGAATTCGGATACTCTCCTGATTGGAGAAAGAAAATAGAAGACGAGGAAACAGGACTACAGAGATTTATTGGTGGAACTGTAACTATGTTTGATGAAAAAACAGGATACAGATTGGAATATAACCAGAATATCAAGCCTGGAACACCTTGGGTATTGAATGTTAAACCAGATTTCTTTATAGTTCCTTATGGTTATAGTGATTTTGATACAGTTCCTTGGGTAGCAAGGTTATATATCAGACCTTTGGAAGATGTAAAGAATGACAGCAAATTAAAGAATACAGCAAATGTAAAGGCAAATGGTATGTCTACCTATAACTTCTCACAGGAAGCAAGATTACATCAGAAACTTCCTGACAAGAATTATGGTGATTACTGCTTCTTATGGGAAATAAGGGATTTAAAAAGGAATATGCTTTACATTATGCAGGACGGATATGATAAGTGGCTTTATAATGATATTGATTATCTTGGCAAGTTTGGCAATCCATACTTTGAACTTACCTTTAATCCTGACCCTACTAATTTCTGGGGTATATCTGATGCAAAGATGCTGGAAGACCAGCAGTTGGCTATCAACGAAACAAGAACTTTGCATATTGAGCATAGAAGAATAGCTAAGTTAAGATTTTTATATGATGAAAATGTTATTACAGACGAAGAAGTGCAGAAGATAATGACAGAAGACACAGGTGCTGCTGTTAAATGTAGTGGTGCTGTAAGAGATGCAGTTTATCCTTTACAGCCTTATGTTCCACCTGACTTCAATATTGATGTTGACGCAATTAGACAGGATGCGAGAGAGATTAGTGGATTGAGCAGAAATCAGGTTGGTGAGTATGAAGGTGGGAGACAGACAGCTACTGAAGCACAGATAGTTAATGTTGCTGCACAAATCAGGGTAAATGAAAGACGAGACCAAGTTGCAGATTTATTGACAGATATTGTACAAAAATTTAATAAATACATATTTTCTGAATGGAATGTTGAACAGGTAGAAGATATAATAGGTGATGATGGCAACAGGTATTGGGTAAAGTTTCAGAATAAGGAGATTGAAAGTGATTACACTTTCACAGTTGACCCTGAGAATTCAATGCCGACAAGCACACAGCAGAGAAGGCAGGATACTATTATGTTAGCACAATACTTACAGAGTAGTCCTGTAGTTCAACAGGCAGTTCAGACAGGACAGCCTATACCTTATAACTTTGCAGAACTTGACAGATATGTAGCTTCACAGTTTGAGCATTTACCTGTAGACCAGATTATCCCACCAAGAGCAGGTTGGGGCAATAATCCTGAACAACCCTTACCCATTGGTGAGGTAGAGAAACAGATAGGACAAAACATTCAGGCACAGCAGGCACAGGGTAGAGTTCCTGTAGAAGGTGGTGCGTAATGCCGATATATCAGTATGAATGTAGTAGATGTCATAAAGTAAGAGAAGCGTATCATAATATAGATGACAGGTATAACGAGTATTGTGAGGATTGTGATTGCAAGATGAGTATAAATATATGTACTACATCAGTATATTTGTTTGAACCATTTTTCCATCCTCATCTCGATACGAAACCTGTTTATATAAAAAGTAAAAAGCATTTAAAAGAAGAGGCTGCCAAGAGGAATATGACAGCCTACTATTAGGAGGCAATAGGAATGGCTATAGATATTAAGAATGATAAAATTATCATTACCAGAACTGAGGCTGGTATACCAAAGATGGAAGTCGAGGGGCTTTGGTCAGGCAAAGACAGGGCAAGGATTACAAGAATGCTGTTTAAGGAAACAATGAGAGCTATGAAAAAATACAAACGTGATTTAGCAAACAAACAAAGGGAAGAAGAAAAGAAACAGAAGAAAATTGAAATACTTGCTAAAGCCAGAGCAGTAAAAGCCGAGAAGGCTAAAAATAAAGAAGAGGTGAAAGATAATGGTTGAGGAACAAAACAATAATCAACAGAATGATAACAATGGTGTAGACGAGAGGTTATCTACATTAGAACAAAGACTTGAAAAAGCAGAGAATGAAAAGATGGCTTTAAAAATGGAATTGGATAAGGCTAACAATGAACTGTATTCAGATGACTATGTGGAATTTTTATCACAGAAGAATAATCCAAATGCAGGGAAGAAAGACCCTTTGGCTGATTTAGATGAAGAAAAGTTACAGAACTTGGGTATGAAAGATATAGTAGCATTAGCAACACAAAACGCAATAGAGGCTATAAGAGCAGAACAGATTAAAACACAAACTAAACAACAGCTTGAACAACGCAAACAAAGAGTAGCAGAAGCAAGAAAAGAGATAGCAGAATTTGGTCAATCACACCCTGATATGAAACAGTATTTAGGTAGGATAAGTGAACTTGCAGATGAGAACCCAAGATTAAAACTGCCACAATTATATAGATTAGCTAAAGCTGAAGATGAGGATAATACAATATCAAAACCTGAACCAAAGAAAGAAACTAATCCAGATACAAAGCCACGCCAAGAGGTTGGTATAAACAAAGATGAAGCAAGAAGCAAGTCTTTAAGGGAAGTTATCGCTGAAGAATATAAGAAATCGAGAAGTTAAATAACTAAAGGAGTGAATAACGATGGCTTTACCGACTATAATAAAGACATTAGATGATTTACATTCGTCTACTTGGGAAAAGGTAAGTAAAAATGTAGTGGATAACATCTTTGATGAAGTTGTTGTTCTTAATATGTTAAAGAAAAGGGGTAAACTCGTAGACCATAGTGGTGATGGAGTTAAGTATATAGTTCCTCTTGAATACGGAGAAAATAAAACTGTTACTTCCATTGGTAGAGGTAGTTCTATCAGCATTGAAGATAATGAGAAATTTACTGCTGCACAGTATGACAGAAAATGGGTAGCTGGTTCTGTAATCAGATATATGACAGATGAAGATATGAATATGGGAGAGGCAAGAATATTCAATCTGGTAGAAAAGAATATCAAGAACTTGGAAAAATCTTTAAAGAAGAAACTTAATACTGACTTAATGGGAGATGGAACAGGTAATGGTGGACTTGACCTTGACGGATTTAAACTATATATAGATACTACTCCTGCTACAGGAACTGTTGGTGGTATTAATTCTGCAACTAATACTTGGTGGAGAAATCATGCAACTAATATGACAGGTCAGGATTATACAGTTACTTTAATAGACCAGATGAGAACTATGTTTAATAACTGTAGTTCAGATGGTGGTGCTGATGCACCTAATCTGATAATTACCACACAGGCAATCCACGAGTATTACGAAGATGAGTTATTTGATACCCATTACTACACACAGAGTAACGAGTTGGCTGATGCTGGTATTTCAACCTGTAATTTTAAAGGAGTACCAATGATTTGGACTTCTGGCTGTGATGACTACTATATGTATTTCATCAATCTTGATTACTTTGAAGCTGGATATAATCCAAATAAGTGGTTTACTATGACTGACTGGAAATCTGCACAGGCTAACTTGGAAAGAGTAGCACAGGTTGTATCAGAGATGAATTTAATTTGTTCTAACAGAAATAAACAAGGGATACTATATAACATAGGTAACTAATCTCCGAGGGGAGAACGCCCACTCCCCTTTTAAGATTAGCCGAATAAAATCAAAGGAGTGATTAAAATGAGTTTGGGAAATAAAGTAATTGGAACTACGACTGTAAAGTTGGGAATTTACGAAGAAGACAATGACGAACATTTAGCTGCTGCCTTGGGGCAAGTTAAAGAAATGGAAGACGGAAGAAAATTCAGACTGTGTAAAGCAGGCGAAGCCTTAACTGCTGGTATATTAGTACAAGCACCTGCACCTGATGCTAAGGATGATGAGTTGGTTGTAGAATCTGATGCCGCTGCAGGTGATAAGGAAGTTACAATAACTGTAACAGCAGGACATGGTGGATATGACAAAGATGCTTTAGCTGAAGGCTACATGATGGTTACAAAGGGTGCTGGTGATATTGGCAGTTTCTACAAGATTAAAGGTAACGATGCTATGGTTGCAGAGTCTACTGCTACAATAACATTATATGATGAACTTAATACTGCATTAGCTGCTACTACAAATGAGGTTGCTGTTGTATTAAACCCATATAAAGATGTTGTTACAGGTTCTACTACTGCACCTGTTCTTGGTGTACCTAATATAGCTGTAACAAGTGGTTACTACTTCTGGGCACAGTTTGCTGGTTGTGCACCTTGTACTGATAGTGGTTCTGGTGTTGCTGCTGGCGATTATGTATCCCATGTTGGTGGAGATGTTGTTACACAAGGTAAAGATTCTGTAGATGGCACTATTGGTATGGCTATGAATACTGCTGCTGCTGGCGAAGGTGTTATTGTGTTCTTAACAGGATTAGGATAAAAACTAACTAAAATGTGGTAAGTTTAACTTGCATATAGACAGGAGAAGGACAAACCTCTCCTGTCTTTAAACAAACTATAAAAGGAAGTGAATTAAAATGGGTAGATTAAGATGGATGCAGAATGTAAGAACAAGTGATTTTGAAGAAGGTGAGTTACTTCAAAGTGATAAATATTTCTACATTAGAGATGCTGGAATATACATAAGGTCAAGTGCTGATGGAACACTTGATATTGTTTCAGATACTACACTTAATTTAACTGCACCTTCTATTGTTACCACAGGTGCTATAACTAACAAAAGACCTGTAATTTCTGGCAGTGGTGCGACTGTAGATTTGACAGCAGCACAAACAGGCTCTTTAGTATTGTTTGATAAGGCAGATGGGATAGTCTTTACATTACCTACACCTGTAGCAGGACTATGGTATGATTTCTTTACCACAACAACTATAACAAGTAATGCTGCCGAAGTAATTACAAAGACTGTAGCAAGTGAGTTTATACTTGGTTCTCTGATAAATATTGATACTGACACAAATAATGCTGTGGCTGCGTGGACAGGTAATGGTACTACACATGTTAAGATTAGTTCAAATGGAAGTACCACAGGTGGTGTAGCTGGGAGTATGTATAGATTAACTGCTGTTTCTACAACTCAATGGATGGTTCAGGGAACGTTATTTGGGACAGGAGAGGTAGCAACTCCATTTGCTAATGCTTAAACAAGTAATTAATTTAAGATAAGAAGGTGAATAAAATGAGAATTTTAGCAAAATCTGTAACAGCAGATGCACAGGTAGTAGCAGGGGATTGCTATTTCGTTGGTGCAGAATTATCACATACAACTGATACAAATATGATACTTTACAATGAAAATGGTTCATCTAAAACTGCTGCAAAAATGATGGCTACTTTAAAAGTAACTGATGAAGTACAACATGATAGTATGTCTATACCAATACCAGGGGTAAAGTGTGAAGGTATCTATGCCGATTGGACTGCTGGTATCGGAACAGTCTACTATTACAGATAAAAAATAAGGGGGGTGAAAATCCCCCCACAATTA
>CAYSRG010000038.1:0-3246 GCA_964433555.1 uncultured Atribacterota bacterium | reverse complement strand
TAAGAAGGTGGTATCATGGGCTTAAATAGGGGCGAAATGGTAAGTTTTATTGAGGATAATATAATAGACAGAACCGATAAAGAGTCAATGGTGCAGAGTTGTATTAATTTTGCCTTGAATAAGATTGACAGAGATGCAGATTTTAGGGATATGCAGAGAGAGGCTACTTACCTTACAACTATTAGTGATACTGCTGTTGCCACTACAGATGTTGACGCAAGCACAGATATTATTACAGTTGCTATTGACATACCTACAGGAACTAAAGTTCAGTTCTCTACTACAGATACTTTACCTACTGGATTATCAACTGATACAGATTATTGGGTTATAAGGGAAAGTGCTTCTACTATCAAAGTAGCTGACTCTTACCTTAAAGCGTGGCAAGATACAAATGTTGATTTAACTGACAATGGCACAGGAACACATACTATTACAGCATACAGAGAACGCATACCCAAACCAAGCAACTGCAAATATATCTATGATTTCAGGTTAATTGACGGAAGTATGAGCAGAAAGTTAGAGCCTATACCACCTAACGAGATTGACAGATATGTGCCTTTTGCTGCTCAATGGGACGAGGCAAAACCAACAAGATATGTGGTATGGAAGGATTGGGTTCAACTATGGAAGATACCTGATGATACCTATGTGCTTAAAATGAGATATTACAAGTATATGAGTGAAATGGATGCTGATAGTGATGAACCTGAAATAAGCGATATTGATGAAGTAATAATCAATGCTGCTGCTTCCATTGTATGGGGAGTTTTAGGTGAACTTGAACAGTCAAGTATGTTTGAGGCAAGATATTACAGATTACTGAAAGAATGTAAGAAAGTTGAAAGGATGCACCCTGACTTGGTATTGAAGCCTAATATGGCTTCTTACAGCAGAAGTGCTGACGAAAGACAAATTGACCCATTTGATATGGGCAGATAAATAGATAAGGTGGTGATTTTAAATGGGTTCTGCAAGCGATTACTTGGAAGCTGAATTATTAGACCATGTTTTAAAAACAGGTGCTTATACAGTTCCTACAAATATATATGTAGCATTATCAACTGAAACGATTGATGATGCAACCACAGGTGGAGATATATCAGAACCTTCTGGTGGCAGTTATGCCAGAAAAGCACATAATACTTGGAATGCTGCTGCAAGCAGGGCTACTTCCAATGATGGTGCTATTACCTTTGATGAAGCAACTGGAGATTGGGGAACAATAACGGATTGGGCTTTGATTGATGCAAGCACAAATGGTAATGTTCTTGCTTATGGAACGTTCTCTACTTCAAAGGCGATTAGTGCTGGTGATGATGCTGTTATTGGTGATGAAGAATTGGATATATCATTCAGTTCAGGTGGTTGTAGTACATATTTGGCTAATGAGTTATTAGACCATGTATTCAAGGTAGGTGAATATACTCCTGCAACTAATATCTATGTGGGGTTATCTGATACTACAATAGATGACGCAACCACAGGTGGAGATGTGAGTGAGGTTACATTCGGTTATGCACGAGTAGAATGTAATACTTGGGATGCTGCTGTAACTACAGGAACTGCTGTGGCTGATAATACTGCTGCTATAACATTCGCTGCTGCAAGTGGTTCATGGGGAACTATTACTGATATGTTCCTTGCTGACTCTACTGATGCTGGAAATATATTATTCTATTGTTCAGTTGATAATTCTAAAACTGTAGGAAGTGGAGATACTGTTCAGATAGACGCTGGGGCTTTCGATGTGTCCCTTGATTAAAAATTAAATACGAGGTGAAAAGGCTATGAACGAGGAAGCAATTATGCCATATAGAGGTAGGGCTCTTAATCACGAGGATTTAAAAAGAGTCAATTTAGTCCATGGGGGTATATACGAGAAAGTAGCCAAGAGATGGGGAGGCAAATATTTGGGAATACCTAAAGCCCACCCATACAAACTCTATGGTGTTCTCTCGGATATACTGGACGAAAATCCCCAAATTAAGGGCATTATAGAAGTGGGAACTTACTATGGTGCTCTTTCTTGTTATTTAGGGGCTGAATGTATTGAGAGAGGGTTAAAACCCTTAATGACTATTGACAATAAAATATGGTATGAACCTAAAAAGATATTTGATGCACTTAAAGTAGACTTTGTGGTAGGGGATTGTTTTAGTGAAGAGGTAATCAACGAGATTAAAAAATATCTTGAAGTAGGTGCAGTATTATTTATCTGTGATGGTGGTAATAAGTCAAGAGAATTTAACACATTTGCACCTATGTTGCCCAAAGGTTCTGTTATAGGTGTTCACGATTGGATGCTTGAAGTAAATTATGAAGGGATAGGCAATACCATAAATAATTTAATGATGACAGAATATAAGAAAGAGGAATGGTTAAAAGAACCTGATATACCAGCTATGGCTTTCTTTAAAAAGCCAGATGACTGGAGAGGAGAAAAAGATAATATGGAAAAAGAGGGAAAACCAAGAGTATTTGTGGGAATACCTACTACAGGATTTGTCAGGCAGGAATTAATGAGATGGTGTTTGGGGATATTAAGACACCCTGATTATAACTTTACTTTTTATCCCACCAAGAAAAGCACTATACAACATAACAGGAACTTTTTAGTAAATGAGTTTTTGAAGAGTGATGCAGAATGGTTTTTGACAGTAGATAGTGATGTTGCACCACCACTCAATATTATGGAAGTTATAAAAGATACAGATAAGGATATTATAGCACCTGTTAATATGGTATGGAAATCTTGGGGATTAGCACCTTTAATCTCAATGAAAACTGATAAAGGATATAGGGTAACAGATTATGATAAAGCTATGTCTAAAGATACTTTGGTTGAAGTAGACGGAACAGGAACTACCTGTCTATTTATCAGAAGAAAAGTCTTAGAAGAAATGAAACCACCTTGGTTTGAATTTATATATGATGAAAATGGATTACTGACAGTAGGGGAAGATTATCGTTTTTGTGAGAAAGCAAAAGAATTAGGATATAAGATTTGGATTGACAAGAGATTTATAACACATCATTTCACAGGAACAAGTTTAAAGAGTGTAAATGAAGAGATTTTAAGAGCAGTAGAAAGAGAAAGAAACAGAGATAAAGAAGGTGATTTAAATGGCTTTAGACACAATGTATGCAGGTAAAGTTAATTCTCCCGCAACAACGCTTGATGGCGGTATAAATGATTCTATTACTACTATTAATGTTGTTGATGGTGGTGATTTACCAGAC
>CAYSRG010000037.1:0-15991 GCA_964433555.1 uncultured Atribacterota bacterium | reverse complement strand
TTCCTTGACGCGGAAGAGGTCACTGGTTCAATCCCAGTACCGCCCACCATTTTTTATAACTTTTTTGAATAATCCCGGAAGGAAATAAATTATTAAATTCGATAACAATGAATATTACAGAAAAACCTCATGTCAGTTAGCATGGGTTTTTTTGTTTTAGGAGTGAAATAAATGGGTAAAATTAATATTATATTATGGGACGAAAGAAAGGTTAATGTTGGTTCAGAATTAACCTTCTATGATCTAATAAAACAATATGATTCCAGATTAGCTGAACAAGCTTTAGCGGTAAAAACTCAAAATGTTAAAAAAGATCTTTTTGATAAACCGGAAGATGGAGATAGGCTAGAAGTCATTACTTACCAGAGTAAAGAAGGAAAAGAGATATTTTTCCACAGTACATCACATATCATGGCAGAGGCAGTACAAGAACTCTTTCCGGGAACTAAAATTGCTATTGGTCCGGCAATAGAAGAAGGATTTTACTATGATTTTGATTCTGAACATACCTTTTCTCCCGAAGATTTTATAATAATTGAAAAGAAGATGAAAGAGCTAGTAAAAAAGAACATTCCTTTACAAAAGAAGATTTTAAAAAAAGAAGATGCAGTTCATTTGTTTGAACAGAAAGGCGAAGTATATAAGGTTGAATTGTTAAAGGAGATTCTAGAGGAATGGGTAACCGTATACCAACAGGGAGATTTTATTGATTTATGCCGTGGTCCTCACGTTCCTTCTACAGGGAAAATAAAAGCTTTTAAGCTATTGAGTGTAGCTGGAGCGTACTGGCATGGTGATGAAAAAAATAAAATGTTACAGAGAATATATGGCATTTCTTTTGATTCCAAAGAAGCCTTAGATAACTACTTACAGTTATTAGAAGAAGCCAAAAAGAGAGACCATCGTAAAATAGGAAAAGATCTTGATTTATATAGTTTTCATGACGAGGGTATTGGCTTTCCATTTTTTCATCCCAAAGGCATGATTATTAGAAATTTACTGGAAGATTATTGGCGGGAAGAGCATCGTAAAAGAGGATATCAGGAGATTAAGACTCCGATTATTTTGAATAAATCATTATGGATGCAATCCGGTCATTGGGATCACTATAAAGAGAATATGTATTTTACTAAAATAGATGAACAGGATTTTGCTGTAAAACCGATGAATTGCCCTGGAGGCATATTGATATATAAGAGCAGATTACATAGTTATAGGGAATTCCCCTTAAGGTTAGCGGAGTTGGGATTAGTTCATCGTCATGAGTTATCAGGAGTGTTACATGGCTTATTCCGGGTTCGCTCCTTTACTCAGGATGATGCTCATATTTATATGATGCCATCTCAGATAATTGAAGAAGTTCAGAATCTTATTGATTTTGAAGGGTTTTTCTATCAGACTTTTGGATTTGATTATCATATTGAATTAAGCACTAAACCAGAACACGCTATGGGTTCTGATGAAGTATGGGATAAGGCTATAAATAATCTGAAGAGTGCTTTAGATGACAAAGGAATTTCTTATAAGACTAATGAGGGCGATGGAGCCTTTTATGGGCCTAAAATTGATTTTCATCTTAAGGATTGCCTGGGGAGGAACTGGCAATGTGGTACCATACAGCTTGATTTTCTTATGCCGGAAAAATTTGATCTTTACTATATAAATCCTCAAGGTGAAAAAGAACGACCGGTTATGTTACATAGAACGATTATGGGTAGTTTAGAACGTTTTATAGGTATATTAATTGAACAATTTGCCGGTGCCTTGCCTACCTGGCTTGCCCCGGTGCAGGTGAAACTGTTACCTATTGCCGATCGTCATATTGAATATGGAAGGAAATTAGAAAAGATAATATTTGAGCAGGATATTAGAGTGGAACTTGATGAAAATAACGAAAAAATAGGAGCAAAAATAAGGAAAGCAGAAATGCAGAAAATCCCCTATATGTTAATTTTTGGAGATCAGGAAGTAGCTAATTCATCTGTCAATATCAGAAAGAGAGGAAAAGGTGATATAGGAGCTGAATCTATTGAACAATATATTAGCCTGATTAATGAAGAAATTAGAGAAAAATCTCTACCATAAAAATGGATATGCTTTAAACTAATAAATATTAAAATAATTATTTACTGAAAGGACAATGTGATAGCCAGGAAACTCAATGTTGACTAAAAAAAAACAATATGTTATATTCATTTAACAAGATTTTTAATCATTTTGTTATATTTATTAAATAGAGTGAGTTATAAAAGGAGGAATGTGAAATAAAGTCAAAATCTACTTTACGGGTGAATCATGAAATTAAAGCCCAAAAAATTCGTTTGATTGGTCATGATGGAAAACAGCTTGGCTTGGTTGATAGAGAAACAGCGTTAACAGAAGCACAAAAAAACAACCTGGATTTAGTGGAGGTGTCCCCTGATGCCAGCCCCCCTGTTTGTCGTATTATGGACTATGGTAAATATCGTTATATGATAGAAAAAAGAGCAAAATTGGGTAAAAAGAAACAGAAGGCTACTACTCTAAAAGAAATCAAAATACGTCCCAACATTGGAGAGCATGATTATGATTTCAAAAAAAGACAGATTCATAAGTTTTTACAGGATGGCAATCGCGTTAAGGTGACGGTAATGTTCAGGGGGAGAGAAATGAAATTTGTTGAATCTGGTAGAGAGCTTTTAGACCGAGTTGTAGTGGAAACAAGTGAGTTTTCTAAAGTAGAAAGAAAACCGAAATTAGAAGGAAGAAATATGACTTTAATTCTTATTTCTAATAAAAATAGTTAGAATAAGATAATATGATATAATTTTAAAGCATCAACATTTCAAAAAACATTTGTCTTAAAAGGAATTTTAAAAAATATTTAAAATTGGTAGGAAAAATAAATATTAAGTAAGATTAGTTATAAATTTAATTAAATCAATTTTCAAGGAGAAGAATCCCCCTTTCCCCTTGTATATATATTAGATGGAGGAATAATATTTATGCCGAAAATGAAAACACATCGTGGAGCTGCAAAACGTTTTAAAATAACAGAATCAGGGAAAATCAAACGTTCTAAAGCTTATAAAAGTCATATATTGACTAAAAAATCAACTAAAAGAAAGAGACAATTAGCTAAGTTGACTGTAGTTGATCAAAGTGATAGTAAAAGAATAAAACGTTTATTGCCTTATTTATAAAATTCGTATTTATTCTTTATAAAAATAATATTTTTAAAATGAATCAAGAGTTAAATGAGGGGAGAAAGTCATGCCAAGAGTAAGTAGTAGTGTTGCTTCGAGAAATAGAAGAAAAAAGATTCTTAAGTCTGCCAAAGGATACTGGGGCGGTAAGAGTAAGTTATTGCGTTCAGCCAAGGATGCAGTTAGAAAGTCTTTATCTTATGCTTATCGTGATAGAAGAGCTCGTAAGAGAGATTTTCGGCGACTTTGGATTACCCGTATTGGTATTGCTGCTAAAAAGGAAGGCATTTCCTATAGTCAATTTATGAATGGACTTAAGAAAGCTAACATACAAATAAATCGAAAAATGTTAGCCGAAATAGCTGTTCATCATTATGAAGGTTTTAGCCAGCTGGTAAAACTAGCAACAGCGGAGAGTAAGTAATTATTTCTTTATGATATCGGTAATGTATTTATGATAAGCAGAGTTAAGGCAACCATAAAGAGAAAGTATGTGAAGAATATAAAGAAAAAAAGTAAAAGATAGTAGAGAAAGCCCGTTATTTTATTTAAGAACAAAAAATAGCTGGCTTTGTCGAATTTCACTTTTAAAAAGCCGACTGAAAATTAAAGAATAGGTCAGGACGGATTATTCCGTTATAGATAAAATAAGTTTGGACTTGGATAGTAACAAGTCAAAAAGGGTGGTAACGCGGAGAAGTTTATAATTTTCGTCCCTTTAATGGGAAAAATTATAAACTTCTTTTTTTATAAGGAGGGATATCTTTGGAGAAAGAAATTAAAAATTTTATAGAACAATTCAATAGAAGAATTGCTGCTATAAATAATAGGGAAGAATTGATGGTCATTAAAAACGAATATATAGGTCGTAAAGGTTTGGTGACTCAAATGTTAAAAAGGATTACTTCCTTACCAGCAGAAGATAAACCCAAGACTGGTATGTTGCTCAATCAAATAAAAGAAGATTTTCAAATAATGATAGCAGAAAAAGATAAGGAATTCTTAAAAGAAGAATCCAGAGAAGATGAGCAGATTGATATTACCATTCCCGGTAGAAACTTTATATTAGGAACTATTCATCCAATTGAATTAATCCTGAAAGCTACTGAAGAAATTTTTTTAGGAATGGGATTTTGTATAGTTGATGGTCCCGAAATTGAACTTGACTATTATAATTTTGAAGCATTAAATATACCTAAAGACCATCCAGTAAGGGATGATCAGGATTCCATTTATATTACGTCAGATATTCTTTTAAGAACTCAGACCTCTCCGATGCAGGTCAGGACAATGGAGAATCAGTCACCTCCAGTAAGAATAATTTCCACAGGAAAATGTTATCGGCGGGATTCTATAGATAATACTCATACTCCAATGTTTCATCAGATAGAGGGATTGGCAGTAGACAAAGATATTTGTCTGGCTGATTTAAAAGGTGTAGTAACAGAATTTTGTAAGCAGATTTTTGGAAAAGATAGAATTATTAGATTTAGACCTGGGTATTTTCCTTTTGTAGAACCAGGGGCTGAGGTTGATGTATCTTGTGGATTGTGTAAAGGTAAAGGTTGTCCATCCTGTCGCTATAGCGGCTGGTTAGAGATTATGGGTGCCGGTATGGTTCATCCACATGTTTTAGAGATGGTTGGCTATGATACTGAAAAATATACTGGTTTTGCCTTTGGAATGGGTGCTGAAAGAATTGCCATGCTTAAATATGGTATTAATGATATTCGTTTATTCTTTGAGAATGATTTGCGCTTCTTAACTCAATTTAAATAGAATGGAAATTTATAGGGGGGATGGGTTTCATGCAGGTCTCATATAATTTATTAAAAGAGTATGTAGATATTAATTTATCACCGGAAGAACTAGCTGAACGGCTTTCTATGAATGGTATTGTTGCTGAACATACTACTCCAATATTTAAAGAGGTTCAGGGAGTATTGGTAGGGAAAATAACTGATATTAAACCTGTCCATAATAGTAGTAATCTATTGGTTTGTACGGTAGATATTAAAAGTAGAACATTAGAAGTAGTTTGTGGTGCAAAAAATATGAAAGTAGGAGATTATGTTCCGACAGTATTGGAAGGTGGTACTTTACCAGGATTAGGAAAGATTGAAGAGAAAATAATTCAAGGAGTATATTCACAGGGGATGATCTGTTCAGCTTCCGAATTGGGATTGGAGAAGAGCAAATCACCCGGTGTATTAATCTTAGATAATAACTTACCTATAGGAGAAAGGATTGAAAATTTAACAGGAATGGGAGATGATGTAATTTTTGATTTTGAAATTTTCTCCAATCGTCCTGATTTATTGAGTATAATTGGGATTGCCCGGGAAATATCAGCTTTTTCTGGGAAAACCTTACGATTACCAGAGATAAAGTTAGTAGAAACAGAGGAATTGATAACCGATTGTATATCAGTGGAAGTAGAGGATGAAGATCTTTGTCCTCGCTATGCTGGCAGAATAATTAGGAGATTGCGGGTGAAACAGTCACCATTCTGGTTAAGATGGAAGTTGTTTTTACTGGGCATCAGACCAATTAATAACATAGTTGATGTAACTAATTATGTTATGATGGAGACGGGACAACCTCTTCATGCCTTTGACCTCAATTTTATTCATGGTCAGAAAATAATCATTCGCAGAGCTAATCCCGGAGAAAAATTTAGGACTTTAGATGGTATTGAACGGACATTAACAAAAGATAATCTGGTTATTGCTGATTGCGATCGAGCTATTGCCTTAGCGGGTGTTATGGGAGGCGAGAATTCTGAAATTAAGACTACTACAAAAGACGTATTTCTGGAATCAGCATATTTTGATGCAGTTAATAATAGAAGAACCAGTCACTATTTTACTTTGAGGACAGATGCTTCTAATCGTTTTGAAAAAGGCATAGATCCATTTGGCCAGGTTTTTGCCCTGGATAGAGCTGCTTATCTTATAACCCAACTTACCTCAAGCAAACTTCTTTCTGGAGTCATAGACCAATACAGTAAAAAAATGAGCATGACAAAGCCAATCAAGCTGTATCTGCCTAAAATAAGTAGGATTTTGGGAACCACAATCGCTAACAATAACAGTGAGATTAAAGAAAAAGTTGTTGATATTTTAACCAAGTTGGAATTTAAAATCAATCATGAGATTGATAATTATTTAGAACTTACTCCTCCCAGTTTTAGGAGCGATGTACAAAGAGATATAGATGTTATTGAAGAAATTGCCAGGATATTTGGTTATGAAAACATTCCCTCTACTTTGTTTAAATCTACGGTGGTACAGGAAGGTAAAAGCGATAGACAAAAAATTGTGGATAAAATAAGGAGTTTTCTGGTTGGTTGCGGTATGCATCAGATAATTAGCTATAGTATGATTACTCCAAAATGCTTTGATTGGCTGAAATTGCCATCTTCTCACTATTTTCGTCAAACGGTCAAATTAGCTAATCCACTAATTCAAGAGCAGACCATCATGAGAACCACTTTGATACCAGGTTTACTTAAGACAATTCAATGGAATGTAAATCATAGTATGGAAAAAATAAAATTATTTGAAATCGGAAGGGCTTATTTTCCTCAAAGTAAGCTTGAGGGAGGTTCTCTGCCTGTTGAAAAATTGATGATAGCTGGGGGAATAGCCAAAATAGGCAGGGGTAATATATGGGATAAATCAGAAAACTGGGATATATTTTATCTGAAAGGAATTCTAGAATCCCTCTTTGATGCATTAAGGATAAAGGATATAGATTATTTGTGCGGGAATCTACCCTTTTTTCATCCCCAAAAGAATGGAATAATAAAGGGTGGAAACAAGAGGATTGCCTTTTTTGGTGAGTTACATCAAGATATTGCCAAAAATTTAGACATACCAGGGAATATATTATTATTCGAGTTGGATTATGCAGAACTATATCCATTGATTGATAGAGAAGTCACTTTTCAGCCTTTACCTAAATATCCTTATACCCAAAGAGATATAGCAATAGTAGTTCCTGAGAATGTAAATTTTGCCCAGATAAAAAAGGCAGTTTTAGAAGTAGAACGGGATGTTATCAAGAGAGTAGAATTATTTGACATTTTTAGAGGGGAAAAGATCAAACAGGGTAATAAAAGTATAGCTTTTTCTATATTTTTTCAAGCTGATGATAGAACTTTAACGGATATTGAAGTCGACAAAGTAATGAAAAATGTTACAATAAGATTGAATGAACACTTTCAGGCAAACTTAAGACAATAATTTAATTGTTTTCAGGAGGCTTTTAGAAATCATTAACTTAGTTGATGCAATCATTCTTATAATTGTCTTATTTAATGTATTTCTAGGTTTTAAAAGAGGTATTATTGCAGAAATATTAACATTGATAGGATTAGTTTCTGCCATTTTTATTTCAATATTTTGGTATCATGACCTAAGCGTTTTTCTCATAAAGCAATTCAAGTGGAATCAAGCCTTATCTAATATACTTAGTTTTATTATTATATTTATTGTGGTTATATTATGTTTTAGAATACTGGAAACAATATTAAGCCGAATTGTAGCATTATTATTTTTAAATTGGATAAACAATTTAGGTGGTTCATTGTTCGGATTTATCAGGGGTGCAATTATAGTAAGCTTGTTATTATTCCTGGTAAATTTTATTCCGTTACCATTAGAAATGAGAATCCAGATATCAGATTCTATTTTAGCTAAACCCTTATTGGATAGTTTAATAATTACATATAATTCTATACGAGAATGGTTACCAGGACATTTTCAGTTTGAAACTGAATTTTTAAGAGAAAAGCTATATCAAAATATCAATATCTAAAAATTGGAAAAGAGTTTTTAAAAGCAATGAAATTTAACGGGATTACCAGGTAGGATTTATAAAAATTAAAATGGATCAAAAAATAGATAGAAGGATTAAAGGGAATTTTCTCCCTGAAGATCTTCATGAATAAACATCTTTTTGAAGTGTTAGATTATTTTAAGATAAAAGAATTATTAAAGAAAGAGCTTTTTACCTTCTTGGCGAAAAAACAATTAAAAGAACTTCAGCCATCTTCAGATATTACTATAATAAAACAGTGGCAAGAAGAAACAACTGAGATGAAGAATGTGTTAGAACAGTCCGGTCGTTTCCCTATTATCCCTTTAGAAAAAGATATTGAAGCAGATATAAAGCAAGCTGAAATACTGGATAGCATTCTAAGTGCCAAAACCCTAGCATATATGGTTAAAATCTTGGAATGCTTTCATCAAACGAAGGGATTTTTTGAAAAATATTCTGCAGAAGAAATTCCCTTAATTAAGAAAAGAGCTTCTGCTCTAAAGTATTTTCGAGTATTAGAAAAAACAATTAAAGATTGTATCAATGAAGAAGCAGAGATTGTAGATGATGCCAGTCCTTTGCTGAAAAAGATAAGGCAAAAAATAAGTAGCATTGAAAAAAAAATAAGAGATAGATTAGAGAGTATAATTAGGGACCCTCAAAACCGCTCCCTTATTCAGGATGATATTATTACTATTCGTCAGGGAAGATATGTTATACCAGTTAAGCAACAAGAAAAAAGTAAATTTCCGGGAGTGATACATGATAAGTCTGAAAGCGGACTCACTGTCTTTGTGGAACCACTAATTGTAGTGGAATTCAATAACGAATTAAGAGAATTATTCCAGGAAGAAAAAAAGGAAGAATACAGAATACTGCAAAAATTAACTGCTTTAGTAGGAGAGAGCGGAGAGGATATTTTATCTAATCTGAAATATTTAGGCGAATTGGACCTGATAAATGCTAAAGCGGAGATAAGTAAAAAAATGAATGCTATTGAGCCAAAAATAAATACTAGCGGTATAATACGTCTATTTCAAGCAAGGCATCCTCTTTTGAAAAATAAGGTAGTTCCTATTGATATTGAATTAGGTGATAAGTTTGATACCTTAATAATTACCGGACCAAACACTGGGGGGAAGACAGTAACTCTTAAGACGGTTGGATTGTTGAATTTAATGGCACAATCAGGATTGCATATTCCTGCAATAGTAGATAGTGAAATAGCTGTTTTTAAGCAAATATTTGCCGATATTGGCGATGAACAAAGTATAGAGCAGAATTTAAGTACTTTTTCTTCCCATATGAGAAATATAATAAATATATTGAATAGTGTTGATCAATGCTCTCTGGTATTACTGGATGAATTAGGAGCCGGGACTGATCCCACTGAAGGTTCTGCTTTAGCCATGGCTGTTCTTGATTTATTAAGAGAAAAAGGGAGTAGGATCCTAAGTACTACCCACTATGATAGTCTAAAAGCATATGCCTATCTTACCGAGGGAATTAGGAATGCTAGGGTAGAGTTTGATGAAAAAACACTGCAACCAACTTTTAAAATATCTATTGGCCTTCCAGGTAAAAGCTGTGCTTTTGCTGTTGCTCAAAGATTAGGATTATCCGATCTTGTTCTAAAAAATGCAGAGGGGTATTTAGAAAGAGAAAAATTAGATCTAGAAAATTTAATTAAAAGAATGGAAAAAGATAGAATCCAAATTGCCGAAAGTTTGAAATATATAGAAGCAGAAGAACTAGAAATAAAAAAGTTAAAGAAAGAACTGGAAGAAAGGATTAATGCTCTGGAAGAAGAGAAAATCAAAATAAAGCTGGCAGCTTATCAAGAAGCCGAGAAGATAATCACCACTGCTCAAACCAAAGCAAGAGAAATAATTTCTGCTCTAAGGAAAAATAAAGATATACGGGGAAAATATACAAAGGAGATTACTGCTCTAGAGGATGTAAAAAAAGAGATTAAAAATCAGGTTGAAAAATATGATTTAACTACCGAAGAAACCAGATATTTTGAGGAAGGTGATTATGTTGTTATTAAGAGTTTGCAGAAGGAAGGGATTATTCTGGAGAAGAATGAAAAAAAACACCAATATACTGTGCAGGCGGGCAATATAAAGCTAAGAGTTTCTGTTGATGATATAAAAAAATTATATAAAAATGGTTTAGAACAAAGAGAAAATGAGGATAGATTTAGTAAACAAATTGTTTCATTGCCGGAAGATAATATTCAGAAAAAAGCCTATTTTAAAAATGAAATAGATATTCGTCATATGAATGCTGGTGAAGCCAGTATTAGGCTGGAAAAATACCTTGATGATGCATTTCTCTTGAATATATCCCCTGTATACATTGTCCACGGTAAGGGAAAAGGTATTTTGAGGAAAACAGTCGCTCATCTCCTGGGAAAGCTTAAATATATAAAAAATTACCGTTATGGTGAAAGCTATGAAGGCGGAAACGGAGTAACAGTGGTTTATTTTTAAAATTAGCGGTTTAATCTTTGCCTCTTTGTTCTAATCTCTTTTTTAACTCATCTACTAATGACTTTAATGTTTCTTTTTTAGTTTCTTCGGATTGAGTAATTCCATCATCCATACCATCTTTTTGCAGTATTTCTATTTCTTCTAGCAAGGGAAATTTCTTTTCACCAGAGATAACCGGAACTTCATCTACGGATGGGCTTGATTCAACAACATATTCAGGAAGTAAACCGGAACCTTCATAACAGGTTTGAGTGGGTTCGGTACCGGAAAGAAATGTTACTGAAACAGTATTGGTACACTTACTGCTGGGTATAAGTCCAGTTTTGGTACATACCAGCATTTCTGTAACATTCTTTGGTCTGGGAAAGTCACTCATTGGTTTATCTTGTAGTGCACTAGCCATAAAATCATGCCAGATAGGAGCAGCTACTATGCCACCAGTAATTCTGTTGCCAAGAGGTTTTCGATCATCATTACCGATGTAGACAGAACATACCAATTCCGGGGTAAATCCAACGAACCAGGCATCAATAAATTCATCAGTTGTGCCAGTTTTTCCTGCGGCAGGTCTACCAATTCTGGCATTAAAACCAGTACCTCTTACAATGACACCTTCCATCAATTTAATTAGGGTATAACATATGTCTTCTGAAAAAACCTTTTTCTTAATAGCTTGATTCTGTTCCAGTATCTTACCATTATAGTCTTCAACTTTGATTATGGCAGTTGGTTCAATATAGGTACCCATGTTAGCGATAGTGGCATAAGCTGAAGCCATTTCTAAAGGTGTTACTTCCGAAGTACCAAGAGCTAGAGAAAGATCTGGTCGTAGGTTACTTTTTATTCCTGCTTTTTGAGCATTTTGTATTACATCTCTAACCCCAACTCTTTCTAATAATTTTACTCCAATTACATTTATAGAATCTTCAAAGGCCTCTCTCAAGGTAACCGATCCTCTAAACTCTTTTTCATAATTTTTAGGAGACCAACCATTTTCGTATACTACTGGGGAATCTTCCATTATTAAACTGGGAGAAATTCCTTTTTCTATAGCAGTCAGATAAACAAAGGTTTTAAAAGAAGAGCCAGGCTGACGATAAGCTTGTGTAGCTCTATTAAATTCACTTTCTTCATAGTTTTTCCCTCCCACCATTGCTTTTATATGGCCAGTGTGAGGTTCAATAGCAATTAATGCTCCTTCCCGCCCACTTTTTAAGAAAGCATCTTTTGCCTTTTCCTGCAGGCTCAGATCAAGTGTGGTATAAATCTTTAAACCACCCTTAAATACCATATTAACTCCGTACTTATCTAATAATATTGTCCTTATGTAACTGGAGAAATGAGGAGCAATCTCCTGATAATCTCTATTATGGTTTAATATTATTTCTTCTTCTCTCGCCTGGAGATATTCATTTTCTTTGATATATCCCAGATCAAACATTCTTCTTAGGATGATATTTTTCCTTTTTAAAGAAGCTTCTAAATTTATAAATGGAGAATAAAAGTAAGGTCTTCGTGGGATTCCAGCTATTAGGGCACTTTCAGCAAGTGAAAGCTCTGAGGTCGGCTTATCAAAGTATAATTTTGCGGCGGAGACTATGCCATGGGCTCCATGGCCGAAGTAAATAAGATTTAGATACATTTCTAGAATTTCATCTTTAGTA
Organism: uncultured Atribacterota bacterium; assembly: GCA_964433555.1. Taxonomy (GTDB): domain Bacteria; phylum Atribacterota; class Phoenicimicrobiia; order Phoenicimicrobiales; family Stramentimicrobiaceae; genus Stramentimicrobium. The sequence goes on along the minus strand of CAYSRG010000037.1, from coordinate 3,823 downwards.
AAGGTTCTTTCAATCTGTAAAGCCAGCAGGGCATCTTTTATTTTTCGAGATAATTTTTCTTCTCTGGTTAAGAATGTGTTAACTGCTAATTGTTGGGTGATTGTGCTACCACCCTGACCCTGGAAAAATCTTCCACTTTCTTTGAAATTTTCAACCATAGCCCTGATGATGCCCCGAATTGATATTCCATGGTGTTTATAAAAATTAGTATCTTCAATCGCTATAAAGGCATTAATAAGATTTGATGGTATCTCTGATAAAGAAATAGGTGTACGATTTTCCTGAAAAAATTCAGTGATAAGCTGTCCATTGATATCATATACTTTACTGGTAACAGGACTCATAAAATTATTACTTTGTACTATTTCACCCATTTTTTGGCTGGAAAGTGAAATTAAAAAGGTGAGAGATAATACAAAGGATAGAATCAATAAAAATAGAGATAGGGAGAATATTTTCGGAAAGAGAGAGTGATCCTTTGATTTCTTATTCTTTTTTCTGGAATTCATAACATTATCCTAAAAATATTATAATTCTTTATTATTTTGAAAATTATAAGACTAGATATTAATCTCCATTATATATTGTATTATAATTTGTCAAACTTTTTTTACTTCTAGGGAAATATGCTATAATTAAAAAAGCTTTTTATTAAATTTAAGGAATTTTAATTGTTAAAACCATATTACCTGGTTCGTATTGCGTTAATTGCTGCAATATATACTACCATAAATATAATTTTTGCACCAATTAGTTATGGTCCAGTACAGGTCAGGATTGCTGAAGCATTGGCAGTATTACCCTTTATTGATCCAGCAGCGATTGGTGGATTATTCTTAGGATGTATTTTAGCAAATTTATGGGGAGGACTTGGTATTACTGATGTTTTAGGAGGGAGTTTATGTACTCTAATAGCGGCAGTTTTAACCTATAAAATGAAAAAGCCACTTTTTGCACCTCTTCCACCGGTAGTGGTAAATTCTCTGGGAGTAAGTTTATATATTCATATTTTATTTAAGCTGCCTTATTGGTTAACTGTTAGTTATATTTTTTTAGGACAATTAATTGCTTGTTATTTATTAGGTTACCCTTTATTGCTGATTTTATTAAAGAGAAAAATATGGATTTATACTAATAATAATAAATGAGTATAAGAACTAAGATGGTTTAACATTAAAGATTAAGATATGTTATTGAACATTTTTTTTACCAAAAGATCTCAAAATCAGGATATTAGTGGAGGATATTTTCCTAACAACACACACTATGTAACTGTGATGTTAATTAACTATATTATTTGTAGAAGGAAGGAGTAGAAATAACATAAAATGGACCTATCTGAAGAAATGAAGATAATTAAAAGAGGAACAAAAGAGATTATTTCCGAAGAAGAATTAGAAAAAAAATTAGTTAATTCTAAAAAGACCAAAATCCCCTTACGTATCAAACAAGGATTTGATCCCAGTGCACCAGATATTCATTTAGGTCACACAGTGGGATTAAGAAAATTAAGGCATTTTCAGGACCTGGGGCACGAGGTATATTTCCTTATAGGTGATTTTACTGGTATGATTGGTGATCCAAGTGGTCGTTCTGCAACCAGAAAACAGCTAACACCAGATGAAGTGAAAAGAAATGCTGAAACTTATAAAGAGCAGGTTTTTAAGATACTAAATCCAGAAAAAACTATAGTAGAATTTAATAGTAATTGGTTAGGGAAATTATCCTTTGTAGAGGTAATCAAATTATGTTCTAAATATACTGTAGCCCGTATGCTAGAAAGAGATGATTTTGCTAATCGGTTTCAAGAGAAAAAACCCATTGGTATTCATGAATTTTTATATCCTCTTATGCAGGGCTACGATTCTATTGCTTTAAGCGCGGATGTTGAATTAGGCGGTACCGATCAAAAATTTAATTTATTGGTTGGAAGAGAACTACAAAGAGAATACCATCAGGAACCACAGGTTATTATTACCATGCCTATTATTGAGGGAACTGATGGGGTAGAAAAAATGAGTAAAAGCCTGGGTAACTATATAGGGATTAATGAGCATCCTTTTGATATGTATGGGAAAATAATGTCTATACCTGATAAATTATTATTGGCTTATTTTGAGTTATTAACAGATACTCCTTATACTGATATAGCTAAAATTGAACAGGAATTAAGGGATAATGTTGTTTCGCCCCTTATAATCAAGAAAAGATTAGCAAAAGAGATAGTAGAAATGTACCATGGATATAATAAGGCGAATGAAGCAGAAGAACATTTTCAAAAGGTATTTCAGGAAAAGAAAACTCCAAAAAATATCCAAAATTTGTTGTTACCTAATCAGATTTTAAAAGAAAATAAGGTGTGGATTGTAAAACTTATCAAGCTAACCAAGTTATTTAAAAGTACAGGGGATATTTTACGAATTATTGAACAGGGTGGAATTAAAATCAACAATGAGAAGGTGTTGCATGCTAATATTGATATAGAAATTAAGGATGGAGATATTCTAAGAATAGGGAAATTATATTTTTATAGCATTAAAATAGTTTAAATACTAAAGCATTTATCTACTTGAAAAAATATTGATTTTATATTATAATTTAGTCACCAGAGTTTCAACTTTAAAATATCTATAGTATTATTAAAGTTAAAAAAATATCTATTTTTTTAGAAAAATTCTTGACAACTCCCCCTATCTCTGTTACTATCTTATTTGCCCTTCTTAAGGTAGAACCATTCTTTGGTTTAAACCGGGGGGTCCTGTACCTTGATAAACAAATAGCACCCAGCCAGATGCTTTGATCTAACTTTATCAGGTTGCCCTCACTCACAGAGGCAGCCTATTTCGGTGTCAATTTTAAGGGGAGAGCAAAGAGACGGATTTCGGTTCATCTCTTTTTTATCCCCTTAAAGAGAACGGAGAGTTTGATCCTGGCTCAGGACAAACGCTGGCGGCGTGCCTAACACATGCAAGTCTGACTGGAACGTTTCCTTCGGGAGACTACTACAGTGGCGGACGGGTGAGTAACGCGTGGGAATCTACCCGGTAGTGGGGGATAACCCCTCGAAAGGGGGGCTAATACCGCATAAGTCCTACGGGGTAAAGATGGCCTCTTTACAATGCCATCGCTTCCGGATGAGCCCGCGTCCTATTAGCTAGTTGGTGAGGTAATGGCTTACCAAGGCGACGATGGGTAGCCGGTCTGAGAGGATGAACGGCCACACTGGGACTGAGACACGGCCCAGACTCCTACGGGAGGCAGCAGTGGGGAATTTTGCGCAATGGGGGAAACCCTGACGCAGCAACGCCGCGTGGATGATGAAGGCCTTCGGGTCGTAAAATCCTGTTCTGGGGGAAGAAACAGCAAAAAGCCAATGCCTTTTTGCCTTGACGGTACCCCAGCAGAAAGCTCCGGCCAATTATGTGCCAGCAGCCGCGGTAATACATAAGGAGCAAGCGTTGTCCGGAATCATTGGGCGTAAAGAGCTCGTAGGCGGTATCGAAAGTCAGCTGTGAAATCACCAGGCTCAACCTGGTAGGGTCAGCTGAAACTTCGGTACTTGAGGGTAGAAGAGGAAAGCGGAATTCCCGGTGTAGCGGTGAAATGCGTAGATATCGGGAGGAACACCAGTGGCGAAGGCGGCTTTCTGGTCTACCCCTGACGCTGAGGGGCGAAAGCCAGGGGAGCAAACGGGATTAGATACCCCGGTAGTCCTGGCCGTAAACGATGGATACTAGGTGTAGGAGGTATCGACCCCTTCTGTGCCGTAGTTAACGCATTAAGTATCCCGCCTGGGGAGTACGGTCGCAAGGCTGAAACTCAA
>CAYSRG010000036.1:0-16416 GCA_964433555.1 uncultured Atribacterota bacterium | reverse complement strand
TTCGAGAAGGCGGAAGAACTATTGCTGCAGGAGTGGTTACCGAGGTTATTGAATAGTTTAAGAAATACATATAAAAATATATGATAATGAATTAAGACTGGTGTAAAATCCCAGTCTTAATTATTATAACTTTTATTGAGCAAAAAGTTTTATAAAAAAGCAAATTAAAGAAATAAAAATTAAATTATTAAAAGATAATACATAATTGGCAGCTTGACAGGTATGCTAAAATGTGTTAGATTAAGTTTCGTAAATTTTCTCTAATAGAGGGGAATAAGGGATGAGAGAAAGAATAACTTTAGCTTGTTCAGAATGTAATAATCGAAATTATTATAGTTATAAGAATAAGAAAAATACAACCGGAAAGATTTCCTTAAAAAAGTATTGTAAATTTTGTAAAAAACATACTTTGCATAAAGAAATAAAGTAATGTTCTTTTTTTATAATATATTTTAACAATAACAGAAAATAATATGCAGGTCCGTAGCTCTAACGGGAGAGCACCGGACTCCAAATCCGGGGGTTGCAGGTTCAAATCCTGCCGGGCCTGCCAGATAACAAAAAATTAAAAATGTTGCTGAAAAGGTGGAAAATGAAAATTAGTCAATTTTTTCAAAAAATAGTTAGTTTTATTAAAGAAGCTAGAATGGAACTAAAAAAAGTTACCTGGCCAAATAGGAAACAGTTGATCAGTAGCACCATTGTAGTAATGGTTATGGTTGTTCTGGTTGCCATCTATTTAGGATTGATTGACCTTTTCTTTTCTCGAGTAGTTTCTATAATTTTACAGTAATGAATATATATAATTAAGAAGAGTTAAATTATACAGCCCTTATCGGGAGAGTGATGAAAGATTATAAGGTCTAATGAAGATAAAAAATGGTATGTAGTTCATACCTATTCTGGATATGAAAACAAAGTTAAAGCTAATCTTGAACAGCGGGTCAAATCCATGGGAATGGAAGATCAAATATACCAGGTTTTAATACCAACAGAAAGAGTACTTGAAACAAAATCTGGTAAAAAGAGATATGTACAGAAGAAAGTATTTCCAGGTTATGTTGTAGTTCAGATGAAAATGAATAATGAATCGTGGTATGCAGTTAGAAATACACCTGGAGTTACCAGATTTGTTGGTTCTGGTGGAAAGCCTATTGCTCTTAAAGAGCTAGAAATAAAAAATATATTAAAACAGATGGGAAAAGGCGATAAAAAGCCTAAAATTGATATTGATATTGGGACAAGTGTTAATATAATCACAGGTCCTTTTACGGGTTATACTGGAAAGGTTAATGAAATTGATACTCAAAGAGGTAAATTAAAAGTTTTTTTAACTATTTTTGGACGAGAAACATCGGTAGAGTTAGAATACACGGATGTAGAAAAATATTAATTTAATAGATATCTTATTTTGATATACTCCCCATCTATATATTATAATATTAAGTATGGTAGCATAAAGAGGTAATTTAAAATGGCAAAAAAAATAACTGCGAATATAAAGTTACAGATTCCAGCTGGAGCTGCAAATCCAGCGCCTCCGGTTGGTCCAGCTCTAGGACAGCATGGTCTTAATATAATGGAATTTTGTAAGGCGTTCAACGAACGAACTAAACAAGATATTGGTACTATTATTCCTGTTATTATTACTGTTTACCAAGACAGGACTTTTGATTTTATATGTAAAAAGCCACCGGTATCTTTTTTATTGAAGGAAGCAGCAAAAGTTGAAAAAGGTTCTTCTGAGCCAAATAAGAACAAAGTGGCGAAAATAAGCAAGAATAAGGTTAAAGAAATAGCAGAGGCAAAATTGCCCGATCTTAATGCTAATGACATAGAAAATGCAATAAAGATTGTAGAAGGCACCGCTCGTAGTATGGGTATTGAGATAGAATAATATTACATCAATTAATTCTATTTTAAATAAGAAAAGCTGATTTAAGTCGTGGGAGGACATAGTCCATTTCTACCACAAGGAGGAAAGTATAATGAAAATCAGAGGTAAGAAATTTATAGAAAGCTCAAAAAATTATGATAGAACTAAATTATATACTATCCAAGAGTCAATAACAATGGTAAAACAGCTAAGTTGGGCTAATTTTACTGAAACAATAGATATAGCCATACGTTTAGGTATAAATACACGCCGGTCTGAAGAGCAAGTAAGAGGAGCAGTTGAATTACCCCATGGTACTGGTAAGCAAAGTAGAGTTTTAGTATTTGCAGAAGCTGAAAAGGCAAAAGAAGCTGAAGAGGCTGGAGCAGATTATGTGGGAGGAAATGAATTAGCAGAAAAAATTCAAAATGGATGGACTGATTTCGATGCAGTTATTGCTACTCCTGATATGATGAAGGAAGTTGGAAAATTAGGTCGTATTTTAGGTCCTAGAGGTTTGATGCCTAATCCTAAGTTAGGCTCAGTAACCTTTGATATTAAAAATGCCATAATTTCTGTGAAAAAAGGGAAAGTTGAATATAGAGCAGATCGTTTTGGTATTGTGCATACTATAATGGGTAAGATAAATTTTACTGATGAACAGCTTATTGATAATTTTTACTCCCTTATAGAAGCTGTATTAAAAGCTAAACCTCCTACTTCCAAAGGTCGTTATCTATTAAGTGTTACTATTTCTTCTACCATGGGTCCCGGTATTAAATTGGATACTATGAAAATATTAAGCGAGGTTGAAAAGAGGTAAAGCATATCTATTTTGAATAAAATATTATATAATCAATCCTTAGATCGCAGGTACTAGTAAAGGAAGATTCTAGGATAAAAAAAAAGGTATAATTGGTTGTAAACCAGCCTGCTGAGGAATTCAGGAATAAATCCTTCCTTATTGATTTGGTCTAAGGTAGGATTTTTTAGTTATTACAAATAATAATACAATTATAGATAGAAAGGAGAAAATTAATTGCCATTATCCAAAGAAGAAAAGAAATTAATCGTCCAAGAGTTAATTGAAGCATTAGGAAGATCCTCAAGTATTGTTTTATCTGATTATCAAGGTCTCGATGTTAAGAGTATCACGCAATTGAGAAATACTTTAAGAGAACAATATATTAAGTTTAAAATCTATAAAAATACCTTGATAAGAATTGCTGCTAAGGATGTTGGTTTAGATGGTTTAATCGACAGTTTGTCTGGATGTACAGCTATTGCTTTTGCTAAGGATGAATCATTCTTACCGTTAAAGCTATTACATAAGTTTTCATTGGATAACAAAGAACAGTTTAAATTAAAGGTAGCCTTACTTGAAGGAAAAATATTTTCAGGAGAACAATTAGAGAGAATTGCTTGTTTACCTAACAGAGATGAATTATTGGCTAATATAATTGGTAATATGAAAAGTTCTATTAATTCATTCGTTTTTACTTTAAAGTCACCTTTATTTGGATTAGTAAATGTACTGGAGCAGATTCATAAGAATAAATCAGGGAAAACATTATAAATTGTGATGAATAAGATTAATAAAAAGATGAAGGGAGGTGAAAATATTGATTGAAAAGGAAAAAAAAGAAGGTAATCGTGAAATAGTAAAAGAAAAAAAAATGGCAGAAAGTTTACCAAAAAAGAAAGCAAAAGAAGAGATTATTAACAAAAAAGAGGTAAAAATGTCTCAAGATAAAAATAGTAGTGATAATGTACAAGAAATTATTAACAAATTAGAAGAATTGACAGTATTAGAATTAGCTGATTTAGTGAAGGCGTTGGAAGATAAGTTTGGAGTCAGTGCCGCAACTCCGTTAATTTCTCAAGCTACTGTTCCTGTTCAAGGAGTAGCTTCAGCCGCTCAGGAGGAAGAAAAAACTGAATTTGATGTGGTATTAAAGGATATTGGAGCAAATAAAATACAAGTAATTAAAGAAGTTAGAGCTGCTACTGGCTTGGGTTTAAAAGAATCAAAAGAACTTGTTGAAGGTGCACCCAAAACAGTTAAAGAAAAGGTTGAAAAAAAAGAAGCTCAAGAACTGAAAGAAAAATTAGAAGCAGTCGGTGCAACTGTTGAAATAAAATAAACATACTTTTTTATCTAAAATATCAGCGATGCTTAACATTATAATGTAGATGAATTGTTAAATAATTTTTATTATAGATTAATAAAATATTAATAAAATATTTATGAAAATAAAGAAGATACCTATTTTTTATAGATGGGTATCTTCTTGACTTTTTATAGTTTTAATGGTAGAATATAATTTTGTATAAATCTACAAAAAGGTTGGTGTTAAAAGTGCAGAATAGAAAATTAAATATTTTGGATTATTCCAAAATAAAACACTATATCGATCCACCTAATTTTCTTGATGTTCAAAAACAATCATTTCAAAAGTTTTTACAAAGAGACATCTCTCCTGAAAACCGTCAAGATTTTGGTTTACATAAGGTACTTAAAGATGTTTTTCCTATTCAAGATTTTACCGGAAATCTTATGTTAGATTATATTAGCTATTCTATTAAAGAACCAAAATATGATCCTATCGAATGCTGGGAAAGAGGTAGCACTTATTCTGCACCATTAGAAGTTAGAATTAGTTTGCATAATAAAAGAACTGGGGAAATAAAAGAGCAGGATGTTTTTATGGGAGAATTACCGTTGATGACTGAAAGCGGAAGTTTTATTATCAATGGAGCTGAAAGAGTTGTGGTTAATCAACTTATACGTTCTCCTGGTATCTATTATGGTATTGAAGAGTATAGTGAAAATAAAACTTTCTATAATTTTAGAATTATTCCCAACAGAGGCTCCTGGTTAGAATTTGGTTTTGATACTAATAACATGATCTATGTTCGAATCGATAAAAAGAGAAAAATTCCTGCTACCACACTTTTAAGAGCTCTTGGTTATGAAAGTAATGAGCAAATAATTAATTTATTTGATAATAGTGAAATCATTCAGGAAACCTTAGCGAAAGATAATACCAATAATAAGAGGGATGCGCTGGTTGAAATATTTAGAAAGCTTAGGCCTAGTGAACCGCCTACCGAAAGAAATACGAGACAATTATTAGATAGGTTATTATTTGATCCTAAGAGATATGACCTGGCAGATGTTGGTAGATATAAAGTAAATCAAAAACTAAATATTCAAAATAGAATTTTAGATAAAACTATCGCAAAAGCTATTTATGATACGATTACGGGCAAACAATTAGTTAAGAAAGATGTTCATATTAATAAAAAAATTGCCGAATTAATAAACCAATCTAATGTTGATAAAATATATGTTTATAATGATAATGATGAAGAAATTGTAGTTTTTAATGAGAAAGAACATACAATTGTTAATTTATTTGATCCCGAAGATGATGTGGTTAATGAAAACAATATTGGCTTATACCTGGCTGAAGATATTATTGATTATAATACTGGTGAAGTAATTGCTCAGAAAGCTCAAATACTGGACACAGAACTAATTAATAAGATTAGCAAAACCCAGCAAACAGTTACTGTCCAAAAGGGCAATGCCTTAACAAAAGATGATCTAATAGCAGCAATAAGATATTTAGTTAATCTTTATTATGGTATAGGTTATATTGATGATATTGACCATCTGGGAAATAGAAGGGTAAAGACAATCGGTGAATTATTGTTAGATCAATTTTATATTGGTCTAGTAAGAATGGAAAGAGTTATCAAGGAAAGAATGACTATACAACCAGACCTTTCTACAGTGACACCCCAAGCATTAATTAATATTAGACCATTAGTAGCTGCAATTAAGCAATTTTTTGGAAGTAGCCAGTTATCTCAATTTATGGACCAAACCAATCCTCTTTCTGAGATTACTCACAAGAGAAGATTATCTGCGCTAGGCCCTGGTGGATTAACCAGAGAAAGAGCTGGATTTGAAGTACGTGATGTTCATTATAGTCATTATGGTAGAATTTGTCCTATAGAAACACCAGAGGGACCAAATATAGGTCTAATTGGTTCACTGAGTATTTATGCTAGAATAAACGATTACGGATTCATTGAAACTCCTTATAGAAAAGTTGAAAATGGCCAGATAACAGGGGATATTATCTATCTTACAGCAGATGAGGAAGATCAATATAAAATAGCTCCGATTAACATAAGAATTGATAATAATAAAATTATTGAGGATAATGTCCCATGTAGATATAGAGATGTTTATTTAACTGTAGCACCTTCGGAAGTTGATTTTATAGATGTAGCACCAAATCAGATGGCTAGTATTTCAGCCAGCTTAATTCCATTTTTAGATCATGATGATGCAAATAGAGCTCTAATGGGAACTAATATGCAGAGACAGTCGGTTCCAGTAATAAAAACTGAGATGCCCTTAGTTATGACCGGAATGGAGAAAAAGGTTGCTAGCGATTCGGGAACAATTATTTTATCAGAAGAAGACAGTGTTGTTTATAAGGTTGATGCTAGAAGAATTATTTTAAAAAACAATCATAGCATTACTAAAGAATATCTCTTAAAAAAATTTCGTCGTTCCAACCAGGGTACCTGTATTAACCAAAAACCTATAGTTGAAGAAAGACAAATTATAAAAGCAAATACTCCCATCGCTGATGGTCCTAATACTGATCAAGGTTTTTTGTCATTAGGTAGAAATGTCCTTGTTGCTTATATGTCTTGGGAAGGATATAACTTTGAAGATGCGATCGTAATAAGTGAAAAAATGGTTCAGGAAGATACTTTTACTTCTATTCACATAAGCGAACATGAGTGTGATGCACGTGATACAAAATTAGGTCCTGAAGAGATAACATCCGATATACCTAATATCGGTGAAAGTAGTTTAGCAAATCTGGATGAAGACGGAATTATTCGTATCGGTACTGAGGTAGAGCCTGGTGATATTTTAGTTGGTAAAGTAACTCCTAAAGGAGAAACAGAGTTAGGACCTGAAGAAAGGCTACTGAGAGCAATTTTTGGAGAGAAGGCGAGAGAAGTCAGAGATACTTCTCTGAGAGTTCCTCATGGAGATCGTGGAAAAGTTATTGATGTGAAAGTATTTTCAAGAGAAAATGGTGATGAAATTCCTCCGGGAGTGAATAAAATGGTAAGAGTTTTCATTGCTCAAAAAAGAAAAATATCTGAAGGAGATAAAATATCGGGTAGGCATGGAAATAAAGGAGTAATTGCCAAGATATTACCGGTAAATGATATGCCATTTTTACCGGATGGCACTCCTGTTGATATTATTTTAAATCCTCTGGGAGTTCCTTCGAGAATGAATGTAGGACAGATATTAGAAGTTCATTTAGGATGGGTAGCTAAAACTCTTGGCTATAACATAATTACACCGGTATTTAATGGAGCTACCGAAGACGATATTGCAAAAGCATTAATTGATGCTGATTTGCCTCGTGACGGAAAAAGCATATTATATGATGGCAGAACTGGACTGACTTTCGATCAAAAGGTTACTGTTGGTTACAGCTATATACTAAAACTAATTCACTTAGTTGATGATAAGATACATGCTCGTTCTACAGGACCTTATTCTTTGGTTACCCAGCAACCATTGGGTGGGAAAGCACAATTTGGTGGTCAAAGATTTGGGGAAATGGAAGTATGGGCTTTAGAAGGATACGGAGCTGCTTATAATTTACAGGAAATGCTTACAGTTAAATCAGATGATGTTACTGGAAGAATTAAAACCTATGAGTCTATTGTTAAAGGTGAGAACATCCCAGTGCCAGGTATTCCGGAGTCATTTAAAGTGTTAATAAGGGAATTGAGAAGTCTTTGTTTAAATATAAAAGTACTAGACCATGAAGGCAAAGAAATCGATATTAAAGAAGATCTTGATATTAAGGAGAGACTTGATCAAGATTTCATTTAACATAAAAAGATAAAAATATAAAATGGTTATATTTATTTACTTGAAATATTAAGATTTTGTTAATGTTACCTAAAAAGATATAGTTAAAAGTCAGAATGAAATAATGATTTTTTATTTATTCGGGCTAAAATATTTTAGTAGTCATTAATAACGGGGAGGTAATTCGGTTGGAAATTTCTGAAAGAATTAATGCTATAACAATAGGATTAGCTTCACCAGAAGATATTCGTAAATGGTCATATGGGGAAGTTAAAAAACCTGAAACCATAAACTATAGGACTCTTAAACCCGAAAAAGATGGTTTATTTTGCGAACGTATTTTCGGACCGGTTAAAGATTGGGAATGCAGTTGTGGTAAATATAAGAGAATTAGATATAAGGGTGTTATATGTGACCGTTGTGGCGTTGAGGTTACCAAATCTATTACTCGACGTGAGAGAATGGGGCATATCGAATTAGCTTGCCCTGTATCACATGTTTGGTATTTTAAAGGAATTCCCAGTCCGCTGGCTTTATTATTAAATATATCTCCAAGAAGTTTAGAAAAAATCCTTTACTTTGCTCCAGATAGAAGAAGAGAACAATTATATGAAGTTAAAAAAGTAAATGATAATATTGAAAACGATTATAAAGAATATTTAGAAAATGAAGTAATTACAGAAACTGAATATAGAATACATAAATTATATAATGAAAATTTTGAGGCAGAATTATTATATAGAGTCAACCAAACAAAAATATTTCCAAATAAAATTGGAGATATTATCAATAAAGAAAAGATAGAAGAGTTATGGAGAATATTCGGGAAAATATTCTTTAGTGTGGAACAGAATTTACCTTATGACACCAGCCATTCAGATGAAAAGATTGACTTAGATGTTGAAAATTTAGAAGAAGAGGAAGTTGTTGAAATTAAAGATAAAAAAGAGGATAAAACAAAAAATGTTCCAGAGATTATTCAGACTGATGAAAAGATTGATTCAGAAGAACAAATAACCTATAAGATATTAGAAATAGATGGATTAATATCTGAGAGCAGGCTATCGCTTTTATTAGAAAAAGATCCAGGATTGTCAAAAAGAACAACTATGGCTAAACAGACAATTGAAGAATCCTGCTATATTGTAATTAATCAAGGGAATACGAATCATAAAGTTGGAGACATAATATTAGATTCTGAAAATAGATTGTATGCTTATTATGATTCAGATTTCAGAGCAGAAATAGGTGCCGAAGCTATTAAAAATTTATTGAAAGATATTAATCTGGATTCTTTAAATATGGAATTACGGGAAGAATTAAAACGTTCATCTGGTCAAAAAGCTAAAAAAATGATTAAAAGATTGCAGATTATTGAAGCATTTAGAAAAAGTCATTGTAAACCAGAATGGATGATACTGGATGTATTGCCGGTAATTCCACCAGATCTAAGGCCTATGGTACAGTTAGAAGGTGGTAGATTTGCCACTTCTGACTTAAATGATCTTTATCGAAGAGTAATTAATCGAAATAATCGGTTAAAAAGATTATTGGAGTTAGGTGCTCCAGATATCATTGTAAAGAATGAAAAAAGAATGTTGCAAGAGGCTGTTGATGCTTTAATTGATAATGGGAGGAGAGGCCATGCAGTTTTGGGAGCAGGTAATCGGCCGCTTAAATCATTAAGTGATTTATTGGAGGGGAAGAAAGGTAGATTCAGGCAAAATTTATTAGGTAAGAGGGTCGACTATTCTGGTCGTTCTGTAATTGTTGTCGGTCCCAAATTAAAATTAGATCAGTGTGGATTACCAAAAAAGATGGCATTAGAATTATTTAAACCATTTGTAATGCACCATTTAGTTAAAAAAGAGCTTGCTCATAATATTAAAACTGCTAAAAAATTAGTTGAACAAGAATCTCCAGAAGTTTGGAACATATTACAAGAAATTGTTGAGGAACATCCCGTTTTATTAAACAGAGCTCCGACATTGCATAGATTAGGAATTCAAGTTTTTAAACCAGTGTTGGTAGAAGGAAATGCCATTCAGCTCCATCCCTTAGCTTGCCCTGCATTTAACGCTGATTTTGATGGTGATCAAATGGCAGTACATGTTCCTTTATCTACAGAGGCACAGACTGAAGCCGAATTGTTAATGTTAGCAACTAATAATGTTCTATCACCAGCCAATGGTGCTCCCATTGCATTACCATCTCAGGATATTATACTGGGATGCTACTACCTAACAATGAAGGAAAAAGGTAGTAAAGGAGAAGGAAAAATATTTGCTAATCCTGAAGAAGCTATTAGGGCAAAAGAAGAAGGTTATGTTGATATTCATGCTAGTGTGAAGGTTAGAATAAAAGGTAGTATTGAAGAAACAACAACTGGTCGGGTCATTTTTAATCAGGTATTACCTGAAGATATGAAATTTGTTGATTTGACCATCACCAAAAAAACATTAGCCCGTATTATTTCTTACATTTATCGTCAGTATGGACCAGAGATAGCAGTAAATTGTTTAGATAATATTAAAGATTTGGGTTTTCACTATGCCACTATATCGGGGATAACTATCGGGATTATAGATTTAGAAATCCCATCGGAAAAAGAAAAAATATTAGAAGAAGCTGAAAAAAATGTTACTAAAATTAAAGAACAATTTAATTACGGTTTGATAATGGAAGAGGAAAGAATCGAAAAAATTATTAATGCCTGGACAGATGCAGCTGATAAAGTAGTTAATGCTATTTTAAGTAATCTAAATAGCTTTAATCCACTTTATATGATGACTGATTCTGGAGCTCGAGGAAGCCGAAGACAAATTGGTCAATTAGCTGGAATGAGAGGTTTAATGGCAGATCCATCTGGAAAAATTATAGAATTTCCTATACAGTCTAACTTTAGGGAAGGATTATCCTGCCTAGAATATTTCATATCTACTCATGGAGCAAGGAAAGGTTTAGCTGATACTGCTCTGAGAACATCTAAATCAGGATATTTAACCAGGAGATTAATCGATGTAGCTCAAGATGTTATAATTACAGAGGAAGATTGTGGTACCAATGATGGTATATTGATTTCTAACATACAAGTGGATGGGAATATCATTGAGAAGATAGAGGAGAGAATAGTAGGAAGGATAGCTCAAGAAGATGTTATAGACAGTGAAAATGGGGAGGTTTTCGTTCGAAGAGGTGAAATGATCAATGAGAAAATAGCTAAAAAAATCATTGATTCAGGTATAAAAGAAGTGAAGATAAGATCACCCCTAACCTGTGCTTCAAAGCAAGGCATTTGCGCCAAATGTTATGGTAAAGACCTGGCAATGGGTAAACTTGTAACTATCGGTGAGGCTGTTGGAACTATTGCTGCTCAATCTATTGGTGAACCTGGAACACAACTTACATTAAGAACTTTCCATACCGGTGGTATAAAAATTACTGGTGAAGATATTACTTTAGGTTTGCCACGAGTTGAGCAACTATTTGAAGTAAGAAAACCAAAAAAACAAGCAGTAATAAGTGAAATAAATGGATTTGTTGACCGAATTAAAGATGATAAGGAATCATTCAGGAAAGAAATTGTTATAAGGCCTGAAACTGAAATGTCATCAGGAAAAAATAGAGAGATTAAAAAGAAGGTTTATATAATACCTAAGGATTTAAGGATTATTGTTCAAGAAAGACAGAAGATTACAGCCGGTCAAAAATTAACAACAGGTTTCATTGATCCAAATGATATTCTGAGAATTCAAGGTATTAAAACTGTTCAAAAATACCTTTTAGAGCAAGTTCAGGAAGTTTATCGCTCACAAGGAGTAACCATAAATGATAAACATATTGAAGTAATTGTAAGACAAATTGCCCGTTTAAATAAAATATACATTAAGGCATCACGTGATTCTGATTTACTTTCCGGTGAACTAGTATATGTTTCAGATTTTGAACAGGCCAATAGAAAAGTAACTCTAGAAAATGAGGAAATTCGTGATAGGAATAGAGTATTACTGCTGAATAAGGTTTTAGTTAATTGTATAACAGGTAATAAGGGTGAAATACTAATTGATAAAAATACTGTTATTGATGAAAATATAATTAGAAAAATTGAGAATTCAGAATATCTAAACTTTGATGTAATGGATGAACAGGGCAGAATTAACAATATAGTTCAAGGTGAAATTAATTTTATTGAACGAATAAAGGGCCATATTCTTATTGATGCCATTTCCAAAGATATTATTGATAATAAGAATATTGATGCAGATGGATCTGATAAGTTCAATTTGCAAAAATTTAGTGGAAATAAGATAACAAGGGAAGACGTCCTCGATTTAGTGAAGAATGGTATAAATAGAGTAAAGATTTTTAACCCTGAAATAAAAAACAAATTGATAGGGAAAATGGTTACTCAAGATATTAAAGAAAATGATAAACAAATTGTTATAATACCCGCCAATAAAATTTTAGATGAAAATGATATAGAAAAAATAATAGATTACCAATGTGAAAAAATAACAATTTGGAGTGACATTAAAGAGATTAATATAAAAGAGAATTTAATCAGCTTTACAAAAGAAGATGTTATCGGGATGAATCTGAGTGAAGAGCTTAGAGATCCTAAAACTGGAAATGTTATTGCTGATGCAAAACAGCCAGTAAGTAAAAATATTGTCAGAAAAGCATATTCAGCCGGTATTAGTGATATACCTTTAGAAGATGGCCGTTTCTTCTCTCTAGAAGGAAGAACTTTGGATTACATCTATCATAACCTTATTGGTAAGATAATTGCTCAAGATATTATTGATAAAAATACTGGTGAAACGATAATTCCAGCTGGTGATAAGATTACAAAAAATAATGCAAATATATTTTTTCAGCAAAATGTTGAATTAGTAAAATATAGAACTGAAAATAGCTTACAAGAGACAATATCATTAATAGAAAATATTGGTTTTATGAAAAGGATAAAATTACCTGCAGTAGGAATGCCCATTATACAGGGAATTACCCAGGCTTCTTTATCTACTGAAAGCTTTTTATCGGGTGCTTCTTTTCAACGGACCACTCATGTTTTAACTAATGCCTCAATAAAAGGAAAAGTGGATTATTTATATGGTTTGAAAGAAAATGTTATAATTGGCAACATTATACCAGCAGGTACTGGTTTAGCGCAATATAGAGATGTAGAAATAACCTCCGAGTATGAAGAAGAATTAGAAAAGGAAGTGCAAGAAGAGACTAAAGAAGAAGAGATTATTGATCATCCAGATAATAATATTGCCAGTAAGCCTGAAAATATTAATGATGATAACCATGAAAAGGATTAAGATTCAATAATTATTTTGAGTAGAATTAATTTTTATATAAATTTTTATTGACATCATTCAATGATGTTGTTAAAATGTTTAAGTATTTTAACCAGGTAATATTTTAAAAAGGTGGTTTAAATA
The DNA here is from genome assembly GCA_964433555.1 of uncultured Atribacterota bacterium. Lineage (GTDB taxonomy): Bacteria > Atribacterota > Phoenicimicrobiia > Phoenicimicrobiales > Stramentimicrobiaceae > Stramentimicrobium. The sequence goes on along the minus strand of CAYSRG010000036.1, from coordinate 3,161 downwards.
TGCCAACTATTAGTCAATTAGTAAGAAAAAGAAGAAAAAAAGTAATAAAAAAATCAGGTACTCCAGCTTTAAAGAGTTCACCACTAAAACGAGGTGTTTGCACACGGGTATGGACCATAACACCGAAGAAACCTAACTCTGCCCTAAGAAAAGTTGCTAGAGTGCGATTAAGTAATAATATAGAGGTTACTGCTTATATACCTGGAATTGGTCATAACCTACAAGAACATTCCATTGTTCTGATTAGAGGTGGCAGAGTAAAAGATTTACCTGGAGTTAGATACCATATAGTACGTGGTGTAATGGATACAACTGGAGTTGAAGGAAGAAAACAAGGTCGTTCCAAATATGGAGCTAATAGACCTAAAAAGCAATAAAAAAAGTTTTATATGAATAAAAATGTTTAAATATTAAGCTTAATTGAGGTGGATGGTAATGTCCAGAAAAAGAAAGGCAATCAAACGAGAAATAAAAGAGGATCCTGTTTATAAAGATAAGAGAGTAGCTAAGTTTGTTAATCATATTATGTGGGATGGCAAAAAAAGTATAGCTAGGCGAGTATTCTATGATGCAATGGATATTTTAAAAGAAAAGACTAAGAAAGATCCATTGGATGTTTTTAATCTTGCTATGGAAAATGTAATGCCAATCCTAGAGGTAAAGTCAAGAAGAGTTGGTGGTGCAAGTTATCAGGTACCTGTTGAAGTATCACCCGAAAGAAGAATTACTTTAGCTATGAGATGGATTATAAATTTTAGCAGAAGCAAAACGGGAAAGCCTTTTTCTGAAAGATTAGCGGCTGAGTTATTTGATGCTTCTCAAGGAACAGGTTCATCAGTTAAGAAAAAAGAAGATACTCATAAAATGGCAGAAGCAAACAAAGCTTTTGCTCACTATCGTTGGTAAATTGTTTAATTAGATATGGTTATTAAGGAAAAAATAAAATTAATTAATTTTAATAAATTAATAAATAAAGAAATAGAGAACAAAAGTTTAATGTTAAACTCAATTAGTATACAACAACTTAGGAATATTGGTATTATGGCTCATATTGATGCTGGTAAGACTACTGTTACTGAAAGAATTTTGTATTATACGGGAAGAGTGCATAAAATGGGTGAAGTTCATGAAGGTACGGCAACCATGGATTGGATGCCCCAAGAAAGAGAAAGAGGTATTACCATAAGTTCAGCAGTTACAACTTCCTTTTGGAAAGGTTGTCAAATTAATATTATTGATACGCCAGGACATGTAGATTTTACAGTAGAAGTTGAACGATCACTCAGAGTATTAGATGGAGCAGTTGTAGTTTTTTGTGCCGTAGGAGGAGTAGAGCCGCAGACAGAAACGGTTTGGCATCAGGCTGATCGATATCATGTTCCTAGAATTGCTTTTATTAATAAAATGGATCGGATTGGTGCGGATTTTCATGGTACTGTTAAAATGATTAGAGATAAATTTTCTACTATACCCCTAGTGATACAGTTACCGTTGGGAAGCGAAGGCAATTTTCAAGGAATTATTGATATTATCAATATGAATGCTTATTTATATAATATTGATACTTTAGGTATAAATTATTGTATTGAAGAAATACCAGAAGAATATAGAAAAGCTGCTGAGAAAGCCAAAAAGAATATGATGGATATCTTAGCTGAAGAAGATGAATTATTCATGGAGGATTATCTCTATGACAAAGAGATAACTTTGGAGCAAATATATCAAACTATACGAAGAGTAACTATAAAAAATAGAATAGTTCCAGTTTTATGTGGTTCAGCTTTGAAAAACAAAGGAATACAATTGCTTCTAGATGCAGTAAACAGGTATTTGCCCTCACCCTTAGAAATATTACCAATTAAAGGTGAGAATCCTGAAACAAGTAAAGAGGTTATTAGGAATACAGATGTTAATGAACCTTTATCTGCCTTGGTTTTTAAAGTCATGACTGATCCTTTTTTTGGAAGATTAAGTTTTCTCAGAGTCTATTCTGGCATAATAAAAGAAGGTCATTATGTATATAATTCTACACAGAATATTAAAGAAAGAATAAATAGATTGGTAAAAATACATGCAGACCACAAAGAACAGGTTAAAGAATTATCTGCTGGTAATTTAGGAGCAATTATTGGTCTTAAAAAATCTGGAACTGGTGATACTTTATGTGATGAAAAAAATCCTATAATCTTGGAAAAAATCAAATTTCCTGAACCAGTAATTTCTATAGCTATTGAACCAAAAAGCATTGCGGATAGAGATAAAATGGCAATTGCTTTAGATAAAATTGCTGAAGAAGATCCGACTTTTAGACATTCAGTCAATAAGGATACTGGACAGACAATTATTTCTGGTATGGGCGAGCTACACTTAGAGATTATTGTTGATCGATTATTAAGAGAGTATAAACTTGATGGAACTATAGGTAAACCACAGGTTGCTTTTAAAGAAACAATTACTAAGAAAGCTATTGCTCAGGGAAAGTTTATTAGACAGAGTGGCGGTAAAGGGCAATATGGTGATGTAATTATTGAAATAGAACCATACAAAGAAGATACCTTTGAATTTATTGACAGAACCGTTGGGGGAAGTGTACCAAAAGAATATATCCCAGCTGTAAAACAGGGAATACAGGATGCAATGTTGTGTGGTATATTAGCAAGTTATCCTGTTACTAATATTAAAGTTTCTGTAGTTGATGGATCTTTTCACCCAGTGGATTCCTCCGAATTAGCTTTTAGAATAGCTGCTTCTAAAGCATTAAAAGATGGATTAAGAAAAGCTAATTCAGTACTTTTAGAACCTATTGTAGAAATAGAAATTAGAACACCGGAAGAATATTTAGGTTCTATAATCAGTGACCTTAATTCTCGTAGAGCTAAAATAGTTGGAATTCAGGAGAAGAAGAATATTAAAGGTAAGATACTCATAGCTGATGTTCCTTTACAGGAAGTTTTTGGTTATGCAACAAATTTAAGATCTATATCCCAGGGCAGAGCGATTTATGTGATGCAACTTGCCTATTATGAAATTGTACCTGATAGTATCATGATAAAAACTTTGTATAAAATTTAAAAAAATAAAAATAAGAGATTATCTTTTAAGGAGGAAAAAACAAAATGGCTAAAGAAAAGTTTATCCGTACCAAGCCGCATGTTAATGTT
>CAYSRG010000035.1:6925-18381 GCA_964433555.1 uncultured Atribacterota bacterium | reverse complement strand
TGAATATTGTCTTCTACTTAATTGTTCTTTTAGAAAAAAATGATAGCCTGTTTTATTCAATATTATTTAAATAAACAGGTATATTTATCTGATTATTGTTTATTTTAAATTACTTTTCATAATTGATAGGCCTAACGGATTTATCATCTGGAAATTATAATATATTCTTAAATGTCTTAATATTTCGTGATAATATTTCTTATTTTTTAATTTGCCAGATAAATATTTTGCTGATAATCATATCCATTTTAAGCATATCTCGTATATTTTTGGCGGTTCATTTTCTCATCCATTATAACAGTAATAATATAACCTTTTTCAGTATCCCATAAAGAGTAGTTTCTTCAATAGATAACACTTAAGGACAACTTTTCCAAGATACTCAGAAGCCTACATGGGTATAGACTTACCTAAAATAGGATTTCTTTCATAAAAGAAGTAAATTATACTGACTTGTTAAAGCATATTTCTTCTTCCTCTTTTTTACCAGATAATGCTCGATTAGTAATCTATTATGGTTATAATAAATTTTTTATTTATCACATCACAGCACAATTTAAAAATCCTATCTTTAGTTTATAGATTATATTTTTAGGGAGTCTTTTATAGTTATATGCTTATAAAAAAGTTAATTTTTAAAATTTTAATCTTATTACCTAAAATTTATCAATAATACCTAAAGGAGTATTGACAAATTATCTCAATCCATTTACTATGGTTATAGACGTATAGACGTATATACAAGTACAATATTTTAAATAGTACTATATCTAAGAAGAGTAATGATGAATAATTTGGATAAAAAATCACCAATACCCTTGTACTTCCAATTGGCAGAATTAATTAAAGCTAAAATTAAAAACGGCGAATGGAAAATTAATGATGCCATTCCATCTGAATTAAAACTTTGTATGGATTTTCAGATAAGCCGTGGCACAGTGAGACAAGCCATTAATTGCTTAATTCAAGAAGGCTATCTGTTTAGAAAACAAGGATTGGGCACTTTTGTATCTGATTCTAAGCCAAGATATGTTAATCCGGTAAGTAGTTTTTATTGTATAGACTTTAGAGGAAAAAATCATAATATCGGAATAAAGAGAAAAATTATTTCCAAAAATGTTATTAAACCTAATTATAAGATAAAGGAAATCATGAATCTAAAGAGTGAACAATTAATCTATCACATTAAAGGCATATTGTTTTTAGATGACATTCCAATTTCTTTAGAAGAATTCTTTTTATTGAAAGAATTATTCCCCAATCTTAAACCAAAGTATCTTGCTACCATGGCTCCTTATGAAGTATTTATGCGTAAGTATAATCTTAGTATTTCAGAAGTTCAGGAGTCTTTTACCATAAAAAAAATCAATCAAAAAATTTCTGACAGATTAAAATTACAGGAGGGAACCTATGTATTAGTAGTGAACCGTATTGCCAGAACAGACAATAATGTTGTTTTCGAATATCGTCAGAGTATTATTCGGACTAACAAATGTAGCTATACCATTATATTACCATGAGTTATTAGCATTATATCACTCTATAAGAAAGCTTAATAGGAGGCTAGGTGCCTATGAAAAATATAATCCTGTTCACTATTGATACTTTAAGAAAAGATTCCTTAGGGGTTTACAATAAAGATAGTAATTTAACTCCATTTCTTGATTCTTTATCCGATCATGCTCTGATTTTTACCAGATTCCATTCTTCAGGTCCTTACACTCAATCATCATTTCCCGGAATACTAACCTCTTCTTATTATCTTGAATTTGGAAAATCTAAAAAATTATCTCCCCGTAGATTATTAATATCTGAAGCACTAAAGAAAAATGACATTGAAACAGCTGCATTTCATTCCAATCCCTATCTAAGTGATTATTTTGGTTGGAATCGAGGATGGGATATCTTTTATGATTCAATGCAGGATGAAGTTAGTGACATGATTCCCTATATAACCGGAGATAAGGTTAACCAGAAAGCAAAGGAATGGTTAGAGCGCTATGCACGCTCTACTAATAAAAAACCATTTTTCTTGTGGATCCACTATATGGATGTTCATGAACCCTATATACCTAAAAAACAGTTTTTAGAATTAGTTGATCCTTCCATTACCTTAACTGAGCAAGAGATGTTTGAATTATTTACAAATACCCTTTTGAAGCGTGATATCTCTGATTTGAAGAAAGTTAAAATACTCCGTAACCTTTATCGGGCAGGTGTTCGAGAAACCGATGAATATGCGAAAGAGTTCTTTCATATACTCAAACAAAATCAGATGTTAGAAAATAGTATTATTTTTATTACCACCGATCATGGGGATGAATTTGCTGAACATAATGGTCTTTCCCATGATGGGAAAATGTATTCTGAATTAATAGACTCTCCTCTGATAATGATCGATTTTGAAAGAAAAGAGAAAGAGATATGCCCTAATTTGGTTAGCAACCTTGATATCGCACCTACTATATTACATCTATTCGGACTTTTACCAGAAGAGAAATTTGAAGGAAATTCTTTGTTGCCTGTTAATAATTATCCTGAACAAGGAGTTTTTGGGGAGGCTATTGCCAAAACAGGTAATCACGAAAAATCTGAAGATCTGCCTGTCTATTATTATAGAGAGAATGATCTGAAGATTATTTATTACCAGGGAGGTGAAAACTGGGAGTTTTATAATTTAGCACAAGATCCTGAAGAAAAGAATAACCTGATAAATTCACACCCAAGGGTAGATGAATTAAAAAAGAAGCTGTTTCCTCGAATTAATCGATGGGAAAGAATCTAATAAAAAATAAAAAAGGAGTTAGAGATGAATAAAGAAAAAGTAGAAAGAAATCAGGAATTAATCAAAAAATCTAAACAAGTAATCAAGGAAGCATTTGAGAAATATGATCCACGCAAGTGTGCCATCACCTGGACGGGAGGAAAGGATTCTACCACAAATTTATGGATTGTACGTCAGGTCTGTGTGGAAGAAAATATTCCTCTACCCCAGGTTATTACCATCGATGAAGGAGATGCTTTTCCGGAAATTACCGATTTCTTGGTCAGTGTTTCTAAGGTATGGCATATTGACTTAAAATGGTTATGCAATTTTGATGTATTATCTGCTTGTTTGAGTCATCTGGGAAACACAGTTCAAGTAAAACGTCTTAACAAAAGAAATCAGGAAGAGTTAAAACGAATAGAGTTTATTGAAGATTCCTTTGTATTTGAAGCAGAGTCTTATGCCGGGAATCATTTAATGAAAACAGTAGTGCTTAATCAATATATTGAAGAAAGTGGTGCAGAACTTATCTTTATGGCTTTACGACGTGATGAGCAGGCAGCCCGGAAAGAAGATGAATATTTCACTCACAAAGAGGGAGGCTATCTCATGCCTGAGCATACCCGTGTTTCTCCCATTCTACATTTTACTGAAAGAGATATCTGGGATAATACCCACCTGCACAATCTTCCATATTGCCCCCTTTACAAGATAGGCTATCGTTCCTTAGGTGCTAGAAGTAGCTCCAATCCTGGTGATATTGGAGTTCCTGCTTGGGAACAGGATTTAGAAAATGTTCCTGAGCGAGCAGGGAGAAGACAGGATAAAGAGAAAGCCATGGAAAGACTGAGAAAGTTGGGCTATATGTAAACGAGAGGCAAATATTCCCTTTATTTACAGTTTGGAGTAGTTTATATTTCTCTTGGTTAAGAATTCAGAAAGGAATAAATCATGAAAAAACAAAACATCATTATTATTAGCTTAGATGAAGTTCGCCCGGATCATCTAAGCTGTTATGGTTATCAGAAAATTGCGACCCCGGCCATTGATCAGATAGCGCATGAAGGGGTAAGGTTCAGACAATGTTTTTCCTCAGCAGATTTCACACCAGTTGCAATGGGTTCAGTGATTACAGGTAAATATCCCAATAAACATGGTGTAAGAGATCCTTATTCTCATTTATTTGGTCCCTCAATTGCCACCATATTAAAAGAAAAAGGTTATCGTACAGCCGGATTTGTGGGAAATGGGTTGTTATCCAGGCAACATGGATTTGGGGAAGGCTTTGAATTTTTTAGTGAGACTTCCAAAGAATCAAGTTGGGAAGAAGTTCAATATGCAGGAACAGCAGGTGATGAAATTTTTTATGCAGGAAATTATTGGGTAGAAGAATTTTTTGACTGGTTGAAAAGTAATTATCAAAAAAAATTTTTTATGTGGGGTCATCTTTATGAAACCCATGAAGGTTCGGAACATGCCCTAATTGAAAAAGGACTTATCAAGAAAGAAAAACTCTCAGAATTCAGTTACTATGATGCAAAAATTAAAATGGCAGACGAAAACTTAATTCAGCGCTTAATCAACACATTAAAAGAATTAAACATTTATGAAAATACAACAATTGTAGTGATGAGCGACCATGGAACCAATTTGGGTGAACATCCTGCACAGCTTATTCCCTGGAGAAAAGGCGGAATAAGATATCCCCAACATATAACTATGCGCGACCATGATTTACATGTTGCCATGATTATCAAAGGATCAGTTTTTCCTGGTGGTAAGGTTATCAATGGGATGGTTAGATCCATTGATTTGGTACCTACTTTATTGGAGCATGTTGGAATTTCAACTCAATCCTTCGATTTTGATGGACAGTCGTGGCTACCCCTACTTCAGCAAGATCAGGATCGGGATGAGGTCTATTCCGAGGATCTATTTGAGTTAAGAGGAGAAGGGGCCTTGCAATCCTATAGAGGCAAAGATTTTAAATTTATTAGAAATTTAACATTGGGAGAAGAAGAATACTTTGATCTAATTCATGATCCACAAGAACGACAAAATATTGTTCAAAGATTTGACAGAGAAAAATTGAAAGAGATAAGAAAAAAACTAAATGCATTACTTAAAACCCAAGCTACTTCTACCAAAAGATTTTCTCAAAAAGAAAAGGAAGCAATTAATCAAAGGTTAAAAGCACTAGGATATATTAAATGAGAACACCAAAATGGAAGCGTAAGATAATCCCGTATACATAGCTGATTATTCTTTTTTATAAGGTTAACAAAAAAAGAAAAAAATTCTTTAATTCTCAAAGAAAAATGATGTTGGTAAATATTGGGTATATTTAGTAAGCACCTTGTTAAATTGAATTATTTATCGCATTGATAGATGATTTTAAAAAAGTTGTACTGGGAAAATATTTTTTATAAAAATAAAGACATTATTCTATAGCCATACTGATGATACCAAATAAATAATTGGAGGTGATTAATGGGAGAAAAATAAATTTATACAGTATCATAAAATAAGTGTTAATTTTTAAAAAAGGAGATTATAGTACAATGAAAAAATTATTTTTAGTTTTTGTGTTCTTAGCTTTGTTTTCTAATATTGTTTTCGCAAATGCACCTTTTCATATTGGAGTATTGACTAATACAGTTTCACAGTCTGAAGATGAGCTCAGGGGAGCAGAATGGATGCTTAAAGAGTATGGATCAGTTTCAGAGGGAGGCTATATTAATCATCTGACTTTACCCGATAACTTCATGACAGAAATGGAAACAACTATTAGCCTTATTACAAGCTATGCAGATGATCCTTTGATGAAGGCAATTGTGGTTAATGAAGCAATTCCTGGAATCGTTGAAGGATTTAGAAGAGTCAGGGAGATTAGACCAGATATACTCTTATTTGCGGGGAATCCACATGAAGATCCGGTTATGGTTTCTAGTGTAGCTGATCTATCTGTGTATACAGATAATATATCACGGGGATATTTAGCTGTTTTAGAAGCCAAGAAATTGGGTGCTGAGAATTATGTGTTTATTACCTTTCCAAGACATTTAAGCATGGAGCTTATTTCTAGGATGAAAAGTATAAAGGAAGTGGCTTGTCAAGATCTTGGTTTAAATTTTTATGTTGTAGGCGCTCCTGACCCAACCAGTGATGTGGGCGTAGCCGGAGCTCAACAATTTTTACTTGAAAAGGTTCCTACCTGGGTAGAGCAATATGGCCAGAAAACAGCTTTTTTCTCTACTAATGCCTCACATCACGAGCCTCTTATAAAACGAGTTGTAGAGCACGGAGGCATCTATATTGAAGCACAACGTGGAACTCCTACAATGGGTTATCCTGGTGCCTTAGGTGTTGAATTTGCTGAAGAAGATAGAGGGAATTGGCCAAAAATTGTGAAAAAAATTGAAGAGAAGGTTGTAGAAATGGGTGCATCCGGACGTATAGCATGCTGGGCGTATTCTTTTGCCTATTCTATGTCTACAGGACTTACAGAACATGCTAAAAGAGTCATTGAAGGCACAGCTGAATTGTTAAATAAAGATGATATTATGGATTCAATTGGTAAACATACAGGTGATGCAAAGTGGAATGGCAGTTATTACGTTGATGCTAATGATGTGGAACAGAAAAACTTTTTGCTTATTTATCAAGACACATATGTATTTGGAAAAGGTTATTTGAATCTAACGTCTGAAGTAATACCTGAAAAATATTATGATAGAGATATTGGGAAAAAGTAATTTGTAACAATAACTTATCAAGGGTGTTCTAGCAGGGAAAGGATCCTGCTCCTTTCCCTGATTGTATTTTACCTAATAATTTACTTTAAAAGGTGACCAAATGGAATTAAAAGAAAATTATTTATTAAAAATGGAGAAGGTTAGCAAAAGTTTTTATGGCAATAAAGTACTCAAAGATATTAATATTTCAGTAAAATATGGTGAGATTGTTGGTTTGGTAGGAGAGAATGGAGCTGGGAAATCCACTTTGATGAATATTCTTTTTGGAAATCGCATTATCCATGAAACCGGTGGTTTTGAAGGGAAGATAATTTTTGCTGGAAAGGAAGTAAGTTTTAATTCACCATTTGATGCAATTGATGCGGGAATTGGTATGGTTCATCAAGAATTTATTTTCATTCCTGATTACACAGTAACAGAAAATATTTTATTAAATAAAGAACCGACCAAATATAATTTTATTTCTGAAATTTTTGGAGATAAGATCAATTTGTTAGATAGGGAAGAAATGAAAAGAAGGACAATAGAAGCAATTAAAAAGCTAGATATTGAACTCGATCCTGAAATGGTAGTAAAAGAAATACCAATTGGTCATAAGCAGTTTATTGAAATAGCTCGGGAAATTGATAGAAAATCACTGAAATTATTAGTTCTTGATGAACCTACGGCAGTTCTGACAGAATCTGAGGCTGATATAGTAATAAAAGCAATAAAAAAACTTACTGCTGCAGGTATTTCTATCATATTTATCTCCCATAGACTTCAGGAAATTCTTAATGGCTGTGACAGGATATTTGTGCTCAGGGATGGTGCTATTCAAAAAGAGTTAGTCCCAACCGAGACTAATCCGAGAGAGATTGCGGAATACATGATTGGCCATGAACTTAAAAAAGGTAATCTTAAAGCAAAGGAAACAAGAAAAATTAATGATACTATCCTGGAAGTAAATAATTTATGGGTAGATATGCCAGGAGAACAAGTTAATGGAGTATCATTTAAAGTAAACAAAGGAGAAATATTTGGTATCGGAGGTCTTACCGGTCAGGGGAAATTAGGTATTGCCAATGGTATTATGGGGCTTTACCCTGCTGAGGGAGAAGTCAAATTTAAAGGTAAACCCATTCATCTCAATAATTCTAAGTATATATTAGAACAGGGAATAGCTTTTGTATCAGAAGATCGCCGCGGCCTTGGATTGCTTCTTGATCAGCCCATTTTTAAGAATATTACTTTTACGGCAATGCAAATTAAGGAAAAGTTTATTAAATCTTTTTTAGGTGGAATGATCAAATTTTGTGATGATCAGGCAATGATTAAAATTACCAAGGAATACATTGATAGTTTGCAGATTAAATGTGAAAGTGAAAAACAGCTTGCCTTTGAACTTTCCGGAGGGAATCAGCAAAAATTATGTATGGCCAAAGTGTTTGTGTTGCAGCCAGAGCTAATATTTGTTTCTGAGCCTACGCGAGGCATTGATGTTGGAGCAAAAAGTCTCGTTTTAGATACATTGCGTCAGTATAATCGTAAATATGGTACTACAATTATTATGGTATCTTCAGAGCTTATAGAACTCATGTCAATCTGTGAAAGGATAGCTATTGTAGATGAAGGACAGATAAGCGGAATATTACCTCCTAATGCACAACCTGAAGAATTCGGATTACTTATGTTAGGAAAAAAAATTGAGGAAAAGGAGGGAAGTGTATATAAATGAAGGAAAAGATTAAAAAAATAGTTGAAATTATTGGTTTACCACGGATTATAATTTTCTTTTTTATAGGCTCACTTTTTGTTATTGCTCCAATAGTTGGAGTTCGTATTGATTCATCCCTTAATGACGTTATTGTTAGATTTGGTATGAATGGAATATTAGTTTTATCTCTGATACCAATGGTAAAAGCTGGTTGTGGATTAAATTTTGGCTTACAGTTGGGTATCATTGCTGGTCTCGTAGGCGCAGTTACGAGTATTGAACTTGAATTGAGAGGTTTTATGGGATTTTTTACAGCGATAGGGATTGCGATTTTCATTGCTGTAATTTTAGGTTTTTTATACGGCATTCTACTTAACAAAATCAAGGGAGATGAGATGGTTGTGGCGACTTATATAGGATTCTCTTCAGTTTCTTTCATGTGTATTTTGTGGCTACTTCTTCCTTATAAGAGTCCGAATATGATATGGGCAGTTGGTGGATCAGGATTAAGAACAACCATAAGCCTGCAAGGTTATTGGTTTCATGTTTTAACTGATTTTTTAAAGATTAATTTTGGAAGTCATATCGTTTTTCCCACTGGAACTATTTTATTTTTTTCACTACTATCTTTTTTAGTTTGGGCATTTTTTAAGACAAAAACAGGAACAGCAATGGCTGCTGTTGGTTCTAATGCTTATTATGCCAAATCTTGCGGCATAAATGTGAATAAAATGCGGATGATTTCGGTCATATTATCAACCGTTATTGCTGCTATTGGAATTATTGTTTATCAAGAAAGCTTTGGTTTTATCCAGTTATATTTAGCGCCACTTTACATGGCTTTTCCAGCTATTGCAGCTTTGCTTCTTGGTGGTGCTTCTATAAAAAAAGCATCAATCAAAAATGTAATTATTGGAGCATTTCTTTTTCAGGGTATTCTGACAATGACACCCTCAGTAATGAATAATATTGTTCAATCTGATATGTCAGAAACTATTAGAATAATTGTTTCTAATGGTTTGATTGTCTACGCATTGACAAGAAAAATAGAAAGGGAAAGATGATGAAAAAACAAGTCTCAACCACAACGATGAATCCATTTGTTTATTTCTTAATAAATTATTCGGTTCCTATTATATTTGCTATTGTAGTTGCCTTTGCTCTTCCTTTATCAGGACTTTCAGTGAACAATGTTGTTAGAGAACTAATGATTAGAATTTCCAGAAATACATTTCTAATCCTTGCACTTCTCATTCCGGTAATGGCAGGAATGGGCATGAATTTTGGAATTGTTCTTGGAGCAATGGCTGGAGAGATCAGTCTTATTTTTATCACAGATTGGCATATTGTAGGAATATCAGGTTTATTGTTAGCGATGTTGATATCGACACCAATTGCAATTATATTTGGTTATTTTGCAGGAATAATTCTTAACCGTGCTAAGGGTAGAGAAATGGTAACAGGATTCATGGTCTCATTTTTTATGAATGGAATATATCAGGTAATTGTGCTTTATGGAATGGGTAATATTATTCCTATTTCTAATCCTGACATTCTGTTGCCAAGAGGATATGGAATCCGAAATGCGATAAACTTACTAAGCATTAGACAAGTTCTCGATAATTTAATTCCTTTAAAGGTAGGTACTATACCAATACCTGTTGCGACTTTTTTATTCATTATTGTATTGTGTATATTTATTGTATGGTTTAAGAAGACAAAACTTGGTCAAGATATGCGTACAGTAGGACAGGATAATGAAGTTGCTAGAACTTCAGGAATTGATGTTGAAAAAACACGCGTTTTATCCATAGTTATTTCTACGGTACTGGCTTGTTATGGGCAAATTATATTTTTGCAAAATATCGGGACTATGAATACTTATAATAGCCATGAACAGGTCGGAGTATTTGCTATTGCTGCTTTGTTAGTGGGCGGAGCATCGGTAACTAAAGCTAATATTACCAATGTTTTTATAGGAGTAATTCTCTTTCATACAATGTTTGTGGTATCACCTAGGGCTGGTAAGGAACTTATGGGTCAAGCACAACTCGGAGAATATTTTAGAGTTTTTGTCTCTTATGGAGTTATAGCTTTTTCCCTTGCATTGTATGCCTGGAGAAAACGAGTTGAAAGGGAAAATGAACGTAGAAAAGTGATGGATTATAGAAAAAGTATTCTTGTAAAAAATTAGTACACCAGGAGGGAATTCATGTTGAAAAAGCGTTTTGTAATAAGAATTGTACTTATTGTCCTACTAGTATTAATAGGTATGTTTCTTTATATCAATGGCAAAGAGCACAAAGTAATTATTGATAATAAAGAGATTATTGTTAATGATGATCATTATAAAGCTACTGCTGATTACAAAGTTTGGTTGGATAATAAGGAAATTAGTCTGATTGAAAAAGATAAAAGAATAGTAGCTATGATTACAGGATCAAATCATAAGATTGTAATAGAATCAATAGATAATCAAGAATTGAAAGGGGAAAAATATGAAAGAATATTTAAATTAAAAAACAATGAAAGTGCCTTAATTAATATACCGGCAATGATAAATTTTTTAGATGACTGGATCATTAAAACTAGTTGATCATAACCAAAATAATAAAAGGAATATCAAAATATGTTATCTGCTTATTGGCATATTTAAAATTGGGAAATGTTGTATTAATAACTGTTTATCTTTTTCCGGGTGTTTGTAATAGATGAATAAGAAGTTTTAAAAAACATAAAGAATAAAAAGAAAGACATGAAAATTTAGTTATTTTTTATAGTTCATTAATATGACAAAAAATTATCACATGAACAGAGGTTATATTTTGAATAGACCAATACTAGGAAACACGATTTTAATCATATTTATATTGTAAAAATTTTTAGTTTTTTGTTATTTTCGATACTCATGAAGTTTTTTTAATAATTTTTTGGGATAGCACTCAAGATAGGGATCACCTCAAATCAATTTTTTATTATAAAATCATTTTCTAAGAAATATATATAAATTTTTTGACTTTTTGTAGATTTAAAGGAGGAAGTAACATGAAAGATATACTTTATAAAACACGAAAAGAGCAATTAGTTAATGTTTTAAAGAAGAATAGGATTGATGGTTTTATTTTTACTGTTTCGGTTAATATGTATTATTTTACAGGATATTATGAATTTCAAAGTGCAAGGCTTATGGTCCTTTTTATTCCAGCTGAAGGTGAACCTATTTTTTTGGTTCCCCATC
>CAYSRG010000035.1:0-6825 GCA_964433555.1 uncultured Atribacterota bacterium | reverse complement strand
GAAAAAACAATTTCTACAATAAAAGCAGGTATTTCTGAACTTGAAGTTGCGAATATATTTATAAATACTTTTGAGGAATATGGACCTAGATATGTGAGTTATTTCTCTCCAACCATAGATTCTACAGGTTTGATTCCTATAGTTGCTTCCGGCCCCAATAGTGCTCAACCGCATTATAGAGCTATGAAAAAATTAATTGTAGATGGTGAGTCTATTGTCATGGATGGAGGTGCTTTTTGGAAATACTATAGGTCTGATATGACACGAACAGTATTTGTGGGAGATCCTCCTGAAGAATATTTAAAAATATATGATATTGTGAGGAAAGCCCAAGAAAAAGGTATGCAAAGTGTAAAACCCGGACGTACCTGTGAAGAAATCGATCAAATAGTTCGAAAAGTTATAGAAGATGAAGGATATGGTAAATATTTTATACATAGAACAGGGCACGGAATTGGATTAGAAGTCCATGAAGAACCCTATATTATAAAAGGCAATAAATTAGCTCTAGAGCCAGGTATGGCTTTTAGTATTGAGCCAGGCATTTATATACCAGGGAAATATGGTGTTCGAATTGAGGACTGTGTGATTGTCACTGAAAAAGGAGCAGAACCTTTTACCAATTTTACTCATGATTTAATAACTAAATGAAAAAAGTGAATCTGATTAGACTAATTAATTTAGATAATTTTATATTCCTTATTATTTTCAATAGAAATAAATGAAAATGTTGATTAGAGGTAATTAATATTTTATATATTTAGAAGTATTAGAATATGTTATTAAGAAATTATATAAAGGTCCTATGGAGGTAAAATGGGAAAAATTGATAAATTCTTAGCAGGTAAAGAAAATAATATTAAAACGGGCATATTGGATATTGTTGAAGAGTATAATATCGAAGTTCCAATGAGAGATGGGGTGATTTTAAGAGGAAATATATTTAGACCATATTCTGAAAGTAAATTCCCAGCCCTATTAATCCGAACACCTTATGGAAAACATGAGGTCGATCTTAATTGTTGGGATATGCGTACTATTAATATAAAAGATGCAGTACGGGCAGGATACGTAGTTATGGTTCAGGATTCCCGAGGACGTTATACATCAGACGGCAACTTTTTAGTTGACTTTAAAGAACATACTGGAGATGCTGAAGATGGTTATGATACTGTTGAGTGGTTAGCGAAACAAAGCTATTGTAATGGAAATATCGGGACATTAGGAGTATCTTATAGAGCTTGGATGCAATGGGAATTAGCTAAACTTAATCCTCCCCATCTTAAGGCGATGTGTGCATTTTCTGTTCCAATTAAAATGGCAGATGTCGATTGGACTGGTGGGATATTCAGAATGGCAAGACGTATTCATTGGTTATTGAATGCTATTGCACCAGATATGCGAAAACGCCAAGGAATGTCCAAACCACATACGCCTGAAGAAGCTAAAGAAATTTGGAATAATTTTCCATTTGAAAGGTGGTTTAATTTTCTGCCATGGATTGATTTTCCTAAATACTTACCAAAAGGATTAGCAAAAGATGTTAGAAAATGGTTAGGCGATCCTAAAAGCAGAATTGTTAAACCTGCTGAAGATACTTATAAAAAGATAAAAGTACCTAACCTTGATTTGAGCGGTTGGTATGATCATTGCGGGGAGACTATGAAAAACCTAATTGGAATGCAGAATAATGCTAGTACTGACATTGCACGTACCCAAACAAAATTAGTTATAGGTCCCTGGAATCACACTGGTTTGGGTAAAAGAAAAATAGGAGATATCGATTTCGGACCACTTGCAGAGGTTAATACACATGATATGATTATCAGATGGTTTGATCACTGGTTAAAAGGATTGGATAATGGCATTGAACAAGAGCCAGCAGTAAGATATTTTGTAATGGGTTCAGGAAAATGGAAAATTGCTAATACTTGGCCCCTTAAAGATATTAAGCAATCTATTTATTATTTAGACAGTAATGGACAAGCAAACCAAATGTCAGATATAGGCACTTTGTCTCACGCCATACCACAGGAAAGTATATTTGACATTTACAGTTATGATCCCAAAGATCCTGTGCCTACAATCTGGACTAAAGAATTTTTTACTATTCCATCTGATAGGAGTTTACTTCACTATCGTCAGGATATATTACGTTATCGTACAATGCCTTTAGAAGAAGATATTGAAATTGTTGGATATCCAGAGGTAGAAATCTATGCATCTTCTTCTGCAATAGATACTGATTTTTTTGTTAGATTAGCAGATGAGAGTCATGACGGTACTACTCTTGAAGTTTCTTCAGGTGTAGTTAGGGCTCGATATCGAAATTCACTGGAAAGAGAAGATTTGTTAACACCAGGGGAGATTGTAAAATATAGAATTAAATTGAGTCCCACAGCTTGCTGTTTTTTAAAAGGTCATAGAATCAGATTAGAGATTACCAGTAGTGATTTTCCTAATTTTGACCGTAATCATAATACAGGTAAAAATGATTTATTTGACACTGAATTAATTGTTGCTCACCAAAAAATATATCATTCAAAAGAATATCCATCCAAATTAATTTTAGAATTAAATAATAATAATTAACTTCATAAATGGGGAAAAAGTATAAAATTAAAAAGGCTGAGAATATATTTTTAGAAAAAACATAGAAAACTATTTTTATTATTAAAAATAAGTATTGACTGTATTTAAAAAATCTATTGATAAAGGGAGCTACTATATGAATTATATCGGACATGGTAACAAATTGATTAAAGAACAAATTATGGATTCTAATGAATCATATATCGCAATAAAAAGTTTAAAGAAAATTCCCATCTCTTCTAGAGCAGCCCGGGAGTGTATCGATTTAGCTTATGGATTCTTTTCTCCATTAGAAGGTTTTATGAATTCTGACACTCTTAACAGTGTCTGCCAGAAAATGAAGTTGATAGATGGAACTCTCTGGCCGATACCGATTTTATTGGATATGGATAGAGATACTATCAATAAAAATAACTTAAAAATAGGAGACCAGATTATTTTAAGTTTTCAAAACCAGCCTTTGGCTTTATTAGATATTGAAGAGATCTATCAATACGATAAGCAAAAAATTGCCCAAGCAGTATTAGGTACAACCGAAGAGAAACACCCAGGTGTGAAAATGCTTGATGAATGGAGTGACTATTATATTGCTGGTCCGATTAAATTAGTTAATGAGCCAATATTTCAACCACCTTTTGATCGGTTTTGGTATACTCCTCTTCAATTACGTAAAATCTTTCAAGAGAAGGACTGGGAATGTATTGTTGCTCATCAAACACGAAATGTTCCCCATACCGGTCATGAGTGGCTAATGAAAGGAGCCTGGTTTTCAACAAATGCTAATCTTGCTGTTGAAAGACTAAAGACCGGCATTTTGGTTAGTTGTATCATTGGACCTAAACGCATGGGTGATTATATTGATGAGGCAATTCTTTTAGGTCAGCAGCAATTGAATGATTCAAATTATTTTAATCAAGAAATACATATGGTCTCCCTTGTCTTATGGGATATGCGTTATGCCGGACCCAAAGAGGCATTATTGCATGCCATTATCAGATCTAATTTAGGATGTACTCACCATATGTTTGGGAGAGACCATGCTGGTGTAGGTTCTTATTATGATCCTTACGATGCACACCGCATCTTTGATAAGATACCCGAGGGAAGTTTAAATATCAAACCCATACGTGTACTGGAGTGGTGGTATTGTCCTGTTTGCCAGGAAGTGACTTATTCAGGACTCTGTGGACATACTAGAGAACGACAGAATTTTAGCGGAACAATGATTCGTAGTATTATTCAAGATAAGGTTCAACCTACTAGTTTATTGATGAGACCAGAAGTATTCCAAGTAATGTTGGAATCTGCTGATAAATACGGATTTGGTTCTCCCTTCTGCAATGAGAAATATCTAAAGCAGCGCCAACCCGTCTTCAGACTATTTCCCATAAATTCATAATCTCAGAAAAGAAAGGATATGATGATGAATAAAATACCAATTAACATATGGATTAACGAACAGAGATACCAAAAATTATGTCAGGCCGGTTTAGAAAACATGACGGAAGAAGTATTGGCTGGAATGAAAGTATTAAGGGTATATTGTAATGAAGAAGAAATGGATATCTTGTTAAAAAAATATCCATCTGCCAAGTATGATCAATCAACAACCAAAAGTATTGAATTACTACCAGCAGAGGTAAAGAATGAAATATTCAATATGGTAGTGAAAGAGAAAAAACTGGATATTTTTGAGAAATTTCTAAAATAAAATAAATTATTTTAATTATTCTTAAGTAAAAGCGGCAATTATTGCCAGAAGAGGTGAATTTTTCATAAATGAAAGAAAAAAATATCAATATTTTCAAAAGAGGTATTTCAATAGATAGTAATCTGTTTTGGTTAATTACTGGATTCTTAGTTTTTATATTTATTGCTTTTGTAATTCCTACACCAGAGAGTTTAATAGAAGTTGTTCACGAATATGGCTTTAGTGACAATATGATTAAAACAGGTGTTGCTGATAGTGTTACTCAAGCTGCTTGGAAGGCAAAATTAATTCTGGGAATTATTCCTATGGCTACCATCTTTTTTTGTACCGAAGCTATACCAATCGGATTAGTCGGTATTTTGATGCCCTTTCTTGCTTATTTCTTTTACCTGCTTCCTAAAGCCGAAATAGGCAAAACTTTCTGTGGGGATGCCCCTCTCTTTCTTTTAGGTGTATTGGCTTTAGGTGTAGTGGTCACTGAAGTTGGTTTGCATAAACGTTTAGCCAGTTGGATTTTAGGGTGGGTGAAAGGATTTACATTTCCTCTTTTTATCATAGCTATTTCTATGTCCCTCTTAGGTGCATTTATATCTGCTCATGCTATAGCAGCCTTTATGACTCCTATTATGGTGGCAATATATGTAGGTGCTTTAAAAGGAGCAAAGGATAAAGGTAGCCAGATAGAAGAAGATCCCAACTTGGCTAAGCTACTCCTTTTTACCCTTTGTTTCAGCTTAAATGTTGGTGGAGTAGGTTCACCGGCGGCTGGAGGACGAAATGCAATTATGATGGGATTTTTTGACAATTACAATGTTTCCATGAGTTTCACTCAATGGATGGCTTATGGCATGCCTCTGGTTCCAGTACTAGCAATAGCAGTTGTTCTTTATTTGCTTTTCATCTTTCGTAAAACAAGTATAAAAGATTTAACCCCAGGATTTGAAGATATAAAAAAAGAAAATATACAAATGGGATCGATGAAGATAAATGAACTATTAATACTATTAACAATGTTTGTCATTCTCTTTTTATGGATAACCAAAAGTGATACCCTTGGATTAGGCGGCCCAGCACTACTTGCCCTAATGATTCCTGTCATTTTTAGAATTGTGGATTGGAAAAAAATATTATCCAACATTTCTTGGAACGCCTGGTTTATGTATTGTGGTGCTTTGACTATGGGAGCATTATTACAAAATAGTGGAGCCGCACTTTGGTTGGCAAGATTCTTTTTAAACAGTGTCCAGTCCTTAGGAATCAATGGGGAATTACCTTTGCTAGTTGGGGCAAGCTTTTTTTCAGGAGTTATGACTAATTTTATGAGTGATGCTGCCACAACTTCTCTTCTTGGCCCGATTACTATTCCTATGGGAATACTCTCTGGTGGTGTGGGAGAGCCATGGGCTGTTGGGCTTGCTACCGCCTTTGCTACCTCTTTTGCTAATTTTCTAATTGTGGGAACCCCAAATAACGCTATTATTTATGCGCTTAGTGCATACCCTGGCACGGATAGAAGAATAATTCACCCTTTAGATTTCTTAAGATATGGATTTGTGTTATGGATTATTTGTATGCTAATATTATGGGTAGTTGGTTTCCTTATTATATTTAGAATTGTTGGTTTTCCTCCTGATATTACTGAATCAGCAAAAGCTGTTCTAGAAGCAACCAGGAATGGAATAGTCATTCCGTAATTGTTTATAAACCTTAAAAATTATTGGCATAATCTTCATATAATTAGCAAAGAAATAGACTGTTAAAAATAGAAAGATTCTTTAAATGATTCAATGCATCAGCTTTATTGGAATTGGATTTTTTATTGGTGCTCTGGCTGGTTTATTTGGAGTAGGAGGAGGTTTTCTGCTTGTACCTCTTCTAAATGCAGTATTTAAATCAAGTGAGAACTCCCCACCTGTAAAGGTGGGGATGAGAACTCTTTCCTGTTTCTTTCTGTTCGTTCTTTGATAGAATAGGGGATATGAAATTATATAAGTCACGTATACAAGACCCAATACCATATTGTCTGGATAACCCGCTACCGGAGAAAGATTCTAGTCACCGGGGTAAATAGTTATCTGGAAATCAAATTACAAGAAATAAGAGGACATTATTCGGACTGGGAATACCTAGAGATAGGAATCAAACCAGATCATGTCCATCTGTATATGGTGATTTCCCCGAAATACTCTGTGAGTAAAGCAGTAGAGGTTATCAAGAAGAATACCAGCAGATCCCTGAGCAGAAAGTTCAACTTCCTGCAGAATGTTTACTGGGATCAAAAAGGCATCTGGGGCAGAGGGTATTTTATCTCAACTGTAGGAATTAATGAAGAAGTATTTCGTAGATATGTTCAACACCAAGCCGAAGAAGAAACAGGACAAGCACAGCTTGAGTTTTAAACGTACCACGCCTGTGAAGGCGTGGGAATCGATGATATTTTTAGAAGAAATATTAATATGAAAAAAGCAAAGATTATAAAAAAAATTCCGATAAAAATTGCCAAAGAAGAAGTGTATAGATAC
>CAYSRG010000034.1:0-20261 GCA_964433555.1 uncultured Atribacterota bacterium | reverse complement strand
GGGGAATTGCCTCTTCGGTGCTTTTCTATCCAAAAGCTCTCCAGAGTCCTGTCTGGTAACAGTCTCTTCTGCCTGCAAGTTTCGATACTTACTGTATCTTTCCTCTTTGGCGCTTCCCCTTAAACAGAGAAAGACTCTACTGTTACCTTCTTACAGGTTACCATATTTAATTTTGATCTTTGAAGGTTAAGCATTGATCGTAAGTTTTATTTAGACAAGATATATGTTTTTCTGTTTACATTATACAACATTTATTCCGTAATATCCTTTTTTAAGAGAAATAATTTTGAAGTTTTAAATTATCATCATAAGAATTAAAGATTACATGTTCTATTATTATTTAACCATGAAAAACCTCCTTCTTAGAAGGTGGTAATGGTTAAATGAATTGGTTTTATATGGAAAAAGATTAAGAAAAGCTATAGGACCATTTTATACCTGAACTCTAAAGTAAGGAAGGTGTATCACTTAGCAATATTATAGTTCAATAAAATTGCCAGAAAAAGAGCAGAACAAAAGTAAACAAGAAAAGTCAAACCTCTTTTAGAGGTCTTTAAAGCAACCCGCTTTTTGGGTGTGATGTTTACTATACACCATTTTTATCTTACTGGTTAGTTTTACTATTGAGAGATATTTGGTATTGTATCATATTTATTATACTAAAAATTACTCCTAAGAAAGGAAAGAAATGAAAGATAAAAAGATACAGGAGTAGCAGTTATTTTTTGTTCTCTTTATGGTATGATTATAAAGGAATATTAAAATTAAAATTTGAGTAATAAAGTTGTGATAAGCTATGTTAAAGAATGTAGAATTTGCCAATATCTTTGCCAATATTGCCAAGATACTGAAAATAAAAGATGAAAATAGATTTAAAATAAGAGCTTATGAACGAGTAGCTTCTACTTTAGAAAATCTGCCGATGGAGGTGGAAACGCTTTATAACTCAGGAAAATTGGATGAAATTCCGGGGGTAGGGCCGGCAATTGCTAAAAAAATTGGAGAATTAGTTGAGACTGGCAAATTGGAATACTATGAAAATCTAAAAAGTAGTATTCCGGCAGGAGTTCTAGAATTATTAAATGTTCCCGAGATAGGACCGCGTAAAGCAAAACTTTTTTATGAGGAATTGGGAATTGATAGTGTGGGGAAATTAGAAGAAGCTGTACTAAAACACCAATTACAAAATCTGCCTGGAATGGGTAAAAAAGCGGAAGAGAACATTATAAGAGGCATAGAATTATATAAAAAACGAGAACAAAGAGCCTTGCTTGGAGTAGCTTTACCTATTGCTGAAGAAATTAAGGGTGAATTAAAATGTCTTGATGAAGTCAAGCAGATTAGTATTGCCGGTAGTCTGAGGCGTAGAAAAGAGACTATTGGAGATATTGATATTCTAATTACTTCCGAAAAACCTGAAAAGGTAATGCAAAAGTTTGTTAATTTACCTCAAGTCAAAGAGATATTAGCAGAAGGATTAACCAAATCAGCAATCTTAACCCATCAGGATATTCATGTGGACTTGAGAGTAGTAGCTCCTGATAGTTTTGGTGCTGCTTTACAATACTTTACTGGCTCTCAAGCACACAATGTTCGTTTAAGAGAGATGGCAGCAAAACAAGGACTAAAAATTAATGAATATGGTGTATTTCAGACTAAAGATGATAAGAAGATTGCTGGAGAAGAGGAAGAAAGAATATATAGCATATTGGGATTATCCTATATTATGCCAGAACTGAGAGAGGATCGGGGTGAATTTGAGGCTGCCCATAATAAGAAATTACCAAACCTGATTAATCTAAATGATATAAAAGGAGACTTACATATTCATACTAATGATAGTGATGGATTTAACAATATTGAGGAAATTATAGGAGCTACTCGAAAAAAGGGATATCAATATATTGCTATTACTGATCATTCTCAGTCGCTTCATATTGCTGGCGGATTAAATGAACAGAGATTGATGGAACAGATAAAAAGGATTGAGCAAATCAATCAAAAAATTGATGGTTTAACCGTTTTAAAAGGGATTGAAGTTGATATTAAATCAGATGGAACTCTGGATATTTCCGATAGGACATTACAGAAGTTAGACATTGTTATTGCTGCCATCCATTCTGGATTGAAGCAGGAAAGAAAGAAATTAATGGATCGTTTGAGCAAAGCGATGAAAAATCCATTGGTTAATATCATTGCGCATCCCACAGGGAGAATTATTGGTTATCGAGAAGCATACGATATTGATATGCAGGAAATTATTAACATAGCTGCTCAGACAAAGACGGCATTGGAAATTAATTCTTCTCCCGAAAGAATGGATTTAAATGACATTTATGTCAAGAGCGCTAAAGAGCAGGGTGTTTTACTGGCTATTGGCACTGATGCACATCAAATATCCGCTCTGGATTATATATCATATGGAGTAGCGATTGCCAGACGTGGTTGGTTAGAAAAAACTAATATCTTAAATAGTCTTTCCCTTGATGAACTGAAACAGCGATTAAAGAAAAAGCAAAGGCCCCTTTAACGCTTATGGAATAAATGGCATCACCATACTCATCGTTTGACTTCAAAATTGAATAGAATTAAAATAAATATAATAATATTTGCTAAAAGAATGATATATTATAAGGGTAATAGCTTAACTATTAGTTAACTTGGAAGGGGGGTGAGCGTGAGAATTTATTCAGGTAAATAAAGATATTATGTAATAAAATATTTTGTAGGAGGTTTCAGGTTATGAAAAAGATAATTTTGTTTTTAGTATTCGTTTTTTTGTTATCTATTTCCGCGTACACCCAGCAGAATATTGAAATTACCTATTGGACCCATGAAGATCCCAACCGGACAGAGATTGAAAACCGCTACATTGAAGAATTTGAAGCAGCTAATCCCGGTGTTACTATTAACAGAGTGACTAATCCCTCAAATAGAATGGCCGAAATTGTTTTAACAGCTTTTGCCGCCAATCAGGGACCAGATATGTTTAATTTACAGATTGAAGATGAGTATGCCTATATTGTTAATAACCGTCTAGCCCCTATCGATTATCAAGCTGCTGGCTACGATAGCTTGGAAGCAGTTTACAAGGATTACGTACCAGGGGTTCTAGATCCGGTTACCTATCAGGAGAATTTATACGGATTGCCTATGGAATTGACCAACTGGTGTATTTATCTAAATAAGAGAGTCTTTTGGGATGCGGGTCTAGACCCTGATAAAGAATATCCCAGAACGTGGGAGGAAATGGCAGAAGTATCTGAAAAAATTGTCATCAGGGATGGAGAAATTATTACCAGGAGAGGATTTGATTTTAGATATCCTTACTATCTAGTGGCCATGGTACCAATGGCGGAACAATTAGGGGGGAAGTTAATAAGTGATGATGGAAAAGAAGCCATTATTAATGATGATGCATGGTTAAAATTTCTGACTTTTATGCAGCAATGGGGACCAAATGGGAAAAATTTAGGATCTCCCACCTATACCAATGCCAGAAGTTTGTTCAATAAAGATAATAATGATATAGCAATGTGCCAATCTGGTCTCTATCAACAAGGAAGAATTCGAAATGATAATCCTGAATTTTATGAAAGCGGAGAGTGGTCAGTAATTCCTTACCCCGTATTTGAGGATGCTATTCTGGATGTAGCAGGGGCTTATTATGGTCATTATTTTGTGGTCAATCAACAAAAACCGAAGGAAAATCAGGAAATAACCTGGAAATTTATCAGCTATATGTTAAATCATCCTGAAGAATACCTGGTCAAAGTTGGCTTGATTCAACCCAAAGTAAGGCTAATGGAGTCAGATGAATTTAAGAATATGCCTTATTCTGATGTATTCAGACAGGATATGGAGAGAGGTCATATTGTTTACTATGGTGAAAACAGCGCCATCATTCAGCAACATATCCGTGAAGCAGTAGAATCAGTGATGCTTGCCGGCAGGACACCTGAAGCCGCTCTACAGGTATTGAAATTGAAAGTTCAGGAAGTTTTGGAAGAAGAATAATAGTAATGACTGAGGGGCTAGGTTTCTGCCTAGCCCTTTTTGTTTTATTAAGGAAGGTCAAAATATATGAAATACTCTTTATTTAAATCCGGAATAGAACAAAAGAAATCAAGGTGGGGATTGTTTTTTGTTATTCCTTCTATTCTTTTTTTCTCTTTGTTTAGTTTTTATCCTATTTTTACCGCACTTTATACCAGCTTCTTCCGGAAAAAGTTACTTTCTTTACAACCACCTGATTTTATTGCTTTACAAAACTATACCTATCTATTAAAGTCGCCTGATTTCTGGAACTCCATTAGAGCAACGGCTGTTTTCACTATTGGAACTTTTATCCCCATTGTAATACTTAGTTTAATCCTGGCTAATTTTATTGTCAGCAGAAAGAGATTCCAACAATTTTTTCAAATGGCTTATTATTCTCCTGCTGTGCTATCCTCGGTTGTGGTAGCTGTAATATGGCTCTTGATATTCGATCCCAGGGGACTGGGTAACCAAGTTCTTAATTTCTTATTTAATTCACCGGGTGTTGATCATAAATTTTTGGCCAATTCCATAATGGTACAGATATCCACCATGGTTGTTTATAGCTGGAAATATCTGGGATATTTTACCATTATTTTTATTGTTGGTTTGACCACGATACCCCAGTCAACCCATGAAGCGGCTCTCATTGACGGTGCCAGTCGCTGGCAGGATTTTTACTATATTACTCTCCCTCTCTTAAAACCAACTACTGTTCTGGTGTCGGTGATGTCTATGCTGCAATGTTTAAAGACTTTCAGTACCCAGTATTTATTTACTCAGGGTGGAGCCCCCATGGCTCCTATTAATGTAATTACCCTAAATATCTATCATACTGCAATTCGGGATCACCGAATCGGCAGAGCGAGTGCCATGAGTGTCATATTATTCTTCATAATGCTTATCTTTACCTGGTTGCAGTTTAGAGTTTCTCGTTCTGAAGAAGTTAGTTACTAAGGATTGCATTATGCAGAAAAAATGGCAAAAAAAAACTAAAAACAGTAATATTTCATCTATCATCATTAATAGCTTTATCTGGTTATTTTTAATCGGGACGGCTATATTTGTATTAGCTCCTTTAGTCTTCATGTTTACAGCATCTGTAATGCCAGCCAGTGATGTGATGAAAATGCCTTTTCCCTGGATCCCTAAAGGTATTTACTGGCAAAATTACTGGCAGGGTATAAGAGGTAATGATGGTAGTTTTATTTATATTAGAAACATCTTAAACTCATTTATTGTTGCCGGCTCTGTAACGGTCACCACCGTCATACTTTCAGCAATAACCGGTTTTGGATTAGCTAAATATCGTTTCTGGGGAAGGAATGCGGTATTTATGATGATTATGGCCACTTTTATGATTCCCTTTGAAGCAATTATGATTCCCCTTTATCTGGTAGTAACCAAATTAGGTTTACAGAATTCCTATCAGGGATTGATTATTCCTTTTTTAGTGAATGCTTTTGGTATATTTCTAATGAGACAATATTTTATTACCTTCCCTGATGAAATACTTGATGCGGCACGGATTGATGGTGCCAGCGAGATGATGATTTTTAGAACTATTATTGTTCCCAATAGTATACCAGCAATGGCAACGCTGGCAGTGCTGACATTTAAGTCACAATGGGATAATCTATTGTGGCCTTTACTGATTGTTCAAAGTGAAGAGATGAAGACAATTCCTCAATATATTGTCAGATTCATTTCTGAAAAACATACTGATGAAGGTGCCTTAATGGCAGTTGCTTCCATTGCTAGTATTCCTATTTTAATTTTGTTTATAAGACTATCAAAATATTTTATCGGAGGCGCTGCTCTATTTTCCTCTCGCAAAGGTTAGGAAAGAGAGGTTTCTTGAACATGTTATTTATTTTTGATATGGGTGGTGTTGTGGCCAGCCACACCAATGTAATTCCATCTATTGCTGAGCATTTAGAAATAAGCGAGAAGCAATTTTTTAAATTAGCCGGGCAAAATTGGATAAATTTACTTTGTGGTAAAATAAATAGTCCACAATTCTGGAAACAATTTTCTAAGAAAATAAAACAGAATATTAAAACAGATTTATTTAAAAAATATTTTCATCCTACCATCAATCAAGTAGTCACTTCCATTATCAGCGAATTGAGGAAGAATTACCGAGTTGTTTGTGGCACAAATACATTTCAGGTCCATTACCAGTCTCACTTAGAACGGGGAGATTACTGGTATTTTGATAATATTTATGCTTCTCATTTGCTAGGGATAGCAAAACCAGATCCCCAATTTTATCAGTATATTATAGATAAAGAAAAGGCTACTGTAGACCGAACCATTTTTATTGATGATACCTTAGAAAATGTAATTGCTGCCCAGAGAATGGGAATCAAAGCCATCCTCTTTGTTGATAATTACTCCCTGAAAAATGAGCTACTAAAGTATACTCATATCAATAATCATGAATAGTAGAGAAATAATTATGATTTTAAGTTATAAGCTGAAAACACTATAATGTTCCAAGCCAACCTATTTGTAGCATAATGAATTGATAAAAGATAGAAAAATAGTTTTTAGGTCGTAAATAAATTATTTTTTACTAAGATTTGTATAAGTGCGCTGAGATTGGTGAAAAAAATGCCAGTTATTGTAAATGGAAACTAAAGTCCAGTAGAGAAATAATTGTAAATAATCCAAATATTACAAAAGATTAACTAAATCCAAGAGATGATTTGTTTTGGATTATAAACAATAAACGATATTGGTGGTTTTAAACTATATCATGGTATGTGCTTTTCAGGTATTTATAATGCATTTACTTCTGCTAAATATTTAATGAAAATAAAACCAATAACAAGAGATATACTTTTGATAAAGATACTAGTATGCCACTATGCCCCTTCGTGACATCTAATAACTATCTAATTAGTGTCATTATTTATTAAATATCTTCAAATTTGAGTAAGGTAAAAATATTTGACATTATAAAAAGGTATAGTATAATTTAGATATATTAAAATATTTTAGTTAATAAAATATTTTAATAAATAAAATAAAGTGTCAATTTAGAAGGTAAACTATGATAGTAGAAATTAAAAAGATACATCCCCTCATAAGAAGCCTCATACCCATTACAAAAACTATTGCTGAAACATTTGGTAAGAATTGTGAAGTTGTATTGCATGATTTTAGCGGACCCCAGAATTCAATTATTGCTATTGAAAATGGTTATGTTACTGGTAGAAAAATAGGTGATCCGATAACGGACTTAGCTCTGTCAGCCTGGCGCCAAGGTGGGTTTGGTCATAAACGTGAAGACAAAATGATAAATTATAAAAGCAAAACAAAAGACGGAAGAATCCTGAAATCTTCTAGTGTCTTTATTAAAGACCAAAATAATAAAATAGTTGGATGTTTATGTATAAATTATGACCTGACAGGGCATATGATGTTCGATAAGATTATGGATGAGTTTTGCGCTATAAATGAATTAAATGGAGGAAAGGAAGAAACATTTACCAAAGATGTAGATGAAATTCTTAGTAGCATAATAGATGAAGCGATAAACGAAATACACAAACCTATCTCATTAATGCAGAAAGAAGATAATTTACGAGTAGTAGAAAAAGTTGATGAAAAAGGTGGATTTTTAGTTAAAGGAGCAGTGGATCAACTTGCTTTTAAATTAAATGTTTCTCGCTATACTGTCTATAATTACCTGGAGGAAATAAAAGCGAGAAAAAAGAATCAAGAACAAGGTTAAAATACTATTTACCTAATTTATTAAGAATAAAGAGGTTAAAAGATGCAAAAAGAGATTTTAGTTAATCCCAAAAGTCCGAAAGCTATCGGTCCTTATTCTACCGCTGTTAAAATCGATCGATTTGTCTTCCTTTCTGGTCAGTTACCTATAGATGCCAAAACAGGGGAAATAGTGCCTGGTGGCATCGAAAAACAAGCTAGGAAGTCATTAGATAATTTAATGGCTGCTTTAAAACCTTATCAATTGGAAGCTAATCATATAGTTAAGGTAACTATATTTTTAAAAAATTTGGATCATTTTGCCAGTGTAAATCAGATTTATGGAGAATATTTTAATAGTGATTTCCCTGCTCGCAGCTGTGTCCAAGTAGTGAAATTACCCAAAGATGCTGATATTGAAATTGAAGCGATAGCCTATCAATAAATTTTGTTAATGTAGCTATTCACTAAAATAAGAAGGAGATAATTCAATGAAAAAAGTTATGCCACCTTACCGAATTAAAGTTGTAGAACCTATCAAATGGAATACTCGTGAAGAAAGAGAAAAATTAATAAAACAGGCTGATTATTGCACTGGATTTTTAAAGGCAGAGGATATTCCTATTAACCTTGAGACAGATAGTGGTACTTCAGCTATGAGTCAAGATCAGTGGGCAGGCATGATGCAAGGTGATGAGTCCTACTTTTGTGGTAAAAACTGGTATCATCTTGAAAAGTCAGTCCAAGATTTTACTGGTTATAAGTATGTGTTAGCTGCACATCAGGGAAGAGCAGCAGAAAATATAGTATGCTCATGTTTAATTAGTGAACCAGGTGGATATACACCAGCAAATGCACATTTTGGAACAACCAAAGTGCATGCCAGAAGATTAGGTATAGAACCAATTAATCTATATCCAGAAGAAGCTCTTGATACCCAAATTGATAGACCTTTTAAAGGGAATATTGATTTGGATAAATTAGAAGACATGATTAGGAAAAGAGGAGCTAAAAATATCCCTTTCTTAAGCATGGTTCTTACCAATAATTTTACTGCTGGCCAACCTGTTTCAATGGCTAATTTAAAAGCAGCCAGTGAAATAGCACGAAAGAACGGCATAACAGTTGTTATTGATTCAGCCAGAGTAGCCGAAAATGCCTATTTTATTAAACAAAGAGAAGAAGGATTTCAAGATAAGTCAATTCGAGAGATTTGCCGTGAGATTTATACTTATGGTGATATCATGCACATGAGTTCCAAAAAAGGTGCCCTGGTTAATATGGGAGGTTTGATTGCAACGAATGATAAAGAACTATATGAACGGATGGGTGCCATGTTAATCCAGTTTGAGGGATACATTACTTACGGAGGCTTATCCGGAAGAGACATAGAAGCCTTAGCCATTGGATTAAATGAGGGTCTGGAATATGATTATTTACATCACCGGATTTCACAAGTAAAACTATTTGGTGATATTCTTCGAGAAAAAGGTATACCCATTTATGAACCGGCTGGTGGGCATGGAATTTATGTTGATGGGCTAAAAACATACCCCCATATTCCCAAAGAAGAATTTGCTGCTCAGGCTTTATCTATTCAGGCTTATATTGAATCCGGGGTAATGGGTATAGAAAATCCATCCAGCCTGGGCTGGAGTAGAACTGATCCCGAAACAGGCAAGTTAACCTCCCCTCCCTTTGAATTAGTCAGATATGCTGTACCCCGTCGTGTTTATACTGATAGTCAGCTCGAGTATGCTGCCGATGGAATTAAGGAAGCTATGGATTTGGGAGAAAAAGTGAAAGGCTTTAGAATCAAGTGGATGCCCAAGAATGAATTTTTAAGAATATTTCAGTATCGGTTAGAACGCTTACCCTAAAGTTATAGCAGCAAGAGATCTTGGTTTATTTTTTATATTGCATCACATAAATCAAGTTGAAAGGTGGTGATTTAAAATTAATTGAAAATGATGGTTCAAGTATATAGGCATAAAATAAAGAAAGGAAAATATAATGAGGAGAAAATATATTTTAGCAGTTTCAGTTTTCTTGGTTCTGATGCTACTTTTGTCTCTTTCAGGTTTTGCTAAGCAACAAAAATGGAGAATCGGTACTCTTGTTCCTGATTTTGTACCTCTTGGCGCAGGAATGGTTGAATTTGCTAAATTAATTGAGGAAAGAACAGATGGACAAATTTCTATGGATTGCTATCCTGTTCAGCAATTAGGTTTTTGGATGGATGAATTTGATAATATCAGCAAAGGTTCACAGGAAATGGGATTTTTGCCACCCAGTCCAAGATATAGTCAATTCTCAGCAATCTATATGGATTTTGTAGTAACCAATTGGGAAGACTTTGAAGAATTCTATGGTCGAGATGGATTTTTGTTTAAATATATTGCAGATGGTTGCGAACAATTAGGTGTAAAACTACTTGGATTTATGAATATTGGTTTTGAAGGCTATTCCGGGATGAAAGGCCCTGTAGTCTATCCCGAAGATATTACTAAACTTAAGATCAAAACCCGTGTTGGCTATCCTACCAGTGTTGTGTACTATGAAAGTCTAGGACCGGTTGTTTCCATTGATATGGGTGAAGTATTTACTGGCTTACAGCTTGGTACAATTGATTGTCAGGCAAATCAGGCAGTAGAGACTGTTTATACCCAATTTCATGATGTAACGAAATATTTTACCGATACTAATTCCATGCCAGCTTTTTCTGCTATACTTATAAACCAGCGTTTGTTTGATAGTCTTACACTCGAAACCCAGGAAATAATTCAACAAACTGCAGACGAGATTGTAGAAAAGGTCAATAGAGAATCCAAGGAAGATGAAGAAGGGTACTATAAAAAATTTGAAGAAGAAGGTGTTGTTGTCACAAGATTAACTCCTGAACAAAGAGAAGCCTGGATCGAATTGGCTAAAAAACCGGGTGGTATGTGGGATAAAGCCAGGGAGACCCTTGGTGATGAGCCTGTAGATTTTTTGTTAGAAAATTTAAATAAATAAAGATAATGAATAAAAACCTGTGTGGAGGTTAGTATGGTCAGTAATAATTCCAATAAACAATCTAAACAATCTGCGGTGCAACTCTTTTTAAAGTCACTTCAAATCGTAGAAGAATATGGGTCACTCATAGCATTTATGATTATGATTATCTTGGTTAATTTAGCTATTTTCTTACGAATAACAATTAATTTTGAAAGTTCATCATGGGAAGAAATTGCTCGGTTTTCTTCAATTTGGATGTATATGCTGGCTATAGCTGTTGCATCCCAAGAGGATTCACACCTCCGCGCAGGCTTTTTAGAAAAGTATATTCATTCTGATAAGAAAAAATATTTACTGGAAATTATTTTTAAAGTTATCATGATAATTTGTATTTTTATTTTCATTTGGTGGTCTATAGAGCAAATTAAATGGGTTTTTGAAACAAAGCAGAAATCTCTAGTATTGCTGATTGATATGTGGCTAGTATACCTTGCCTTTGTAGTAGGAGGTTTCTTTGCCTTGATTCACACTATTTATTCTCTATATTATTATTCTCAAAAGTATCTACAGTCATTTGAAGAGGTTATAAGATGAATAGTTTATTAATTATGGGCCTTTACATATTATTGCTAATATTCCTAATCTTTATTGGTTTACCGCTGTTTGCTTGTTTTGCCATTACTTGTTTTGGGATGATTTATTCATTTGGTTTAAGAACTGATTTTACCATACCTGCTATCTTTGTCAATTTAAATTCTTTTACTCTGATGGCTATTCCATTCTTTGTTATTTCAGGCGGTCTCATGGCTGAGAGTGGAATGTCAAAAATGATTGTAAATTTTATAAATTCTATTATCGGAAAAATAAAAGGCGGACTTGGTTTTGTTCTTATTGTATCATGTGGTTTTTTCGGAGCAATAACAGGCTCTTCAGGGGCAGCAATAAGTGCAATTGGAACAGCAATCTTGCCAGAAATGGATCAATATGGTTATCCTAGAAATTATTCAACTGCTTTACTAGCCTGTTCAGGTTTATTGGGACAACTAATACCACCGAGCATTCCTCTTATTTTATTTGGCATGATTACCGGAACCTCCGTTGCTGCATGTTGGTTGAGCACGGTAATTCCGGGGATTATACTCATTATTATCTATGGAATTATCAACTATGTACAATGTAAAAATAATTTTCAGATAAAAGATATTGAGGGTTTCTCCTTTGGTAAATTATTGATCTCTGTAAAGAAAGGCGGTTTTTCTTTATTATTCCCCGTTATTGTTTTAGGAGGAATATATAGCGGATTATTTACACCTACAGAAGGAGGAGCAGTAGGAGTTGCTTATGCGATACTGGTAGGATTTATCATCTACCGATCATTAAATCTGAAGAAATTTTTCTCTGTGGTCAAAGATACCATCAGTATCACAGGCTGTATCTATTTTATCATTATGTTCATTTTAATCATCAGTCGTATTTTTACCTTAGAGAGATTGCCTATGATGTTAGCTGAAGCAGTCATGAGATTATCTTCAAACAGAGTTATTATTTTACTTCTAATTAACATCATGTTATTAATTATTGGAATGCTGATGGATGATATCAGTTCCATGTTAATCTGTGCTCCCTTGTTGTTCCCTTTATTTCAGCAATTAGGTGTTACTCCAATCCAAATGGCCGCAATTTTGGCCATCAATCAAGGGACTGGAATGCTGACCCCCCCGGTGGCTACTAATCTATTTATGGCATCGAGAGTAGGGAAGGTTCCGGTGGCAAGTTTTATTAGATATACAATGATTTATCTGATCTTCGGGAATATACC
Source organism: uncultured Atribacterota bacterium (assembly GCA_964433555.1). Classification (GTDB taxonomy): domain Bacteria; phylum Atribacterota; class Phoenicimicrobiia; order Phoenicimicrobiales; family Stramentimicrobiaceae; genus Stramentimicrobium. The sequence continues at coordinate 7,687 of CAYSRG010000034.1, read as the reverse complement.
CGTACTTCTATTGGTAACATTTATACCCCAGCTATCAATCTGGTTGCCAAAAATTATTTTATACAGATGATATTCTGCAATGATAAGAAATGAATAATAATTTGTTGTTAATAGAATTTTCTTGGTTTTTAAAGTATTAATAAAATATTATAGACTAAAGAAAGAGTTTTTGTTCTATTCTATTAGTATATTTGTGTATATTGCTTTTTGCGTAAATAAAAAAGGCAGAAAATGATGATAAAATTCAGACAAATATGGGACGCAAAAAAAGGCCATCCTATTTTAAAAGAAATAGATAAAAATGAAAGCTGGAATTTTGATTTTGGAGAAGATATTGGCATGCTTTTATTTGGCCAATGGTTTCCAGCAATTCGATACGGCCATCCATGTTATGTTGGAACCTTTAATTTTCCAATACGTTTAAAGTTTATTCATAATCCTTTACCCCCTGTAGAAGCTAATCCAGATGAAATAAGAAAATCAAAAGGATGGAATTTGGAGGAATGGATAAAATCTGCCCAGGAGTTAGAAAATGAAGGAGTAAAAGCAATTGTAACCGGATGTGGCATTACAGGCACAATGCAAAAAGATTTAACACAAGCAGTGAATATTCCTGTTTTTACCTCTACTATACAATTTATCCCTCAAATTTATTATTCAATGAAAAAGGATAAAAAAATTGGAATTTTAACAGTAAGTTCGAAATTACTTACCAGATGGGATAATCTTTTATTTCGGATGTGCGAAGTAGACCCCTCTATTCCAGTAATTATAGAAGGAATGACTGAGAGTGAGTATAGTAATATCTGGTGGTCACAATTAGAGAAAGATTATGATCCGGAGAAGGTAGGATTGTCATTATTAAAAGTAGCAGAGGAAATGCTGAACAAAAATCCAGATATTGGAGCAATTGTTTGTGAATGCACTGAAATGCCTTTATATACTGGAATAATTAGAGAGAAAATAGGAATCCCAATTTTTGATGCTAATGATATGATTGAGTTTGCTTATCAGCTAGTATCAAATTTAAAATAGAATCAATAAAAATATGAAATAATAATGAGAAATATATTTTGAGTTTCAGTTAATATAAATATAGAAAAATATAATTAAAAAATAATAAGGAGGATTTTATAATGAATAATGAAGGATTTATTGCAGAACCCTATCGAATAAAGTCGGTGGAACCAATTAAATTAATTCCCAGGGAAGAACGAGAAAAAAAGATTAAAGAGGCTCATTATAATATTTTTAATTTGAAGGCGGAAGATGTTTATATTGATTTATTAACAGATAGTGGTACCTCTGCTATGAGTAGCAAGCAGTGGGGAGCCCTTATGATGGGGGATGAATCATATGCTGGAGCAAGAAGTTGGTTTAATTTTACTAAAGCAGTTCAGGATATCATGGGATTTGAATATGTTGTCCCGACTCATCAGGGGAGACCAGCAGAAAGCTTTCTTTTTAGAACATTAATGAAAAAAGGTGATATTATTCCATTTAATATGCCTTTCGATTCTACCGGAGCCCAAGTGCTTGATAAGGGAGGAACTTTCGTTGAATGTGTAAAAGATATTGCTTATCAACCACTCGAGGAAGCTCCTTTTAAAGGTGATATAGATTTAGAAAAACTAGAAAAAGTGATTAAAAAAGAAGGAAAAGAAAGAATTCCTTTTGTTATGATGACTATAACAAATAATACCGGAGGCGGCCAACCAGTATCAATGAAAAATATAAGAGAAGTCCGCAAGTTGACTCAAAAATATGGTATATCCTTATATATTGATGCTGCTCGCTGTGCGGAAAATGCATATTTCATTCAGCAAAGGGAGCCAGGTTATAAAGAAAAAACTGTTGCTGAGATTGTAAAAGAACAATTTAGTTATGTCGATGGCTGCACCATGAGTGCCAAAAAAGATCCCCTTGTTAATATGGGTGGATTTATTGGTTTACATCAAAAGGATTTATATCTTAAGATACTTCCGCATATTATTTTAAATGAGGGTTTTGTTACCTATGGAGGAATGTCAGGACGGGATTTGGAAGCTCTAGCACAGGGTTTGCGTGAAATGGTTGAAGATGCTTATATTGCTAGTCGAGTTCATCAGGTTCAATATCTAGGTGATCGATTATATGAACTTGGTATACCTATGGTGAGACCTGTAGGCGGTCATGCTGTTTTCGTTGACGCGAAGGGATTTCTACCGCATATTCCCCTGGATCAATACCCTTCTGAATCATTAGCAGTTGCAATATATATTGAAGCAGGCGTTAGAGGAATTGGCCTTGGAAAGTTAGCCTTTGGAGAAGAATCCCAAATGGAACTACTGCGCCTGGCTATTCCACGTAGAGTGTATACTGATCGTCATATGGATGTTGTGGTAGAAGGATTCAAAAAAATTATAAAACAAAAGGATAAGGTCAGAGGAATCAAAATCGTTTCTGCGCCAGAAGTTTTAAAACATTTTCTTTGCCAGTTGGATTTAATCTAAGATAATTCTAAAAACAGATACTCTTGAAGATATAATTTATTCAAATATCTATTATTTGATAAAGTAGATAGGAGACCATATAAAAATAGAGAATCCAAGCGGCTTTGCTTCAGATAAAGCCGCTTGGAATTAATTTAATGATTATTACCGGGTATTTTTCTGCGAAATACCTCGGAGGTCATAGAGGTAGTTAATCGTTTTCCAGGATTTAAAAGTGATCTTCATCATCCAATAATCCGGACAATTATTTAAACTACTTTTACATTAAATCCCTATATTTCTATAGATTGTATTAGGCAGCATAAGGAAATCAATCTTTTTCTGATGTGAAATATTTCAATGTATTTGAATATATCTTTTTGGTTTCTTTACGATTTCTTATTTTGCTCATAAATTATTTCTACTCTTAAAGCACAGGATCACTTCTCCATCAGGACATCGTTTGGATAATATTCTTGCTCCATAACGGACAATATTATAGTCATTATGTCAATATAAACAATTAATAAAGTTTATGGATTTTGAATTACTCAATGCCTCTTAGAATTATTAAATTTAGACCCCCCCTCTGAGTTTATTACTATTAAGATTTATCATAGGATTAGATAAATATAGTATTAACTTATTACAAGATAGGTGAACTCAGCAATAAAGAAGTATTGAATTTATTAACGTTTTAGTAATATTAATGGTTTAATATTATAGAAAATGATTTAACAATCTTATTAAAAGGTAAAAATAATGTTATTATATTATTAAGATAAAATGTTTAACTCAAATCATAATATTTTAGGAGGTATTTGATGTGGTAGATGAAAAGAAAATAGTGGTAAAGAATGACTTTTTGGACTTACTTAGTCAAAGAATTATGGTTATCGATGGAGCGATGGGTACCATGCTCCAGGAATATGGTTTATCAGCAGGGGAATGCCCAGAAATGTGGAATATTACTCATCCCGATATAGTAAAAAAAATACATACTTTCTATCTGGAAGCAGGGGCAGATATTATACTCACTAATTCTTTTGGAGCAAATGGGTTAAAATTGCAGAAACTTGGCCATAAAGATAGACTACAAGAGTTTAATCAACAGGCTGTGAAAATAGCCAGGGAGGCAATAGATAATTATAGTAAAGTTCATCCTGCACCTCTTTTTATTGCGGGTTCGGTAGGCCCGACTGGTGAAATATTAGAACCATATGGACCAGTAAAAAATGAAGAGGTTTATGTAGCTTACCAAGAGCAAATTAAGGCATTGGCATCTTCCGGAGTAGACCTAATAGTACTGGAAACTTTTTATAATCTTGACGAAATTAAAATAGCCCTCAAGGTTGTAAAGGAAAACACTAGTTTACCGGTATTTGCTTCTATGAGTTTTGATGAAAGCTTAAAAACTATATATGGAATAACTCCAGAAAAGGCAATTGAGGTATTATTTCAGGAAGGGACAGATGGAGTAGGAGCCAATTGTGGCAGCGGACCAGATGTTCTTTACCAGGTGGTTTCACGGATGAGAACAATAACTGATGCACCTTTATTGGTTGAACCAAATGCGGGGATTCCCTATATGGAAAATAATAAAGTTATCTATCCAGCTACTCCCCATGAGATGTCAGAATATGCTGAAAAATTTATTAAGCTAAGAGTAAATATTATTGGAGGTTGTTGCGGAACAACCCCAGAACATATCAGAGCTATAGCTCAAAAGGTTAAAAATTCTTTATAAAAATATTAAAAAGTCTTTTCAAGAGTATCAGAAATTTTAAAGTACGATTAAATAAATAGTAAAACGGAAATTTTTATCTTAAGTATTATATTTAAAGGTAAGGAGTAAATATAAATCCTTACTTTATGAATCAATAAATGAAAGATCTAATATGAATCTATGAATCACAATCATAAGAATAAAGATAGTAATAAGCAAGTTAATAATATCAGAGCATGGTTAGTTTTGGTGAGTGTGTATTTAGCGAGCATAACAGTTACCATGAGCATGATGAAAGTGCCTCCACTAATGAATCTTCTGATTAAGGATTTGAATACAGATACCACAACTGGTGGATTATTCATGTCTTCCTTTATGATAGCAGGAGTCATTTTGGCTATACCAGTAGCCTCACTTTTAAACAGCTGGGGTCCAAAAAAAAGTGGATTGATTGCATTAGGATTTACTATATTTGGCTCACTATTTGGTAGCTTAGCTCAAGGTTCTGCAATGATATTGTTAATTGGTAGATTCATTGAGGGTATAGGATTTGCTGGTATAATGGTAATTGCACCTGCTGTAGTCAGCATGTGGTTTGAGCCTGAATCAAGAGGATTGCCTATGGGAATATGGGCAACCTGGGTTCCTGTTGGAATGTTTATAATATTTAACCTGGCAAAACCTTTAGAATCATTTTTTGGTTGGCGTGGTGTTTGGTGGTTTAACGCAATTTTTGCTCTAATTGTATCTTTTATTTACCATAGAGTAATTGATTATCCAATAAAAAGAGAAGAAATTAAAGATGAAAAAGAAAGGAAAGAAAATTCTCATTTAAAATTGAGCAAGGGATTATATAACCTAAATACATGGCTATTAGCAATTGTATTCTTGATCTTTGGAATATCCATACAGGGTTATGTAAACTGGTTACCAACTTTCTTAATTGATTCTGGAATAGATACCTCTTTAGCCAATTTTTTTGTCAGCATGATTTCTGTAGGCAGGATTCCAGCTATAGTAATTGCTGGTTTAATAATTAATTATGCTAAAAGACAAAAAAATATTCTTGCCCTCAGTTTAATAATGAGTGTAGTAATATTTAGCCTTTGGTTTAGGGTAAATAGTATTTCATCATTGACAGTATGGATGATCATATTGGGTTTATCATCTGGCTTCTGTCCAACCAGTATTTTTACTATGGCAACCAATACTGTTTATAGAACTGAATTTATTGGAATTGCCTTAGCCCTGGTTAATATAGGTTTTAATTTAGGACAAATGATGGGACCCCCATTAATTGGTATGATTATCAGCAAAGGTAGCTGGGTTCCTGTTAAATATTTTGTGATTATCCCATTGATTATAGGAGTAATATTAGTTTTTAATATCAATGAACCTGGAAAGCAAGCAATAAGTTTAGACCAATCTTAATGAAAATTAAAAACATAATTATTATTTTCTAAAACAATCTATTCTGATACATAATTCTGATATATAATTTAAACTATGATTAAAATCACCATTAATCCCGCACAAAAGAAATTAAATGTACCAGAAGGTACGCTCTTATTGGATGTTCTGAAACAAGCTGGAATAAATATATCCACTCCCTGTGGTGGCAAAGGAAGCTGTGGTAAATGTAAAGTAATAGTATCTTCTGAAGGTTTTAATAATGATTTTCTTAATTCTAATGAGCAGAAATGGATTTCAAAAGAAGAAACAAAAAAAGGATTTCGTTTGGCCTGTCAGTGCTACCTGTACCAAAATAGCACCATTACTATTCCACCTTCTCTATTAATAAAGGAAAATGGTTCTAAGATTAAGATTAGAAATAAAGCAAAATCTCGTTTAATCAGCAATAAGTTTAAATCCATTGTTTCAATAAAAAAGGTTTTTTTAAGACTTAACAAACCTACCTTATCGGATCAGCGTTCCTATTGGAATAGAATAAAAGATGGGCTAAATAAAGCAATTACAACCTATAATCAAAGTTGGGAAATACCAACTGATATTCTAAGCAATATTTCTCAGCTACTCAGGGATAATGATTACTGTGTCACCCTTGTTCTTTTTAAGAATAAGGTTATTGCTATTGAAGCTGGGGACACCAGTAAAGAGCTATATGGAGTAGCTTTTGATATTGGTACTACTACTATTGCCGGATATTTGGTAGATTTAACTATTTCTACCGAGATTGCTGCTGAAGCTTGTACCAATCCTCAATTTATTCATGGTGATGATGTTATTTCTCGTATTGATTTTGCCAGAAAAGATGTTAAGAATAGAGATAAAATGCAGCAGGAATTAATTTCCTCCTTAAATCAAATGATTTTATCCTTATCGGAAAAAGCTGGAATTAATCTATCTCAAATTTATTTTGCAGTTCTGGTTGGTAATACTTCTATGCATCATTTCTTATGGTCTTTACCGGTAGAGAACCTGGCCTTATCACCCTATATTCCTGTTATGGTCAATAGCATTATTCGAGACAGTAAGGATTTAACCAATTTGTACCTTATACCTCATGCTAAGGTATATAGTACGCCAAATATTTCAGCTTACATCGGTGGTGATATCATTGCTGATTTGATAGATATTTTTATATGGCAAAAAATTGGTAATACCTTAATGGTTGATCTGGGAACCAATGGGGAAATTGTATTGAATAGCGGAGGTAAAACATGGGCTTGTTCAGCGGCTGCTGGACCCGCCTTTGAAGGAGCTAGAATCAGTTCAGGAATGAGAGCAACCAGTGGAGCAATAGATAGGGTAATAATTACCGGACAAAAAGTAGAATATCATGTGATAGGGCAAACTCAAGCTGCCGGATTGTGTGGATCAGGAATAATTGACTTAATTGCCGGTTTATTAAGATTACAGTTAATTAAGTTCGATGGTCGCTTAATTAATCAAAAAGAATGCACTAAAGATGTTTCTCAGCAGATTAAAAGAAGAATTGAAAGAGAGGAGAGCGCTACTAAATTCTTACTTGTTCCAGCTGAAGAATCAGCTACCGGTAAACCTATATATTTAACACAGAAAGATATTAGAGAAGTCCAACTGGCAAAAGGGGCAGTGTCAGCGGGTATTCGCATCCTTTTGAAACAAGCTCAGCTTGAGACAATCGATATAGATGAAATATTGTTAGCGGGAGCTTTTGGAAATGTTCTGGATACCAATAGTGCACTGTCACTTGGTCTCATACCTAATATTCTTTCTGGAAAAATACATTCCATAGGGAATGCCGCTGGAGAGGGAGCAGTAAAATTATTGTTATCTGAGGAGATGAGAACTATAGCTGAGTATCTTTCTCAGAAAGTACAATATATTGAGCTTTCTGCTCAAGCTGATTTTTTAAAAATCTTTTCCGAATCAATGTTTTTTAACCACTTGATCTAAAAATATTTTTAGAAGAAAAATTACTGTGAAAGAAAAAAAGATTATAAAAAAAATTCCGATAAAAATTGCCAAAGAAGAAGTGTATAGATAC
>CAYSRG010000033.1:0-20741 GCA_964433555.1 uncultured Atribacterota bacterium | reverse complement strand
GGAGCATCCGGCTGTTAACCGGAGGGTTGTAGGTTCGAATCCTACCCGGGGAGCCTGTTAAACCAAGCCCCTCAGCATAAAGCTAAGGGGCTTTTTTATATTGTTTTTTTAAAAAAACATCTATTTTCTGGTAATTCAAACAAGAATTCTAACTTTAAAAGGATAATATCAGGACAGACTCAGGGTGGATGTTTTAAGAAAATTATCTCAATTAGAAGTTGTGTAATAAAATAGAAAAAACCAAGGAAAGTATAATTAGTATGTGTGATTGTATATCAAATAAGGGTATTTGATGCGTATTTAAACTATCATAGTCTTTTCTAACCTGTATAGGCAAGTCTACCTGAAAACAAGAACATTTTGGCAGTAGAAAAAATGACCCAAAAAAATTTGATACAGACCTTAATATTTTAAAAATTGCCATTCTATTTTAAGATTGGTATAATAAAAACTGGTTTATCAATTCAAGATTTCCAGATATGCATTAATTATAAAGTTGTAATATTTAAAGTAGATTAGCGTTTTATAAGTGATAAATTATAGGAATAGGCTTTCTAAAATCTCTTTTTTATTTGATAGTAGAAAAGTATGGAAGGAGAATTGGTAAATTTATAATCTTTTTAAAAAATATCCAAATAAAGGAGTAAAAGGAGTATGATTATCTTATCTTTTAATTGTGGTAGTTCATCTGTAAAATACCAGCTATACAATTGGGCTAAAAAAGAGATAATTGCTAAAGGAATTGTGGAAAGAGTGACCATAGGAGATTCTTTTTGTGTACATGAAGTTAATCATAGAGAAAAGATAACCTTACATCATGATTGCCCTACCCACAAGGAAGCAATAAAGTTAATAATTGATACTCTTATTCATCCAAAACATGGAGCTATCAAACAATTGTCTGATATCTCTGCCATTGGTCATAGGGTAGTACATGGAGGTGAAAAATTTTCTAAGTCTGTTCTTATTAATCAAGAAGTCTTAGAAACCTTTAAAGAGTTAGCAGTGCTTGCCCCTTTACACAATCCTCCTAATATTATGGGAATAGAAGCAGCTATGGAACTATTACCAGATATACCACATGCTGCTATAATGGATACTGCCTGGCATCAAACCATGCCACCGTATGTATATACATATGCGGTCCCTTATGAGTGGTACGAAAAATATAGAATTAGAAGATATGGTTTTCATGGTACTTCTTTATTATATGTAGCAAAAAGGGCAGCAGTACTTTTACAGAAGGATCCTTTTCAATGTAATATTATTAGCTGCCACATAGGAAATGGAGTAAGTGTAAATGCAGTAAAAAATGGTTTATCATACGATACTAGTATGGGATTCACTCCTTTAGAAGGCGCTATTATGGGTACCAGAGCAGGTGATCACGATGCTGCTTTAGATTTCTATGTAATGCAGAAAGAAAATTATTCTCCCAAAGAAATCGATTCAGTATTAAATAAAAAAAGTGGATTATTGGGAATTACTGGGAAATATATAGATAGAAGAGATGTAATAAAAGCTGCTGAAAAAGAAGAAAGAGCCAAACTGGCTATAGAAATGGAAGTTTATAGATTGAAAAAATATATCGGCGCTTATGCAGCAGTTTTAGGTAGGTTGGATGCCCTTATTTTTACTGCAGGAGTTGGTGAAATGAGTAATGTTATTCGTGCCAAGGTATTAGATGGATTGGAAATCTTAGGAATTAAATATGATCCTGAGAAGAATAAATTAGCACGAACTAGAAATAAAGAATCTGACATCTCTGCTTTAGATTCAAAGATAAAAATATTTGTTATTCCAACTGATGAAGAATTGGTCTTTGTAGAGGATGTAGTGGCTTTAATTGAAGGCACCTATGATATTCATACTAACTTTAGATATACTTTTCAGGAGAAAGACTATAAAAATTTGATGAGAGAAAAGGCATATAAAAAGGAACAAGAAAAATACTCACAATGAAATAACTGAAAAATAAAATATTTTAATATATATATAACATTAATAATACAATAATTGATTATTTTTATATATTAATTAAAAAATAGAATTATAGCGCAGTCTTCTAAAAAGCTCTGCGCTTTCTTATTAAAATTTATGAGAAAAAAAATTTTTTTAAAGATCATTATTTAATTTTATGGGTATAACATCTTCTATAAAAACATAAAATTAGTTGAAAGAGCATAGATTGGGAAATTGACCTTATTTAACCTTAATGTAAAGTTTAGTAAAACAACCTATTTCTCTCTATCTGGTTAAATATGCTATAATATTTCATAATTATAAGAGTATTGAATATTATTTTATACCATTTAGTAGTAGGAGTTGGAGATGTTTTTAAAAAAGGATATAGAAAAAGATATTTACCGCAAACGAAGTAAAATAGCAGTTGAAGCCTTGAAAAAAAATGAGTTTGATGCTTTCTATGTAGATAATTCAGAAGAGGCTTTAAATAGAATAATTGCACTAATTCCTGATAATGCTACCATAGGGATTGGTGGCTCAGTAACAATTAGAGAAATAGGATTAGCTGAAATTTTACAAAAGAAGGATTATGTTATATTTACCGATTGGGATGATCCATTATCAAAAGCGGAAAAGATGGGAATAAGGAAAGCTGCGCTCAACAGCGATGTTTACCTTACCAGCAGTAATGCTATTACTCTCAAAGGACAATTAGTAAATATTGATGGAACAGGGAATAGAGTAGCAGCTATGATTTTTGGTCCAAAAAAGGTAATTATTGTAGCTGGTGTCAATAAAATTGTGGATAATTTAGATGAAGCTTTTGCCAGGATAAGAAATATTGCTGGTCCTCTGAATGGAAAAAGATTAAATCTGAATACTCCCTGTGCTTTAACAGGAAGATGTACTGATTGCCAGAATCCCCAAAGAATGTGTAAGGTTTCTGTAATTATTGAAAAGAAACCAAACTTATCAGATATTACTGTAATTATTATTGGAGAAAGTTTAGGATATTAATCATTATTTATATTTTTATATCTATTGATTAATAATACAATACTATTGCTTGGGCATGAGAAAAAAATATTAAGAGATGATTTAAAATCATATGGTTTGGAATAATTGAGGAGGGGATATTTTTATGAAAGCAATCATCCTTTGTGCTGGAAAAGGAACTCGCTTAAGGCCATTAACTTATACCAGTGCCAAGCATTTGATTCCTTTGGCAAATAAACCTGCTCTGGAATACGGTATTGAGAAGATTATTGAATGTGGTATTAAAGAAATTGGTATAATAATTGGAGATGAGACTGGTGAAGATATCAGGATGGCAATGGGTGATGGGAAGAGATGGGGAATAAAAGTAAGTTATATCCTGCAAGCAGAGCCACTTGGTCTAGCTCATGCTGTAAAAATTGCCCATAATTTTCTACAGGATGAAACATTTTTAATGTTTTTGGGCGATAATTTATTAAAAAATAGTATAAATCAGTATCGCCAGAAATTTGAAAAAAGTAAATCCAATGCCTTTGTATTATTAACAAAAGTAGGGAATCCAGAACAGTTTGGTGTTGTTGAACTTAAGGATAATAAGATCATTCGAATGGTAGAAAAGCCTAAGATACCAAGAACTGATTTAGCATTAATTGGTGTTTATTTTTTTGATAAGACTATACATCAAGCTATTAATAATATTAAACCTTCTGCTCGAGGCGAATTAGAAATAACAGATGCTATTCAATGGCTGGTAGATAATCAATATAATGTAGAAGCAGAAATTATTGAGGGTTGGTGGAAAGACACTGGAAAACCAGAGGACATCATTGAGGCAAATAGACTAATTTTGGAAGACATTCCTCGAGATTTAGAGAAAGCTAAAATCGATAATAAATCAAAAGTATTTGGTAGGGTTAATTTAGCCAGAGATGTTGAAATTACTAATTCAACAGTGCTGGGACCAGTAATTATAGGCCAAAATGCTAGAATAATTAATTCTTATATTGGACCTTTTACCTCATTATCTAGAGGAGTTGAAGTAGAGGATAGTGAAATTGAATACAGTGTTATTATGGCTAATACCAAGATAAAAAATATAACACATCGTATGCAAAACTGTCTGATTGGAAAGGACGTTCGTATTTATCGTTCAAAAGATATTCCTATAGTTTATAGATTTGTGTTAGCAGATGAAAGCAGGATCCGTTTAATTTAATAATATCAGGTAAAAAATAATCTGGGGTCATTTTTATTTTTTAGTTAAACATTAATTAATGATCGGATTCCTATGCTATAGATAGAAAAGATAAAAAAATAAAAGACCAGTATAGGTTTAAAACGAGAATCCTATCCGACCATAAAAACGGTAAGGTAATTTTTGAGTGATTGGTTTTCCTATTCCCAGAGATAATATTATTTCATCAGTATATCTTTGTTTGAATATTAAATCTATCTCAGCACCAATAGAAATATTTATATCTTCTAGAGCAGGAAATATTGTTCTATCCCAGGCATGTCCTGCATCTAAAAATATTTTTCCAGAAACTTGCTCTAAAAAAGCAGAAGCTTGCCTAAATCCAATCTTTCTCTCCACCATTTTTATGGGAAAACGATATTCTAGAGAGCTAAGGAATAGATGATTTCCGGAAAAAGATGAGTCTGGGAATCCTCTTAAAGAGAAGTAATCAGTATTTATTGAACTAAGGTCCTGAGCAGAAAAGTTTCCCCCAAGATTAAATTTTATATCTTTGTTTAGCTCATTTGAAACAAAGCCAGCTACCAATCTTAATGCCATAACCTGATGCTGCGGGGGTAGTGGAAAGTATTTTCTGCCATCAAAGAGTACTTTATAGAATGAAGAATCATTATTTAGCAAGGGAATAGCATATTGACAATTCAGTGAAAAAGAGTTTCCTATTTCAGTACTTATGGATCCTCGATATTTTTCGGTATCATTATAACCATACTTTAAAATTAAGGAATTAACTATTGATATATCTCTGGTAAAATCATCATTTTTAGTATTATTGTTAGTTAATGAGTACTCTCTTTGTGCTCCTATGGTAATATTTTTAGTGTAAAGTCGACCAGAATCCTGTTCAGTAGTGTAACCACTATCAATAAATTTTAGTGAAACTTGAAAATCAGAAAATGAGGATGTTTCTCCCTTCCATGTTAATGATAGCAGCGGTTTAGACTTATAATTTGAAAATTGGAAATCATAAAATAAAGAATCATTAAAAAGACTATAGGCAAATGTTAGGGGTATAGTGTAATACCCCAAATAATCCTGAGCCAGAGTGGAGAAACCAAGGTAAAAATTTTGTTCATTAATATTTATATAAGGAGTCCAATAAGTTGGAATAATACTATCCCTGGGAGAATAGCTTTTCAAGGCATAGTTAGTATTAAGTTCTTGAACATTGCTGCATAACTGTAACTGATTATTGCCTTCACTTTCTTTTAATCGGGATGGTGGAAAATATACTACATTATTTTTAATAGTCGGATAGTTTATTGAAGAATATATCTCAGGTTTATCCATTAATTCCCAAAGCATATCATCCATTTTGATTAAATGCAGCTCATATCCTGAAGAGTGGTATTGTATAAAAGCCATCTCTTCCCCATCTGGAGAGGCAGAGGGCTCAAAAGCGCCAGTATTTACATTGGTTAAGCGATAGAACTGATCATCAGGTAAAGAATAAGCATATAAATTGAATATATTGCTTCGGTCAGAAGAGAAAAAAAGGTATTGACCATCATAAGACCAGTTTGGATTAATATCTGTATGATGATCAAAAGTAATTGGTTTAATAGATTGTATTTGTTGGCAATTATCAAGAGTAATTATATAAATATCTTGGTAACCTTTGTGCCATAAAGAAAAGGCAATTTTATCACCATGGGGTGACCAAACAGGTTGGGAAATCTGGATTCCATCTTTGAAATCAGTCAAGTATAGCAGGTCAGAAAAAGAGATTGTTTTATTCTGTAACAAATTATTTTCAAGTTGTGGCGTATCAAAAGATAGTAATACGAGATTATTAGTTCCTGCTTCATTTATAACTGCAGCTAGCTTTCCTATAAAGGGATCAGGGTGCCAGGTCGGGTCTTTGATTCTCATTTTTTCAGTAAGTTTAGATTGCTTACCAGTATTTAAATTATATAAAAATAGGTCGTGGAAAGCATAATAGTGTTGGTATTGAATTAATTTAGAATAAATCAGATATTGATAGTTTGGTGATAGACAGTATGAGATGCCCTGTCCAGCAGTTCTTTTTATTAAAATGCTTTCTTTTTTTGAATTAAGATCGTATTTGCGAATAGTTGGATAAAGGTGTGGTGTCAAAACCTTATAAACAAGGTAGGATTTTTGTTTTTCTTCATCTATTAACCATGATGGATTGTCAACCCAATACTGGTGATTGGTAATTTGCTCAGATTCTGTGATATCATTATATTTAATAATTTGATCAATTTGTTGTTTAAAATATTTCTCTTTTTCACTTTTCCATTCTTGAAAAAGTTCATTTTGATCAATTCCTAAAACTTTTTTTAAAGTCCAATTCATTCCCAACAGTGGGAAGGAGGAAAACTTTTCGCTAATAGCAATTAGTTTTTCTTCTCCATATTCATGGGCAATAAAGTGAATCAGGGATTGTCCATAAATATAAGGTGCATTTCCTCCTGGCCAGGATACCAGATACCCTCCTTCTAATTGGTCCAGTCTTTTTAATTGATTTTCTAAAAAATCAGTTCTTAGATACATCTCATATCTACTATCTTGAAGACGCCCCCCAGTAGATAATTTGCTTTCATTGTAAATTGCTAATCCCTCAGTGGACCAGAGAGGCTGCAAGGCATTAGGAGCAATAATTTGACCTAAAAAAAAGCGTATAAAAGTGGTTAATTTATTGGTCATATCAAAATGAGCTAAGTGTGTATATTCATGAGCTATCAATATTCTAAGCCAGCTTTCAAATTTAGTGTCGAATATTTCAGGTCCTGGAGCGGTTAGGTTAACACGAATAGCACGATGAGGAATTGTTGAAGCAAAGCCATAAGCAGAATCGCTGAAATCTTCCAAAATAATGGTAATTTTTCGGTCAGAATGATAAGGCTTTCCTAACTGCGAAGTTATTTTAGGGTAGATTTCGTCAGCTATTTCAGCAATATTAATGGCAATATGCTTATATTGAAATGATTTTTTATCTGTAATTTCTGCTGGAAAGATTACAGAGCAGTATTGACCATCTAATACATTCCAGGTGATTGATGGATCATAGTTTTGGGCATAAGATGATAGTTGAAAATAATTGTGAAAAAATAAGCTTAATAAAAAATAGAATAATAGCGAAAAGAGGAAAGAAATAGTAAATAAAAAAAAGAATTTTTTATCAATGTGTTTATATCTATACATAGTTTCCTATAAGTTTACTTTTTTAAATTATATCTTTTTTTTAAAAATCTTACAATCAATTAATAATACTTTGGAAATAATTTCATTAATCAGGTATAATAAAAAAGATTTTTAGGAAGATCGGGAGTAATGAGTGTATGGTAAAAAAAGAAAAAATATTTAAGAAAAGTAATCAATATAAAAAAAAGTGGTTTGATATTCTTTTCTATACTATTAGTGTCATTGTTATCGTAGTATTATTGTTTATCGGATTAAGACAGAGAGGCTTATTACCAATATCATGGATTGATAATAGTCCGTCTAACCAAATCGCAAATATATCAGAAGCGGTTAAGAATAGAAGAGATGATTTTAATATTATCAATGCTCATGAACATGTGCAAAGTGAAAAAAATATATCTCTGATTCAAAAAGCTATGGAAGATTGTCAAATAAAAAAAATGGTATTACTGGGAACCTCTGATTTTACCTTTTTCTTAAATCCCGATTATGGCTTTACCGGTTATGAGGAAAACAATGAGTTTATTATTAAATTGAGTCAAGAATATCCTAATAAATTTGCTGCCTTGGTAACTCTGGATCCAAGTGATGAAAATAAGATGGTAAAATTAAAAAATTATATAAAGAATGGAGCAGCTGGAGTCAAACTATATAATGGACATAGTAGCTTTTATGATTTATTTTTTCAGATGTCTCTAATTGACTCTGGAATGACGGAAATATATGCATATTGTGAACAAGAACACATTCCCATACTTTATCATATTAATATTGGACGTTTTTCAACAGAATTTGAGCATATCTTACAGGAATTTCCGCAATTAACCATAATTGCTCCTCATTTTATGCTCTCAACCAGTAATTTGACTCGCTTAGATTATTTTATGCGGGAATATCCCCAATTGTATCTTGATATTAGCTTTGGACATCCCGATTTCTTAGTGGCTGGATTTGGCAGGATTTCCAATAATTATAGTGCATTTCATGACTTTATGGTAACTTATAAGGATAGAATAACCTACGGAACTGATCTAGTGATAACTACCTATAGAGCCAAGAATAGGGCTTTTATTGATGATGTGCATTTAGCCTATATGGATTTACTGGAAAAAGAAGACTTTACCCTATCTTCCAGTATATATAACAT
Organism: uncultured Atribacterota bacterium; assembly: GCA_964433555.1. Classification (GTDB taxonomy): domain Bacteria; phylum Atribacterota; class Phoenicimicrobiia; order Phoenicimicrobiales; family Stramentimicrobiaceae; genus Stramentimicrobium. Next base: position 12,210 of record CAYSRG010000033.1, on the reverse strand, counting down.
GATGTCTAAAGATGCTCGCAATAATGTTGATACAGCAAGAGTTTATCGAGGTTTACATCTTGATGATGAGACATTGGGAATGATTTATCATGATAATGCAGAACGGTTATTTTTTACTAAATAAACCTTTCTTACCTTATTAACACATAGATTAGTTTTAAGGGAATCTGGAAGAATTTGATGGTATAATTTAAATGGTAAGTAAAATTTATTGAGGGAAAAAATATTTAGAGAAGAAGGAGAAAAAATCTCCTGTGTTTTTTACCAAAGTAATATTGACTGCCTTTTTTATTTCTTATATTATTACTCCTTTTATTGCTCGGTTAGGGAAAAAGCAAAATTTTGTAGATAAACCAGGATATCGCAAAATACATAGTGATGCTATTCCCAATCTTGGGGGACTGGTTATTTTTTTTGGTTTTTTATTTAGTATAATATTATTTGTATCTTTTCCAGAGCAAGTAAGAGCATTGATTGCCGGAAGTATTATCATCTTATTGTTAGGCATTGTGGACGATATTGCTGATTTAAAACCCCTGAAAAAATTTGTAATTCAAATGATACCAGCTCTATTATTTATTGCTTATCATAATGATCTAATTAACCAGTTTATAATTCAAAAATTATCCTTTTTAAATATTGTGGGATATCTATTATATCCGATATTGTTATTATGGATTGTTGGGATTACTAATTCAATTAACCTAATTGACGGATTAGATGGACTGGCTTCCGGAATATCAGTAATTTCCTTATTTGCTTTTTTAATGTTAGGATTTTTAGTAGATAAAAGCTTTCAAGTATATAACCTTCTAAATGCCGCACTTTTAGGTAGCATTATTGCCTTTTTTCGTTATAATTTTTATCCAGCCCAGATATTTTTAGGAGATTCTGGTAGTACATTTTCGGGATTCCTTATAGCTTCTACCTCTTCATTATGGGTAATATACTCAGAGAAGGTAATATTTTTTATAATCCCAGTTATTATTTTAGCCTTACCTATAATTGATACTCTTTTTGCTATATGGCGCAGATACAGAAGCCATAAGCCTATTTTTCAAGCAGACCAAGGTCATTTACACCACCGATTGCTAAAGAGAGGAATTTCTCATCGTAATGTTGTTTTAATTTTAATGTCTATAAGTTTTATTTGTAGTATAATTGCTTTAAGTATTGCCTGGATTATTTAAATTGTTGATATTTTAATAAAATATATGCAGATTAACGAAAAAAGGAGAGAATCGATGTCGACCAGAAGAAAGAAAGTCTTGGTTACCGGAGGTGCCGGATTTATTGGATCGCATATTGTTGATTTATTAATTGATAATGGCTATGAGCTGATAATTGTAGATGATTTATCATCTGGAAAGAAAGAAAATATTAATCCCAAAGCTCGTTTTTATCAGAGTAATATTAGTGATCCCTGTATCAAAGAAATATTTAATACTGAGAAACCAGATTATGTTTGCCATCAAGCTGCTCAAGTAAGTGTTTCCTATTCAGTCCATAATCCTAAACTGGATGCCCAATGTAATATTATAGGATTATTAAATTTATTAGAAAATTCTTTGGAGAATCAAGTAAAAGGTATTGTTTTTGCTTCCAGTGGTGGAACAGTGTATGGAGAATGCAAATCACTTCCTATTGTGGAAAATATTCCTCTTTATCCCACTTCTCCTTACGGAATTTCTAAAATGACTTCTGAATTTTACCTTGATTTTTATTATCGAACCTACAACTTAAAATATATTTCTTTACGCTATGGCAATGCGTATGGACCAAGACAGGATCCCTTAGGTGAAGCTGGGGTTATTGCTATTTTTATAGCGAAAATGCTAAAAGGAGAGCCCCCTATTATTAATGGCGATGGTGAATATATTAGAGATTATATCTATGTAAAAGATATTGCTAACGCTTGTTTACTCAGTATAAAAAATATGTTAAAATTAGCAGAGTTAAAAAATAAAAAAACAATAAAAAAAACCTTCAATTCTTTTAATGTTGGAACAGGAAGGGGAATATCAGTAAATCAGCTTTATTCTTCTTTACAAGAAATAATACGATTTAACAAAAAGGCATTATATGGTCCCCCTCGGATTGGAGATTTAAGAAAGAATATTCTAGATAGTACTTTAGCAGAGCAAAAATTAGGATGGAAGGCTCAATATGGTTTAGCAGAAGGATTGAGGGAAACAGTAGAATGGTTTAAGCTACGGGAGAGACGTAGTAAATAATATTGTTAAATACTTTAATTATAAAAATTTTGAATTAAGAGTTTTTATAAAAGTTAAATTTGCTTATCATAGATACTAGAATGTATTTAACTGACCATGGTACAACTTTTTTATGAAACAAGTTTAATAATAATTGTTTTATTTAATATTTTGGAGGATTTTTTGTCTGAGTGGATTAATTCTTTGATTAAGATTGCAGGTATTTTTATTGCTGGTATATTAATGATATTGTTAGGGAAGTATAACCAGAAGAAAAAGCTGGTTCCTGGATTGAAAGTATTTTTTCAAATTATTATAGCACTTTTAATTATTGCAGTTGGAATTAAAATAGAGTTTTTAAGAAATTATTCTGGTGGATACTGGTATCTTAATAATCTGTCTATACCTATTACCATTATATGGTTACTTACTATTACTAATTCAATAGGACAAACTGATGAATTAGGTGATATCACCCCAATTACTGTTTTCATTGCTGCTCTAACTTTTTTTGTTGTATCTATTTTTCAACGACAGGGACTAATAATTGCGGAAATATTATCAGCATTGTTAATTATTTTTTCTTTAGCAATTATTTTATTAAAGAGAAGAAAGACATTAGAAAAGAATAATTATTTTTCCTCTTATTATATGTTTTTTGGATTTATATTGGCTATTATCGCTATTGTTGGTGTTTTAAAAAGTACAGCCGCCTTAACCCTTTTAACACCACTATTAATTCTAGGATTTCCCATAGTTGATACCTCCTATTCTTTCATTGCTAATTATTTAAGAGATGATTATCTGGAAAATGTCAGTGAAAGTAGATTAAGACAACAGTTGATCGAACAGGGATTTTCCTGGAAAGGAGCCAATATGATTATCATAGCTTCCTGTATATATTTAAGTATTGTTGCGGTAATTGTATCAGTAAAAGAGGATTTATATTTATTTTCGGCTATGATTGGAACCGGGTATCTTGTCTATTACTGGATAAGCAAAAGAGTGCTAAATGGGCAGAGTATAATTAGTGTTGATGAATATAGGCAGAAAGTGGAGTTATTTGGTGTACCAATTGATAGGATGAATTGTAATAAAGTTTTAGAACGAATTGATGGATTTGTTAAGGAAAGACGGTCTCATTTTGTTATTACTCCGGATACATTGGCAATACTAAGAGCCAGGAAAGATAGACAGTATTTGGATATAGCCAAAAAAGCAGATCTGGTTACACCAGATGGTGCAGGAATATTGTGGGCAACTGCTTTTCTGAATGAACCCTTACCAGAACGTATTACCGGGATTGATATGATTAATTATATTTGTCAGCTAGCAGTTAAAAAGAAATATAGAACATATTTATTAGGTGCTGAAGCTAAGGTTATTAAAAAAGCAGTCGAAAATTTAGAGGAGAAATACCCGGGTATTGAAATTGTTGGATATCATCATGGTTATTTTGATAATAGCTCAATGATACAGAGAAATAATCAAGAAAATGAAAGTGATATTATAAAAGATATAGTAGAAAAAAAACCTAATTTTTTATTTGTAGGAATGGGAGTACCAAAACAGGAAATTTGGATATATAAATATAAAGACAAATTAGGTGTTCCTGTTTGCATTGGTATAGGAGGAAGTTTTGATGTTCTTTCCGGAAAAATACCAAGAGCTCCCTTATGGATGCAAAATCATGGCATGGAATGGATTTTTCGCTTAATTAAAGAACCGAAAAGATTAAAAAGAGCGATCCTGTTGCCTTATTTTATCTGGCTGATTTTATTAGGTAAAATAGAGTTGTTATTTCGCGAAGAAAGATAAATTATTAGTGATGCATTAAAGGTTGATAATAATGATTTATGATGGTAAATAGTGATATTAAAAACAGCTAATGATTGTCTTAATTTCGTAACATTAAGTTTTAATAAACCTTAATTAGTATTAGGATTGAGAAATTTATTCCTCCCACATTTAAAATGCAAAAAATATAAACAGGCATTAAAACATCTATAGTCTTATAAGTCATATTTTACAATTGCATAAATATTTAAAAACATCTCACTATAGAATAACATACTGCTAACAGTGCTTTAATTCTTATTTTAAAAAGGATAAAAAAATGAGGTTATGGATCAAAGCAGGAATAATTTTTTTTACCCTAATCATTGAATTAATAATGGCAAATATCCTGGCCTTTGATGTAGTAAAGCCTGATTTGATGTTAATTGTGATTATCTGCTTATCATTTTTATCCAACTCCGAGGGAGGTATTATAATCGGTTTTACTGGAGGACTAGCAAAAGATATTTTTTCGGTTAATTTATTAGGTACCCATGCCTTAGTAAAAACAATAATCGGATATATATCAGGAATAATAAGAGAAAGGATATTCTATCAGCATCTGCTCTGGATAATAACCATTGTAACTTTTTTGTTTACTTTTTTGAATAATATTCTTATTTATTATTTGCTAGAATCACTGCATAATGATTATAATTTTATAGCAATTTTTATGAAACATATAGTGTTGCAAGCAATAGTTAATAGCATCTTAGCACCCATTATTTTTATAAGCATCAGGAAAATATTTACTTATCTAAAGCGATGGAGTTAAGGTATGTTTAACCAGAAAAGTAAGAAATTAAGCAAAGAGATAACTGAAAAAAGGTTAAATGATTTTTTTATATTAATAATTTTATGTTTTGTGATTGTAATAATCAATCTATGGTATTTACAGATAATTAGAGGTGAGGAATTTGAACAAAAAGCAATTAATAATTGTATTCGTTCATTAGTTGAAGAGGCACCGCGCGGAGAAGTATATGACCGGAAGGGAAAATTGTTAGTAACTAATAGACCGGCAGTAAACTTTTCTGTAATACCTGCCGAGATAAGTGATTATCAAACCATGTCAGATAATCTTAGTTTAATTATATTCATGGATTCTTCTATCATTCTTGATAAAATTAGGAGCAGTAAGCAAAATCCCTTCCATGCCTTAACTATCAAAAGAGATCTGGAAAAGGATAAGATAATTACTATAGAAGAACAGAAGTATAAATTTAAAGGTTCCTTATTGACTGTTCAGCCAGAAAGAAAATATCCTTATCAAAATTTAGCATCACATGTACTGGGATATGTTAATGAAATTAGTGAAGAAGAATTAAAAATCCCTGCTTTTAGTCATTTAAGTGGCGGGGATATTGTAGGAAAATCTGGGTTAGAACGTTATTATGATTCTTATTTAAGAGGTGAGAAAGGGAAAAAGGATGTTGAAGTAGATGCTTTGGGTCGAGAAATTACCACTATGGAGATTAAAAATCCTGTTGCCGGAAATGATATTTACCTGACTCTTGATTGTGAATTACAGCAATATATTGAACAACAAATGTTTGAAAAGAAAGGAGCGGTAATAGTTAGTGAACCATTTACGGGTAAAATACTGGCTATGGTTAGCTATCCAGATTATAATCCTAATATCTTTACTCAGCAAATGACTACAGCACAATGGCAAGAAATTGCTCAAAATAAAGATAATGTTTTATGTAATCGCAATCTACATAGTATTTATCCTCCTGGCTCAGTATTTAAAGTCATTACCGCTATTGCCGCAATAGAAGAAGGGATCGTAAACTTGAGTAGTAACATCTATTGTCCTGGATATTATCAGGTTGGAGATCTATCATTTAAATGCTGGAAAGAAAGCGGACATGGCAAACAGACTATAATTGAGGCAATCACTAATTCATGTAATGTATTTTTTTATACTATTGGGCAAAAGTTAGGTATTGACAAACTAAATTATTATGCAAAGTTATTAGGACTTGGTGAAAAGACCGGTATAGATTTGCCAGGAGAGCTGGAAGGATTGGTTCCTTCAGAAGATTGGAAAAGAGATTTTTATAACCAGTCCTGGTATCCTGGTGATACTGTTAATATGTCTATTGGTCAGGGTTTTTTGCTTGTTACGCCTTTACAAATTCATAATATGCTCAGTTTAATCGTGAATGAAGGCTTATTTTTTAGACCCTATCATGTTGAAAAAATTATTTCCCAATCTGGAGAAATTATAAAGGAATTTGAACCGCAATTATTAAAAAAAATTGATATATCTCAAAATACCTTTCAAGTTATTAAAGAGGGTATGAAAATGGTTGTTGAGAACGGAACTGGGCGTTTGGCAAATATTGAAGAGATAAAAATTGCTGGGAAAACAGGTACAGCTCAGAATCCACAGGGAGAGAATCATGCCTGGTTTATTGGTTTTGCTCCTTATGATAATCCCGAAATTTGTGTTACTGTGCTGATAGAGCATGGAGGAGATGGAAGCGCTGTCTCTGCTCCTCTTGCTGGTGACATTATAAGAAAATATTTTCAACTAAAATATAGTCAATTAGCTAAGACTGAGCAATTTTAATATTATTCAAAGAGGATTCTTATGACTGTAGAGATAAAATCATCGCATTTTTTATCAGATAAATCATTTTTAAATCAAAATCTTCGTTTAGTTAAACATATTGATTATACTCTTATTTTTTTAGTTATAGGTCTTTGTATTTTAGGCTTATTGGTTATTTATAGCACCACACATCAGGAAATTGTTAATTTGGGATCAATCCAATTTGCTAAGAGCCAAATAATATATATATTGGTTGGTTTATTTTTTTGTTTTTTTGTAGCTATAATTGATTATCATGATATATCCAAAATTGCTATTCCATTGTATATCCTATCAACAATACTTTTAGCTTATGTAATTCTTTTTGGAAAAGCAGCTGGAGGATCAAGACGTTGGATTCAGTTAGCAGGTAATAGATTTCAACCAGCAGAATTCGCCAAGATTGCCCTAATTATTTTTTTATCAGATTTTTTAAGTCGGCAAAAGGATAAGCTTTCTGATTTTCTTTATTTTACTCTACCTTTTATATTTACCGGAGTATTAATGCTATTAATATATAAGCAACCAGATTTAGGAACAGCAATGGTCTTTTTTGCCATTGCCTTATTTATGATTTTTATTACAGGAATTAATTGGAAATATATCTTTGTGGTATTTTTAATATTACTATCCTTATTTCCTATTATCTGGTCTTTTTTAAAGGATTATCAGAGAAATAGAATAATACTTTTTGTAAATCCAGAAATAGATCCCTTAGGTGCAGGGTATAATATTATTCAATCAAAAGTAGCAATTGGTTCCGGTGGATTATTTGGTAAAGGACTTTTTAGTGGTATCCAAAGTCAGTTAAAATTTTTACCAGCACAACATACTGACTTTGTTTTTTCTGTTATTGGGGAAGAATTAGGATTCATTGGTGCTCTATTATTGTTATCCCTATTTATTTTAGTATTACGGAAAGGAATTAAAATTGCTCAGGAAGCACCGGACTTATTAGGTACTTTTATGGCTACGGGAGTTACTTCTTTTATGTTTATTCATATTTTAATTAATATAGGGATGTCTATGGGCCTGATGCCAGCAACTGGTTTACCATTGCCATTTATCAGTTATGGCGGTACTTTTATGATTACTAACTTTATTGCTATAGGATTGTTGCTTAATATACATTTAAGAAGTATCTTTACTTAATTATTTAAATCAGGGAAAGGTGATAGAAGATAATAAACAGAAAAAGCATAAATAGTAAAAAGTACAAGATGATAATTAATAGAATATTAGAAAGAGTAGAAAAACCAGGTCGATATACAGGCAAAGAATATAATGAAATTGTAAAGAAAAATGAGGCTCAATTGATTAAAATAGCTTTAGCCTTTCCAGATTTATATGAGATAGGCATGAGTTATTTAGGTTTTAAAATTCTATATGATATCATAAACAAGCGTGAAGATTCTTGGGCCGAAAGAGTTTACTCACCCGCAGTTGACTTAGAAAAATGTTTAATCAATGAAGGAATAACACTTTTTTCTCTGGAGAGCTTTAGACCTTTATGTGAATTTGATATCATTGGTTTTAGCTTACAGTATGAATTAAGCTATACTAATGTTCTGAATATTCTTAATTTAGGAAAAATACCTTTACGTTCCCTTGAACGAGATGCAACAAATCCTTTAATAATTGCAGGTGGTCCTTCTGCTTTTAATCCTGAACCATTAGCTGATTTTATAGATTTATTTGTTATTGGTGATGGGGAAGAAATTATTCACGAGATTATAGATGTTTATAAAGAATGGTCCAAGAAAAGGAAGCCAAGAAATAAAAAAGAACTTTTAACTAAACTTGTTGATATTAATGGTGTTTATATTCCAGGTTTTTATCAGGTGGAATATCATCCTGATGGCAGGATAAAGTCCTATTTGAAATCTGAAAAAAAAGCTCCATTAAAAATAAAAAAAAGATTATTAAAAAAAATAGAGCAGGCAGCTTTTCCAATTTCTCCTATTGTACCAAATATAGATATTGTTCATAATAGAATTACTTTAGAAATATTTAGAGGTTGTACTCGTGGTTGTCGATTTTGTCAGGCTGGTTTCATATATCGGCCAGTCAGAGAAAGATCTATCGAATGTTTATTAGAATTAGCAGAAAACAGTTTTCTAAATACTGGATATGAAGAGATTTCATTATCTTCCTTGAGTTCCAGTGATTACAGCCAGATTGATAATTTAATAAAAATGATGGTTGATCATTATAAAGATAAAGGGGTTGGTATCTCCTTACCATCTTTAAGGATAGACAATTTTTCTGTACATTTAGCACTACAGACTCAGAGGGTAAGAAAAACTGGCTTAACTTTTGCTCCAGAAGTAGGTACTGAAAGAATGAGTAAAATAATAAATAAGAATGTTTGTGAAAATGACCTATATCGCACTTTACAATATGCTTTTCAAATGGGTTGGAGAAGAGTAAAGCTCTATTTTATGATAGGTTTACCAGCTGAAACCTGGAATGATATTGATGGCATTGTTAAATTAATAAAAAAGGTAGAAATGATGGGTAGAGAAAAAGTAGGCAGAAAATTTTCATTAAGTGTTAGCATCAATGCCCTGATTCCCAAATCTCATACTCCTTTTCAGTGGATTGCCCAGGAGAGAGAAGATCAATTGCTAAAGAAATTTAATTACATTACCAGAATTGTTAGAAGTAGTAATGTGACTTGTAGTTTTCCTAATATAAGGTTAACATTATTGGAAGCTGTTTTCTCTAGAGGTGATCGAAGATTAGGTAATGTATTAGAAGAAGCTTACAGGAAAGGATGTAAATTTGATTCATGGCAGGAACATTTTAATTTTCATGGCTGGCAAGAATCTTTTAAAAAATATGATTTAAATGCTTCTTTCTATGCTCATCGCCAGAGGGAGAAAGAAGAAATATTGCCTTGGGATATAATAGATTGCGGTGTCAAAAAACAATATTTATGGCGTGAGTGGGAGAAAGCTATCCAGGAGATTAGTACCAAAGATTGCCGATTATCTAAATGTAATAGATGTGGATTAGAAAACATATGTATGGAGATAAGTACAAAGAATTTTAAGAATTCTTTGAATTGTTAATAATTTAAACTGTAAAGAAATGTGAGATTCTATGTCATACCTGTATCGGATAAAGTACAGAAAGAATGGACCTTTGAAATTTATTTCTCATCTTGATTTAAATTTATTATTGAGAAGGATACTGTTGAGAGCAAAAATGCCAGTAGAATTAACGCAAGGTTATAATCCCAGGATTAAAGTTTCCTTTGGTCCAGCTTTACCTCTTGGCGTAGAGGGATGGCAGGAAATTATGGAAATCACATTAACAGAGCTATTAGCGAAAGAAAAATTAAAAGATGAAATTAACAAAGCTGCTCCATCTGGATTTCAAGTATTGGAAATCGAGCAGGTTGTAAATAAGGGGATCCCATTAAGTAAGTTACTAAAGTATGCCTCATATTTAATTTATTTAATATTCATTAATAATATGGAAAAAAGTAAAAAAATATATTATAGGAATAAGATTGATTATAATATTAAATATATGTTAAATAAAGGCGAGATTAAAACTATAAAAGAAACAAAAAAAGGATTAAAAGAAATAGATTTACGACCTTATATCCATAAAATGACTATCCTACCGAACAGTTATGATGAGATAATTATTGATTTAATATTAAATATTAAATCAGGAGAATGTATTAATCCCAATTTAATAATTAACAGTTTGATTGATGATGTTAAGGAATCCTTTTTGATTGAAAAAATTATTCGTGAGAAAATTATTATTAATTGATTGTTTAATTATGAATATTTATGTTAATAGTTTACAGGAAATTTATTTATAATTGACTTTAAGTGTTAAGAATAAAGGTTAATTAATACTTATTAATTAAATTTTATATTTTAAAAAGTTTTAAAGAGGAAGGTGACTCCTGAATTATGGAGTATAGAGCTAAACAAGTAATCATTGATAGCAGCTTATGTGAGGAGCGGATTGCTATATTAGAAAATAATAAGTTGGTGGAAATATACATTGAAAGATTGGAAGATAAAAAGATTATTGGAAATATATATAAAGGGAAGGTAATGAATGTTTTACCAGGAATAGAAGCTGCTTTTATTGATATAGGAATAGATAGAAATGCTTTTTTGCATTTGAATGATGTTATACAATCATTCGGTCGTAAAAATGACAAAGATAACGATATAAACAAATTAATTAAAGTGGGACAGGAAATTGATGTTCAGGTTGTAAAAGAAGCGATTATACCGAAAGGAGCAAAGGTTACTACAAATATCAGCTTGCCAGGGCGTTATCTTGTTTTGATGCCAAATAACAATTCCATAGCTGCTTCTAGAAGAATTGAACAGGAGGAAGAAAGGGAAAGACTGAAAAAAATTGTTCAGCGAATCAAGAAAAATGAATACGGTTTTATTGTTAGAACTGCTGCTGCTGGGAAAAGCGAGGAAGATCTGTTACCAGATATGGATTTTCTTGTCCGTTTATGGAATAAAATTCAAAAGAGAAGTAGAAGAGTTAAAGCCCCTTTATTACTTCATGAAGACTTAAGCCTAACTTATAGGGTCATTAGAGATTTATTTACAGAAGAGATTGATGAATTTGTAGTAAATTCTGAGCAAGAATATGAAAAAATAATTAATTATCTTGATACACTATTTTTATTAGAGTTAAAACCAAGAGTTTCTTATTATGATGGAGATAAACCAATATTTGAGATGTATAACATAGAAAAGGAAATCAATAAGGCATTAGAGAAAAAAATTTGGCTAAAATGCGGTGGTTATCTTGTTTTTGATGAAGTTGAAGCCTTAACTGTAATTGATGTAAATACTGGGAAATATGTAGGCGGCAAAAAAATGCGTGATACTATTTTAAAAACAAATCTGCAGGCAGCTGAAGAAATTGCCAGACAATTAAGGCTAAGAGATATTGGTGGAATTATTGTAATTGATTTTATTGATATGGATAACAAGGAAGACAAGGAAAAAGTAATAAATAAGTTAGAAAATGAATTAAAAAAAGATAGAACAAAATCAAATATTGTACAAACCACTGAATTAGGATTAGTTGAAATGACCAGAAAGCGTTCCAAAAGAGATCTAGATTCATTACTAAGAACAGCCTGCCCCTATTGTACAGGAAACGGACGTATTCTATCGCCAGAAACAGTGAGCAATCAAGTAATACATAAACTGGAAGATTTAGGTAAGAATTCTAAAGCAGAGGCAATTTTGTTAGGTGTAAATCCTGAAGTAGAAGAAGCTCTCTCTGCAAGCAAGATGTTATTAATAAAACAGTTAGAACGAGATTTTAGAAAAAATATCTATATTAAAGCGCTAACAGATCTTCATATTGAAAAAATTAAAGTTATTGCTGTTGGAAAAACAAAAGACATAAAAAAGATTTTAAAAGTATTATAAGATTGGATATTATTGAATATCTCATATATGTGGATATAAAAAGTTATTTGAACTAAATCTTAAAATAAGTGTTAGTTAAGTTTTAAAACTGCACTATATTAAGATCACTATTTTTCGCTATTTG
>CAYSRG010000032.1:0-23467 GCA_964433555.1 uncultured Atribacterota bacterium | reverse complement strand
CCTCCGGTTAACAGCCGGATGCTCCACCATTGAGCTACCGAGGAATAACGCAAAAATTATTATAATCTAAAAAGTGCTAAAGGTCAACAGTAATTAAATATTTTTCTTTTTATTACTCAAAGTAATTTTTATTAATAGCATCTCTTTGTTAATCTAATCCAAATAATCTCTTAATTTTTTACTTCGGCTGGGGTGTCTTAGCTTTCGAAGAGCCTTTGCTTCTATCTGTCTTATCCTTTCTCGGGTAACACCGAATTCTCGACCGACTTCTTCTAAGGTATGAGGGTGTCCGTCCGCAATACCAAATCTTAACTCCAGAACACGTTTTTCCCGGTAGGTCAATGTTTTTAAGACATCATCCAATTGCTCTTTTAATAAAGTATGAGAAGCTATTTTCGGTGGTGCCGGCGAATCTTCGTCCTCAATGAAATCTCCCAGGTGGCTATCATCTTCTTTCCCAATAGGACTTTCCAAAGAAACCGGTTCCTGGGCTGTTTTAATAATTTCCTTAATCTTTTCCAGAGGTAATTCCATTCTTTCCGCAATTTCTTCTATAGTTGGTTCTCTACCAAATTCCTGTAGAAGAAGTCTGGATACCCGTACCAGTTTATTGATTGTTTCAACCATATGAACTGGAACTCTTATAGTTCTGGCTTGATCAGCAATAGCTCTGGTAATAGCCTGCCTGATCCACCAGGTTGCATAGGTACTAAACTTATAACCTCGACGATAATCAAATTTTTCCACTGCCCTAATTAAACCCATATTCCCTTCCTGAATTAAATCTAAAAAAAGCATACCTCTTCCTACATAACGTTTGGCTATACTGACGACTAATCTCAGATTAGACTGTACCAGTATTCTTTTGGCCTCTTCATCTCCTGCTTCCATGCGCTTGGCAAGTTCAATCTCTTCCTCTGCAGTCAACAGTCTGATTTGTCCGATTTCTTTCAAATACATTTTTACCGGATCATCAAGCTCAATACCTCTACCAATTATAAAATCAGCATCTGCCTCTTTTTTAGAAATGGCTAGGGTACCTTTTTTCTTTGGTTTTTCTTTTTCAGAAATAAAATCATCTTCTTTATCTTCTTCTTCATCTATAACATCTACACCATATCTATTCAGGGTATCATATAAATCTTCAATCTTATTTATATTCAATATTTCATCTTCCAGGTAATTTTCAATCTCTTGGAAAGTAACATAGTTTTTCTCTTTACCTTTCTCAATTAGCTTATCTATCTCTTTTTTCTTAGCCATATAATCAGCTCCTCTGTATATCAATATTTTATAATTAATAAAATAAATATCATGCCATTATTTTTATTTTATGCATTATTTCCTGGTACTCCTGTAAAAGCTCAGGAGTTACTTCTTTATTTCTTTTTTCCTCTTCTTGTATGGCACCTTTAATCCTATCTAATTCTAATTTGAGTTTATATGTTTTAATGGCTTTGATTGAACGCTCAATGGCACCTGTATCCAATGAAATAACATCTCTTAGCATAATCCGTGATATTAAACTAATTATATCGGGCTTTTCAATTTCATCCATCACTTTTTGTAAAGATATCTTTTCACCTTTATTAAATAAATTTATAATAGTGGAAACAATTTCCTTGTGTTCTGATATAGTAAAATCCTTTACCTGTAATTCTGAAAATATTCTTTCAATATAGTCTCTTCTTTGTAACATAGTTCCTATTAATATTTTTTCAGCATTAACATGAGTTGATTCTACTGAGGCATTGGTTAGAATATTTACTAATTGCCTATTACCCTTTTTATATTGTATTAAATCTTTGAAGATACTCTCCTCAGTTAAATCTAATCTTTCAGCAATTTTTTTTACTTCATTTCGCAATTCAATATCACTATTTATATCACTTAAATCCTGGAATAATTCTTTTATTATTGAAAGCTTTCCTTCGCTGCTAGCCGGATTATATTGCTGTAATAACACTTCTAATTTATAATCAATCAAAGGTAAAGCCTTTTTTAGTAAATCGATAAAAAATATCTTATCTTTCTTTAATAGAATATCAGCAGGATCACTATCAGGAGGTAAAGTAACAATCCTTATAGTCATTCCTGCTTTCTTTATCATACTGAGACTCCTTAAAGTGGCACTTTTACCGGCAGTATCAGCATCAAAAGCAATAAGTATTTCATCAGCAAATCTTTTTACCAAATCAATCTGCTGATTAGTTAGAGCAGTGCCCAAAGAAGCAACCACGTTTTCAAATCCATGTTGATGAGCCATTAATAGATCGGTATAGCCTTCCACAATAATAACTTGATTTTTCTGTCGAATACTTTTTTTTGCCTGGAAAAGTCCATAGAGATTTTTGGCCTTATTGTAGACCAGCGTCTCAGGTGAATTTATATATTTTGGTAATTTATCATCTAACACCCTTCCACCAAAAGCTATTATCTTACCCTGTAAACTAAAAATAGGAAAAATAATTCTATTACGAAAATAATCTATCGCCTTACCGGTCTTGTTGCTTCTGGATACTAAACCTGCTTTAAATAGATCTGTTTGTGGTATTTTTTTTGAATATAAAACATTGACTAGATGCTCAAAACCAGGTAAGGAATAACCCAGACGAAATTTTTTTATTATATCTTTAGAGAAGCTCCTCTTTATCAAATAATCCAGAGCCCTTTTCCCTTCCGGTAAAAACAGATTTTTATGATAATAATCTACAGCGAGATCATTTAGTCGAAAAATTAGCTCTTTTTCCTGAACATTCGTGCTATTCTGTTTATCATTAACGGGCAACTGCACTCCCGCTTTATTCGCTAATAACTTAACAGCTTCTGGAAAATTGATTTTCTCCATCTTCATTATAAAAGTAAAGATATTTCCACCTTCTCCACAGCCAAAACAATGAAATATTTGCCTTTCACTATCCACCATAAAAGAAGGGGTCTTTTCCTGATGAAAAGGGCAAAGCCCCTTATAGCTTTTTCCGCTCTTTTTTAAGGGAACATATTCAGAAATAATAGCAATAATATCTATCCTATTTCTAATTTCATCTAATATTTCTTCTGAATATCTTATCAAATCAAAGTTCCTCCCTAAAGAATATCTTCTATTATTTACTTCTACAAATAAATCAAATATCCTTCTTTTTACTTATTTTTTTATTAGTATTTAAAAATTTAAAAAAATCATTCCTAATATTATAGGTTGTAAATAATAAGAATGATTGCACTGATAATTTTATATTTCTTATTTTTTATATCAAAATTTTAGATTAAAACAAGCTACCTGAAAAATCTTCCTTTCCAATTGCTTTATTCACTTTTCCGTATTGTCCACCACCACCAGGGATTAGTGATAATTCACCTTTTCGAGCTAATAAAATATCAGTAGCAATTTTAAAGCCAACAATCTGACTTAATTCCTGCAGAGTAGCCTTATGAAGAATATTCATCTCCGTCCCAAAGTAGCTAAATAACTTTTCCCTGGTTTTTTTACCAATTCCCGGAACAAAATCAAGAGCAACCTGATGATAATATGGTGGTCTATGTGATGGTGATAGTGTATTACGGTTATTACTTATTTCCATAATTCTATCCAGTACACCTTTAGTGACTCTTTGATTACCACATTTTTCACAATAAAATACCGGCGGTAAGCCATTTGCAGTAGTATTACATTCATCACAAAAAGTGCGGTGATATTTCCCCAGTTTCGGATCAAGACCATAATTTGCTATTACCTTTCTATCCGATTCTCTCCTTAAAGCCATCAGTAATTCTTTAAAAGTCGGCTGTTCCATTTGTATTATATTATATTCCCGACCAATCTTAGGCAGAGAATGTGCATCAGAATTGGTTAAGAAAGTAAAATCGGATAGTTCTATTAAGTAATCAGCGAGAAATGTATCTGCACTCAGTCCCAATTCAATAGCCGGTATTTTTCTTAAAGTTGAGGAAATATAAATTTCCTTTAAATGAGCAGCACAACTACCAAAAACACTCTTATGGGGAGTAAAAGCATGGGCAGGAATAACTATACCACTCAAAATATTAACCATATTAAAAAAATCCTGAGCAGTCATTCTACTATTCTGAGAACTTAAATTTAAATTGGTTACCATCTTGCTCATTCTTTTACTGAATTCACGTATATCAACAAAGTATGGAAAATAAGCAATCTGATGAGATAAACCTCCATTAATTTCTTTAGTTTCTATCTCTGAGCCTAAAATAATTGTTACTGTATTCCGATAACGCAATCCTCCTTCCGGTAATTCTTCCATTGCTCCTGAATGTATCATGGATTCGATATCTTCTATAACCCGGGGAGAAGCGCAATCTACAACACCAACAATATCAATTCCCTTTCTAATCTGGCATTCTCTGGCAATATTGGCAAAAGTTAAATCTCGAGATGCAGTTACCTTAACCGGTAAATTATTCTCATTTCTCCCGATATGAACATGTAAGTCCACAAAATAATGATTCTGCTCTTTTTCTCTCATTTACTCAGCCACCATAAAATTCCCACTAAAGATTTAGCATCTCTAATCCTCTTATTTTTTATTAATTTACTAATTTCTACTTTATTAACTTCTATTATTTCTATAAATTCATCCTGATCAGTATTACTTTTAGTCTTAATGAGGTCCCTAGCAAAATAAAGAGTTAATTTCTCACTACAAAAACCGGGAGCTGAGTAAAATTCAAAAATTTTTTGCCATTTATTTGCTAAATAACCAGTCTCTTCTTCTAACTCTCTCCTGGCACAATCGATTAACTTTTCTGATGGTTCAATTGTTCCAGCAGGGAGTTCTAATAAAAATTCTTCAACTGCTTTACGAAATTGTTTGACCAGTATTATCTTCTGCTGCTCTTTCTCAGCCAAGATTACTATAGCACCAGGATGCTCCACAATTTCTCGAGTAGTATTTCTTCCATTAGGGAGAATAACTATATCTTTTCGCAGCTTAATTATTTTCCCGCTATAAATTCTTTCAGACTCAAAGGTCTTTTCAGGAATTTTTTCTCCACTCATTTATTATTTTACCAAAATTGCTAAATTAGAAAGAAATTATTGTAATTTTCTTATTTTAGCCAGTTACAATTTTTTCTCCACTTTGTAATGCTGTTTTATTTAATTCAATGATTTTTTCTGACTTTTTACCCAGTGTTTTTTCTAAAGACTTAAAAACTGTTTCCATCTTCACACTCTTACTTTTTGCAACATAACTACCCAATGCTACCATATTGGCAACTCTTAAATTACCCAACTCATTTGCTATATCATTCGCGGGGACCTTTACTACCTGCACGTCATCTCGATTAATATTTCGGGAAATAAGTGATTGATTAACGATAATTATACCACCTTTTTCTACCATGGGTTCAAATTTATCTAAAGAAGGTTGATTCATTGCAATTAAGGTAGTGGGATTGGGAACAACTGGTGAGGCAACCTCTTCTGAAGAAACAATAACAGTACAGTTGGCTGTACCTCCACGCATTTCTGGACCATAGGAGGGCATCCATGCTACATGCTTACCCTCTAACATACCAGCATAAGCAATTAATCTTCCCATTAAAAGGATGCCCTGACCACCAAATCCGGCAATAATTATTTCATCTAACATTTAAGATACCTCCTCTACACATTTAAACTCATCTAAGGGATAGTATGGTATCATGTTTTTCTCCAGCCATTCATTAGCTTCTTTAGGACTTAATCCCCAGTTAGTAGGACAGGTAGAAAGAACTTCTACTAATGAAAATCCCTTGCCATCAATCTGATATTGAAAAGCCTTTTTTATAGCTTTTTTAGCTTTAACAATATAAGCCGGCTTAGTTAATGCTACTCGAGCAATATAAGCAGGGTTATTCAAGGTAGAAAGCAATTCACAAATACGAATAGGCATCCCCATGGTTTTTGAATCTCGTCCATAAGGTGAGGTCTGAGTAACCTGACCTTCCAGTGTTGTCGGTGCCATCTGACCGCCAGTCATGCCATAAATGGCATTATTAACAAATATAACGGTAATTTTTTCACTTCTGTTAGCAGCATGTACAATTTCGGCAGTTCCAATAGAAGCCAGATCTCCATCACCCTGATAAGTAAAAACAATATTATTTGGTTTTACCCTTTTTATTCCGGTGGCCGTGGCAGGAGCTCTACCATGAGCAGCAACAATCATATCACAGTCAAAAAAGAGATAAGCAAATACAGAACAGCCCACCGGAGCAATGCCAATAGTTTCTTTAGCTATATCTAAATCATCCATTGCCTCAGCAATTAAACGGTGAATGATTCCATGATGACAACCTGGACAATAGGTAAAAGGTATTTCTGTTAAAGATTTAGGTTTTGTAAATACTTTTTTCATCAATTCTTTTCACCCCCATAAATTTTTCAAAAACAATAAAATTAATCTTATCTGGTTAATTCCAAACTATTTTAACAATCTTTTTACTTCTTCTAGTATTTCTGCTGGAGATATAACTACTCCTCCGGTTCGTCCATAAAAGCTAACTTTCGCCTTACCATTAACAGCTATTTTAACATCTTCAACCATCTGTCCCAAACTCATTTCCGTAACCAATATTTTTTCCACTTTACTGGCAATATCTTCAATTACTGCACCTGGAAATGGATAAAGGGTAATGGGTCTGATTAATCCAATATTTATACCTTCTTTTTTTGCTTTTTGAATAACTGTTTTTACAATTCTTGCTACAATACCGTAGGCAACAATAATTATATCAGGATTATCTATATTAACGACTTCGTATTCCACTTCCTTTTGTATTTCCTGATATTTCTGTCCAATTTTATTGACTAATTTCTCCAGCTCATTGGGATCTAAATTGAAGGGTACAATTCTTCTAGCTTCTCGTCCCTTACTGGAGTCAAGAGCCCAATCTTCTTTTGCTGGGACACTTTTTTTGTTAAACTCCTTAAACTGAACGGGCTCCATCATCTGTCCCAACAATCCATCGCCTAAAATCATAGCAGGATTACGATATTTATCTGATAGATCAAAGGCCTTAATGGTTAAGTCAACAAGCTCCTGTACCGATGAAGGAGCTAGAACAATAAGATGATAATCCCCATGTCCACCTCCTTTGGTAGCCTGGAAATAGTCACCTTGTGACGGCTGAATAGAACCTAAACCAGGTCCTCCTCTCATTATATTGACTATTACACAAGGTAATTCAGCGCAGGCAATATAAGAAATACCTTCCTGTTTCAAACTAATTCCAGGACTGGATGAGGAAGTCATTACTCTGCCACCGGCAGCTGAAGCTCCATAGACCATATTAATAGCAGCAATCTCGCTTTCAGCTTGAATAAAAGCAGCCCCTTCAATTTTTAATAATCTTCTTGCCATGTAGGCAGTTAGCTCACTCTGAGGTGTTATAGGATATCCGAAATAATAACGGCATCCAGCATGAATGGCAGCCTCGCCAATTGCCTCATTTCCTTTCATTAATAACCTTTCAACCATTGATAATCCTCCTTAAATTTAGATAGTATTCATTAGTGTTCTGCTATTTATAAACTTCTATAGCTACATCCGGACAGATCATGGCACAAAATGCACATCCGGTACACTTTTCCGGATTTATCTGTTCAGCAGGATGATAACTTTTTTTGTTAAAAGATTTTGACATCACCATTATCTTTTTGGGACATACTAGAGTACATAATTCACAACCTTTGCATCTTTCCTGATCAATAATCACTTTTGCCATACAAAATCCTCCTTATTCGTAATTAATATCTTATCATTACCATTTATTCCTTTTCAGTTTCAGGTTCATCCCATGGAAAATTCATATATCGTCGAATTATAGTGATATCTTCTGTAAAATTAGGCTTACCTATCTTCTGGTAAATAGATTTTTCAATTGTTAAATATCTTATTGGTAAACCAAGAGATTTAGATACCTCTTTTATGATATTATGCCCTTTTGTAATTACCTCCAGATCAGTTTGTTCCTCTAAATTAGGATTACTAATCAAACCATTTATTTTCAGACGAGAGGATAACTCAATATCCTGAAGCATCTTATGGATCTGCTTACTATTTT
The DNA here is from genome assembly GCA_964433555.1 of uncultured Atribacterota bacterium. Lineage (GTDB taxonomy): Bacteria > Atribacterota > Phoenicimicrobiia > Phoenicimicrobiales > Stramentimicrobiaceae > Stramentimicrobium. The sequence continues at coordinate 15,385 of CAYSRG010000032.1, read as the reverse complement.
GAGTAAAAGGGCGGTAAGGATTAATTACCATGTTCATTTGATAACCACTACTTTTTAATACTGGATAGAAACTAGCCAATGATTTAGCACCAATTTCATCTCCCCCTACATCAATAAGCAATTTACGATTTGAATCCTGAATCACACCTTTTATTTCGGGAGAAATTAATGGTAAATCTGCCATGGCAAATTTACCTGGAGGAGCTATTATGTCGATCCCAATATCTTTTAATTTTTCTCTCATATCTCTAGAACGAAAATAAGGATTAACAATATCTAGATCAACAATAACCACCTTTTCTTTTCTCTTTAATGCTTCTATAGACTGATTAATAGCTATTTCTGTCTTTCCACTGCCAAAACTTCCTGTGAAAATAATTATCTCTTCTTTCAATAAATCCTCTCCTTCTCTTCTCCTTTTAAAACCCTCAATGCTCCTTGGCAGAGTGAAAGCATTTCTTCCTCACCTGGATAAACCATAACTAGTGCAATAAAACTTACTCGATCTTTTATCATTTCAACTACATAGTTAGAATGAGAAATCCCTCCTGTTAAAATAATGGCATCAACATTCCCTTTCAGTGCAGTTGCTCCTTCTCCAATCTGTTTAGAAATTTGATATGCCATAGCCTCCAGAATAAGTTTTGCCTTCTTATCTCCTGCTCTTATCCTTTTAATTACCTGTTCTATATCATTGGTATTTAAATAGGCAACTAATCCCCCTTCCCCTTTTATCATAGCCATAATTTCATCCTGAGAATATTTTCCCGAAAAACATAATTGTACTAGATCACCCACTGGTACTGATCCACTTCTTTCTGGAGAAAAAGGGCCTTCCCCATTCAATGCATTATTAACATCAACCACTCTACCTTTTTGATGTATCCCTACTGAAATTCCACCACCCATATGTACAACAATGAAATTAACATTCTGATAATTTTTCCCTAAATCAGAAGCTGCCTTACGGGCAACTGCTTTTTGATTTAAAGCATGAAAAATGCTCTTTCTAGGCAACAGGAGTATGCCAGATATACGGGCAATGTCCTCCATTTCATCAACTACTACCGGATCAACTATATAAGCAGGAATACATTTATGCTTAGAGATTTGATAAGCCAAAATAGCACCGAGATTAGAAGCATGTTCTCCAAATAGACCCTTGCGCAGTTGATTTATCATTTTTTGGTTAATCCTATAAGTACCACTGGGTAGAGGTCTCAATAAGCCACCTCTACCAACTACGGCATCAATATCATTAAGATTTATTTCTTTCTTTTCTAAAAATTCATAAATCACCTTTTCTCTAAATTCATATTGCTCAATAATGCAGTTAAAACTTTTTAACAAGTCACTGGAATGGGCTATTGATTCTGTAAACAACATCTTCTCATTCTTAAACAGCGATAATTTTGTTGATGTTGAACCAGGATTAATTACTAGGATATGATAAAATTTTTTCAAAAAAAATCACCCCTAAATATATTTTTACCTATTCTGATAGATACTCATTAAAATGCTAAGAGCTATAGATCTTACTTTAGATATCGGGCGATCAGAACGAGAAACTAGAACAACCGGTGCGGTGGTTCCTAATAACACTCCGGCTGGTTCAGCCTCGGCTAAATATACTAGACCTTTAGCAAATATGTTTCCAGATTCAATTTCTGGAACCACAACTGCATCGACTTCTCCACTTACTGGTGAATTAATGCCTTTGTGTAATGCTGCCTCTTTGGATATGGCATTATCAAAAGCTAATGGTCCATCTACTATCCCACCTTCAATTTGTCCTCTCTCTGCCATCTTGGATAAACAAGCGGCATGTATGCTTGCTGGCATATCAGGATTGACCAATTCCACAGCAGCTAATATGGCAATTTTTGGTTTCTCAATTTCCAGGCAATGACAAAAATCAATTACATTTTGTACAATTTGAATTTTTTGTTCCAAACCTGGAGCTATATTCATAGCTCCATCGGTAACTGTAAGAAGTTTTTCGTATTTTTTTATTTTCAACACATAGGCATGACTTAATAATCGATTTGTTCTTAATCCAATTTCTTTATCCAGTACTGCCCTTAATATACGAGCAGTACTTAACATGCCTTTCATCAGTAATTCCGCATTTTTTTCCTTTACCAAATTGACTGCTGTCCTGGCTGCTACATCCTTGTCCTGTTTATGGATAATTTCATAATTATGAGGATCAATATCTAATTTCTTACAGACCCCAATAGTCTCTTCTTTATCACCAACTAAAATACCTTTTACCAATCCCATCTGCCTGGCTTGTTCCACAGAACTCATAACATCTTCAGCTTGAGACACTGCCACAGAAATCCTTTTCGGACCATAATGTATCGCTTTTTCAATTACCTCATCAAATGATTTCAACATTATACAGTCACCTCTTCTTTAAAGAATTAAAGGAAATAATGTAAATTAGAATGATATTGGTCTTATTTCTCATAAACTTTTCCCTCTTCTTCTCCGGTTAATACCCTTATAGCTCCCATAGCTAATGCTTTCATCTCTTCACTACCCGGGTAAACTATTACTGGGGCAATAAATTCTACCCTTTCTTTAATCCAGTTAATAAAAGTTTTACCTAGGGCTCCCTTATCTCCAGCTCCATTCCCAGTTATTACAATTCTGTCAATTTCACCTTTTAACACAGTCGCCATTTCTCCAATGCCTTTAGCTACCTGATAGGCCATTGCTTTATAAATTAATTCGGCACTCTGGTTACCATTAGCTATTAATTCTTCTACTTCTAAGGCATTATTTGTTCCTAAATAAGCTACAATGCCACCCTTCCCCATAACCTTCTTGCACATCTCTGGTAAGGTATATTGACCGGAGTAACACATTTTTATTAGATCCAATACTGGCAAACTACCAGCGCGTTCGGGAGAAAACGGACCTTCACTACTGGCATTGTTAACATCAATCATCCTCCCTTTTTGGTGAGCACTGATGGAAATTCCTCCACCTAAATGAATAACGATCAAATTGAGCTCTGGATATGGTTTTCTCATTTCTTGAGCAGCTCTTCTAGCGGCTGCCTTTAAACTGAGAGCATGGGAAAGGCTCTCTCTTTGTATTTCAGGAATTCCGGAAATTCGAGCAATATATTCCATTTCATCTACTGCTACCGGATCTACAATATAGGAAGGTACTTTTATTCTTTTAGCCAGTTTATAAGCAATTTGGGCAGCTAAATTGGAAGCATGTTCTACTCGAGGCTTTTCTCGTAATTCTTCTAACATTACTTTACTGATATAATATGTCCCACTGGTTAAAGGACTCAAAACTCCACCTCGACCAACTATGGCATCCAATTCCTCCAGAAGAATATTATTCTGTTCTAATGATTGCAGAATAACCTGTTCTCTAAACTGATATTGATCAAAAAGCCTTTCAAACTTTTTTAATTCTTCTAGGCTATGTCGGATGGTTTTTTGAAAAAGTTCTTTATCATTCTGGAAGATAGCTATGGAAGTTGAGGTAGAACCTGGATTTATTACCAATATTCTATAAATACTTTCTTTCTTCATATAAACCTCCTGAACTTTTTCCTTATTAATTTTATATAAGCAATTTTTATGCCAAAGAATAATATAAAGCCTATAAAATGCAAAAAAGGTCTATTTACCAAACAGACCTTTTTGTAATCTATTTTTTTTAAGCCTTTCGAGCATTAATATTATTCTAAATAAAATAAAAAATATTTACTTCCAAGAAAGGTACTATTTTCAAAGGATAATTAAGCAAATTAATGCACATAATTGCAATTAGTTGCAAAACTGTTAAGATACTATAATTAATCTTTATTCATTTTTTATATAAATTAGTCGCTTTTAAAATTATAAACTTTCTTAATTTGATATTTTTGTATTTTATAATATAGTGTCCTAATGCTGATACCTAAATGCTGAGCAGTTTTTTGACAATTACCATTAAATATATTTAGTGTATTTAATATAATACTCTTTTCGGTTTCTTTCTTGATATTGTTTAATTTAATTAATTTATCCTTACCAATTCCTGGTATCTTATCAGCAGTAAAATACTCTTCCTCTTTTCTCTTTTGTTTGGTTACACTTATGAATTCAGGAAGATGTTTTTGTTTTAAAATATTATCATACACTTTCATATTAATTACCGCTCTTTCAATTACATTTTCCAGTTCTCTGATATTTCCTGGCCAGGCATAATTCAATAATAAATCGATTACTTCTGAAGAAACGTCCTTTATATTTCTACCAAATTCCTGGTTGCATTTCCTGATAATATTTTGCACCAATACTGGAATATCTTCTTTTCTTTCTCTTAGAGGAGGGATAAAGATGGGGATAACATATAATCTGTAATAAAGGTCTTCTCTAAAAATGCCTTTCTTTACTGCTTCTTCCAGATTGGTATTGGTAGCCGAAATAATTCTTACATCTACATCTATAGGTTCATTGCTGCCAACTCTAACAATCTCCTTTTCCTGTAAAACCCTTAATAGCTTTGCCTGTAAATTCAAACTCATCATACCAATTTCATCAAGAAACATAGTTCCTCGGTCTGCTTCCTCAAAAAGACCTTTACGACCTTTTTTGCTAGCACCAGTAAAGGCTCCACTTTCATATCCAAAAAGTTCACTTTCCAATAAGGTATCTGTTAATGCAGAACAATTAACTCTGATAAACTGTCTGTTTTTCCTGGAACTATGATTGTGAATAGCATGGGCAAATAATTCCTTGCCTGTTCCACTCTCTCCATGTAATAGAACCGTAGCAGGGGTACTGGCAGCCTTAATAGCCTGTTCTTTAGCAATAATCATTGCTCTGCTTTTACCCACAATATCATCAAAGGTATATTTTGCTTCCAGATGACGTACTCTTTTTTTAACCTGATTTAACTCTTCTGTTAGGTTTCTTATCTCTGAAAGGTCATGAATTACCGCAACGCTTCCTTTTAGTTCTCTATCTACTATTACTGGGGCAACATTTACTAATACCTCTTTTTTATTAGGACCAACCTTCATTCTCACTCCATGCACTGGCTTTCTGGTTTTTAATACTTTCATGTGCATACTTTCTCCTTCTGCAATATCTATATTTGAAGATTTACCCAAGACATCATCTTCAGTTAATCCTATCAACCTGGTATAAGCATCATTAACCAGGGTATGCATCCCCTTTTCATCCACAACTGAAATAGCATCGTCAGTAGAATTAATAATAGCTTTTAAAGTGCTCAAAATCTCCTTTTGTTTGTGTATTTCCTTTAGAAGGGATGCGTTAATATTATTTTTTTTATTTTTCATTCCCATCTGCTCCCTTCCGATATAACATTTTCCTGGCATGTTCGATACTGATGGAACCATATTGCTCACCATCAAGCATCCGGGCTATCTCACAAAGTTGTTCATCTCCAGCCAGCTTCTTTATTGTTATAGCAGTTTTATTATGATAGGTAGATTTACTTATATAAAGATGCTGGTTTGCTTGACAGGCAATCTGAGGTAAATGGGTTACCGCTATTACCTGATGATCTTGTGCAATCTTAGTTAATTTATGTGCTATAATATCACCTAAACGGGCACCCACTCCGCTATCAATTTCATCAAATATCATTATAGGAATTTGATCAGCTCTACTCAGTACAGATTTCAATCCTAACATTATCCTAGATACTTCTCCTCCAGAAACTATTTCAGTTAGAGGCTTCGCCTTTTCTCCAACATTGGTAGAGATAAAAAATTCAATCTTATCAATTCCTTTTGGAGTTATCTTTAACACTCTATCTTCAATTGGTAAACCATTTTGGTCTTCCTGTTGTTCAATTTGAATTATAAATTTACAGTCTTTCATATTCAATTCTGCCAATTCCATTATGATATCTTGTTCTAATTGTCTGGCAATCGATTTTCGTTGGTTGCTTAAATCCAGGGATAGTTGTATTAATATCTTTTCATCCTCTCGAATCTCTTTTCTCAACCTTTCCGTCTTAACCTGATTATCTTCAATGGAGTTTATCTGTTTTTGTAAATTGTCGTAATAGTCAAGTATCTCAAATATTTGAGCGCCATATTTATGTTTTAAATGGTTAATTAAATTTAAACGTTCCTCAATTTCCTGCAATTGATAAACATCAAGATCAATTTTTTCTTTATATTCCATTATCTGGCAAGAGACATCCTCCACTTTTAATTGTAGGTCTATTAACTGTTGTTGTATATTATCAATATTTTGGTCCAGACTGGAAATAGTATTAAAATTGCTAATAAGCCTGGTTAAAATATCGTAAATTGAGGATTCTCCTGTACTATTGCCTTCAAATAAGGCTTCATGAGACTTTTCCATAATCTCTTTAATTCTTGCTTTATAACGAATTATATTTAATGACTCTTCTATTTCCCGGTCTTCTCCCTCTTTTAATTGTGCCTGTTCAATTTCCCTTAGCTGGAATAATATGTAATCCTTTTTAGATAAGATTTCTGAATGTTTTTCAGTAAGTTGATTTAGCAATTTTGTTTTTGTTTGCCATTGTTTATAATATTCATAAAATTGCTCTTTCTTTTCTAAAAAAGAATAATTTCCAAAACTATCAACAAAATCGATATGGAAGCTTTGATTCAGTAATAATTGATGATTATGTTGACCATGTAAATCAATCAAATAATTACCAATCTCCTGAAGAAGAGAAAGGGTAACCAGTTGATTGTCAATGAAACATCTACTTCTTTTAGTTCGATGTATTTCTCTTCTAATGATTATCTGGTAATCCCCAGGGGACACATTACTAATGTTTAGTAACTCCTGTAAATATCTCTGGGATATGGAATTTAGGTAAAATAATGCTTCAACCCCTAAATATTCCTTATCGTTTTTAATCCAATTTTGGTTGATAGGTGCACCCAAAATTACATTTATGGCTTCAATTATCATTGATTTTCCGGCTCCAGTTTCACCTGTAATAACATTAAGCCCCTTTTCAAATTCTACACTTAATTCATCTATTAAGGCAAAATTTTTAATCTTCAGATAACCAAGCATGATTTAAGACCATCCATCATCTTCAAGAATATTAGGAAGGACTCTGCCACTCCATTTCAATTTTCTTCTTAAAATGCCATAAAAACTTTTTCCAGGTCCGGGAAAGGTTACTAATTGAGTTTTATATTTAGACTTTTGAATTACTATTACATCATTCTCTTCTAAGTCAAAGCCCTCCTGTCCATCAACTGTTAACATTACTTCCAAGTTTTTTGATCGAACAATTAGCTTAATGTTGTCCTTATGATGAATCACCAGAGCTCTAGCCGAAAGTGTATGAGGACAAATGGGAGTAATAATAATGGTTTTTAAACAAGGATAAATAATCGGTCCTCCAGCGGAAAGAGAATATGCCGTTGAACCAGTAGAAGTAGAAATGATTAATCCATCCGCAGCATATTGAATAACATATTCATCGTTAATAAGCATATCTAAATTAATTAATCTAGCAAATAATTTCTTTGCTACGACTATATCATTAAGACAATAAAACTTACCATTTCTTTTTCCTTCTCTCATGATACAACCATATAACATCATTCTCTCTTCAATTTGATAATTATTTTCCAAAATGCATGGAAGATAATGATCTATTTCCTGCAAACCAATCTGGGTTAAAAATCCCAATCCACCCAAATTTATTCCACAAACTGGTATGTTATATGGTGAAGCCAATCTGGTAGCCCTTAAAAGAGTGCCATCCCCCCCTAAAGAAAAAAACATATTTAACTCTTGATAGGGCTCAGCAAGAAGATGTATTTTTTTTGACTTATCAAACAAGCTGATTATATTTTCGGGTAGATAAACATCAATGCTTTTATCATTTAAAAAATTAATTATTTTTTTTGTTACATTCAGATTCTCGTCTTTCTCTTCATTTACAATTATACCTGCTTTTAAAATCTTCATCTTTTTCCTCTTATGCAATCCTATAATATAAATAGATACATTATGATCATGGTAACCAATGCTCCTAATAGAAAAAATAGGATATTTTCAACTAATCTGGAACGAAAGTAGGGAAGTAGAAATCTTATCTCTGAAAATTTTCTGGAATCCATATCAAATAGAATAATGCCATATGGTTGATAAGCTAAGAAATATTCCAACAATTGTCTTCTGGTCTCCTTTTTGGTTATTTTATTTTGAGATCCGCTTTTAACTTCTACTACATATTTCCGGCCACTCTTCTTAACCAAAAAATCAATTCTTATCGAATAGCGATGAAGCGTTGTACCCGCTTTGATAATTAGAGGTTTACTTTGTTGCCTATCTATAATCTGAAAACCATTTCTTTTTAGCCACTTCTCTGCTTTTTTTTCTGCATGCTTACTAATAAAAGATCTCTTTGTAGCTTGTTTACTATTAAGAATATTTTTTATTCTCAGATATATCAAGAGAGAAAGGATTCCTCCAAGTATTAATATAATAATAACTAAATACCCAAGAGGAATTTTCCACCTTGGTAATCCCTGAATTGATATAAAATTCAATATTTATTAATCCCTTTATCTTGTTTCTAAAACAAGATAGTTTTTTTGAAAAACATTTTCTGGGAATGGTAATCAAGTAATAGATACCCTGATTACCCTGTATTTAATATTTGGCATAATGAATTCTATCTTTAACTAAGGCATAAAAATTATTAGGCTTATATCCTCTATCCAAAATCTAATTTGACATATATTTCTTTATTATAATTGGTAAAAAATAATGATATGGCACCTGAAAAAGGAATAAAATTCTTAAAAATACTGTTAAAGACTCTTGTTAAGGAAATAGTAATGGGCTTCATCTACAACTCTTTTAATTTGATTAATATGTTTTAATGTTAAATTATTATCTCCTTCATTCTTTACTAAATAAATTAAGTATTCAATATTACCAGGGGAATTTTTAATAGGTGAAAAAGTAATATTAAGAAACTGCCAGTCACTTTTAGTTTGTTCTATCAGATTAACAATTACCTCTTGATGTATACCTGGATTATCAACAATACCACCCTTCTTTACGAATTTTCTTCCTGCTTCAAATTGTGGTTTTACCAGAGCAACAACTTCCCCTTCTGTTTTTAATAATCCTGCTAACACCGGCAATACCTTTTCTAAAGAGATAAAAGAAACATCTACTGTAGCTAAGTCAAATAGGCAATCAAATTGATCTTTGTTGCTATACCTAATATTAGTCTTTTCCATATTTATAACTCTACTATCTTGACGTAAAGTCCAATCCAGCTGTCCATATCCTACATCGACACAATATACTTTTTTAGCACCATGCTTTAATAAACAGTCAGTAAAACCACCGGTGGAAGCGCCTACATCTATTATTGTCTTACCATTCACCTCAATATTAAATGCAGTTAACGCCTTTTCCAGTTTAATTCCACCCCTACTAACGAAGCGTGAGTCATCTCTCTTTACAGTCAATTCGCAATCAATATTACATTTCATACCAGATTTATTTATCGTTACTCCATTTACTTTTACCAGGTTAGCCATAATATATCCTTTAGCTATCTCTCGGGAATCCAATAATCCTCTATCAACTATTAATTTATCTAAACGTTCTTTTTTTATCATTCCTTTAATTTTCATATCAAAAATCCATATTATCTTTTTAACCAGCTATCATCCCCCTCCAGAGGAATGCTGGTATCAACATGACCTACTAAAGTTTCGCCACTATTGCCATCCACAATTATTTGTACCTTATTAATATCAGGGAAAGAAGTTAGAGTTAATACTATAGAATATACAGTTAATAGCTCTCCAGTACTTCCTCCGGAATGGTTTTTTATTATCTCTGAGGAAAGGTCAACATAGGCAATACCATCATTAATATATAAGCCATTAACCCTAGTAGTAGATGGCACTGTGGGATAAAGATTGCTACTGGTTGGACCCTTTATTAGTTCAATAATAGCTTGTTTGGCCATTTCCTCAGTCTTTTGTATATTCCTATATTCTGGAACTAAATATTGTGCATTATCATCAGCAAAATATAATACTACTTGTTCTTCTTCTAATACAGATGGTGGTTCCACCTCAATCTCTTCTCTACTCTCTTCTATTTCTATCCTTTCCCTTTCTTGAAATAGAGGAAATATAAATTTTTGTACTAAAAAGAAGATAATAACCAACAAAATAATTAATATAATTAAGTTCATAGTTGATTTGAAGATATTTTTTTTCTTTCTTCTCCTAGCCATTTCAATCCCCTATTTAAATGTTTTCAGGTATATTTCTTACATACTCTAATACTGCCTGATTAAGTGCTTTTGCCACTTTTTCTCTAAATTCAGGAGTTTTTAATAATTTTTCCTCATTAGGATTAGAAATAAAACCTACCTCTACTAATATAGCTGCCATATTAACACCTTTTAACACAAGAAAAGGAGCTTGCTTGACACCTCTATTTTCTAAACCGGTATTTTGAACTAATCTTTTCTGTACTATTTCAGCAAAATCCAGGCTAAATCCTATACTGGCACTTTCTTCTAAATCAGCAATAATCTGATTCAAGATATCATCTTCATAATGGTAAAATTGGCTTGCCTTGTTTTCTCGATCAGCAACATCCTTTGCTGATGCACCGATGTAACGGGAATTCAAGACATAAGTCTCGATTCCCTTAGCAGTCGAAGAGCCTTTCTGCATAGCTGAATTGGTATGAATACTAATAAATACATTGGCTTCTCTTTGCATAGCAATAAGTGGTCTATTTTCCAGTGGTATGTCCACGTCCTTTTCCCTGGTAAGATACACAGTTAAACCATTATCCTGTAGTATTTTTCTTAGCTTTAAGGCTATGTCCAGTACTACATCTTTCTCTCTGAGCCCACTGGGGCCAATTGCTCCAGGATGGTTGCCACCGTGTCCCGGATCTATTACCACAATGTGACGTTTCCCATCCTTAGTGATTTCTGTTTTTATTTCCTGTGAAATTTCTGTCTGGACCACTGTACCTACCTGACTCTGGGGAATAAAAATATCTACTACAATACGATCTGGTGAAGACAAGTCAGATACTTGAAATTCATATTTCCCTTTCAAATCGGTAACAACTCTAACTGTCTCTTGAGTGAACTGACCACTTCTTACTCTGCTTACCAATGAATCATTAACAATTACTTCCTTCTGTTTTTCGTTCAATTGATTAAGGGAAGCTTCAACATCAACTACCACCCTTTCGGGATTACTCAGGGTTATGACCTGGTAAGAGCTTTTTTCTGACAAATCAATAACTATCCGAGTTTTATCTTTATGAGAATAACTTCTTATAGAAGTTACATATGGTCTATGACTGGTAATACTTATCTCTTGAGAAGCCTTATCCCATTCACTTTCAATTTCAGTCAATAATTGTACTACTTCTAAGGGGATCATTACTCTATTTTCCATAATTGTGGGAGAATCCTCAAGAATAACTTTTTTTCCATTAATTTGTGCTTCTGGAATATCGATGACTAAGCTTACCTCTTTCCCTCCTAAATTAAGATTCAACAATTTTAAAGCGGGAAACCAGGTGATTCTACCACCTAATGCCTCAATAATATCCCTTGCCGGTAAAAATATACGACCATTTACTAAAATTGGTGATACATTGGTATTAAGAATAGTATCGTTTAGTTTTAATTGAATGTCATTCTGCTGTGCCAGTATATTTTGATCTGGTATATAAAATAATAAAAAAATTAATAAAATTATTAAGTTTACATAATTGTATTTTTTTATCAAGTTGCTTTATCCTCCCGGATTAAGTATCTATACATTATTACTTTAATTGCCGCTGCAATTGGTATAGCAAATAATACGCCCAAAAAACCAAGAAGACCTCCAAATATTAATACTGAAAAAATGATGGTAAGTGGATGAAGTCCTAATTCCTTGCCCAATATTTTAGGATTTAACCAGATTGCTTCCACCTGGTTTACCGCAACAAACAAAATAGTAACCAGAATAAAAACAGACCATGGTTTTCCTAAAACAAAGAATAGGGATAAAGCCCAACCAATAATAGGTCCAAGATAGGGAATAAAATTTAATATTCCTGATACAAGTCCAATAATAAGAAAAAACTTTACTTTTAAGAGATAGAGACCAATGGTAATCATTGTTCCAACAATAAAACAGACAATTAGACGGCCACGTATAAAATTACTCAATATCTGATCGATTTCCAGAACAATTTGTCGAAAATCTTTCTTGTGCGCCGGCGATACAAGTACCAGGAGATTATCCTTAAACAGATCTATGTCTATCAGAAGATAGTAAAGAATAAGTGGAATTATAATTATCCCAAAACCTAATTTTGTAACAAAAGAGGACAGGGTAAATATGGCAGTTCTGGAAAATGTTAGCAGTCCACTTTGTATCTCTGAAAAGATATTTCTAACAAATGTTTCCAGGTTGCCAGAATCCATAATTCTATCAAAAATTGGTTCAAAAGAAAGGAGGATATTCTGAAAACCTGACAATAGACCAGGGATCTCTCTGTATAATTGATTTAATTCGTTTATAGCATTCGGAATGATAAAAAATATAAGGAAAATTGTAAAAGCTAATATAATGGAAAAGATTACCAAGATAGATATGGATTTCCTTATACCTTTGCTGAGTAAAAAATTATAAAGAGGATTAAAAAAATAAGCAAGAAAAAGAGCTAAACTGAAATATATTAAAATCAAGCTCAATCTATGAGCAATATAACAAAAAATTACTAAACCAATGCCTATCTGTATTAAGAACTTACTCTGTTTATCTTTAAGTGAATACAATACTCTATCATCCTGTTCCTTAATTAATCTAAGTAAAGTAAGTCAAGTAATTAAGTTATTCAATATCTTTTATTTTTATATCAGATTAGTATAGAATAATCAATCACTCCTCAACATATTAACAAATTTATTTATACACTACACCGGAGTTTTTCTTTTCTCTTGTTCAATTGTCATTGATCAATCTTTTTAGAAAATATTTCAAACAATACTGCCTGATGTCCTTAACTTAGGGTAAAAAATAATAAACAGAAATATATTAATCTTTATAAATTAAATAAATACCCGAAGCAATGATCGGGCATTCTATAATGGTGGAGGCGGCGAGAATCGAACTCGCGTCCAGAGAAACTTTGATAAGAAATACTACGAGCGTAGTCTATGTTTTTTCTTTCGCATCGCTTAACTCCCATAGACTGGATTTAAGCAAGCTATCTCCTTATTTTCTCCATATTAATCGGAGCATTTAATATGGATAGTCTGTTATATATTACACCTGTAAAAAGCTTACAGACAAAGCTTCTAACAGACGAGCAGCTTTATTAAGCTGCTAGTGCCAATTCGTTATTGTTGGCAGTTATTGTCTTTCCCAGTGTTTATCGAGGACCAGGAACCTCGACTCGCATTTCTTACCTCTGCCTTCCCTGTCGATACCTATCGCCCCCAAACTTTATTTTTCAGCTCTCTTTCTACTTCCCTCTGAATAGCTTTTTGGGTGAGGTCTCTTCTTTTATCATATAACTTTTTTCCTTTAGCCAATGCAATCTCAAGTTTAGCATAACCATTTTTAAAATATAGCTTTAATGGAACTATGGTTACCCCTTTAAGTTCAACATTACCTCTTATTTTAGCTAATTCTCTACTACTTAAAAGAAGTTTCCTCTCCCTTTTTGGCTCCAGGTTAAACCTATTCCCGAACTGATATGGAGCAATATGCATATTAATAATATATAATTCATTTCCCTTAAACTGGGCATAACTTTCCTTGATACTAACTTGGTTATTTCTAATTGATTTAACCTCTGTTCCCTTTAAGACCAGACCAGCTTCGAAACTCTCTAAAATATGATAATCATGTCTTGCTTTACGATTAATCGTAATAATCTGATATTTTTCTTTATCTTTCTCAGACATATAATTATCCTTTTAGCTGCCATTATTATAGCATATTTTTATCTGTTTTACCATTAATAATACTTAATGATAGTTTATAATACTAAAACATATATAAAAATACTATTGGTTATTTGGCAGCTCTGCGTAACCGATCCATAATAGCTCTCCCGAGACCTTTATTGGCTAAATTTTCAGAAATAATTATATCGCATTTTTGCTCATCCAGCGCTCTTAACTGAGCATATAAATTATGGGCACAGGAATCAAGGTCTTGAGACTCACCAATATTTTTGACTATAAATCCAGGATATTTTTCTAAATTCTCCTTACAGGCAATGATTCCTATTTTATTACCATAATTTTTGTATTGCAGGGCAAGCTCCCATATCTTTTTAGTCATCTCCTCATTTTCTTCTTCTACTAATATTAATTTTGCTGTTGGCGAGTAATGCTTTTTCAACATACCGGGTGATCTTTTTGCTTCCATATTATCATTGGCAATAACTATATCCGGAACTACTTCTTTTAAGCTTTCAAAAGTTATACCACCTAATCTTAATATTTTAAAAGGAAATGTGGTAACATCCAATACGGTAGATTCCAATCCTATCATTGTTTCCCCACTATCAAGAATTATATCTACTCTACCTTCCAAGTCAGAAATAACGTGTTGAGCTTTCGTAGGACTGGTATAACTAAATATATTAGCACTGGGAGCAGCAATTGGCCGCTGAGCTTCTTTAATCAATCCTAAGGCAACTTTATGGTTGGGTATCCGTATTGCTACAGTATTTAATCCGGAGGTAATTACATCTGAAATTAATTTACTTTTTTTCAAAACCATTGTTAGTGGTCCCGGCCAAAATAATTGACCTAATCTTTTAGCAATATCTGGGAAATCTTCTACAAAATCCATTATTTCAACTGAATTATGAACATGAACAATTAAAGGGTCATAAAAAGGCCTATTTTTTGCTTTAAATATTTTCAAAACTGCCTCTCTATTTAAGGCATCTGCTCCTAATCCATAAACTGTTTCCGTAGGAAAAGCCACTAATTTCCCATCTCTAATTGCTTGCCCAGCTTCCTGTAAAAACTGCCAATTAATATTATTCGGATCAATTTTTATTATTTTTGTATTTATACTATTCTTAATTCCTTTCATCTTATCTCCCTATGCCAAAAAGAGCAGGTTACCCTGCTCTTTTTATTTTTTGTATATTACTGTCTGGCAACTATTAATTTTCGTCTATAATTATTCTAACTAATATTTCTAAAGATTATTTTAATATTTAAATCTTTTTATCTAATATAATTTCATTCATACAAAATTTTAATCAATTTCTAATTAAATAAGAACAATGGTAAAATATATTTCTTTTAAAATGGTGGCGCAAGGGGGAATTGAACCCCCGTTTGCTGATTGAGAGCCAGCTGA
>CAYSRG010000031.1:0-23479 GCA_964433555.1 uncultured Atribacterota bacterium | reverse complement strand
CTTATGAGAAGCTGGAAAAAGTTACCGAGTTATTGAGCTAGTACAACGGTTCTCTAACATGTTTTTAGAATTTGACTTCTACTCTTTCTCTGCTTTCACTCTCTGTTTCAAAGTAAGGACGGCCTTTGAAGCCAAAGATGCTGGCTATAATGGATGTGGGAACTCTGGCTATGCCTACATTGTACTTCATCGCTGTATCATTATAAAACTGTCTTGAAAAGCCAATCTTGTCTTCGGTTTCTTTGAGCTGGTTTTGCAAATCAAGAAAACTGGCATTGGCTTTTAAATCAGGATAACTTTCTGCCACTGCAAATAACCTGCCTAAAACTCCTGCTAATTGTGAATTTGCCTCCATTTTTTCGTCAGGAGTTTGAGCAGACATGTATTTGGTTCTCGCTTCAGTCACTTTTTCCAGTGTTTCTTTCTCATGTTGAGCATACCCTTTGACGGTATTTACTAGATTGGGTATCAGGTCAAATCTTCTCTTAAGTTGAACATCAATCTGAGCCCAAGCGTTATCCACTCTTGCTCTTAAGGAAATCAGACTATTATATGTTACCACAATCCACATAGCGATAAGTACTAAAAAGATTAAAATAAAATTCATATGATTACTCCTTTTTTTAAATCTATGATAAAAAATTGTGCCTCAGAAGGCGCCGGCTCTACCGCCACCTCCTCCCCCTCCTCCTCTTCCACCTCCAGAGGAGAATCCTCCACCGGAACCAGTGGAGGGCTTAACCTGAACAAAAGCATTGCTAAATGCTCTATCAAAAGAACGGAAAGTGGTTGCATTTAATTGCCCATTCTGACTGGTCATGTGATAAAGTAGGGCAGAATTCCTCACATTAATGTCTTGATTAGCCAGTACTGGTCTTAATTTGGCAATTACTTTTTCGGCAATACCCAGAGATATGGCATAGACCAGATAATGTTCCCAGATCACCAGAGAAGGTATCTCATAATCTTTCATATTACTGAAATGCAGCAAAAACCTCTTAAAAGCCATCCACTTGTTATATTCATTAACTCCAGTCTGGGTCTTTTTTCTAATCATTGCGCCATAAACAATCAATCCTACCCCTGTTATGCCAACTGCAAACAACAGCGGTATCAATATATACCAGGGCATCCCTAATAAAATAGCTATTAACATTAATACCAAAACAAAAGCCAACTCACTCAAGACTATCTTTACAGCAGCCTTTAATCCTGGTTTTGATTCATTAAAATAATTATACTTTTTAAATTCATCTTTTACGGTTTTCTGCCACTGGATATACTGATTATAAAAAGAGCCCTGGGTCCAGGAGGATTTGGCAGTTGATTTGGCATAACCTTCAATTTCTTGTAAAGAAACTGATTCTCCGTTTCCAATAGTATAAAACAGCCAGACAATTAGGTTTTCTTCATGCTGCTTGAGAGAATCTGTCTCTTTTTTTAATAGTATAAAACGATAATTCTTCTTCCTTCCAACCGTTTCTTCTTCAATTTTTAAATAACCTTTTCTGGTCAGATCCATTAAGGTAGCCATTATATCTTTGGTAGTGGCTCCCTGGATACTCATCAACTGGCTTACAACTGCCGGGGTAATATCATCCGGTAATTCCCGATAATAATCTAACTGCATTTCCGGTTTTAGTTCTCGGTCATATTTAAAATAAAGCCGGATAGCCATAATAATGTTTAAAATAATAATTAATGGTATAAACACCAGACCTAAAATAATTAAATTTTGCTGCCGCTCAGAACCTTTAACCCAGTTTAATTCCTCTTCCATAATTTTTTCCAACTGTTCTTCATTAATTACTCTGCGGGCATTGGGAACTAAGGAAATAGGAAAGAGAATTCTGGCTTCCATCATTTCGCCGGATGGAAAACCATCTACTTTATAGAGCACAACTCCCTGATCTTCGATTGATACCTGACCATGGGAGGGTCCGTGACCAAATACTCTTAACTCATCTTTAAAAACAGTTCTATTGGGGAAAAAAACCTCAATTTTTAATTGCTCAATGGGTGAGGTATTGGTATGGTCAAAAAATTTCCAGTAAAACTCAGCAATATCATTATATTTTGTTATTACATTCTTTAGCTGATATTCTAACAGAAAGGATTTTCTTTCATTAAAAGACTGATCATAAATACGAAAGGTAGTCATTCCGTCTTCGATTTCCTGGGTTGTTTCTAAAGTTCTTTTTTGAGGGGAATATTGAGAGGCATTAAAATATTCTAATCCATCTGAACCCTTAAGTCCTATACTTCTAATAATACCATTAAAATTTCCGCTAAATTCATAAGTAAATATTTCGCTGATCCGGGCATCTCCATTTTCTAAAATCTGAACTTGTGCCTGGTAATCAGTAATCTGAAAACTACGTTCTTGCGCAAATAAGACCAGAGAATACAATAAAAAGAAAAATAGTAAAATTAAAAAGATTAAACCACTTTTATAATGAATTTTATTATTCAAACTTTTTCTTTTTCTCTCCTCATCTTATAAAAAATATTTTAATTAATATTACCACAACATTCTATAAAAATAGTTTTATGCTTCAATATAAATAAAAGTATAATTGTTATAAAATAATTATACTATAAATAATAGAAAAAAAAGAAAAAAATTAGGGGTATCAAGTATTATAATATTTATAATAAAATATGCCCCTAATTCAATTACTCAAGTATTTATAGGTAAATATTTACTTCCTATATTTTAAAAGTATATATTTATCTTAAAAACTTTGATACAAAAGGAGATGTTTCACCACGTCGCAAAAAGTGACCCGAAGGTCCTTCTCCTAAGAACTCAGAAAACCAAGATTCATGTTCAATTTCCTCATTAAGAATAGCCAGGGCTAAATCGTAAGTACGATGATCCTTCCCCGCAGTCATATTACAAATCTGGATATAACCTCGAATTGTCGTCAACATTTTTTAAGCTTTTCAATTCTTATGACTTAACAATGATAATTACCAACATTTTATTTGAATGAGTTAGTAATCTATCCTATAATTTTTACTATGGAAAAGAATTGCGTCAAAGACTTTTTAATGGATGAAGAATAATCTTTCTGCCGGGTGAGGACTAATTTTAATGAATAAAAAACGAAGAAAGCAATTATTTTCATTGGATTAACCTTATCCTTGAGTTATCTTTTGGTATTTATTTATTTTTCTCTGGGTGGCAAATGGATTATGCCTGGTTCACTCATCATAGCAACAGCATATATGTTTATCCCTATGCTGGCGGCTATCATTGTTCAGAAGGTTATGTATAAAGAAAGCATCAAAGAACCATTAGGTATATCCTTCAAATTAAATTGGTGGTTTTTTATAGCATGGCTGCTCCCGGTTATTATAGCTTTTATTGCTCTGGGAATTAGTTTGTTTTTACCTACCGTGGAATATTCTCCGGAACTGGCCGTTTTTATGAAAACTTGGAATCTACTCTTAGCCCTGAACAGATAGAAGAGATAAAAGCTCAAGCTGCAGCATTTCCAGTTCACCCTTTATGGATTGCAGTATTGCAGGCACTTATAGCGGGAGTTACCATTAATGCAGTATCTGGATTTGGAGAAGAATTGGGATGGAGAGGATTCCTGCAAAGAGAATTAGTTCATCTGGGATTCTGGAAATCTTCCATTTGCGTTGGCCTGATTTGGGGACTATGGCATGCACCCCTTATACTGCAGGGACATAATCACCCCAGCCATCCCTAAATCGGTGTTATAATGATGGTTATCTTTACACTGCTTCTTTCACCCATCTTCAGCTATATACGCTTAAAGGCAAAATCGGTTATAGCAGCAGCTATCCTTCACGGTTCTCTTAATGCAACTTTTGGTATACCGTTAATGGTCATTAAGGGAGGGAATGACCTGACAGTAGGCATAAACGGATTGGCTGGCTTTATCGCCCTTGCCCTTGCCAATTTAGGACTTTTGATTTATGACCGGTATTTTTCCCTGGAAAAAATTATGATCAATAAATCCGTTAAAATATAATTAAAAATAAATTAGGATTGGGCTTTGAAATAAGTATTAAGTTAATTCTATTCAGACCCAATCCTAATTATTTTCACTAACAGGCTCCATAGGGTGGCGGTTCTTTTCTTTCTTTTCTTCCGGATGGTTCTTTTAGGTACTTTTCAGGATTTTCGTCAAAATCTCCTTGGCATCCTGGAGCACAGAAATAGTAAGTTTTGCCCTTATATTCACTTTTATACTTGCAAGTCTTTTCATCAACTTCCATCTTGCAAACCGGATCCACTGCCATTTTCTTCACCTCCAATTTTTTATTCTTATTCTCCAAAATGTTCTTTCGTATATTTATCCAAAAGCCGTAAAATATCTTCTTTACATTGCCCACATGCCGTTCCCGCTTTAGTTCTTTCCTGTAAATCCAGATAAGTCCGGGCACCATCTAATACCGCTTCTTCAATTTCTTCATCAGTAACATTCATACATTTGCATACTATACCTGCTTCTGCCTCTGTAATTTTATCTTCCATGCCATTTCGTCTATAATAGTCATTAATAGCAGCTCTTAGGGCTTTATCACCTAATACTGAACAATGTATTTTATGTACCGGTAAACCGCCTAATTCTTTGGCAATATCTTTAGGAGAAATTTGATATGCTTGTTCCAGGGTCATTCCTTTTACCATTTCAGATAAGATGGAAGTGCTGGCGATAGCACTGGCACAACCATAGGTTTTCCACTTACAATCAGTAATAATCCTCTTTTCTTTATCTACTTTGATAACTATCAACATCTGGTCCCCGCATTTCATATTTCCGACAATCCCTTTGCCGTCATCCTGGTAAGTATCCTCATTTTCAAGGATATTACGAGGATTTATAAAGTGTTCTTTTAGTTTCTCAGAATAAACCCAGTCTATTCTATCATTCATTTTTTATGCCTCCCGCCTCAACTGTAGACATACTTCTTATTCTCTTTATAATTCCCGGTAATACTCCAATCATATAATCAATATCCTCCTCAGTAGTATCTCTACCCATACTTATCCTGATAGATCCATGGGCATATTCTATAGGAATACCTATTGACATCAATACATGTGATGGATCCAGCGAACCCGAAGCACAAGCTGAACCGGTGGAAACTGCTATCCCCGCCAGATCAAGATAAAGTAATATTGATTCGCCTTCTGCTCCGGGAAAAGAAATATTTAAAGTATTAGCCAGACAATCCTCTGGATGACCATTAAAGTAAACATGCTCAATTTTATTCATTATTCCTTCTTTTAGCTTGTCTTTAAATAGCAACAGTCTCTCATGTTCAGAGGATATTTCTTCTTTGCGCATCTCTACTGCCTTACCAAATCCTACTATACCTAAAGTATTTTCCGTTCCAGCCCGACGACCACTTTCCTGATGTCCTCCCCTTATTAAAGGACAAAATGGTGTATCTTTACGTATATACAAAGCACCAATACCTTTGGGTCCATAAATTTTATGAGCGGAGAGAGTTAAAAAGTCTACTTTTAAGTCACTGACACTAATCGGGATCTTCCCAACTGCCTGAACAGCATCTGTATGGATCAGGCTTTCATATTGATGTACAAGCTTGGTAATTTTCTTAATATCCTGGATAGTTCCTATTTCATTATTGGCAGTCAT
Source organism: uncultured Atribacterota bacterium (assembly GCA_964433555.1). Lineage (GTDB taxonomy): Bacteria > Atribacterota > Phoenicimicrobiia > Phoenicimicrobiales > Stramentimicrobiaceae > Stramentimicrobium. Next base: position 17,834 of record CAYSRG010000031.1, on the reverse strand, counting down.
AATAGATACCAGGGCTGGTCCTTTTTTTAGCTCTTGTTCCAGCTCTTCCATACTAATCTTTCCATATTTATCTACATTAAGATACTTTACCTCTATATTTCTATCTGACAAGCACTTTACAGTCTCCAGTATACAAGGATGTTCAATAACCGAAGTAATGATTCTATTAAATTTGATTGCCCCAGAACAATTACATTGTCTGGAGGGACATGCTAAAATAGAGAGAACTGTATTATTTGCTTCTGACCCTGAACCGGTAAAAATAATTTCCTCCGGTTTGCTCCCAATAAAGGAGGCTACTGCTTCCCTTGCCTCTTTCATCATTACCCTGGCAGCCCGTCCAAATTGATGCATGCTGGAAGGATTGCCAAATACCTCCATTGCTCTAATCATCTCTTCTTTTACCTGCGGATGCAATGGTGTAGTAGCATTATTATCCATATACACTCTTCGCATAACCATTTAATTATTCTCCTAAAGGCTATTTTTAAAATTAAAGTTAGTAGGGAGCTCTCCCCCTATCAGCTCTTAAAAATCCTGACTTCTTTTTTCTCCTTAAGCATTTAGACTGTTCAATTCTATTGAGGAACTATTACTCAACAATACAAGCAAATAGTCAAATAGGCAAATTATTATATTTTTCCAACTGTTCTTCGCTTCTTTCCTCTTTAGCACACTGTTGCTTTAATTCTTTTAAATCTAATAAATCTTTTAAGGTAACTGAATCCAATGTTTCAGATATTTTTTCGTAAAGCGTTCCCCAGATATCCCGAGCCAGACAATCGTTAACTCTTGAACAAATGGAGGGATTTTTTACACATTCAACCGGGCTTAAATTTCCCTCTAAGGTGCAAACTATATCTTTTATAGTTATTTGAGCAGGGGATTTGGTTAATCGATATCCGCCGTGCGCACCTCGTAAAGAATATATTAGCCCGCTTGCTCTTAGTGGGATTACCAGGTGACTCAGATATTTCTCGGAAATTTCTTCCTCCTGAGCAATGTCCTTTAAAAAAACGGGACCTTTACTGTAATTTAAAGCTAACTTCAACATCAATCTTGTCCCATATCGGGAACGCGTAGATAGTCTCATAAAGTTTACACTCCTTTATTACTACTAATACTATTCTTTTCGTAGTAATTAATATTATAATGAAAAATCATTTTTGTCAATAATCTTAACCAGGATTTTTTAACTTCCAAAGCATACCCCTATTTCTCGGCCTGCCTTTATAAGCTCATGATCAGCAGGAACTAAACGGGGACCTGTAGCAACCTCTTCTAAGGGGAAATCTTTTAAATGATCTCCTTGCACACTTACCATTTTCCCATAATTTTTTCCTACAATCAGGTCAACTGCTTTGGAACCTAAACGAGTTGCCAGAATACGATCAAAGGGTGTTGGAGTACCTCCACGCTGTAAATGCCCCATAACTACAGAACGAGTTTCCAAATCAATCATTTTTCCCAGCTGTTCACCTAAAATAAAACTAATTCCGCCTAAACGAACTTGATCAGCGCTATCTTTCACTACTCTTTTTACCACAACTTCTCCCCCTACCGGTTTGGCTCCTTCTGCCACGATAATAATACTGAAATGACGTCCTGTATCTCTTCTCTTATTAATATATTCTATAATCTTATCAATCTGATAAGGAATTTCCGGAATTAGAATTACATCTCCCCCTCCCGCTATTCCAGAATGAAGGGCAATCCAACCTGCTTTACGACCCATAACTTCAATCATCATAATACGATGATGAGATTGGGCAGTAGTATGAATACGATCTATTCCCTCTGTGGCAATGGAAACTGCTGTATTAAATCCAAAAGTAATATCGGTGCCTTTGATATCATTGTCAATAGTCTTGGGCACTCCTACAATTGGGACTCCTTCTTGATAAAAACGATGGGAAATCCACAGTGTACCGTCACCACCAATACAAACCAGGCATTCAATTTTTAAAGCATCGATATTCTTTAAAACATCACTGGAAAGGTCTTCATATATAAGTTTATTACCTTTCTTAATTGCATATTGGAAAGGATTAGCTTTATTGGTTGTTCCCAGTATGGTGCCTCCTAAAGTAAGAATCCCGGAAACATCATCATAGTTCAAAGCTCGATATTGACTATGAATTAATCCTTCATATCCGTCTTTTATCCCGATAACCTCCATATCATATTCCAGAATTGCCTTCTTGGTAATCGCTCGAATCACTGCATTAATACCCGGGCAATCTCCTCCTCCGGTAAGGATGGCGATTCTTCTTTTTTTATCTTTATTCATAAAATTATCCTCATCTCTTTTTCTTAATGTTTATTTGCAAACTGAGATTTTTAATTGCTTTATATTTAGATTCTTTTGTTATGTTATTTGTAAAAACCGTCAACATCAAACGATTTACTTTAAATGCATCAATGCCTAAAATTATATTAACCAGCTTCCTCTTTCTTTTGTAAAGCAATATCTTTTACTTTTGCATAAGGATGAGAATATCTGCCTGATGTTGTGGTAAATGATTTAACACCTGGAATGCTATTGATTTGTATAGCTTTAACAGGACAAAAGTTTATACAGGCATAGCACATATAGCAGAATACATTCTTTTGCCATACTGGTCTTTTATCCCTCATCTTTATTTTTTGTGCTAAGCATATTTCCTCGCAGATACCACACCCTGTGCATTTATCATCTGTGTAGAAATAATTTACTCCTCCTATATATTCAGAAAAAGCCATTCCCCAGAGAACAGTTTTTTCTAATAGATAATTAATAAGAGGGTGGTAGGAAAAACCAACAGTATATTCTATGTCCTTTTCCCGACTAATCCTTTTGTTAAGTATGATATTCTTAATTGAATTTAATCTTTTTTGCACAATCGTTTCTAATCTGAAAATTTCATCATCACCAGGATCTTGATAAGATTCATGCTTCGGATCATTCAAACCCATAGTAAGAATAAAATGGGCATGCAATTGTTTTTTCTTTCTGGCTAATAATTGGTCCATCAGTTCAAATCCCCTGAAAAAAGTAGAACCACGCGTAGCAATGGCAAAAATATATTCTGCAGTACTGATATCAACTTTTTTGAGAAATCTTTTCACTGAGATAGGAATAGTCAAGGCATGTACCGGGAATACGAATCCGATTACAGCAGCATTCGTTTTAATATTCATATTTTTATTTAATAGCCTTATTATGGGAATTAGGGATGAATTTGGGATTTTCTTCTGCAATTCCCTTGCCACATACAAGGAATTGCCAGTTCCGGAAAAATAATAAATTTCTGTTTTCATGATCTCCACTTTTATTAATTATTATTAATAAATTAATCCTAACTCCTTAAGCTGACACCCTTTAAAAATCACTTCGCCGTTAGTTTATATCATTGCTTCTCCTTAACGCTCCCAGAAAACAACTCTATTTCTAATTTATCCTGTAGTTGCTCCTCATGTTAAACGAAATTAATTTTTTCCATTAACACCTGAGCAACAGTAGGAAGAACAAATATTATTTGGGGATTTGAACATAATCCTGAATATCTAAAAACCAGTGCGACCAGAAGCCTTCTTTAAAAACTACCTGGCTTTTCTTAATTCTTATTTCCCCTTTTTTAAAGATGGGTCCGCCCAGGACAAAAGTATGATATTCCCCATTTTCACCACAAGGACAAATACCTTTTCTTTTCAATATAGCCAAAATTTCTCTGTCTACTGGTTGACCAATAATATCCTTACTAAACAATGACGCCTGGGCACTTACTACTACCGCTTTAAAGCCCAAATCTATAAATTCTTCCATGACTTTCAAAGTGTTTGTGCCCCATAAAGGTTCTATTACTTCTATATTTAAATCTTGACCAACTCTTTCTACCCAATTCTTATGTTCCATTAAGTATATATCGCCGAAAACCATCTCCCGGCTACCTTTAGATTTCAAAGAAGTTACGGCTTCCTTAAACTCCTGCTCATAAAGTGCCATATCATCGCTAACCTCCTTTTGGAACAAAGGAATGCCCATCAAATTCGCCTGTAATTGTATTAGCTTTTTGGGAATTCCATGAAAACAGCATCGCTGGAATTTTCTGGAAATCAGATTTAACAGAAATCCTATCTGATATCCTTTGTCCATGGCTTTAAAACAAGCTAAACAACTATCTTTCCCTCCACTCCAGGAGGCAATAGTGGTGGCGTTTTTTATCTGACAATTCTTCTTATTCAAAGCACTATCTTTCTTATAAATTATTAAATCAGTTATAGTCTGTAAGCTATATTTTATACCATTATTTTTTAACAAATTAATCAGGTTAAGGTAATACAAAAATAATTTTTATTATACTACCAATATATACTTAATTATAATACACCTTAAAGATCTAAGGAAATACATTAATTTTGCTATCCTGATGAGTCAAATTATGGTATATTTATAACACTATTTAGGTATAGACCTCTAAGTACTATATTTTTAGTCGGTAGAAAAATTTTATAATATTTAGCAGGAAAAGATAAGGGTGATTACTTATGAATAGGAAAAAGGAATTAAAACTGCAGTATAAATTGATGAAACCAAAAATGGGTATATTTGCTATACGCTCTAAGGTAAATAAAAAATGTTTTATTGAAGCGGCAAAAGACCTAAAAAGCAAAATAAATATGACCAATTTCAAATTAGAACTGGGTAACCACCCGATAAAGACTCTCCAGGAGGACTGGAAAAAATTTGGCAAAGATAGCTTTTCCCTTGAAATCCTGGAAGAATTAAAATATGCTGAAGATGAAGCAAAAACTGATTATCAGGATGAGTTAGACTTGTTGCAATTGATTTGGACTGAGAAGCTATTAAAGGAAGATTATGAGCTTTATGAGAAATAAGCAATTAGTTATTATTGCCATTTCTTTTTTCTAAGGTGCTCCTTCAAAATATTTTTATATAATTTACCGGTCTGTCTCTCCTTTTTCCTTTTTTCAAAATAAGACATTTCATAATGAGCAGATTCTTTTTTCATCTTGATATAATTATTATATCTTTCCGGGGAAAGACTGCCAGCAGCTAAGGCAGCTAATATCGCACACCCTTTTTCTATAGTATGGGTACAATCTTTAAAAAGACACATCTGAGCTAAATCTGATATTTCCTGGAAAGTTTCACTTATGCCTTTTTGAGAATCTATCAAACCAAGCTCACGCATGCCGGGAGTATCAATTATGATTCCTTTCTGGGAAAGGTTAATCAATTGCCGATTGGTGGTAGTATGCTTTCCTTTGCCGTCTCTTCTTACTTCCTGTGTTTTGAATTTATCTGTTTCCAGAATATGGTTGAGAAGTGTAGTTTTACCTACTCCTGATGAACCAATTAAACAATAAGTTTTCCCCATTTCCAGTAGCTCAGATACCTGAATCAAGTTATGCTTATTAAAATTGCTGAAGGCAATCACCTTGGCTCCTGGCAAAATAGAGAGCACATCTGAAATTTTAACCTCTAATTCTATTTGCGATAATAAATCACTTTTACTTAGCAGAATAATCGGTTGAATATTCCCCTCTTTAACAATGGTTATGTAACGCTCCAGTCGACGGAGGTTGAAATCCTGATCAAGCGATTGAATAATTAAGGCAGTATCAACATTGGCCGCTATCAACTGATAAGCAATTTTTTTACCAGCCGTTTTCCGCTTTAAGATTGTTCTTCTGGGGATTATCTCATGAATAATAGCCAAATTATTCTGATTAAAGAATTGGGCATATACCCAATCTCCAACTGTGGGATAATCTAATTCTGTTTCAATATTAAACATCAAATTACCGGATAATTCAGCCAGAACTTCCTCAGAATCCATTTGTACTGAAAAACTGTTTTTATGTACTCCGGAAATTCTCGCAATCTGAAAATCTTTCCGTTTTAGCTCTTTACTTTTTGCTATAATCCATCTAGGAATACTTTGATTTTGTGTGTTCATTAATCTTATGCTTTCTTGCTTTTTAAAAATCATATTCTCATAATGATTATTACTTGTGACATTTATAAGAGAACATTCATTTATTTTATATTGGTTATGAAGATAAATCAATACAATAATATGCCTGAATATGCCTAAACAGATGCGGTCTCTTCAATTAAAAATTCAAGTGAGTATATCCATATTTGAATAATCATTGTCTATGGGTAGGGAATAGGTATTTTCGTCTTAGGAAAGATTAATAGTCAGGATGGTATTTTTTGAAAAAATGAGATTGGTACCTGAATTGCTGAAGTAGTAATTTTAGTGGGTGAAATTCATCAATATTTCTTCTTGCCCTAAGCTTAGAAGGAAACAATAAACCCGCTGATACCATAATCTTCTTCTAATCAGCGGGCTTTTCTAAAATCAGAAATTATCTTACATATTAATTCTTTATATTTAATATTTATATAGTGTTATTAATTACAGGTGTTACAGGTATCAGATTCACATTCACACGGATTATAACAGTCTCCACATGGATCACAGGGATCACATTCCGGTTCACAGGTGTTACAGGGGTCACATGGATCACAGGTGTTGCAAGGATCACAGGTGTTATTTGAAGTGCTAGAACTTGCCGGTATCACAGCAATTGCTACGATGTCTTCAAATTCGCCATCTTCAGTAATAACAGTAATGTCAGCTCCGGGCATTGCTATAGCTTCAACTAATCCATTTTCATCTATTGTTACTTTGTTAATGTCACTTGATTCCCAGAACACCACCGTATTTGTGGCATCTATCGGTTCAATCGTTACGGATAACTGTAGCGTTTGCCCCACCTTTAAAACTTGGTTGCCTCCGTTGATTGCCACCCCGGTAACATGTATCACCCTTGAGAGACAACCGCTTAAAAGGAATACTATAACTAAAAAAGCAATTATTAATTTTAATGATTTTTTAATGTTCATTTTTATTTAGCTTTTCTCCTTAAAAATTAATTAATTCGGGTCAATTTCTCTTGTAAATTCCCAGATACTCTTAGCATGCATAGGTATAATATTTAATGAATTTGGTAGTAATTTTTACTCATGCCCTCCTCTAAATTAATTCTCATTTATTTAAAGTCTTTCCAATAGAAATTTAATTTGTTATCCTGTCACCTTACCATACTGAAATTATATTTTACTAAACAATCATATTTTATTTTTAATAAAAAATAAATTCCATAATCATAATACAATATTATTCCAGATTAAACAATACGAATTGCCTCAACAAAAAGTAAATAGTTAAGGGGAATATTTAAGGGGTCAAATCATTATTATTGACAATAAAGATTTGATACTAAGTTTTTCCTTATTTATATCAGTTAAAGCCTAAGGTCATAAAGTATTATCCGTGACAGTTATTGTTTTTGTGGCATGTTTTAAATTTTTATTATCATTATTTGTTATGCAATTCCGTTAAAAAACACCCCAGCACATTAAGAGCTTGATTGCTCCCAAGGGGTTCTGGGGTAAATAAAACTCCGTGAGAGAGCGCTTAATTGCTTGCTTTCCCACGGAATTATTTAGTACTTTATTGAACAGTAAGTCCTCTTAATAAAATATTTGCTGATCCAGAGAACTCCCTTGCTATAAACTTCTTACTCTGCTAATTTTGACTGTAATTCGTTTAAAAATTCTCCCAAGGTGGTTATGTTAATATCTTTAATGTTATTCACAGTATCCGCAATACTATCACTAATCTTGTTCTCTTCAGTAATTGCTCCACTATCATAAAAAGGCTTTAGCTCCTCTATCTCGTCTGCTACCGTACGATTCTCGCTTAAAGAAGTCTCTGCTAATTTCGCAGGATATTCAAGAAACTTTTCTACAGCTTCAACATTACTATCATAACCTCCAGTTTCTCCCCGGAATGTGGCGATAATTTTTGCATATTCAGTTTTCACATCAGATAGTGCTGTCCTAACTGCCTTTAATGATTCAAAGGTGAATTTGTCTTGGTAATGATAGTTATCAAACCAGAACAAGGTTATAATTTCCCATGTTTCACCTACCTCTACTTTTGGCTCTGGACCCTCTAAATCAAAGTAGTCTATCAGCAACGAACCAATTGTTTCTTCCGCTTGATTCTGTTCGGTAATTCTAAGCTGAGATGCGTTGACTCTATTTAATAATAATAAGGCTTGATCATCAACTGAAACCTGTAAAGTAAGGTCTTTTAATTCATCTAACACTTCCTTCGTGGCAAAATCATCTTTTGATATTATCGACCTTATGATTACTGTGGTATTTATCGCTTCTGTATTTCCTGTAACGTTTATACTGTAATTTTCAACTTGACTACCATATATAGCATTAGTGAAGTCTGCCGGAGATGGTTCAGTGCTACCAGCGGCTATTCCTACCAATTGTGTATAGGTATATGTATCGGCATCTAAACCATCCTCAATTACCAATGGAGTCCCATTACGTGTGATGGTAATGGTGCCATCTACAGCATCAGAAAGCACTATTTCTGAGTTGATTTTATAACCTGCGGTATCAAAAAATGATGGGATTGTTGTTGGGAATGTTGCTGTTATTCCAGTAGTTAAATCCCCTGTCAATGTAGTACCGGCAATAACTTCCTCTAATGCCTCTGCCTCTGGATCTGCTACAGGACCTGTTCCACCATTTCCGCCACCACCATTGGAAGGAGGGGTATCATCCGAGGAAATTATCTCTTCCACGGTTTCATCCACTACTTCTGTAACATCAGGGTCTTCTGTGACATCTTTCCCTTCTTGTATGGCTGTGGTTACCTTTTCTACCAGGTTAGCAAAAGCATCAGTATCTTTTATCTCATCTAAGTCAATATCTCCCGGGTCCATTCCTGCATCTAATAAATGCTCTACAACTAAAGCTAAGGCTGTTGACTCTGGATCCATTGTACCGGTATCGTATTCTTCACCCTCAGCTATCGCATCAGGAATGACTGTCTTCAATACAATAGTATTACCATTCACCTCTACAGTAGCAGTTACAACAGTATTGGAATTGACAGCAATATTCTCAAAGCTGTAATAGCCATTCTCATCAGTATATGCGGTATGGGTAACTCCATTGGCATCAACTATGGTTACCTCGGCACCAGCTACCGGTACCCAACCAGAAATATCTCGGGATAGTATGCTTACCCCAGGAGGTATTAACACCCTTCCTTTAATAGCTCCCTTAGTTGGGGTGGGTAGAAGACTACAACCTGCTATAACAAATACCAGTAGTAGAAAGATAGTAATTGTTAGAATACTTTTTTTGCTTTTCATTTTTTAAATTTTTCCTTTCTGTTTCTTGGTAATATTTTGGTACATACAAGACTAGTTAATAGGAAATAATAGAAAATAGAATACTTAGAGTGCTTAGAAAAAATAAAAATTATCCCTTATTAGCCATAGTTTTTTCTTATGGGCTGGCTTTAGATAATATTCTTTTGTTACTTCTTTAGTATGTAGTAGATCACCTCCCTCAAGTGAAAATTAACATAGATAAGGGCAGGAGATTTCTTACTGTTTTTATGGTGCTTTTTTGATGATATACAAAATGCAGCAAATATTCTTTGTAGAATTTATAGAGTATTTTTTGGCAGTATTTTCTGAAGAGAACTATTATTTTGGCTACTGAGAATAGCAGAAAAATATCACTAAGAGCGGAATCAAACTGGTTCGGCTGTTTTGTAAAATCCTTCCTCTTAAATTTCTTTAATAAAGAGCCCTGTTTATATGTTGTCATTATGAGAAACTCCCGCCTTTTTTCTGTTCAAGCCTGAAAAAAATCGGCAGCCTGATGGCCATGGTTTATAAACTTTAAGTCTACAACTTTGCGCCTTATCTTTTCTGGTATCAGGTAGCTTACCTTTCTCAACTTATTATATTTTTCTATTCAATTATAAAAAGGCTACTATACCAACTATTTATCACCATTGACAGTCTGTGGATATTAAAAAACACAATTCAATAAGAATTGTAGCACAAAAAATATAAAAAGTCCAATAACATAAGTAACATAAGGGGACAACATAAGGGGACGGTTCTTTTGTGTCATTTACTATATTCTACGAATCATACTAAAACTTAGCCTTGTTAGTCTTTCGATTTGTTTAAGGGATAATCCTCGCTCTTTGCATTTTTTTATAATGTTTCTTATCCTTTCCTTTTCAAAGTTTTGTATTTCTAAATGACTTTTACCCTGTAAAATGCTTTTAATAAAATCTAAAGCCTCAATATCATGAAGTCTTCCCTTTATCTCATATGATAAACAATGATCCTTATTCTCAGTTAGATTAAACTCTTTAAACAATTTTATGGCTTGTTCCTCATCTTGGGAAAACATGCCAAGGGTAAAGTGAATATTACAAATCTTTGCTTTTACAATATATTCACTATAGCTACTCCAGGGATAATCGGATATATTCTTTACTATTCCTGCTTTTAACGGATTTTGATGAATATAGCGTAGAACTGTTAAAAAATAACGGTCTGATTCTACTGCTTCGCTTTTATATCTATCTTGAAATAAATGGCCACTGCGGGCATATTTCCAATTATACCAATATACAAAACTTGCTCCTATTCTACGAAAGGCAATTCCTAGCTCTTCTTTTATTTCTTTCATCAAAAGATGAATATGATTACTCATAAGGCAATAAGCATAAATTTCATAACCACTTTTTTCTTGGTATTTTTTTAATGTTTCTAATAATTTTTGATAATCTTCATCATCTTCAAATATATTTTGTTTATTAATACTTCTTAAAATAATATGATAAATCCCTGTATTACTTTTTGCTCTTGCTTCTCTTGGCATTGTAACACCTCTGCTGGGTATTTTAACACAAATCAGCTCAAAAAGAAACACAAAAGAACCGTCCCCATGATACAAGGAATAAGATTTTATTTTTGTGGGAAATCATTGTATAATCAAAATCATTGGGGTTATTGAAATGAAAATCAAATCTTTTGAATTCAATCTGAGAGAATTAGCCGGTTCTATGGGAGATTTTGGCACCCTATTCCCCTTAGCTATCGGTTATATTGTGATTTGCGGATTGAATCCAGCTAGTTTTTTAGTAATGATGGGTTTATGTAATATTATAACTGGATTAGTCTACCAGCTTCCAATCCCTATTGAACCCATGAAAATTATTGCCATTGTGGCAATTGCCCAACAATGGACTCCTTCTATGGTCTATGCATCCGGATTTGGGATGGGAATTATCTGGATTATCCTTGCTATTACTGGAATAATAGAAAGGATCGCCCAAATAACACCTAATTGCGTAATCCGTGGTATTCAGGTTACCCTGGGCATATTATTAATGTTTCAAGCCTATAAAATGATTTCTACTAATTGGATTATCAGCATTGTTTCCATTATTATTGTATTATTTTTCAGGCAAAACCGTTATACTCCAGCTGCGATTGTTTTGATGGTAATTGGATTATTGATAATGCTGACACAGGGAAAATTTGACCTGCTAAGTGCTCCTGCCCTGGCTATGCCTGTTTTTACTACTTTTTCCATAAAAGAGGTATGGCAGACCTTGTTATTAGCTGGATTTGCTCAAGTACCACTAACTGCTACTAATGCTACTATAGCTACTTCTTCACTGATTAAAAAATATTGGCCAGAAAAAAAAGTAAGTGAAAAACAGCTGGCTTGGAATCAAGGGATTATGAATATAATCCTACCTTTTTTAGGTGGAATGCCTACCTGTCATGGTGCTGGAGGATTAGCTGGTCAGTATTATTTTGGGGCTAGAACCGGCGGAGCTAATATACTGGAAGGTTTGATAGAAATCTTTCTGGGACTTTTCCTCTCAGCTTCTATTGCCAGTTTATTTTCAGTTTTTCCTATTGCTATTATTGGAGCAATGATGTTTATGGTAGGAATAGAGTTATTGAAATTTGCACAAGAAGTAAAAACCAGTAAAAACATGATTCCTATGATTATTACTATTCTCACTGCTTTGGTTACTAATATGTTTTATGGCTTTTTAGCTGGAATAGCCTCTTATTATTTAATCTCTTTCCTTTTAAGACCAAGGATTAATTAAAATATATACTTTTCTTATTTACGGCCTGCGGAACGCCAGGATATCGCGTACCAGATCACGAATCAGGTACAACAGAATCAATGTAGCATTCACCGGAATGCTGGCATAGTAGAAGCGGTGGTTAATTTTCAGGATCGGAGAAAACTGGGTCTGGGGTAGCATAAACTTGATACCATAGTATAAAAGCATTCCGATAAAGAGCAAACTTACCAGTGTGACAAACAGGTGCACATGTTTCATCAAGGCTTTCCCTTCAAACTTTTTCTCAAGCAACTCCACTCGAAAGTGCTCTCCGCTACGGAACAAGAGCGTCGCCACAGTCAGGATCATCCATGCCATGGTCAGCTCCACAATCTCTTCCGACCAGGCCATCGATGAGGTGAAGAACGGCAGCCGTAAAATAACACGCCCCAGCAGCATGAATGCGATACTCAGACACAGTCCGACCGCAATTCCCTTAAGAATGCCAGCCAGTATCTCATCAGCTTTTTTAAGAACTGCGATGATTTTCATTGCTTTCCTTCCTTAACCGTATAAAAGTGTGGGAATCCACATTGATAACGGAGACCAGTACGCGCACAGTAACAGCACAATGAAGATACCAACCACATATGGTAGCACTGCCCTGGACAAGGTCATCAGATCTACCTTTGTGATTGAACATACTGCGTACAAGCTCATGCCTACCGGCGGCGTTAACAGTCCAATCATACTGGCGAGTATGAGCACCACACCGAACTGCACCTGATCCATCCCAATCTGAGCGATAACAGGTAGAAAAATGGGAGTAACAATCAAGATGACTGCGATCCCTTCCAGGAACATGCCCAGCAACAACAGGATTCCGATGATAATCAATATCAGCAGCTGCGGATTCGTTGTTACACCCAGCAAGCCTGCGATGATCTGATCGGGGATGCGTAGCCGGATCATAAACCATGCCAGGAAGTTGGCCACGGCAATAATGAATAGCGTCTTGCAGCTGGTCAGTAGACTTTCATACAGCACCTTGAACATCCCTTTGAAGGAGATTTGCTTGTATACCAGGCAGCTTAGAAAAAACGCATAGAATGTCGCAATAATGGCCGCCTCGGTGGGAGTAAAGATGCCATCGAGGATTCCGCCGACAATGATGATGATCGTCGTCAGGCTCGGCAGTGCCTGCCAAAGATATTTTAGCCTAATCTTCCAAGGCATCTTGGAGCTGACGGGATATTTTCGTTTTTTGGAGATGAAATATACACAGATCGACATGGCAAATGCCATTAAAAATCCGGGAATAAAACCTGCCGCGAACAGGCGCGGCACAGTGGTGGAAGTGAACGATGAATACACCACGAATGGGATCGATGGCGGGATCACCGGTCCGATGGTAGAGGATGCAGCAGTAATGGACGCGGAAAATGTCTCGTCAAACCCTGCGTCGTTCATGGCTTTCATCTCAATGGATCCGAGTCCTGCGGCATCTGCAACAGCTGCCCCGGACATACCCGAGAAAATCACCGAGGAAACTACATTCACCTGCCCAAGCCCACCCGGCCAATGCCCAACCATCGCCTTGGCAAAGTTAAAGATGCGGTCAGTAATGCCGCCGCAGTTCATCAGGTTTCCCGCAAGAATGAAAAACGGGATTGCCAGCATCGTAAATCCCGTGGTTCCATAAAATACGCGCTGCGCCAGAGCTGTCAGCATCTTGGTCATGCCCAGTGCGATAAACGCACCGGCGCTGGTAATCCCCATAGCGACGCACACTGGAACCCCAATAAACATCAGCGCAAGGAGAACCAGACTCACAATGAGTGCAACCATATCTTGAAGAGCCTCCTTCGTTAAGTTTCTTAGAATGGCTGAATGGCAACACCAGGGGTGCTGCCATTCAGTTTTTTCCGTTAATAACTCATACCTACTGCAAAACGCGTTAGCGAAAATAACCTTTGCTTGTGCTTGCGTCCCCACGTGGCGTTACAGGCTGTGTTCAGGTAAACATTTTAGTCTTCGGTACTGCCAACAATCTCGAGAAATTTCGCGAGCATAGATCCGTCAGTATCGCTGGCATACTCAGCAACGGCATCCCAGGCGGGACCCATCTTGTCTTTGAACAACGACAGATCAACCTTAGTAACAATGACACCGTTCTCTTCCAGGATCGCTACATATTGAGCTTCAGCTTCCTGAATCATAGAGCGCATCAAGTCACGGGCATACACGTTGGCTTCCTGAATCCAGCCCTGCTGTTCTGCGGTTAGACTCTGCCACCAATCCCAGTTCACTGTCAGGTTGACGGATTCCCAGGTGTGCCGGGTTAAACTGACGTACTTCTGGTTGACTTCCCACATTTTGAAGCTCACAATGGTAGCAATGGGATTTTCCTGGCCATCAAAGGTACCCTGCTTGAGGGCGGGCAGAAGCTCGGTGAAGGCAAGGGGTTGTACAGTGGCGCCCAGGGCTTCAAAGCAAGCAACCTTCTGCACTTCAGAGGGGGTACGCAACAGCAGACCTGCCACGTCTTCAGGTGTTTTCACCTCGCGAACGGAGTTACTTAGCATACGGAAGCCATAATCCCACCCACCGAGGTTGTGTAGGCCGGCAGCTTCCAGCGTTCCGTCGTTCACCCACTCGGCAAAGGGTCCGTCTATCACAGCGTAGGCTTGTTCATAGCCTGAGAACATATACGGTGCAGTGACAAATGCATAGCGGATGTCGAATTTGTCAAGCGTCCCCTGGGATACCAGACAGGCTTCAATCAAGCCCTGTTGGGTCTGCTCTATCATCTCTTTGGCATTGCCCAATACGCTGTCCTCACGGACATCAACTTTGATCTCTCCTCCCGAGAGGTTTGTGACCTTATCGGCAAAAGCCTGAGCGGCGGTTCCCAAGGGATCGCCGGTCTCCGGCAACTTGCCGAAGTGACCTAGAGTCATGGTTACGGTCGCAGCATTTACCATTGCAACTATACCAAGCACTAAGGTCAGTACAAGTATCCCTGCAAACACTTTCTTCATTGAGATTTTCCTCCTTTTGTAATGTTTTTATCTGGAAACAGCATATCCTTATGCTGTTCGCCATACATTTTTAGAGTTTTCGTATAATAATATCAATCTATCCATATTTAATTGTTGTTTTATATAGGTTTCCCAGCAATACATCATGATATATTTTTAAGACCGGCTGATTGATTGCTTTATCAGACAGGATTTCTCTTCTTGCGGTAGGTATAGATTTCACAAGCGCTCTTCCTGCAGTATTTGGTTTAGGTTATTTAGAAGATGATTTGCTGGTTAATGCGTCAGAGGATGATATGGCAGATTCCGATAATGCTTTTAATGCAGGCTGCCTTGGTTATTAAGATGCTCCCATTGGATTGAGAAATGACTAATATAATAGTAGTCTTTCATATTAGAAAAACTGTCCATAAAAGAACCATCTCCTGTATTATTATGTTAAGGTTCAATTGTAAAGAGCCTGTAACCTCTGAAATAATTTTCTACTATTAGTTTATATAATAACTTTTATTACACATTTCTTAACCGGAATCGGTTTATCGTAAACTAAGCGCGGAAGATGAGCATCTTCAGGGAAAAGAAGCATAATTGTATCGCCCTCAAGGGTCGCATAATTACCATCTTCAACTTTCTCAAGAAGATAGCAATCAGTTTTCGCCTTATAAGGTCCAGATGGTTTAGTACCCTCAATTGTACGGTAACCAACCTTTTCAATCCCCGAGATGAGATACTGCAGATCTACATGATATTTGTGACACTCCCATGGGGGATCGGGCATTGTGGTATACTCTTGAATTAAAACAACTACATTTTTCCCATCAATTTCATACTCACCTGCAGCAATATTTTCTAAATCAGTAGTCTTTAAAAAATTAAATGCTTTTTCAAAGTGGGGATTTAAACAATAGTATTTGTGAGCATTTTTCAGTTTATCAAAAATCATAACAATTCCTCCTTAATTTTTTATACCATATGATAAGACATAACAAATCTCTTATAGTTTTAACTTAAACATTACTTAATTAAATCTATATTTCACAAGTTGGAATGAAGTTATTTTTCCATAAACTGTAGGGTTGGAAATAGAGTTTTCTTTAGAATATTTAGAGTTAAGGAAATATCTAAAAACCTGTCATTATATACAAAAGTTCCTAAATATTCTGAGATTTTGATTTCTCTTATTAGGAAAGAAAATCTGACTTTATGATTAACTGTTTTTCTGGTAATCTCTATCATCATTTTTTCATATATAAAAAAATTATTTCATATTTATATTTTATCTAAATAAATAAAAAAAGTCAAATTTTTTAATTGCAATGAGTGGATAGTCAAAAGAAGATAAAATACTGCCAGAAGATGGGGGGGATGTGCTTTCCAGACAGGAATAATTTGCTTATTTTCTTCTATTTTAAAAGTAAAGATAAGCTATAAAAACTCTGATGTAAAGGTCAACTCAGGGTATTATATTATTAATCTAATCTTTCCTTATCTATAACATCAAGAATAAAAGAGGCAGCCTTCTTGGCTCCTCCACTTTTTTTGAATCCTTCTCCGATTTTTCTAGCTTTTTCCCTATAAGACTCATTGGTCAGTATTTGCTGGACAGCCTCATAAATCAAGTCTGAGTTATTCTTCCTTAATGGAATACCAGCCCCTAAATCAACTACTCTTTTGGCTACCAGTCCCTGCTCACTGTGTTGCGGGAAGGTCACCATGGGAACACCGAAGTATAAACTCTCATTTGCGCTGTTCATCCCGCAATGAGAAATAAAGACATCTGCCTTCTGGAGCACTTCAATCTGGTTGATCCAGTTTTTAACTTCCATATTCGAAGGAATCTCCCCCAGTGATTCTAAGGTAGTATCTTTACCTATGGATATGATAACATCAAAGGGTTTATTACCTAAAGCTTTTATGCAGTTCCGGTAGAATCCCTTATTCTTAGTAAGTACTGAGCCCAGGGATATATAGATGAGCGGTTGTTTCTTATCAAAAAAAACACTTTTGACTTCTTCAATGGAAGGACCTACAAAGACAAATTTATCAGAAAATGTATCTGCCAGGGGCTGGAACTCTTTAGAAGTATAGACAATGGTATTGGTTTTGTTATCATTTCCAATAAGAGAGACAAAGCTGTCTACTCCGTATTCATTTTCTCTGAGTTCTTTTATCTTGCGACTAATTCTTGGCCAACCAAAGAATGTGCGTAAGGCTTCTCTTAAACCCGGTTTTATCAGTTTAGCAGTATGGTCATTGAAAGCAAAGGTTGTAGTGGAGGAAACAAAAGGTATCTTAAGCTTACTGGCAAACAATTTCCCCCAGAAACAGATGGAGTCTGATACAATGCAGTCCGGTTTTAGATTAGATAGTTGCTGACAAACAGGTTTATCCATCACCAGGGTGGTATCCACTACCATCTCAATTAAAGCGGCAAAGTCCTTCTTATCAATCTTCTTTTCGTCTTCAGGTCTAAATTCTGGCAGATACTTATCACTTTCTATATATTTAGCACCGGCCTTTTCAATTTTCTCTTTAAACATACTAAAAGAATAGTACCATACTTCATTTCCTTTTTCGCATAACTCACGTACCACTTCAATTGTGGGATTAGTATGCCCATAGGCCGGGATGTTAAAAAACAATATCTTACTCATAATGTTTATCTTCTCTCTTATTGTCACCAGTATTTATATAAGGGTATATAGTATATATAGTATATAGGGGTCAGCCTGTTGAGACCTCGTACAATAAGCTTAAATAAACGTATATACATTTAAACTAAATA
>CAYSRG010000030.1:0-25761 GCA_964433555.1 uncultured Atribacterota bacterium | reverse complement strand
GAATGTTACCAGGGTGCTGAAAAAGGAAGCAAGATTTATTTTTACTACGTTAAATGGACTTTTCCCTCTATATCATTCGGTTGAACAATTTTGTGCTTCTAATACTGAAGAGGGGAATGCCACCTACCGTAGCAATACCTTTGATTTAATGACTTTTCGTGATTACAATATTACTGAAATTGAAGATGATGATGGTAACAAAAAGATTATCGAATGCAATGAAAGATACTATGTTCCAAGTGAAATCACCTGGATGCTAAAATCTCTTGGTTATCGGAAAATTGATATTTTCGGGGCAAAATTAGGGTCATTCTCTCGAAATGATAAATTAACTACTGAAGATTTTGAAATGCTGGTTATCGCTGAAAAGTGATAAGAATTGTATTAACTTAATTTTCAGGACATAACAAAAGGTAAGAAGATAATAATTTAAAAAAGGTTGGCTAAAAATAAAATGTATTAATTTCATGTGTAACTTTTTAGAAAGAGAGGGGGTTAATTTGTCTAAAATATCTTAATATTTTTTATAAACAAGATATTGTATTTTAAAAAATAATCTTTGGAGGTTAAAAATGAAATATTTAAGGTTATTACTATTTTTTATTACTGTTTTCCTGCTAATAACAACAATATCTACTTTTGCTGCTGATATACCTGAACATCCCTTTATCCGTCCTTTTCCCGGCTCAGTATTGGCTGAGAATATGTCCAAATATACTAACTTTGATTCATACAAATTTTATGTAACAAATGAACAAACTCAAAAGAGAGAAGAGGTAGAGGTTAAGGGTAAAAAATGGAAACTATTATATGAAGTTCGTACCTCATCCGGTGAAAGAGTCCAGGATATCTCAAAATTAGAGTTTTTTGAAAATTATAAAGCTGCAGCTCTGGAAAGAGACGGTAAGGTCGTCTTTGAGGACCAGGGACAGATGGTTCTGACCATACCCAGAGATGATGGAGGAATTACCTGGTGCCGGGTTAGTGGTAATGCGGGATTAGGCCAGCAGGAATTGGTTATTATAGATGAAGAAGGTTTTAAAAAATCCCTTACCTTCGGTCCTGCTGAATTAAAAGAAGCATTGGACAGTGAAGGTAGAATAATACTCTATGATATTCTGTTTGACTATGATAAAGCTACCTTAAAACAGGAATCTGATAAACAGTTACAACACATTGTTACATTACTATTGCAAAATCCTGAATTAAAGGTTGAGATACATGGTCATACCGATAATGAAGGAGAAGAAGCATATAATTTAACCCTATCAGATAAGAGGGCTAACACGGTACTGCAATATCTTCAATTATTTGGAATCAATTCGGACAGACTTCTTGCTAAAGGCTATGGTGAATCCCAACCAGTATCTTTTAATGACACTGAGGAAGGCAGGGCAAAGAATCGTCGGGTAGAATTGGTCAAGATGTAGATTAATAATTATTATATAATCAATGTTTGAACTTTTTGTAGCATATTTGTCCTATAGTGGATATTTTCAATTGTTGAAACTGACTATTCTAGCCTCTTAGCATCATCTGAGAGGCTTTTCCTTAATAAACTTTTATTTTTATATGGTATCTAATTTATTGGTATTAAATACCATAATAAAGATAATAATCCAGTCTTTTAGATAAGTAGTCGTTCTTACTTAAGATAGAATCATTGAAATATTAATACAAATTGCTTTTATGATAATAATTAGATATTTAGTTGAAACTAAGAATAATGATAAAAAGAAGCAAACAAGGGAAGCCCGGATTGTCATACAGTAATGAAGGGTAAAAGGAGAAGATGATGCAAAAAATAAAATGGTTTTCGAGTAGGTCACTCTTAATAGTTTTTCTTTTTGGTAGTATTTTTTTTGGTTTATATTTTTCTATTCTTGCTCAGGAAGGAGATTTGATAGGAGAAAAGGATAATATGAAAGTAAAAATAAATTTATCCATTTCCTGGGAAAAACATGATGAACAAAAAAGCAGTAACTTGGAGGAAACCGGTTCCATATCTGCAATTGTGAGCGGTAACCTGATTTTAATAGAAAACCGTCAGGGTGTCATTTTGTTTTATCCGGATGAAGCAGGTCTACTGGCACAGGTAGATTATCAGAATATAAACTCTGACAAAGAATCGGGTGAAGTTTATTATACTGCTAAAGGCTCAGGCAGTATATCGATAGTTTCACCTCAGTCAATCACAGATTCCCAAAAAGAGGGACATCTTGAATGGATGGGGTTTGCCGGACCTGCAGGGATAGCTCATGCCATGCAACTTTCAGGACAAGTTGATCCCATGGCAATTATGCAGGCTATGACAGGAAAACAGAAGATGGACCATTATACGTTTTATCTTACTATACCCATTCAAACTGTTATTACCGATAAAGACGGCAAAACAAAAGAAGGACCGGTAGCGATTCATTTTGGACTGAATGGCTCTGAGCTAAAGCCTGGTTCAAACAGTGGATCTGTATCCTGGACTTCAGAAGAACTGGAATATGGTTTTCAATATCAGGATTATTTGGATAACAGGTATGAACCTCCTGAATCCGGTGATGTAAAATACCAGGCCAGCTGGAGTTTTGGTGAACCTCCTCCCAGCGTGGAGATTCATAGGGAAATTAATGGAAAATGGACAAATATTACTGATAAAACAGTACTGGTAATTGTAGGAGAAAAGATAAAACTTAAAGCCGTAGTTATTCCGGAAAATAAAGATACCGGTAATGGCAGATGGTTGATACCTGGAGATACTATAGAAGAATTTATCATTAAAGATAACTATGGATATGGTAATTGGTTGGATGAAGATGATTTAAGAGGGCAGGAAGTAGATTTTCATTGGTGGAGCGGAGGAAGTAGCTTAGAGATAAGTTATAGCACAAATACATCAGACAATCAAAGGCTTGCTGCCAGTGCAATATTTGATGTTCAAGAACCAGAAATAATAGTGTCTTCTCATATCGGTGAAGGCAGCTTTGGCATATGTGAAGTAAAATACAAAGATATAGATGGGATGATTCATGAGCGCAGAGAGTTAATTCTAGATAGCAACGATGGATACACTATCCGTTTTGAGTATGAAACCTTGCCTCAGGAGTTTTTACCAGCATCTACCCAGTATGTTCAATATGTTGCGACTAAGGGACGAGTGACCAAACATAAAGAAACATTATCCGGACCTTGTATGCAGATTAAAGTTGAAGGCTTGGACGGCATATATCCTTATTCTATCGGACCAAAAACCACAGATATTCCAGGAATACCGATAAGTATTTATGATTTAACCATTGATATAGAAAATGACTTTATCATGCAATTGATGTATAGGCCCGATATCGATGGAGCAATCTTTGTTCCTATTAGTGAGATAAGTTGGAGTTGGACCGGGGAAGCAAGCCGAGAAAAAATCAACGATGACTGGGATACAAGTAATTCTAGAATCTCTGCTGAAGATATCAGTAATCCAGCAAAGAATTATCTGGAATGGGATAATATTTCAACAGGTCAGGAGATATGGGAGGCTTGCGATTAAAAAATATTTAGTTATTTGATTTTTACTGACCAATTTTCCAATTATCCATGTCTTAACTAAGGCATTATTTCTACTTATGTTGCTAGTCAGATAAACAGAAAAACCATAAGGAGAAAAGAATGAATTATAGATAACTGGGAAAGACCTATTTTAATATAGGTGAGATTTCCATTGGTATTGAATATCTGGGAAGATGTTCTCAAGAAACAAACAACAATATCTTTAAATATAGCATAAAAATAGTTTTAATCAATTTGATATTCTTACCGAATGAAGTTAAACGGTAATTGTATGATTCATTATCCTTCTGACATTGTTGTCTTTGAAAAATGAAAAAATATCCCTATGTTAATAAAATTCATTTTTTATGAATTTTCATTAGAATCATCAATAATAGTTTTTCTTAAGACCATTTAATTCAAAGAGGGGGAGGTACCTGTATGAGCAAAATAGAAATTTATTATTTCTCAGGAACGGGCAATTCATTGCATATTTCCCAAGAAATTCAAAAGCGAATCCCTGCTGCTACTATAACACCATTATTAAGTCTTTTGAATGAAGAAATCATTGAAATAAAGGGAGATATAATAGGTCTCATATTTCCTGTCTATCTAACCTCAACGCCTATTCCAGTAAGAGAGTTTATTAAGAGAATTCATTTTAAACCTGAGCAATATTTTTTTGCTGTTACTACTAATTGTGGTTACCCGGGGAACGTAGATTATTACCTGGAAAGGTTACTGGCAAAAAGAGGTAAAAAATTAGATTTTTATTATACCTTAAAAATGGCATCCAATTCCCCTAAGGGATTACAGCCATCCTTTAGAATTGACCAGAACTGGGTAGATACCATAACAGATAAGGATATTATGGCTTTGGAAGAGAATGTGCAAAAAAAATTGGAGATAGTGGTTAAGGTAATCATCAACAAAGAAAAGAATGTTGGTAAAAGTAGCTCAAAATCTACTAATGCTTTAGTGGAAATGATTAGCAAATATTTGCAATTACCACTACAATGGTATATTGAACGTCTTGATGCAAAAATAGGTTTTTATACTGATGCAACATGTACAGGGTGCGGGGTATGTGAAAGTGTATGTCCTTCAAAAAAAATTAGAATAACCAATGCTAAACCATTATGGCAAGATAATGTCAGGTGTTACTATTGCTATGCTTGTTTTAACTTTTGTCCTGAACAGTCCATTCTAGTTAAAAATTATATACGCAAAGATGGAAGATATTGCTATCCAGGCATAACCGCAAAGGATATTGCTGACCAAAAAATTCCAGAGAAAAAGATTGTTAATGCTAACAAATAAAACAAATATTTTGTATAATATAATAATTGTTATTCTTAAAATATATTTACCAAGAGGCAATTAATGCTGGTATTACTAAATTTACTCATTGTTGATTATGAAAGATTTAACCACAGAAGGGAGGAGACCAAAGTTTAGAGAGATAAGTATTTTAAAAGCCCATTATTACTCCACTGGCGATGTTTTCCGAATGATTGGAAACGCGTTCCAGATTCATTATGATTTCGAGATACATTGGTCCAGATTCTGGGCGGCAGATTCCTTCTTTTAATCTATCAAAATGATTCTTCCTCATATTTTCTTCCATAAGATCAATTTCATTTTCCAGGTAAACAGTTTTTTGGGCAATTTCCTCGCTGTTTGTTTCCAAAGCCTCTATGGAATAAGCAAATGAGTCAATGGCTTTTAAAAATAATTGATTTAATTCTTCTTCTGCTAGGTCTGAAAAGGATATATTTTTTTGAAATTTAAATTCCGATATTTCCACTAAATTATTAGCATGGTCTGCTACTCTTTCAATATCAGTAACACTATGAATTAATATAGCCAATTTTTGAGATTCCTCTTTAGAAAATGCTTGAGAAGAAATTTTAGTTAAATAATCATCAAGAATATGGTGGAGTTCGTCTACGCTTGATTCTTCTATTTTCACCGTGCTAATTAGATCCTTATCTCCTGTAAACATCGCTTTATGGGCTTTTTCCAGCATTCCTTTAGCAATATTCGCCATATGTAAAACTTCCTTCTGAGCTTGTAAAAGAGCTAAACTGGGAATATTCAGTATCTTATATTCCAGGAATTTTATCCCCCTATCAACTTCCTCTACTTGACCGGGTATAATCTTAATAGATAATATTTTTAGCCAACTAATTAAAGGAATAGCTGCGATTACAAGAAACACATTAAAGAAAGTATGAGCATTAGCAATTTGACGACCTAAATCAAGGCTGGTTAAGGAAATAAGGTGGCTAAAAGGAATAAGGAAAAAAGTAAAGATTGGAATCCCGACAATGTTTACTGCAAATTGTGCTACAGCAAGGCGTTTAGCTGATTTACAGGATCCCAGTGAAGCCAAAAAACCGGTAATACAGGTACCAACATTTGCTCCCATTATCAAAGATATTGCCACCGGTAAAGTCAGTGCTCCTTCCATACCCATTGCAATTACCAGACCAGTTGTTACTGAACTGGATTGAACGATTGCAGTAAATATAGCCCCGGTAATAATTCCTAAGAATACATTATGACTGAAATAATGAAGGATGTTAACAAAAAACGGAATTTCCTGAATGGCTTGAGCTCCTCGAGACATAGTCTGCATCCCTAAAAACAGTATTCCAAATCCGAGGATAATCTGTCCAAGATTCTGTAATCTTTTGTGTCTGAAAAAGAAAAATAGGAAACAACCTAGAATTATAAAAGGGAAATAATAAAGACCAATTTTAAAAGCCACTATCTGAGCAGTGATGGTTGTACCGACTTTTGCTCCCAGCATTACTCCAATAGCTTGAACCAGGTTTATCATACTGGAATTTAAAAGACCAATAAGAGTAACCACAGTAATACTTGAGCTTTGAATAATAGCAGTAATGAAAGCTCCAAATCCAACTGCCTTGATAGTGCTACTGGTAATTTTTTTTAAGATATCTTTAAGTTCTTTATAGAAAACTTGTTTTAATCCGTCACTTAAGATAAAAAGACCATAGAGAAATAGGGCTAATCCACCTAAAAGGTTGAAAAAAATAACACTCATTTAATAAAAAATGCTCCTTAACTTTAAAGCAACACTCTCGAAGTTAATAAAACTTTTTTACGATTAGATATCCTGATGTCTTATGCATTATTTTCTATTAATTATCTATTTCTAAATTTTATATTACCATAATAATAAATATATTATCACTTTCTAACTAATCTTACAAAACTAATCTCATAAATTTCTTTCTCTTTTCTTTCTTTTTACTGAAGTCTCATGGCAATACTATCTCAAAATATTGCTCTTTAAGTAAAAGATATTTATTTCCCATATTTAATTTTAGTGAAAAATTTATTTTACCTTTATACCTGTATAACTGCAAGAATAGTTTTTATGGGAAGGTAAATAGTAGAGTAAAAAAAATTACAGTAAATCAGGAAGGTAAAAGGAAATTCGTAATTAGTTTATATAAATCATTTTGAAAAAATAATTAGGTTCTGTGTTAAAATAAATAAGCTAAGTAGAAAATTGGGAATGCAAGACATAGATATTAGATTTTAAGAGAAAATAATTTTCTAATTGCTAACCTTATTAATTGGGAGGAAGAAAAATGCATGAATGGTCTTTAGCTGAGGCTGTATTAAAATCGTCTATTAAGGAGGCAAAAAAAAGAAATATAAAGAAATTGACCGAAGTGAAGATTGTTTTAGGGGAATTGCAGGGAATTGAAGAAGAGATTGTGAAATTTGGTTTGGATAATTTAAAGAAGGGGACCATTGCCGAAGAGACTAAATACATTTTTTTAAAGGAAAATGCTTCTTTTCAATGTAGGAATTGCCATAATATCTGGGAGTTGAAAGAGAAAGATTTAGGCAACCATTCCATTAAAGAATCTATTCACTTTGTTCCTGAAGTCGTTCATTCTTTTATGAGATGTGCTAAATGCGGCAGTCGTGATTTTGAAGTAGTCAAGGGGAGGGGAATTTATATTGAAGAGATTAGTGGTGAAGATTCATAACATCTTTAATGATTTTTGAATTTTTATGAAAGAAATTTTCAGGAGGATATAATGATTGATCCGAGAGAGGTTATGGTAAGAGAAAAATTTGCGGCTATCAAATCTATTATTCCAGTAGTAAGCGGAAAGGGGGGAGTGGGTAAATCAATAATTTCTACAGCATTAAGTTTAGCATTGGCTGAAAAGTATAAAACTGGTTTACTTGATTTAGATTTCTGGGGTGCTTCGGATCATATTTTGCTAAATACAAAAAATCAATTTCCTGAAGAGGAAAGGGGAATATTGCCTGAAGAGGTGAGGGGGGTTAGATTTATGTCTGTGGCTTATTATACTCAGGGAAATCCCTTGCCAATTAGAGGGACGGAGTATACTGATGTTTTTTTAGAACTTATGGCTGTAACAAGATGGGACGATACCGAGTGTTTAGTTATTGATATGCCTCCAGGAATGGCTGATCCCTTTCTTGATTTATTACAGTATGTAAGAAATGGTAAGTTCTTAATTATTATTACTCCTTCCAAGCTTGCTATTAATATTGTTACTAAGACCCTGGAAATACTTAAGGAACAAGATTTAAAAATTGTTGGATTAATGGAAAATATGCACACTACTGAACATAACAGTAAAAGAATAAGTGAATTGACTGAAGGCTATAAAGTAAAATATTTAGGGTACATTCCCTATTATCAGAATCTTGATGACCATATGGATGCTTTACAGGATTTTATATTGACTGATTTTTTCCAAAAAATAAAAATGATAGGCTCCTGTCTAGAAATATAAGTTTTACAAGAAGTTTAATTTTCTTTATCTCCAATTCTATAAAAGTGAATAAATTTGGAAAGAATATAACAGCAGGATAAAAAAGTCCAATGGCTAAGATTGTAGATATACCAGAGAACATTGTCAGAAAAGATTAAAAATACAATGGCAAGTATAGATGAAATTAGCCAGCTTACTGTTTCTATTAATAAAAGAACAAAGGAAGTAAAGGTTTTTGAAAATTGATATGGAGTAAATATGGGAGAAGTAGTTACAGAGATAAAAAAAGAATTTAAAAAATTTAGTAATCAGGAAAGAGCTGAGCTGCTGCAAAGGTACTTTAAAACAGGAAAGGGTGAATATGGCGAAGGAGATATTTTTTTAGGTCTTAGAGTTTCTGATACAAGGAAAATTGCCAAAAAATATAATACTATAAGCATAGGAGAAGCGGCTGAATTCTTACCATCCCAATATCACGAAGAACGTTTATTTGCCCTTTTAGTATTAATTAATATTTTCCAAAGAGGTAATGAGGAAGATAGAAAGAAGATATTCGACCTGTATCTACAAAATACTAATTATATTAATAACTGGGATTTAGTTGATGTTTCTGCTGGAAAAATTGTAGGAGCTTGTTTATTTAATCATGATAGAGCTCCTATTTCTAAGTTAGCAAAATCGAGAAATCTATGGGAACGCAGAATTTCAATTATGGCTACCTCTTATTTTATAAAGCATAACAGCTTTGATGATACTTTTAATATCACAGAAATACTATTACATGACAAGGATGATCTCATTCATAAAGCTGTGGGATGGATGCTGAGAGAAATTGGTAAAAGAGAATTAGAAATAGAAGAAGAGTTTCTTAAAAAATACTATAAAGAAATGCCCAGAACTATGTTACGTTATGCCATAGAAAAATTTCCCGAAGAAAAACGGAAAAGCTACCTATTAAAATGAATAAATAAGATTATTTAAGAAAAATAATAAAATTAATACATAAAGAAAATACAAGTGATACTATAATATTTCTTAACCATTATAATTTTATTAAGGATAAGTATTTTTATAATAATTTTTTGTTTTTCAGATCCAATCATTTGTCAGTAATTTCTATATTTTTATATTTTTATAAAGTATTAGGAGGTGTTAAAATGAGTAAAAAATTGATTCTAAAGGTAATATCAGTAATAATCTTTTTCTTTTCTTCAGCTTTATATGGTATTTCCATTCAGGTAGAGCAGTCACTAGTCTCTTTTTCTTCAGGAGCATTAGTAATACATCAATCTTCGGCTTACAGTGAAGACTGGGGAGGTCAATGGATTAATGATGAAAATCCACATACTGGTTGGTGTTGTGCAGAAGGTCAAATATTTGACAATATTTTAATTATTGAACTTGCTGAGGAGACTATCCTGGAACGTTTGGAATTTGATACCGCTTACGTAGATACGGATGGAAGTGCAGCTAAAAATGTTACTGTAGCAATATCCAATAATAATACTAACGAAGGTTTTCAGGAGATTGCCCGGGTAACTTTAGTTAATCAACAGAACAACCAAGACTTCCCAGTTGAGCATAATAAATCTGGAAGATGGCTTAAACTCACAATTGAAGATAATTATAGTTCTAATGAATATACTGAACTGATGGATTTTAGAGCGTATGGTAAACAATTAACTAATACCCCTTTACCCGATGTATCTGGAACCTATGAAACCAGTTATAATGATTTTCATCTCAGACAAGAGGGATCTTCTATCACGGGATGTTATGAATATAATGAAGGAGTTTTAACCGGAGGAATTGAAGGTCGTATCATGAAATTTACCTGGAAGGAAAATGTCCACCAAGGCCCGGCAGTTATGGTTTTTACTTCTGATGGAAGAAGATTCTATGGATTTTGGTGGTATGAGGGAGAAGATACAAATGTTACTCAAGGAAAAATATGGGATGGTACGAAGATATCCTCGGAGGTGGGCGGTTGCCCTCATTGGAGTGGGGGAATTCAGGAACAGATGACTAAAGACCTTTTGGAATCGGGCAGGATAAGGCTTTATGGTATTAATTTCGATTATGATTCAGATGTTATTCGCGAGGAATCCAGGCCAATCTTAGATAAGATTGTTACCTTACTGAATTCTGAGTTAAATTTATGCATTGTTATTGAAGGACATACTGACTCAGTTGGATCTTCCGAGCATAATCTGCTTCTTTCACAGAAACGCGCAGAATCAGTTAAAAACTACCTTGTTTCAGAAGGGATTGGTTCTATAAGACTTTTTACCGAAGGTTATGGAGAATCTATACCAGTGGCATCAAATGCTACATTTACCGGACGAGCTCAGAACCGAAGAGTAGAATTAGTGGTTAAGAAATAAATATAAAATTATATTACAAATTTTTTAGCTATTCTAATCTATTAGGTATATGGTATACCCAATAACAATTAATCTAAATAATATCTGAAATAATGGCCTGGAATAGGAGTGTTTATTAGAAATAAATATAAAATGTAACAAATTGAAAGAAAGAATTACAATCAAGGGAGTGGATTTTTTAATAATATGATAGATTCGTCTAGTGTGGTTATCTTTGTAGCTTTGGTTGGAGCTGGAAATTGTTTTACAGTTGCTTTTTATACTGTTTGGACAAGGAAACGATAATGATTGCTAGAGTTTATTAGAGCTATATATTAGATAGGTCGGTGTTTATCATTAGCTGAGTAGTAGTGCAAAAATGGTAGAAGTTTCATAAAACCAGATAAGTAGAATTATTTATTTTTAAATGGTATTTCTAAAAATAAGAAAACAAGAAGGTAATTCGATTGCATGTTATAGAAAATATTCTTCCCATATTTATTTTCTTGATTATGGGATATTCTATTAGAATTAAAAAAATTGTTTCGGAGACTACTATTGAAGAGTTAAAAAAATTTATTATTCATTTTCCACTTCCTTCCCTTTTGTTTATTGCCTTTTTAGATATGCAAATTAAAGCAGAATACTGGATGATTGTACTTACTATCTTTTTAGTTAATCTGGTGATGCTATTTTTAGGAAAAACATTGTATCCCTATTTTGGTATAGAGGATCCTTATTGCCCTCTGTTATTCACTGGATTTGAAGTGGGAATGCTGGGTATACCGCTTTTTGGAGCTATTTATGGACTTGATAACATCAAATATTTTGCTTTACTAGATTTAGGACAGGAACTATATGTTTGGTTTGTTTTAATGGCCATATTGTATTATCTCAATCAAAAAACTGCCAATTATTGCTGGCTGATAAAAAGATTCTTTTCTTCACCAATTATTATAGCTATCATTGCTGGTCTATTCATCAATGTTGCTGGTTTAAAGGTAATTATAGTTAAAAACTTTTTCCTGAAAGGTTTTCTGGAGACTCTGGGATTGTTGTCTAATGTAACTATTCCCCTCATTCTAATTATTATCGGGTATGAAATGAAATTATCACTGAATAGTTTTATAGTACCATTGAAAATTATTGCTTTGCGAACTATATTTTTGCTGTTTATCGCCGTTATAATAAGTCGGTTTTTATTTCATTCCCAGTTAAAATTAGATCCAATATATCATGTAGCGCTATATTCTCTATTCATACTACCACCACCATTTGTTATCCCACTTTTTATACCTAAAGAAAGAATCCAGCCCTATGTTTTAAATACCCTATCTTTAGGAACAGTAATAACCATAATAATTTTCACTATCATATCTGTTTATTTTCAAACAATTTTGTAAGATGTAATTTTCTATTTATGAAGGTATTTATTTAAGTATAAAGAATATATAGAAGTAATAACTAAATATTACCACTCTGCAGTATAAAGGAGGAAGTTCCGTTATTATCAAAATAAAGAACAATGTATGCTGGATTTATGATTTAAATTAGGATTAAAATAGCAGAGATATTCACGGTATTAATAGATATATTAAGCTTAAGGCTAATGTTAGGAGTTCTTAAGGGAAAGAATTCTACTTGAATATTCTGTTAAAATAGAGATAAAAAAATGGAAGAAAAAGATTATAAAATTTGGAATATAAGAAGCAGAACTTTTTAGAGGTTTTAAGTCTATCTGATATGCGAGTGTCATTTTTACTGTAATTAGGAGTGGTATCTATGGAAATTTTTATTAAAGAATTCAAAAACATCTTTGCTTTATATAGAGAATTGTTCATACTGTTGGGTGTTATTATATTGGTATGGTTTTTAGTGGCATTAATTATTAAGAAATTTATTAGAAAACCGGAAAGATGGGATGATTTAGAAAATGATATTGAGGATAAGGAATAACTGAAAAAGCTCATCCATCATGATTAAGAAAAAATATATCAATAGTTTTTGTGCCCTTTAGCATAACAAAGGAAGGCCATTAAATATCTTTAATTTTTAAATCTTTTAATGAATAAAGGAGGTCAAAGCATGAGAAAATATATATTGCACAATAAGAGATTAAGCCATAAATTTTTATCCTTAATACCTTTTTATCTACTTATTTTAGTGATACTAGCAAGTACAACCGCTATGGTGATATCTGCAGGAGAGGAAGAGTTGAAAAGGACTATACAGATAATTAATCCTAGACCTGATTTCTCCTTATCTCTCAGATTGGATAAAGGTATTGGTGCCACTTATGCACCGGATGAGATTGTCAGGATTTCTTTCAGAACCAGTAACACCTCTTATGTGACTCTGTTTGGGCATGATAGTCGGGGAAATATACGGCTGTTATTTCCCAATCAAAATCAAAAAAATTCATTGTTAGAAGCTAATCGTGAATATTATATCGATTATATTATTGAACGAGGTACAACACCGGGAATTGAATATATCCAGGGATTTGCTACCACAGAACCTATTCTCATAACCAGAGATATGGAAAGAAAGCTGGAAACCACATTTATGCCTATACTAGAAGAGGATACAGATCTATTTATTCAGAGAATAAGAGGTATTTTAACAGGATTGCCATTACCCCTATGGATTAGTAGTGAAATATTACACTACCAGGTAGTTGAGCGCAGACCAGGAACCGGTCGATTATATATTGCTGCACAACCTGAAGGAGCCGATGTTTTCCTTAATGAGCGCTATGTAGGTCAGACCCCTCTGAACTTAGAGCAATTACAAATTGGGGAATATATTGTTCGGATTGAACTTAGTGGTTATGAGTCATGGGAGAGACAAGCTCAGATTATTGATAACAGAACTAACTTCCTCAGTGCTAATTTGCAGGAAACAGGGCAATATGGTTCAATTGCAGTTCGATGTAATGAGGATATTGCCAGAATCTATCTTGATGGTCAATTTATGCGTTTAACACAGGTAAATAAAGATATTGTCTTAGAAGAAGTATCTGCCGGGTTCCATGA
Source organism: uncultured Atribacterota bacterium (assembly GCA_964433555.1). Taxonomy (GTDB): domain Bacteria; phylum Atribacterota; class Phoenicimicrobiia; order Phoenicimicrobiales; family Stramentimicrobiaceae; genus Stramentimicrobium. The sequence goes on along the minus strand of CAYSRG010000030.1, from coordinate 12,036 downwards.
TGTTGGGATTACTTTAAGCGGGTACAATGATTGGTTTCAAAGAGTAGAGGTGATACCTAATCAAAGACTCCAGTTAACTATTAATCTGGAGAAAATCATACAAATTAGAAGTTTGGAAATTAGCTGTAATGTAGATAATGCCATGATTTTTTTAGATGGAAATTATCAAAATAGTACCTCCTCCAGCAGGAGTATTGTTATCGCTAATATTCAAGAGGGTAGCTATGAATTAAAAATTGTAAAAGATGGTTATTATGATTATACCTCTACTGTAAGGATTTATAATGACCGTATCTCACGAGTTAATGTAGATTTGCATAGAGAAGATCAGGAGTTAGCAGAAGGAGCCATTGCTATTTACTGTAATGAGAATGATGCCAGAATATTTGTTAATGGTGGTTACCAAACTATTACTTCAGCTGTTAGGGCAGAAATTATTAATGAATTAGAAGAGAATGTTTATGAAATTACAGTAATAAAAGAAGGATATCAAATCTGGCAGAAAAAAGTCGTTGTTGATGCTGGAGAGACAACATCAGTTTTTGCAGATTTAGCTAAAATTGAAAAATGATAATTTGAGGAAATGCATGACGTTAATGAATGTTTTATATATTTGAATAGAGAAAAAGTATTATTATAGCAATAAATATGACAAGAAGAATAAATAAAATATTTGACTTATACTTTAGGTCAAGATGGATAAATTATTTTTTCATGGCACTATTGGTTTTGTAGCAGCCTTACTAGTACTCATTGCCTTGCGACAACAAAACTTAGTTGTAGTGGTTTCACTGGCAGCTACTGCATTTACTATTTTTGTCATGCCTCATAATATTATTACTTCTATAAAGAAATATATTAAGAGGTATATTATTGGCATGGTGTTTGTTCATTATTTTCTATATATTTATCCGAGCTCAGGAGTAGGGGAAGATGTAATCTATGGTCTCGTTGTTGCATGTTCAATGTTTACTATGAACATCATTAACATGGAACACCCACCTGCCGCAGGTACAGCATTAGGGGGAGTTGTTGCTGGTTTCTTCATAAGAGTTATTATAAGCATATTAGTAGGTAGGTATTAGTATTTTAACAATAATTCATTAGCTTTTGAAACCAATTACGTCCAACCTTATTGCCTCTCGTCAAAAGTACAATAAAGAAGTGCCCCACTTCATCTGTTATTAATAATTTCCATCCATTAACCTATATTTCTTTAATTAAAAATATTAAGGAAAAAAATAAAATATTTTTAATTAATAGGTTGATATAACAGAATGTGATTAATATAATCATTTCTAATATTCACTAATGGCAGTATTAACAATTATTAGAAGGAGGGATTAAAAAATGTAATAGATTTAAAATATTAATAGAATTAAATCTAATTTGTAAAAGAATCAAAAGAAAGAAGGATTATTATTTATGAAAATGAAGAGAAAATTATGGTTAATTTTTGGTATAGTATTTTTAAATATATGTTTTCTTGGCTTTTCTACAGTTTTAGCAGTAGAACCACCACCTCAGTTAATTACATTAGAGGAGCTTCCACCAGAAACACCAGAAATCAATGCCTTAAGAGAGAAGATAGAAAAATATATTGATGATTATACACCTCAAATGATTGAGATGAGTGATCATTTGTATAACAATCCAGAACCTGGATACTATGAATTTGAATCATCTAAATATGTTGCCGCTGAGCTTGAAAAATTCGGATTTGAGATGCAGTTTGGCGTTGAAGGTTTAGAAGAAGGGTATAATTCTGTAGTGGAAAAGCTCCATAATGCCAGAAACTTACCCGCTGCTTTTACTGCTAAATATAAAGGCAAATCGGAATACCCAGTTATTGCTTTTACAACTGAGATGCATGCTTTACGTGGTGATCCACCATTCCATGGTTGTGCTCATAACCAGCAACCACCTGTTGCAGTTGGTGCAGCTATTGCAATGGCCAAGATTATGGATGAATACAATCTGCCAGGTAGTATCTGGGTAATCCATCTGCCAGCAGAAGAAATACCTCCTCCTGATCCCACTGCTATGTTTAAAGCAGGATATTTTGATGAAGTAGATTTTATACTTCAAACTCATGGTGGTGTTAATTCTGGACCAATAAAAAGACCGTTAGCAGGAACTGGCGGTGCACAACTCATTAATGCCAATTTATATGAATTTTCTGGGCAAACTGCCCATTCAGCTGGTGACCCCTGGAATGGGCGAGATGCCGGTGATGCTTTGCGAGTAATGTGGATGATGGTTGATATGATAAGAGAGCATTCTAAACCAGAATTTAGATTCCACGGAGCTGTTATTGAAACAGCAATAGCTCTCAATGTTATTAATCCTCATGTAATTTTTGATCATTGGGTCAGAGCAAATCCCGACTTAAGTCAGGAGGAACTGAATCAAAAGGTAGAACAAATAGATATAATTGCCAAAGCAGCGGCAATGGGGACCTTCTGTGAAGTTGAAATCATCCATTATACTGATTATGTCAATGGTGTCTCCACTGCTTGGGCGAATGCTTTAGGTTGGTATTATACTAAGATGTATAGTGACGAAGACATGACTTTAGATGAACCAGGTAGTCTAGCCAGTGGTTGGGATGTTGGTCAATGGGCTTCTTGGAGTATACCAGGTTTGGGTTCTGAAAGAGGTTGTGCAACAATAGCTATGGCTGATGTTCCTGCTACTGCTGGACATTCACAGGAGAAGGCAGACCTAACTACTACTCCCTTAGGCCATAGGTCTCTTCCTCTTATGGCAAAAAGACAAGCTGCAGTTGCTTTCCGTTTAATAACGCAACCATGCTCCCACCATAATTTATTTTAATTATATTTGTTGATGGTCAAGGTATAGTTTTTAAAACTACCTCCCTTCTATTCCTAATTTTAAATTAAGTTCAATAAATTTTTAACCAGCTTGCTTAACTTCTTGCTAATTAAATTACCTTTTGGTATAGTATAAGCGATTGTAAACAAGGAGGATAATATGAAAGCAATTGGAATTGTTGGATTTAAAAATAGTGGTAAAACAACCCTGGCTATAGCACTTGCCAGAGCATTAAAAAATAAAAATTATAGGGTTGTGGTAATAAAACATTCCAGTAAAACTGTCCATCATGAACAAAGTGATACTGGTAAATTATTAAAGGAAGTAGGAAAAGCAGTCCTGATAACACCTGAGAGCACTGAAATAATAATGAGTGGAAAATGGGATTTAACAAAGATTGTGCCTTTACTCTCAGCTGATTTTTTAATTATAGAGGGATTTAAAAGCTTAAAATATTTCCCCAAAATTCTTTGTTTAAAGGAAGAGAAAGAAAAAGAATTACTCGCTGATGGTCTAGAACTTTTTACCGCTGGAATAGAAGTAACCTTAAAAGAAAAGAAGATTGTTAATTTTTTAATTAACGAGGAAAAAGATCTAAAAAAGATGGTAGAATGTATAGAGGAAAAAGGATTTTTATTAGCAGATGCAAATTGTGAAAAATGTGGGTATAAAAGTTGTTATGGTTTAGCTAAAGCCATTATCAAAGGACAAGAGTCAATACAAAAATGTTCTTACACCCAGGATTACGTTTCTCTTAAGGTTAATGGCAAGGGGATTCCTCTTAACCAATTCATGTCTAAGTTATATCAGAGCTTAATATATGGTATGTTAGCACCACTTAAGGATATTGATTCTCTGGAACAGGCAGAAATTGAAATAAAAGCAAATATATTCCGAGACATAAAATAATAGGTATTATAATTGATACAGGTCAAATCTTTAACAATGTTATTAAGAAGATGATTGCTAAACAATGAGGTGTAAAAAAATGGTAAGGGAACTGATTAATTCCAAGAATTATATTTATGAGAATATTATAATCGGAGGAGGACCAGCAGGATTAACTGCTGGTATTTATCTCAGCCGATCCCGAATTGATGCTATATTGTTAGAGAAGGGAATTAGCGGTGGTCAGGCAAATTTAACCGAGATAATTGAAAATTATCCTGGTTTTCCCGAAGGTATTATGGGATCTGAGTTAATGCAAAGATTCGAGCAGCAGGCTCAGAAATTTGGCTTAAAGATTATAAATAATACAGTGTTGGAGATTTCTCAGGTGCAGTATGGAGATAAAATAATTTTTAAAGCCAAGACTGGTGATGGTATTTTTTACTGTCAATCGGTTATTGTAGCCTCCGGTGGTGAAGCTAGTAAGTTAAAAGTTCCCGGAGAAGAAGAGTTAACAGGAAGAGGAGTCTCTTACTGTGGTACTTGTGATGGAGCCTTCTTTCGTAATAAGGAGATTGTAGTAGTAGGAGGAGGCGATACTGCCTTAGAAGAAGCTCTGTTTTTAACTAAATTTGCCAGCAAAATAACCATTATTCATCGAAGAGATGAATTAAGAGCAACTAAGATTCTCCAGGAGCGCGCTTTCAATAATCCCAAAATTAACTTTAGTTGGAGTACTATCGTTCTTTCCATTACCGGTAAATCACAGGTTGAGGCTGTTCAATTAAAAAATGTAAATAACGGACAGATTAATACTCTACCCTGTCAGGGAGTTTTTATCTTTACCGGTTACAAGCCCATTTACCCTTCTTTCGGAGAAATGCAGAAACAATTAATTAATGAGAGTGATTATATTATCACTGATGAAAATATGAAGACCAGAATAGATGGTATTTTCGCCTGTGGTGATGTGCGTGCTAAAGGTTTACGACAGGTTGTTACTGCCTGCGGTGAAGGCGCTATCGCTGCCTTTTCTGTGGAAGCATTCTTAAGATAGATATCTACCAGGAGAAAAGTGTAAAAGCAAAAAATAATTACATTTCTGATTAGTATCAGATGGAGGAAAAATGAATTTAAATTTTGGTATTTCAACCATGGTTTACTACCAAAAACCAATTGAAAAATTATTACCGCACTTAATTAAGAGTAAGATTGATACTATTGAAATAAGACCAGGACAAAACCATTTTCAGCCGCAAGAAATTAGTGAGCTTCTTAAATTAAAAAAGAGGTTAGACCAAAAGGGAATTATAGTTAAAGCGATACATATGCCTATGAATGGAGTGGATATTTCTCATCCTCAAGAGTATGAAAGGATAAAATCAGTTCGAGAAATTGAAAAGGCAATTCTTATGGCTTACCATTTAAGGGCAGATTTGGTAGTAGTTCATCCCGGAGCGATAGTGAATAATTCTGATGATAGAAAAAAAAGAATATATTTAAGTGTTGAGAGTTTAAAGGAAATTATGGATTTTAGTCGGAATTGGAATATAAGAATAGCCCTTGAAAATACACCTCCCGGAAGAATTGGTGACAAGCTGGAAGAAATTCAACTGATTCTGGAAATAATATCTTCCAAAGCTTTAGGAATTTGCCTTGATACTGGTCATTATTTACTAAACAACCCAGAAATAGAGCAGGGAAAATTAAATCTATATAAAATACTGATTAATTGGCAGACTATTTTATTTCACATTCACCTTCATGATAATGACGGTATGCATGATTTACATTTGTTACCACAAGAAGGAATTTTTCCATGGACTTCTTTTATATCTTTTCTAAGGGAAATAAATTACCAAGGAACTTTGATTATTGAACCAAAAGAAAAAGATGATTTAACAGATTATCTTAACAGAATTTTTATGGTCCGAGATAAAATAAGAAGCTTAGTTCAGGATCAATAATTTAAAGTGGAGAAGAGTTAAATTTTGACATTTTTTGCTATAAATTATATTCTTTGATAGAATAATGACGATAATTAGAATTTCAAGGAGGAATTTTAGGTGACTAAATATGATGTGGATAAGGTAAGAATATTTGCCCTTGTTGGACATGGTGATGCCGGGAAAACCTCTCTTACTGAAGCGATGCTTTACGATGCTAATATGACTACCCGTTTAGGAAAAATTGAACAGGGTAATACCGTTACTGATTATGATACCAAAGAGATTAAAAGAGGTATTACTATAAATTCTTCTTTAGCTTATTTGAACTGGAAGGATTCAACTTTTAATATTATCGATACACCTGGTTATCTCGATTTCATTATTGATACTAAATCAAGTTTAAGAGTAGTAGATTGCTCAATTATTGTGGTTTGCGGTGTATCCGGAGTGGAAGTACAAACCGAAAAGGTATGGGATTATTCTGAGGAATTTCAGCTTCCCAGAATATTTTTTATTAATAAATTGGATAGGGAAAGAGCTGATTTCAGTCGTGTTAGTGAGATGATTAGAGAAAACTTTGGACAAAATGCCGTGCCAATCCAATTACCAATAGGAGTAGAGGAAAACTTTAAAGGCTTAGTTGATTTATTAAAAATGAAGGCTTATTATTTTCAAGCAGATAAGGATGGTAAAAATCAGATTGAAGAGAAGGATATACCGGATGATTTAAAGGCAAAAGCTAATGAATATAGGCAGAAGATGATTGAGGCAGTTGCTGAATTTGATGACGAAATTCTTATGAAATACCTTGATGGGGAGGAGTTAACTAAAGAAGAAATATTAACCTGCCTAAAAGGTGCTATGATAAAAAGAAAGGTATTTCCGGTATTTTGTGGTTCAGCAACTAAAAATATCGGTATTGAATTACTACTCGATTTTATAAAGGATTATTTCCCCAATCCGATTGAATTACCTGATATTTTGGTAAAGAATCTGAAAGAACAAAAGGATATTCAACTAAAAAGAGCAGCAGGTGATGCACCATTTGCTGCTTTAGTATTTAAAACTGTTACTGATCCATATGTAGGAAACTTGACCTATTTTAGAGTTTTTTCAGGTGAACTGAACTCTGATTCCAGCATTTACAATGCATCTCAAGATATTGAAAATAAGGTGGGGAAAATATTCCGTATGCAGGGAAAGGAACAAACTCCAGTCACTATAGTTTCTGCTGGAGGTATAGGGGCAATTGCCAAATTAAAGAAGACTAATACTGGTGACACATTATGTGATAAAGAATTTCCCATTGAATTTAAAAAGGTAGAATACCCTGAACCAATTATGAAATTTGCGATATTTCCAAAGAGTAAAGGGGATGAAGATAAACTAAGTATAGCCATAAACAGGATACAGGAAGAAGAGCCAACTATCCGGATTTATAGGGATGAAGATACCGGGGAAACAATTATCGCTGGGATGGGAGAATCCCACCTCGATGTGGTTATAGAAACTATGGAGACAAAGTTTGGAGTAGAAATCGAAAAAAGCACTCCTAAAGTTGGTTATAAGGAGACTATTAGAAAGAAAGTACAAGCAGAAGGAAAATATAAGAAACAATCAGGTGGTCGTGGTCAATATGGGCATTGTTTTGTAGAGTTTGAGCCACTGGAACGGGGTAAAGGATTTGAATTTGTTGATAAAATTGTTGGTGGAGTTATTCCAAAACAGTATCGTCCGGCAGTAGAAAAAGGTATTGTTGAATCTATGAGAAAAGGCGTTGTAGCAGGTTATCCAACTATTGACATTAGAGCAACCTTATATGATGGAAGTTATCATACAGTTGACTCCTCTGAAATGGCATTCAAGGTTGCAGGTTCTCTGGCTTTTAAAAAAGGCGCCGCAATAGCTGATTCAATTCTATTAGAACCTATTTATCATCTGGAGGTTATAGTACCTAAAGAATATATGGGAGATATTATTGGAGATTTAAATAGTAAAAGAGGCAGAATAATGGGGATGGATGAAGCAGGAAAGGGTAAACAGATTATTAAAGCCCAGGTACCCCAGGCAGAGATGTTTAGGTATTCCATTGATTTGCGTTCTATTACTCAGGGGAGAGGAACATTTACCATGAAGTTTTCCCGTTACGAGGAAGTTCCTCCTCAAATTGCTCAGGAAATTATAGACAAAGCCAAACAGGAAATTGAATCTGAGTAATAATTATACAAAAATTAGCTATTTTTATAAATTATTTTAAGTAGATACTTGTTTTCCAAGCCTCTGGTAACTATAATAAAAAGAGATTAATAAAAATTAATTAAATGGGGGAGGTGTAAGATTAATGTTTGGAGATTTAGAATGGTACTGGATTGCGGCGATTATTGCAGCTATCATTGGAATAATTTGGTGGCTGGGTGAGGATTAAAAAGTTTTTACGACCATTAATAAACAGGTTTTTGTAGCACTAGTAATAACGCCAGAATAAGTGCAGGATTTTCACTATCTAGATGGTGACCATAACCTGCACTTATTTATTCCAATCGTCTTGATTTTTTAATATTATTAAAAAATAACATTATTAGATACTGGTAACAATTAAATCAATAGGTTATACCTCTTGTTGATATGGTTCAAACTGCCCACTAAAAAGAGTATTGCTTGATTGATTAATTGACTTTTATTTTACAATTCATTATAATTAATAAGATTTTCTAATAAATATAGAATAAAGAAGAATATTTTACAGGCAAATAATTGGAATCATTGAGTTAAAGAGAGTCAGTGTTTGGTGGAAACTGATACCAGATTCCAAAAAACTCACCTGTAAATTTTCCGAGTGCAAGTTTTAAAACAATGACTCAGGACGTTTTTCACGTTAAAGAAGAAGAAGGGTAGATGGGGCTGTAGCTCAGTAGGGAGAGTGCCTCCTTGGCGTGGAGGAGGTCGCGGGTTCGATTCCCGCCAGCTCCACCATTATTTATCTACTAAAATAGGGTGGTACCACGGGTAAATCTCGTCCCTGATAATATTGTTATTACGGGTGGCGGGATTTTTCTATTCTAAGGAGTGGAATAATAAAATGAAAGAGAAATATGATTTTAGGAAAATAGAACAAAAGTGGCAACAATATTGGTATAGTCAGGGATTATTTCAAAGCAATATAGAATCTGGTAATAAAAAATATTATGTACTGGAAATGTTTCCTTACCCCTCTGGTGAGCCACATATGGGACATGTTAAGAATTATGTTATCGGAGATGTGGTAGCACGTTATAAACACAGCAGAGGTTTCAATATATTGCATCCTATGGGTTGGGATTCATTTGGCTTGCCTGCCGAGAATGCTGCTATCAAACATCAGATTCATCCAGCTATATGGACCCAGGAAAATATAAAAAAGATGAAGAACACCCTTTTATCAATGGGAATAAGCTATGACTGGAGACGCGAGCTTTCTACTTGCAGCCCTGAATATTATAAATGGACTCAGTGGATGTTTTTACAACTTTATAAAAATGGACTTGCTTATAAGAAGAAAGCAGTAGTCAATTGGTGTCCTTCCTGTGCTACAGTATTGGCTAATGAACAGGTTGTTAATGGAAATTGTGAGAGATGTGGAGCAGAAGTAACAAAAAAAGAACTATCGCAGTGGTTCTTTAAGATTACTCATTATGCTCAACAGCTTTTAGATGATATGAATCTTTTAGAAGAATGGCCTGAGCGAGTATTAATGATGCAGAAAAATTGGATTGGTAAAAGCGATGGAGCACAGGTAAAATTTAGTATTATGGGTACAAATCAAACCTATTCTGTCTTTACTACCAGACCGGATACTCTTTATGGAGTTACCTTTTTTGTTCTTTCTCCCCAACATCCCATAGTAGATAAGCTGGTTAAGGGTACTGAATATGAGGAAGAAGTGAAAATATTTAAAGAGGAATTCTTTAGGGAAAATATTACTGAGAAGAATATTGCCCTGACTGAAAAGAGAGGATGTTTTACCGGTCAATATGTTATAAATCCTTTAAATCAGGAGAAAGTTCCAATCTGGTTGTCAAATTATGTACTGATGGAATACGGTACCGGAATGGTTATGGGAGTACCAGCACATGATCAGAGAGATTTTGAATTTGCTCGAAAATATAATCTGCCAGTAAGGGTAGTTATTCAACCCGAGAATTCTAACTTTTTAGATAATAATATCCAGGAAGCCTTTGATCAAGAAGGTATAATGGTTAATTCAGGAAGATTTAATGGTTTGCCCAGTCATAAAGGGAGAGAAATGATAATAAAATACCTTGAAGAGAAAGGATTAGGAAAAAGAGAGATTAATTATCGCTTAAGGGATTGGTTAATTTCTAGGCAGCGTTATTGGGGTGCGCCTATACCAATTGTTTATTGTCCTAAATGTGGGATGGTTCCTGTACCAGAAAAGGACTTACCGGTATATTTACCTGATGATGTTGATTTTAAACCAACTGGATTATCACCATTACTTTCTAGTGAGCAATTTTTAAATACTACCTGTCCTCAATGTGGTGAAGATGCCAGAAGAGATACCGATACTATGGATACTTTTGTCTGTTCTTCCTGGTATTACCTTCGCTTTTGTTCTCCCCATCTGGATGATAGACCATTTGATAAAAATGAACTACATTACTGGATGCCGGTAGATCAATATATAGGTGGGGTGGAACATGCTATTTTACACCTTTTATATTCCCGATTCTTTGTAAAGGCTTTATGCGATATGGGTTATCTAAAATTTAAAGAACCTTTCAAGAGACTTTTTACCCAGGGGATGGTCTGTAAAGATGGAGCAGCAATGTCTAAATCAAAAGGAAATGTAGTTACTCCTGGCAATATTTTTAATCAATATGGTGTTGATTCAACCAGACTAATGATTCTCTTCGCTGGTCCTCCTGAACTTGATATGGAGTGGAGTGAAAAGGGTATTGAAGGAGCTTATCGTTTTTTAAACCGGGTTTGGCGAATAGTTCATCAATATCGAAAATTATTTCAGGAAGAAAGCTTATCTAATAAGATAGTTGAAAACCCAGTGGACAAGGAATTTAAAAAATTGGAAAGGAAAGCACACCAAACCATAAAAAAAGTAACAGAGGATATTGAAGAAAGATTTCATTTTAATACAGCAATAAGTGCCATCATGGAGTTAGTTAATGAACTATATAGTCTAAAGGTAAAATTGACCCAAATAAATGAATCAGAAAAAGCAATATTGAAAACAGCTATTGAGATTACTATTAAATTGCTCGGTCCTATAGTGCCTCATTTTTGTGAAGAGTTATGGCATGAAATTGGAAATGAACGAAGTATTTATTTCGAAAGCTGGCCCCAATTCAATAGTCAACTAATTAAAGAGGAACAATTATTAATTATTGTACAAATAAATGGTAAGCTACGTGATAAAATTGAAGTCCCTGCTGACAGTTCTGATGAGATGATAAGAAAGGCCGTACTAGAATTACCAAAAATTAAAAAGTGGATTAAAGGTAAAAATATTGATAAGATTATAAATATACCCGGTAAGCTGATAAATATTGTAATTCATTAAGTAACCATATGTTTTATCAATCGATATTTTAAAAAGATTGATATGAGGTAATATCTTTTTTAATAAGGAGGAATTAAAATGGCTTCTTTTGGTGATTTAAATTGCTTTGTTGGTATTGGTCGTCTAACCAGGGATCCTGAATTAAGATATACACCTTCTGGAAGAGCAGTTTGTAGATTTGGTCTGGCAATTAATCGCAGTTACAAAAATCAAGAAGGAACTAATGTAGAAGACACTCTGTTTATCAATATATCAGTCTGGGGCAAGCAGGCAGAATATTGTTCTCAATTTTTAAAAAAGGGAAGAAGAATTGCTGTTAATGGAGAATTAAGGTCTAATACTTGGCAGGATAGAGAAGGAAATAAGAGAATTACTTTTGAGATTAGTGCTAGAACTATTCAATTTTTAGACTACCTGAAGGACCTTGATAGTACAACTGATGAAAAATTTGCCAAAGCAGGAGGGTACAAGGAAGAGAATTCAGGTGAAGAGAATGCAGAAGAAGAAAATAACTTTGTTGATGAAAATTCTAATGAAGAAGATATTCCCTTCTAATTATAGACGATATATTTAATTTAGTTGCCCCTAATTGTATCAATATATTTGACAATGGAAGTATATTAATTATCAAAAAATATATCTTTTTGTCGGTTTATATAGACAAAGAAAAAAAGAGATGTTATAATAAACCTTGCAGTTTATGAGAAGATAATTTGTGGGCGGATAGCTCAGTAGGGAGAGCACTGGCTTTACAAGCCAGGGGTCACAGGTTCAAGCCCTGTTCCGCCT
>CAYSRG010000029.1:0-26139 GCA_964433555.1 uncultured Atribacterota bacterium | reverse complement strand
TGACACAAGGAACCATCCCCTGTTTCTATGTAATTTGTTTTTTTGTTTGTGATTTGACTTGGTTTCACTTTGCTGTAAAATGATACTCAGAGAAAATGGATTTTTACTAGGGTGATAAGCAATGACAAATAATCAAAGTGATGAATATAAAAAATTAAAGAGAAAATATTTCTGGTTACGCCTCTTAATGCATATTCCCAATTTCTTTAAATTAGCCTTCCGTCTGGTCAGGGATAAAGATGTCCCACTCTATCTAAAAATAATTTCTTATGCCGCCTTTCTTTATGTCTTATCTCCCTTTGATTTAATCCCGATTTTTTTATTACCTTTTGTTGGCTGGATCGAGGATGTTATTATTTTTTATTGCTGTATGAAATTATTGGTTAATCTCAGCCCGCCTGAGGTTGTAAAAAAACATGTTAAGACAATTGATATGGAAATGAAGCAACGATTCAGTCAGTTTTATTATAAAAGATAAGCGGTATTTATCTCTATAAACTTTTTTTGAATTAAAAATCTTACTATGCTAAAATTTTATTGACCATAAAAATGATGAAAATTGATTAATGCGGATAGATTTATAAAGTTTACATACTCATATCACCAAAAAAGAAGGTTAGGATGTTATAGAACTAAAAAAGTAAGAAGCTTTTAATAAAATTGGAAATGATTCTAAAGATAACTTGTTTATTCAAACCAATTAAATGATTAAGATAAGATATCCATAAGAGGAGTGAGTTAAAATAAGAGATTATACCATCAAAGATATTGCTGAAATTGCCGGTGTTTCTCAACGGACAGTTTCCCGTGTAATTAACAGAGAAGCAAGAGTCAGTCAAAAAACAAGAGATAAGATAAACCATATTATCAGTTCGACTGGTTATCAGGTGAATTTCGTTGCCAGGTCACTTCGGAAAAAAAGGACCGGAATCCTCATTGTTTTTTTGGAAAAAAATACCACCAATTATATGGGAAGTTTTACCAATGTTTTTATTAATAATCTGAATGATAGGGCAAATAATTTTGGGTATAAACTTATTGTGTCTAAATCTTCTGCTTATCAGGTGGAAGAAAATAAACATGATGGTTTTTATTTACTGAAACATGGTCTGGCAGATGGAGCTTTTATTTTTGATACTCGTGAGGTGGACATGCGCATCGACTATCTTATAAACAGCGATATTCCCTTTGTAATCATTGGAAGAGATAATGTGTATGATTCCACATCCTTTGTTAATCTGGATAATTTTAAAGTAGGATATATAGGTGCAGAGCATCTGATTAAAAGAGGCAGAAAATCAATCGTATTCTTTCTGGGAGATAAGAATTTTACAGTTAGTCAAGACCGGGCAAAAGGATTTTTTCAAGCCATAAAAGAGTATAATATTTCATCTGAACTAGTAAAAGTTGAATATGGAATCAGAAGCCCACAAATGGCATACCAGAGGATGAAAAATATTATGAATCAAAATATTCCTGATGCTGTTTTCGTTTCTGGAGATGAAAGAGCACTCGGAGTATATCATGAGATTCAGGAAAGAAAATTACGAATACCACAGGATATCGCAGTATTAGGTATCGACAATATTTTGATATCAGAATATTATTATCCTGCCCTATCAACAATTGACCACTCTATTTATCAGATGTCCGAGTGGGCTATGAAGATACTGGACACTCAGTTAAGAGATTTTACTAACAAATCCTGCCAGAGAAAGATATTCCAGCCAAAATTAATTATCCGTGATTCAACATAACATCCAATTCTTCATAATTAAGTCATAAAGCTATTAAATTAGCAGTAAATATTTTTATTTGACAATGAAAAAATGTAATGATATAGTGATACTATATAAAATGCCATCGATGGCATTCTTTTTTGTTAATGGTCGAAAAAGGAGGTGATAAAGAGTAGGCCATTAATGTTATTAAAATTTAAGGGGGATAATTAATTGAAAAAAATTAAGCGATCTCTTCATTTTTCTAAAATTATTTTACTTGCTGCTATTTTGATGCTGAGTTTTTCTTTTAACGGAGTTTCTGCCGATAAAGAGACCAAAATTTTAGAAATTTATCACTGGTGGACTTCGGGTTCAGAAAAAGCTGCTATGGACGCATTGGTTGGTCAATACCTCAATGAATACCCTGATATAACTGTTTTAGAAAGCCCTGTTGCCGGTGGCGGCGGTCTGGAAATGAGACAGGTGATGCATACATTAATGCTGGCAGGAGAAGCACCTGATTCATTTCAAAGCTATCCGTTTGGTTTGATACCTTACTGGGAAGCAGATATGTTAATTGCTATTGATGAGGTATGGACGGATGAAGTGAAAGAAGCTGTACCATATGTAGTAGAAGATATGTGCAAAATGCCTGATGGCCATTATTATGCCATTCCCTGCGGAGTGCAACAGGCTGGTGTTTTCTTTTACAATACCAGGGTATTTGCAGAAAATGGATTAACTGAACCGAAAACATGGGATGATTTTTGGAATATTTGTGAAACTCTAAAGAAAAAAGGTATTGATGCTATTGCACTGGGTGATAAGAATGCCTGGCCATTGACCTATATCTTCCGTACCCTTACTGCCAGTCAAGGAATTACCTATTATGAAGATTTTATTAATGGGAAAGTAAGTACAGAATCACATCTGCAACTGGTTGATACACTGGAAAAAATGGTTAAGATGAGTCAATACTATAATTCTGATCATGCAGCTCTAACCTGGGATGAAGCAATGGGGCGAGTTGTTACTGGTGCAGCAGGATTTAGTATTATGGGTGACTGTGGTGCTGGTGAATTTATTGTAGCAGGAAAAGAATATCCTGATGATTTTGGTGCTTTTTATGCTCCAGGAGCTGCTGATATTTTCGGGGTGAGCTTGGACGTATTTGCATTGCCAAAAGGTGCCAAGCATCCCATTCAGGCCATGAACTGGTTTAAGATTATTGCTACAAAGGAAGCCCAAAGCGTTTTTGCAGGCCCTAAGGGCTTTATCCCTGCCAGAACTGATTCAGTGATGGGAGAAGGATTCTCTAATTATCAGAAAGATGAATCAGCTGTTCACTTCAAAGAAGCTACATATTATCGTCCTGGAATGTGGAGTGGTACTCCAGCAACCTTTATGGGTCATTTGCAGGACATTATATCTCAGGAAATCGGAATCAATAAGGATGCTGCAGCTGCTGCGAAAGCCATAGCCAGGATTGCTCAGGAAACTAATTGGCCAAAACAATGGGATTTAACACCATAAATGAAAATTTTATGTTACTGTGAAATTATTAGATAGTATTGATTGAGGTAATGTAAGGTTTTCATTAATCTAAAAAATTGATTGATGGAAGCCTTACATTATTAATGTATGATTAAAAGAACAGGAGCAGTTAATTGGAACAGGGTAAGAAAGAAAAACTAATTGCTTTAATAGTCATTTTGCCTGGTCTCATCAGTATATTCATCTTTTATTACATTTTTACCGGATGGAATTTTATTATTTCTTTAACTGATTGGGAGGGATTTATTCCCAGTTATAATATTGTCGGACTAAAGAATTATATACAGCTTTTTCAGGATTCTCTATTTTGGATTTCATTAAAAAATAATATATTACTAATTGCTCTTTTTGTTCCCGGCGTAATAATTATAGGTCTATTAATGGCAATTTTACTTGATCAAAATGTGAGGGGAGAAGGAATTTTCCGCACCATATATCTATTGCCTTTTTCGCTCTCTTTCGTAGTAACGGCAACTTTATGGTCTTGGATGTACAGTCCCAGGGATGGAATAATCAATTTTATTTTTCTAAAATTGAACCTTGAATCTTTTCAGCAAGGATGGATTACAAGTCCCCAGCTGGTAATGTATTGCATTATCATTGCTCTTATCTGGCAATTTGCCGGTTATTCCTGTATTATTTTTTTGGCAGGAATCCGATCAATTCCCCAGACTCAAATAGCTGCAGCCAGAGTGGATGGCGCTTCAAATATTACCATCTACCGGCGAGTTATTTTACCACAATTAAAAGCATCTTTTATTACTTCTTTTATTATTTTTATGTGTTTTGCATTGAAGGCATTTGATTTTATCTGGATTCTTAATCGTGGTGGGCCTGGATACTCTTCCCATATTTTGGGAATTACTATGTTTAAAGAGACTTTTTCTTTTGATCGTTTTGCTTATGGGGCATCTTATTCAACAATAATTTTATTACTAAGTATGGTTATTGTTATTCCCTTTTTATTAAGTATTTACAGGGAGAAATAGCTATGAATACAATCAAACCGACTCGGATAGTCTTGTACGGGCTGTTAATGTTACTATTTATATATAGTCTGCTTCCATTATGGAGTTGTATTGTTACTGCCTTAAAAAGTTCAAAAGAGGTTGTGCTAACAACACCGATTACACCACCGGTGGAGCCAACAATAGTAAAACTTATTGAATCCATCGATTTATTAAAAAGATCTTTAGTCAATAGCTTAATATTAGTCTTTTCCGGTGTTATGGTTGCCACATTCTTTGGTTCGTTTTTAGGATACATCTTTTCCAAATATAAATTTCGAGGATCATTTTTTATCTTTATTCTGGTAGTATTATGTCTTTATATTCCACCTCAGGTGCAACTAATACCTATGGTTCGAACCATTTCAAGATTGCATTTATTCGGAAATCTGGGTGCTCTGGTTTTGTTGTATATGTTGTTTGGTATTCCTATGTGTACTTTTGTCTTTAAAACATTTTATGATGATGAAATACCGAATAGTTTCATTAATGCTGCCAAGGTGGATGGTGCAGGTATATGGACAATTTACCGACGTGTTATTCTACCACTCTCAGTCCTTCCTTTTGTGGTAGCTGCCCTGCTACAGGTTGTTGTAATTTGGAATGATTTTATTTGGGGACTGGTCCTGACCAGTGGTAAGGCAAATTTGCCGATAACAGTAGCCATGGCTAATTTAAAGGGTTCTTTCGTGGCGGAATGGAATTTACAAATGGCAGGTGCCTTATGGGTCTCTTTGCCTACCTTGATTATTTTTATCTTTTTAGGAAAGTATATTATTCGTGGTTATAGTAATGTATAGGAGGAAACAGTATGGCCAGCTTAAACATTAAAGGATTGACCAAAAAATATGATGAAACAATTGCTGTAAATAAGTTGGATTTAGAAGTTAAAGATCGAGAATTCCTGGTTTTAGTGGGACCTTCGGGTTGTGGCAAAACAACTGTTTTAAACAGTATTGCTGGTCTGATAAATATCAATGAAGGGGAAATATGGTTTGGGGAAGAATTAGTTGATGCCCCACAGAAGAAAATATTTAAAATCCCCCAGCAGCGTGGAGTAGCAATGGTTTTTCAGGATTACGCAATTTATCCTCATATGACCGTTTATTCCAATATGGCATTTCCTCTGGAAGTTCGTAAAATAGATAGTGAGGAGATAAAGAAAAGAGTAACAAAAGCTGCAAAATTGTTGGGTATCGATCATTTACTACAGAGAAAACCTAAGGCATTGAGTGGTGG
The DNA here is from genome assembly GCA_964433555.1 of uncultured Atribacterota bacterium. Taxonomy (GTDB): domain Bacteria; phylum Atribacterota; class Phoenicimicrobiia; order Phoenicimicrobiales; family Stramentimicrobiaceae; genus Stramentimicrobium. The sequence goes on along the minus strand of CAYSRG010000029.1, from coordinate 20,618 downwards.
GCAAAAACAACGAATTGCTTTAGGCAGAGCAATAGTAAGAAATCCAAAAATATTTTTGATGGATGAGCCATTAGCTAATCTTGATGCTAAACTTCGGGTACAGGCACGGGTGGATTTAAAAAAATTGCAAGAAGAATTAGGAGTCACCACTATCTTTGTGACTCACGACCAGATTGAAGCCATGACCATGGGTGACCGTATCGCATTAATGAACAATGGCCGGATTGAACAGATTGGGACACCACTTGATTTGTATCTAAAACCAAAAAACATATTTGTTGCTGATTTTATCGGTAGCCCACCTATTAATAAATTCCAGGGAAATCTAGTGAAGAAAGAAAACAGCATCGGTATTGATTTACGGTTTTTATTTTATCCCTTAACTGCAGAACAAAGTGAATCCATTGCTGATAAAGAAGTTTCCAAAATAATCATCGGAATAAGGCCAGAAAATGTTCTGATTGCTCATAATAAAAAAGAAGGCTTGTTTCAAGCAAACATACTACGTATTGAACCAGTTGGGAAAGAGTATAACATTCATCTCAAAGTAGAACAGACGCTATTCATATCAATTGAAAATTCTGTAGATCATTTTTGGGAAGGAGATACAGTGTGGATTACTTTTTCTAAAGATTATATTTATCTATTTAATCAAGAATCCGGTGAAGTTCTTTCTTAGTTACATCTTTTTCTAAAATCATTAATCTTTATTTTAAGGAGAAATCGAGTGACAAAAAAAATGAAACAACTAATTATTTCTTCTGTTTCCATTATCGCTTCAGTTATTCTCTTTTTTTATTTGTCAGAAACCTTACTGGTCTGGAGATTATTTTTTGCTATCATAATGTTCTTGTCTACCTATATAATGTTTGATGGATTTTTAAAATATAGATAAGTGATAAAGTTATGATTGTTAGTTTATTGGGGAGGATTATCTTTGATGAGTAAAAAAATAAAAATTGCACTGGCACAAATCGATTGTCAGATTAAGGATAAGGATAAAAATATTGACCATGCCCTGGAAATTTTAGACCAAGTTAAAGGGTATGCCGATATCATCTGTTTCCCGGAGTTATTTACTACCGGTTATGATTTTGAAGTAATCGGAAGTGCATTTTATGACCTGGCAGAAACGATTCCTGGCGAAACTACTGAAATATTGTGCAAAAAAGCCAGACAATATAAGATGGCTATCATCGGAGGTATTGTGGAAAAAGACGAGTTCAGTCCAGATGTCCTCTATGATTCTGCTATTGTTATCAATAAAGAGGGAGAAATAGCAGGGAAATATCGAAAATATTTTCTGTATCCCTTAGAACACAGATATTTTAAAGCCGGGAAAGAAATTCCGATATTTGATCTGGGCGCTATCCAGGTGGGAACTGCTATCTGTTATGACCATGCTTTCCCTGAATTATTTCGAGTGCTTACTCTGAAGGGTGCGCAGATTATCTTTATTCTTTCGGCAATACCGGAAGGATTTCAGTATCTTTTAAATTTGCGGGCTTGTGCCAGAGCACAGGATAATCAGGTCTTTATTGCTCATGTTAACAGAGTTGGGCAGGATGGGGAAACTCAATATTGTGGCTTAAGCAAAATTGTAAATCCCAGAGGAGAAATAATATCAGAAGCCTCACCGACTTTAGAAGATGTGATTATTGAGAAGATTAATCTAGAAATGATTATGCAGGAAAGAAAACAGGAGAGAATCACAAAAAGCCTTAGAGCCGAAATTATTCGGGAGCTAAAACGGCTCATATAACATTTCATTTTTTCAAATACTTCTTAATTACCCTTTTGGGATGATAATGGAATTCCAAAACAATTTTTTTTTATTAATCGGTCTTTATGAAAAAGGCAATGAACAAAATGTCAAAAGAAATCAAAATTCACATTATTTCTCATACTCATTGGGATCGGGAATGGTTTTTAGACAGTAAATATACCAGTGAGTGGTTAATTACTTTTTTTAATTCCCTATTTTCAATACTAAAAAAAGAGATTGGATATACATTTGTATTGGATGGACAGAGTTTGATTGTGGAAGATTTTTTTAAGGAATTGAGAAGACAAAAAAGGGATTCTTCAAAATATCGTAAATTAATTACAAAGTATTGTAAACAAGGGAAGGTACTAATTGGTCCTTATTATATGCAACCTGATAGTCAATTAGTCAGCGGAGAATCCTTAGTCCGAAATTTATTAATTGGACATCAAATCGCGGAAAGACTTGGTGCTATCATGAAAGCGGGATGGTTGTTAGATAATTTTGGTCATACATCTCAGACTGTTCAAATACATCATCAATTTAATCTGAAAGGATTGTTCATTTGGAGGGGAGTTGAAATGGAACCGACTGGGATCCGTTCTGAATTTTTATGGGAAAGCCCAGATAAAACTAAATTACTCACAATTTATCTCTTAAGCAGTTATCGGAATGCCATGCGACTGGGAAAGTACAAAGAAATAATGAATGAAAGAATTTTAAATGAAGTTCAAAAAATATTTCCTTTTGCCACTACTTCCAATGTTCTGTTAATGAACGGTTATGACCAGGAAATGGTCCCCGATGAATTTATTTCAGATTTAAAAAGACAATCTTTCCTGAATATGCAAGTAACACAAAGTACGCCTGAAAAATATCTGGAAGCTATTGAAAAAGAAAATCCTGAATTAAAGGTACTGAAGGGAGCTCTTTATAGTGGACGATACATATCAGTATTTCCAGGAACGCTATCAACGAGGGTATATTTGAAGTTTCTGAATGACCAATGTCAGCAAGAACTGGAAAGGTATACAGAGCCTTTATCAGTTCTATCTTGGTTGGTAGGATGGAAATATAATAGAAAAGAATTAATAGACTGTTGGAAAAAATTATTAAAGAATCATCCCCATGATAATATCTGTGGAGTCAGTATCGATGATGTTCATACGGGTATGGAGAAAAGCTTTCATCATATTTTGTCAAAATCACGTCAAATTTCAAATAATAAACTGAGTGAACTCGCTATGAGTGTTGATACCTTAGCGGGACCAAAAGATTCAACAACTTACCTGTTGTTTAATCCTACTCAAGAGATTCGAAATAAGGTCCTCAGTATCACCAGAAATCAGAAGAGAATAACTACTTTTATTGATTCACAGAGAAGAAAATTACCGCAAGAAAAAGTGAATACGAATAGTTATCATGTTTATATAGACAGGATTCCCTCTTTCGGATTTAAAGCGATTTATACCAGTAATAAACAAGAAAAGTCTTTTCGGAGTTCAAAATTAACCATTTCAAATCAAGTGATTGTAGAAAAAAATAGAATAGAAAATCAATTTGTACAAATTACAATAAATAATAATGGGAACATAGATGTGTTTGATAATATCAATCAGTGTCATTATCGGGGACTGGGAATTTTTATTGATAGCGCTGATGCTGGAGACGAGTACAACTATTCCTGTCCTGAAAATGATATTATTTTTAGTACTGAAAATTGTAAAGCAAGAATAGAAATAATTGAAAAAAGTAGTCTAAAGGTAATTGTGAAGATAAGTCTGGTTATGCAATTACCTGAATCTCTCTCTGCAGACCGGAAAACACGTTTAAATAAATATAGAGAATTCCCAATTATTACTTGGATTTCCCTCGAAGCCCAATCACCTATTATTTACTTTAAGACAAGTTTAAAAAATACCGTCAAGGATCATCGGTTAAGAGTTTTATTTTCTTCAGATATCGATACCCGGTATTCTTTTGCAGGTACTCAATTTGATATTACAAGACATCGGATTAAAGAAGGGACTTTTGATGACCATAATATCCCGGATAATGTGCAACGTATTATGATTGGAGCAAGAGAGAAAAGGCCCATAACGACTTTCCCCCATTGTAGCTTTGTTAATATCAATAATGGGAAAAGAGGGATAGCACTATTAGATAGAGGCCTAAAGGAGTATGAAATTCTTCCTGAGCGAAACACAATTGCCCTTACTCTTTTTCGATCAATTGGCTGGTTGGCCAGGGGAGATCTCCTATCCAGGATTGGTGATGCCGGACCTACAATTTTTACTCCTGAAGCTCAATGTTTACGTCAAATGACTTTTCACTATGCTCTTGTCTTCCACCAGGGAGATTGTTACCAGGGAGGTGTACCCCGATTAGCGGAAGAGTTTAATATCCCTCCCAGGTTAGTGAAGACCAATGGTCATAAAGGTAATTGGAAAGAGAATAGGAGTATATTACAGGTAAAATCAACTAACAATGTTTTACGAGTCACTGCGCTAAAAAAGGCAGAAAAAGGAAACGCCACTATTCTTAGACTATTCAACTGTTCTCCGAATAAGGTAAAAGGAGAGATTTCAGTAGACAGTATAATTCGAAAAGTATATCTGGTTAATCTTAGGGAAGAAATCATTAAGGAGATTCAAGCTTTAAATAAATATAAATTTAAATTGACTGTAAAACCTAAAAAGATTGTCACCCTAAAATTATTCTTAGAAAAGCGGAGACCAATTGGTATAAAGAGAGATTTTATTTCCAATCAGAAAAATGTTGAATTTTTAGATATTGAAAATAGCTATGAAGCAAATTTTATTGACCTCAAGACAGTTCCATTGCTTACCAGGGATGATATTCTTCACGAAGATATGAGAATAAAGGAAATTGAGAAAAAACTTGAAAAAGCAAAAAAGAGGATTATTAACATTAGAAATAAGATGCATAAAGACAACAATCCAGATTCAGTCAATTCAATCGAATTTGATTTTTATTACCATAAGGCAAGAGGAGATGTAGAAACCCTTCAAAGAGAGAAGTTGGAAGCAAATTTATCACTATTGCTGGCAAAGAAAAAATATCACCAGATCTATGCCCATAAATCCAGTTGTATTAGGGAGTCTTTGAAAGAAATAAATGAGAAATTGAGAAAAATAGGATATGCCTTAAATTATGCCAGGATTAATAAAAGAGCTTATGAATATATTGTTGAATATTATCAACATCGTCTAAATATTCTTCAAGATAAGACCACTCTTCCATCTAATTTAGAGCGGGATTAATGGTCTAAATGATGGGCTTGCTGAATTAATGACCACTAATAAAGCAAGGGAACCTGTAGAGAACATCATTATGGTATTAAATGTTGTGGAATAAAATCAGGTTAAACTTATTTCCGAAAAATTAATTTTAAATTATAGTCTTTACGATTCACTCCCTGACAAGTTTAGGTAGTTACCAAATAAGTAATATCTCGATCCTCTTTAATTTAATCCGGCGTTTTCCCCTAAATACCTCATTGCATTATTGGTTAATAAAATATAAAATAAAGATAGGCAGAATAACTGGAACAATATAAAAATTTATAAAATTGGAGGGATGTATCGTGAAAGAAATCACTAAAAAGACAATTGAAAAACTGATTGAGGAAAAGGATGATCTTAATATTTCAATTTATATGCCGACTATATCTGCAGCAAGTAGTGACGTAAAAAAAATGCCCATCCAACTAAAAAACCTGCTTAATAATGTTAAAAAGGAATTACAGGATAAATATAAGGTGGATATTCGTGATATTGAAGACTTATTGAAACCAGCCACGAATTTATTGGGAGATAGAGTTTTCTGGCAAAACCAGAAAGAAGGGTTAGCCATCTTTGTTAGTCCCGGACAATTCCACTATTTTCGCTTAAACAGTTCGTTAGCGGAGAAATCTTCAGTAAGCAAGTATTTTAATATTATACCTTTGATTCCAGAGATTATGTTTAATAATATTTACTATGTACTAGCCTTAAGTAGAAATATGAACAGAATATTCCGGGCTACCAGAGGAAGTATTATACAGTTAGATATTGAAGGTATTCCGGAAAGCTTAAAAGAAATATCTAAATATTCCGAAAGCGAAAAGAGCCTTTCATCCCATTCCTCCGGTTCAGAAGGTTCCCGGGCAATTTTTCATGGAGTTGGAGAAATTGATGCTGATAAGAGAGAAGAGTTAATGCAATATTTCCGACAAATAGATCAGGGTTTGAATAAATATCTGGATAAAAAAGCCAAGTCTCCTTTAATTGTAATGTGTGTAAAGGATCTTTTCCCGATGTATTATGAAGCAAACTCTTATCCCTACTTATTAGAAGAAAGCATAGAAGGTAATCCTGACGAAATTGCACCTGATACAATTTCAAAGAATGCCTTTTCCTTAGCCTCAAGTCATTTCCATAGCCAATTGGAAAACATCACTTCTTTATATCATAATTTAAAAGGTACCGGTAAGACCTCCACCCAATTGGAAGATGTCATTGCAGCTGCATATTTTAGTAGAGTAGAACAATTGTTAATAAAGAATAGGGCTTCCCAGTATGGTAGTTTTAATCCGGAAGAGAATCGGATATATCTGGCAGAACAAGGAAATGAACAATATGATTTATATAATTTTGCTGCTATAAAGACTATTGCCAATGGTGGACAGGTATATGTTCTTGAGGAAGAAAAAATGCCGGATGGAGAAAACATTATCGCTTTTTACCGATTCTAAAAGGTGATTGGCTTAAAAAAGTTATAGTTTTCAGGTTGTGTTTTATATATTTTTGGGTAAGTTAGAATGGAATTGTTTCCCTCATCTCTTAATCTGGTTAAGGGATAGGAGAAGCAATTTCAAGTATTTATTCCCACAAATGGTATTCTTTAGCCATTAGCGTTAATTAGTTTACAGTGGCTAATTTTTAATTAAGAGCAATAGATTAATATTTCTACCTAAAAAATGCTTGCTTTTGCTTATTAATTATTATTTATCACTGTATTTTGAGGCATTATACGGAATAGACAATATGGTGCAATATACACTCAATGAGTAAGACGAATAAGTCATTGTGAGGTACAATAAGATTATGGCAATCTAATACTCTTAAATTTACACTGACGTTATCAGGTATACTGATTTAACCTATTTACCATTTTTCTTTACCATATTTCTTTCAATGATACTATTTTTAAAGTATATTTGAAAAAGATAAAATTTTTTATGTTATAGATAGGCAGAATTATGCGTATAAGCATTCAATCACTCGGTTGCCCTAAAAATTTAGTAGACAGTGAAGTTATGTGCGGTTATCTATTAGAACATAACTATACCCTAACTAATGATATAGAAGATTGTGATATTGCCTTAATCAACACCTGTAGTTTTATTGAACCGGCAGTAGAAGAATCCATTGATGCTATTTTAAAGGCAGCACAATTAAAAAAAGATGGCAAAATAAAATACATTGTGGTAGCCGGTTGTCTTTCTCAAAGATATAAGCCCCAAGAACTGATAAAATCATTACCTGAGGTAGATGCCTTTGTTGGCATTGATGAGATAGCCAGAATTAACGATATTATGGAAAAAGTCACAAGAGGAGAAAATATATTTCAGGTAAATTTAAAACCATGTTTTATTTACAGTGAAAGATCTCCACGCATTCTTTTAACTCCCGGACACTACACCTATCTTAAAATAGCTGAGGGTTGTAATAATGCCTGTGCCTATTGTCTTATCCCCCGCATTAAAGGTCACTATCGTAGTCGAACTATGGAGTCAATTTTTTCAGAAGCTCAAATTTTGATAGATAAATATCCTTTAAAAGAAATAATTCTAATAGCTGAAGATACTACTTATTATGGAGTAGACCTTTATGGCAAGCCATCACTGGCAAGCTTGTTACGTAAATTGCTTCAATTAAAGTGGTCTGAGGAGAATCGCATTAGAATTCTTTATACCCATCCTGCCCATTTCAATGATCAGTTTATTGATTGCCTGGCTAAAAATGACCTATTTTGTTCCTACCTGGATATACCTCTCCAGCATATCAGTAATTCAGTATTGCAGAGGATGAATAGAAAGGTTAATAAGAAAGACATAATAACACTTATTGAAAAATTGAGAAAAAATATTCCCGGATTAACCTTGCGTACTACCTTTATGGTAGGATTTCCTGGAGAGACAGACGCTGATTTCCAGGAACTATGCGATTTTGTGCAGGAATATCAGTTTGAAAAGGTAGGAGTCTTCACTTATCATAATGAGACCGGTTGCCCAGCCAGTAAATACTCGCATCAAATACCGAAAAAGGTTAAGAAAACAAGGTTAGATACATTAATGAAAATACAACAAAGAATTGCTTTAAATCATCAAAAGAGAAAGGTAGGTAAAAAGATAAAAGTATTAATTGACCAGATTTCTGGAAAAAAGAAAGATATTCTGCTGGGTCGTTCCTGTGCTGAAGCTCCTGAAATCGATGGTAATATTTTTATCTGTAATGGGAAGAAAAGGGATATGGGAAACTGGGTGAAGGTGAAAATTATTAAAGCATATCCTTATCATTTAGAAGGTAATATATGTTATGACTAGGAATTTAATATTTGCAGATTGAGAAAAATTATGGTTATAATAGCTTAGCTAATTATTCTTTTATTTTTAACCTGCATTCTTAGAAATTGGTTACGCTGTTCTCACAGATTAACTAGCAAGATAGATATAGTTATTAAGAAATATTATGTTTAATATGAGAGCTAAACAAGGAGAAAGGAAGCTGTACTTTGATAAAGGAGAGAATAAAAAAATTCTGGCAGGAAATAAATAAAGGTATAATACAACCCAATGCCTTTCTGGTTATTAATCCTAAAAATATCTTTTATTTGACCCAGTTTAAAGGAGAGGGCCTTCTCCTTTCTACTCCTGATCAAAACTATCTTATTACTGATTCACGTTATACCAAACAGGCAAAAACAGAAGTGCAACATTGTGATATTATTATCCAGGAATTGAAACAGAATGATGCTCAGACTATTTCTTTATCTAATCTTATCGCTGAATTGAAGATAAAGGAATTAGGATACGAATCCGATTTTCTTAAAGTTAGCAATTATCAAAAATATCAACAGGTGATGCCACAATTAAAATTATTTCCTTTTTCCAATATCCTTGAAATAGTTCGTATGGTTAAAGATCAATCTGAGATTAACTTGATAAAAAAAGCTGTGCAAATTGCTGATACTGCTTTCCAGGAAACTGTGGGAGAGTTATCACCCGGGATTTCTGAGCTTGCTCTGGCTAACCGATTGAATTATAATATGCGAAAAGAGGGTGCCACCAAGGAAGCCTTTGATTTGATTGTAACTTCAGGTGAGAGAGGTGTCCTGGTTCATGGTGCACCATCTGATAAACAGATTAAAGATGGCGAACTCATAGTAATTGATTTTGGTTCTAATTATGGCATGTATAACTCGGATTGTACCCGAACATTAATTTTAGGAAAACCAGATAAAGAGCAGGAGAAAATATTTAATATTATCAAACAAGTGCAAATAGAGACATTGCAGAGAGTTAAAGCTGGGATACAATGTAAAGAACTGGATGAATTTGCCCGCTTGATAATAGAAGAAAGTGGTTATGGCGATTTTATTCAGCATTCCCTGGGTCATGGCGTTGGAGTGGATATTCATGAATTACCACACCTTAATTCTTACGATCAAACCATATTACAATCAGGTATGGTAGTAACAATTGAGCCCGGTATTTATGTTCCTGGTCTGGGAGGAGTACGAATTGAAGATACGATAGTAATAACCGAAAAAGGTTGTCATATACTTACTATGCTGCCTAAAGAGCTATCCCTTGCTTTTTACTCCAAAAAAATATTTATATAATAGGAGAGAAGAAATGAGTTTAGAAAAGGTTGATTTAGATATATATCAATTTATCAAGAAAGAAGAAGAACGTCAAAAATATACTTTAGAACTTATTGCTTCTGAAAATTTTGTTAGCGATGCAATTTTGGAAGCCCAGGGTTCTGTCTTAACCAATAAATATGCAGAAGGTTATCCCGGTAAAAAATATTATGGTGGATGTCAGTTTATTGATGAAGTGGAAAATTTAGCCATTGAGAGGGCTAAACAATTATTCTTAGCCGATCATGCTAATGTACAACCTCATTCAGGTTCGCAGGCCAATATGGGAGTCTATTTCAGTGTGTTAAAACCCGGAGATACTATCCTCTCTATGAATCTTGCTCATGGTGGTCATCTTACTCATGGCAGTCCGGTAAATTTTTCTGGAATGCTATATAATATAATACCTTATGGCGTTACCAGAAATACGGGACGAATTGATTATAATGAATTAGAAAATTTGGCTTTACAGAATAAGCCCAGAATGATTGTTGCCGGTGCCAGTGCCTATCCCAGAGAAATAGACTTTACCCAATTTCGAGAAATAGCTGATAAAGTTGGAGCATTTCTGATGGCCGATATTGCTCATATTGCAGGTTTAGTTGTTGCCGGTGAACATATAAGCCCAATTCCACATTGCCATTTTGTTACTACTACAACTCACAAAACCTTAAGAGGACCAAGAGGAGGCTTAATACTCTGCCAGGAAGAATTTGCCAAACAAGTTGATAAGAGTATTTTCCCTGGTATTCAAGGGGGACCCTTAATGCATGTTATTGCTGCTAAGGCGGTTTGCTTTAAAATGGCTATGCAAGATGATTTTATTACCTATCAGAGGCAAATTAAAAAGAACGCCTCTGTCCTGGCTCAGAGATTAATGGAAATGGACTATCAGCTGGTATCCAGAGGAACTGATAACCACTTGATGCTGGTTGATTTAAGGAATAAAGGACTTACCGGTAAACAGGCGGAGAAAGCATTGGAAGACGCGGGTATTACAGTGAACAAAAATGCTGTACCTTTTGATACCCAACCACCTATGGTTACCAGTGGTATTCGTATTGGTACGCCGGCTATGACTACCCGTGGTATGAAAGAAAAAGAGATGACCTTTATTGCTGAACTAATTGACAGAGTACTCAGCAGTATTGATAATGAAAAGGTAAGGCAGGAAGTACAGCAAGACGTAAAGACATTATGTCATCAGTTTGTTGTTTAACCAGGCACTGAAACAGCATTTATTATTAAAATCGATATGATAAATAATTGAATAATATATATTCCAGAAAGGTAAGGGGGAGTAAACTTGATTTCTACCAGCGATTTTAAAAATGGTTTAAGCATAGAATTAGATAATGATTTATATACTATTATTGAATTTCAACATGTCAAACCTGGCAAGGGAGGTGCCTTTGTTCGAACAAAATTAAAAAATGTACAAACCGGAGCAGTTATTGATAGAACCTTTCGAGCTGGTGAAAAGTTTGAACAAGCAATCATAGAGCGTAAAGATATGCAATATATTTATAATGATGGTCATAATTATTATTTTATGGATAAGGATACCTATGAACAAGTACCCATAGATGTAGAGATGATAGGTGATTCAGCTAATTTATTGAAAGAAGGAAATGATGTTGAAGTTACCTCCTGTAAGAGTATGATAATCGGTATTCAACTGCCAACCACTATTGCCTTACAGGTGGTAAAGACCATGCCTGGAGTAAAGGGGAATACGGTATCCGGAGCTATGAAACCGGCAACTGTGGAAACCGGTGCGGTCATACAGGTTCCTCTCTTTATCAAGGAGGGGGATATTATTAAAATAACAACAAGTGATAAAAAATATCAGGAAAGAGTATAAAAAATATATGGAATTCGCGAGTATTGTTACTGAGAAGGGGAGTATTAATATTTCCCGAATCACCATTGAAGCATTAATTGGTCTTGTTTTGCAGGATATAAATGGCATAATACAGCCAAGGAAGACTGGTGTTTCAAAAATAATCAAGTCTTCGGTCGATGACAGCGGTAAAGAAAGCAACAATATTACTCAGGAAATCAGGATAGAAATAAAACCAGATTCGGTGTTAGTCAATCTCTTTTTGAACATTCAGTATGGTATAAGGATCCCTGATTTAACCTGGGAAGTCCAGACAAAGGTAAAGGAAAAAATTAAAGAGGCAACCAATCTGGACATTGATCAAATTAATGTTCATATTCAGAGTATTCGTTTTTCTAAAAAACACTATAATAAGGGAAAATTAGTTGCTTCAGGGAGCTTTTTAAAAATATTCTAAAGAAAAAGTACAATTTGATAATAAAATAAAGGCTTGGGGAAGTTATGGGGAATAGAAGAGTAGCCAGGGAGATGGCGTTGAAAATACTATTTCAATTTGATCTTGTTCATTGTAATGTCAATGAGGCAAGTTCATACACCTTTCAAGTTGAAAACCTATTGCAATGCAATGATTCTGATAGTATTATCTCTTTTTCCCAGGATTTAGTAAAGGGAGTCCTGGCAAATCTAAACGAAATAGATGCGCTAATTAGAAAACATGCTAATAACTGGTCATTAGAAAGGATGGCCAATATTGACCGCAATATTTTACGAATTGCTATTTATGAAATAGTCTTTATTGATAACATTCCTAAAAGTGTTTCTATAAATGAGGCAGTGGAATTAGCAAAAAAATACAGTACCGAAAATTCCTTCGGTTTTGTCAATGGAGTTTTAGGTAAAGTTGAAAAAAATGATAATTAGTATAAATACAAAAAATTAAAAATTTAAGGCTTTAGATGTTAATAAACTCTATCAATGAAAAAATATTTACCGTAAGCAGCATCACTCATCATATTCAAATGCTTTTTAATTCCGATCCTCTTCTTCATAATATCACCATTATAGGTGAGATAAGTAATTTTAAATATCATTCTTCAGGTCATATGTACTTTGTTTTAAAAGATGATCAAAGTCAGATAAAATGTGTGATGTTTCGGGGGAATAATCAGGGACTTGATTTTGAGCCAGGAGATGGAATAAGTGTAAAAGCAAAAGGAGAGGTAAGAGTATATGAAAGAAGAGGAGAATATCAGTTTTATGTTTCTCAAATGACCGAAGCAGGAAAGGGTGCCTTATTCGCTGCCTTCGAAGCTTTAAAGGAAAAGTTAAAAGCAGAGGGGCTGTTTAGACCTGAAATAAAAAAGACTTTACCAAAAATACCTCGTAAAATTGCTGTTATTACCTCACCTACCGGAGCGGCTATCAAAGATATTATTTCTATTACCTTGCGAAGATTTCCTAATATACATATTATGGTTGTTCCGGCTCAGGTGCAAGGAGATGAGGCAGCAAGACAGATTGCTGAAAATATTGACTTTCTTAACCAGGAATTACCGGAACTGGACTTCATTATCATCGGTAGAGGAGGAGGTTCAATTGAAGAATTATGGACTTTTAATGAAGAGAGATTAGCCCGGGCTATATACGCTTCTGAGATTCCTATAGTATCCGCCGTGGGTCATGAGACTGATTTTACCATCTCTGACTTTGTAGCAGACCTTCGTGCTCCCACTCCTTCGGGAGCCGCTGAAATGACTATTCCTGATAAAGAAAGTTTAGTCCAGCATCTTAGATTAATGCAGGGGAAATTAAATCGTATTATCTGGCATATTATGGAATTGAAAGAACAGAGATATCTGAATACAGTGGAAAATTTAAAATATCAAAGCCCGAAAAACCAGATTCTTCAACATCTACAAACCATTGATGATTTACATAATCGATTGAAATTGAATATGAAGCATATTGTGAATATAAATGAAAATATTCTAATAAACTATAGAGAGAAAATCATTACTTTAAGCCCTAAATCGATACTGAGTAGAGGATATAGTATTTGTTTGAAAATACCTGAAAGGAGAGTAGTTAAAAAAATTAATCAGGTAGAAAAAGATAATCAAATTGAAGTTATAATTCAAGATGGTAAAATTTCAGCTAATGTTTCCGGAAAGGAGGAAATAAGGAATGAGCGATAAGAAAAAAAAGGATGAAGATATATCTTTTGAGGATTCCTTAAAAAAACTGGAAGAAATCGTAGAAGAACTGGAAAAAGGCGAACTTAATTTAGATGAGGCATTAAAGTTATACGAAGAAGGAATGCATTTTTCAGATAAATGCTTAGAAAAATTAAATGAAACAAAACAAAAGGTTGAAAAGCTAACCAGAGAGGGTGATAAAAAATATCATACTGAACCATTTTCTGTAAAAAATAATGAAGAGGCTAATAAGGAGTAAATGGAATTAATTACTTACTTACAGGAAAAAAAGAAAATTATTAATCAGTACCTGGTAGAAAAACTACCCTTAGAACAAGAAAATCCTTTCCTGATACATCGATCTATCCGTTATAGTGTTTTAAATGGTGGCAAAAGGCTCAGGCCAATATTGACCTTAATGACTGCGGAATTATTTGGGAAATCCTATGAACTGGTATTATCTACTGCTGCCGGGATTGAATTAATCCATTGTTTTACCCTGGTTCATGATGATTTACCCTGTATGGATGATGATGACTATCGCAGGGGAAAGTTGACCAATCATAAAGTTTTTGGAGAAGGTATGGCGGTATTAACTGGTGATGCTTTGTTAGTAATGGGATTGTCTTTTATTTGTCAGAATGCAGAACTAGAAGGAGTTAGTAAAAAGTCAGTTATTCTGGTATTACAGAAGGTACTTGATATGCTGGGAACGAAGAAGATGCTGGGAGGGCAGGTAGAGGATATTAACTGGCAGTCTCAAAACCAGAATCCAGATAAAATCAAGGATATTTATTTAAAAAAGACTTCGGCTTTAATCTGTGCTTCTTTGGAAGCAGGGGCTTTATTGTCTCAGGCGAGTAAAGAACAAATTTCAGCATTGAATGAATTTGGTGAGAATATAGGCCTTGCTTTTCAAATTACTGATGATTTACTTGATTTACAACAGGATAAAAAAGGTTATGACAAGCCAACCTATCCCGCGATTTTTGGTGTTGACAAATCGAGAGATTGGGTTCAGCAATATTGCAGATTGGCAAAAGAAAGTATGTCAATTTTTGGAAGGAAGGCTGAATTATTTTGTAAATTGGTAGATTATGTACAGCACCGGAAGGAGTAAAGGTATATTTTGTTGAAAGAGGAGAATGTAGGAGCCATGCTAAGAGCTTATAATCGTAAATATGATGAAATCAGACCAATAAAAATAATGCGAAATTATATAAAATATTCTGAAGGTTCTGTGCTTATTGAAATGGGAGATACCAGAGTAATCTGTACGGCAAGTGTAGAAGAGAAGGTGCCTGCTTTTTTAAGAGGAACACAGCAGGGTTGGATTTCAGCTGAATATTCCATGATTCCCCGTGCAAATCAGGTCAGGAATATAAGGGATTCGGTGAAGGGTAAAATTGACGGAAGATCTCAGGAAATTCAGCGATTGGTAGGTCGCTCACTAAGAGCAGTAACTAACCTGGAAAAGATTGGTTCTAGAATGATCTGGACGGATTGTGATGTATTGCAGGCAGATGGCGGAACCAGAACAGCTTCTATTATCGGTTCTTTTATTGCTTTGATTGATGCATTGCAATACTTAAAAGCTGAGAAAAAGATTGACACCATTCCGGTAAAACATTTTTTAGGTGCTGTGAGTGTAGGAATTGTAGATGGAGAGATGTTGTTAGATTTGGATTTCAAAGAAGATAGTCATGCTCAGGTAGACATGAATTTAGTAATGACTGAGCGGGGGGATGTGGTTGAAATTCAGGGAACTGCTGAAGATCGTCCCTTTTCTATGAGAAATTTAATTAAATTAATTGAATTAGCTGAAATTGGTATGAAACAGGTTATTTCAGTAGAGAAAGAAATAATTGGGGAGCTATGCTAAGATTAGTACTCGCTACTCATAATGAGGGAAAAGTAAAAGAAATCAGAGCAAAACTGAAAGATTATCCAATAGTGGTAGAATGCTTGCATGATTATCCTCAAATTCCTGAAATTGAAGAAAATGGTAAAACATTTTCTGACAACGCAGTTCTTAAAGCAACTGTAGTTTCGCGTTATACTAATTTACCTGCTCTAGCAGATGATTCTGGATTGAAAATTGATTATTTAGGTGGGAAACCTGGTGTATATTCTGCCAGATGGGGAAAAACTGATAAGGAAAGAATCGAAAAGGTTTTAAAAGAGCTACAAGGTGTTGTGGAGAAACAAAGAAAAGCTTGTTTTATCTGTGTTATGAGCTTAGTAATTCCTGAAAATATAGTCTATATAGGCAAGGGTATTTGTTCCGGGAAAATTACTTTGTTACCCAGGGGACAATCTGGTTTCGGTTATGATCCCATTTTTATTCCAGATGGATATGAACTTACTTTCGCTCAAATGGGAGAACAAACAAAAAATAAGATAAGTCATCGCTTTATTGCTCTTGATAAGATAGTTCAAAAAATTATTGCCCATTATAATTTTAATAAATTGTCAGAATAGTTAAAGCTATTCATAAAGAAAGTAAATTTAAGCCACTTTTTCATTTCTTAAAACTACTCCCGATAACTGATATCTGATGTATTATTTATTTACATTATTTTCAATTTTAATTATAATGAAATTACTTGCTTCCCAAATAGCAGAAAAAAGAGGGATAACTTTGTTGACTTCTAATTTGATATACTATATAATACTCTTGTTTCGGGGTGTAGCGCAGTTTGGCTAGCGCACCTGCTTTGGGAGCAGGGGGTCGGAGGTTCAAATCCTCTCACCCCGACCATGAGCGGGAATAGCTCAGTTGGTAGAGCACTAGCCTTCCAAGCTGGTTGTCGCGGGTTCGAGACCCGTTTCCCGCTCCATTTTATGAAAATATTAAGCCTGCGCCTGTAGCTCAATAGGATAGAGCAACGGACTTCTAATCCGTAGGCTGGGGGTTCGACTCCCTCCAGGCGCGCCATGAAAGTATAATGGTGGGCGTAGCTCAGTCCGGTTAGAGCACTGGATTGTGGCTCCAGTGGTCATGGGTTCAAATCCCATCGCTCACCCCATTTCTGAGCGCTCGTAGCTCAATTGGACAGAGCTGTGGACTTCGGATCCAAGGGCTGGGGGTTCGACTCCCTCCGAGCGCGCCTATCTTGTTAATAAATTTAGTATTCAGTCAGTATATGAAGTGTAATGCATAGCCGGTATTACGTATACCGTTCAAAAACAGTATGATTAATAATAAATTAATAGTTTGCTTAACT
Source organism: uncultured Atribacterota bacterium (assembly GCA_964433555.1). Lineage (GTDB taxonomy): Bacteria > Atribacterota > Phoenicimicrobiia > Phoenicimicrobiales > Stramentimicrobiaceae > Stramentimicrobium. Next base: position 3,659 of record CAYSRG010000029.1, on the reverse strand, counting down.
AATAAGCATGGGCATCTAGACATATAAATTAATTGCTTTTACTAAAAAATGAATAGCTAAATACCAGATGCTAATACTAATGACGAGTTCATTTAAACTGAATATGTTATACTATATACGGTATACAAATGATATGGGCCGTTAGCTCAGTTGGCAGAGCACCTGACTTTTAATCAGGGTGTCACAGGTTCGAATCCTGTACGGCCCACCATTATTAAAAACTGGCGAGGGTGGTGGAACTGGTAGACACGCTGGATTTAGGATCCAGTGGGTAACTCCATGCGGGTTCGAGTCCCGCCTCTCGCACCAAAAACTTTGCCGCAAAGTTAATTTGCGGTTTTATTATGATAAGTGGAAGCTTTGGAGGAAGAATATCATGGTTAATATTGAAAAGGATAAGAAAGAAAAAAATAAAATTGAAGTAAAAGTAACAGTGGAACAGGAAAAGGTTTATGAGGCTTTTAAAGATGTATATCGCGATTTCTCTCAAAGGGTAAAGATTCCGGGATTTCGTACCGGGAGAGTGCCCATTAATATATTAGAAATGAATTTAGGAATAGAATATATTAATCAGCAGGTTGCCGAAAAACTCATTAAAGAAAGCTATTCCAAGGCTATAGCAGAGAGCAATCTTGATCCTATTGATGTTCCCAAAATTGATTTAGTACAGATTGAAAAGGAAAAACCTTTTATTTATAAAATGGTTTTGGAGGTAAAACCAGATTTTGAAATACCCCTCTTGGATGATATTTCTCTGGAACAGAAACAACCAGTAGTTTCCAAAAAGGAGATAGAGGAAGAACTTATAAAGATTAGAGAAAGTCATGGTAAATTAAAGGCAATAGAGGATAGGGAATCAAAAATTGGGGATTTTTTGGTGTTGGATTACGAAACCTTTCTTGATGACAAACCACTCGAGAATAGCAAAAAAGAAAAACAGATAATTCAACTTGGTGAAAGAATACCACCTGAATTCAATAAAAATCTGTTAGGCATAAAACCAGGTACCGAAAGAGAGATAAAGGTAAAATTTCCAGATAATATAGCTGATAAAAAATTAGCAGGAAAAGAAGTAGTCTATAAAGTTAAAGTTTCAGAAATAAAGGAGCAAGAATTACCGGAATTAGATGATAATTTTGCTCAAAGTATTGGTGACTATAAAAAATTAGCAGATTTAAAAGAATATATTAAAAAACAATTAATGGAACAGGCAAAGTATGAATCAGAAAGGGAATTCCAGGATTTATTAATGGAGAAGGTTTCTGATAAGTGTAATTTTGAAGTTCCGGAAGTCCTGGTTGAGAAACAATTAGAAAATATGATGGGTGATTTAAAAGAAGATTTAAAAGCAAGAAATATGACCCTGGAGGAATACTATAAAGTAATTAAAGCAGATGAAGCAAAAGTTAAGCAGGAATATCGCTCAATTGCTGAAAAACAGATAAAAAAAGAATTGATTATTGACAAAATTATTCAAGATGATAAAATTACTGCTACTGAAGAAGAGGTCAATAAGAAAATTGAAGAAATTGCGGAGAGTACTAATCAAAAACCATTGAAGGTAAGGGCAATGTTTGAAAAAAACAAGACCTTAGAAAATTTAAAAGAACAGATTAAAAGAGAAAAAGTGATAGTAATACTCTCCCAGAAGGTAAAAATTGTTAAAAAATAAAGGAGGTTTTTATTATGTATTTAGTGCCTATAGTAGTGGAGAAGACTCCTCAGGGAGAAAGATCCTATGATATATATTCACGATTATTAAAAGAAAGGATAATTTTTTTAGGAAGTCCCATTGATGATCAGACTGCCAATATAATTATTGCCCAATTATTGTTTTTAACAGCAAGTGATCCCGAAAAGGATATCTATATTTATATCAATAGTCCTGGTGGTTCAGTAAGTTCCACCATTGCCATTTACGATACTATTCAGTATATTAAATCCGATGTTTCTACTACTTGTATTGGAATGGCTGCTAGTGGTGCCGCATTGATTCTTGCCTCTGGTACTAAGGGTAAAAGGTTTTCTCTGCCTAATTCCAGAATTATGTTACACCAACCTTTGGGTGGTGCCCAAGGGCAGGTCTCTGATATAGAGATACAAACCAAAGAGTTGTTACGAATTAAGAAGAAGATAAATGAAATATTAGCTTATCATACCGATCAGCCATTGGACAGAATCGAAAAAGATACTGACCGTGATTTTTATATGACCGGAGAGGAAGCCAAAGAATACGGGATAGTTGATGAGGTAATAAAGAAGCGCAGTGATATTCAAAAGAAGTAACTTGAGGTGTTTATCATGAAATGTTCCTTTTGTGGAAAAGAGCAGATTGAAGTTGGGAAAATTATTTCTGGTCCTAATGGAGTTAATATCTGTAGCGAATGTATTCAGGTCTGTAATTATATTCTCAAAGAAGAGGACATAAAAAAAGTAAACAAGGATTTTTCCATTAAGAATATTCCCATTCCTGAAGAAATCAAAAAATATTTAGATCAATATGTGATAGGGCAGGAAAGGGCAAAAAAAATACTTTCTGTAGCGGTCTATAATCATTATCAGAGAATTAAGAATAATCTCTTTAAGAAGGATGGAAAAAGAAAAAAGAAGATAGCAAAGGATTTTGTGGAACTGGAAAAGAGTAATATTCTTCTTCTGGGACCTAGTGGCTGTGGAAAGACACTTTTAGCTAAGACTTTAGCTGAAAAGTTAGAAGTACCCTTTGCTATTGCCGATGCTACTACCCTGACTGAAGCAGGATATGTGGGAGATGATGTAGAAAATGTTTTGCTCAAGTTATATCATGCAGCAGAAGAAAACGTCCAGAGAGCACAGATAGGTATTATCTATATTGATGAAATAGATAAAATTGCCCGAAAGTCTGAAAATCCCTCTATTACTCGTGATGTATCCGGAGAAGGAGTACAACAGGCTTTATTAAAAATTTTGGAGGGTACTATTGCGACTATGCCTATGCAGGGCGGAAGAAAACATCCCCATCAGAGTAATATTGATATCGATACTACCCAGATTTTGTTTATCTGTGGTGGTTCCTTTGAAGGGCTGGAAAACATTATAAGAAGCCGGTTACAATCCCATAATATTGGGTTTAATACAGATTTTTTAAACAATAAACATCTGCAGGAAAATGACATTTTGAAAAATGTTTTACCAGAAGATCTGATTAAATTTGGTTTAATTCCTGAATTAGTTGGACGCTTAACTATTATTTCTTCTATAGAAAATCTTGATAGAGAGTCTTTAATGGACATATTAACCAAACCTAAAAATGCTATTACTTTACAATATAAACAGATTTTCCGAAATCAGGGCGTTGAGTTAAAATTTACCCAATCTGCCTTAAAAGCAGTAGTAGAAAAGGCCCTAAGCCGGAAAACAGGGGCAAGGGGATTAAGATCAATCATTGAAGAATCTATGCTCGATATTATGTATGAAATTCCTTCTCATAAAAATATAAAAGAATGTACCATAACTGATAAGGTTATTGAAGGCAATGAAATGCCCATACCAATCAAGGAAAAGCAAAAAAAGCTAATAAAAGAATCCGCTTAATTGCCATAACTGTTTGCCTTTATGGTTTTTTACTGTTAGTTAAGTTTTAAAACTGCACTATATTAAGATCACTATTTTTCGCTATT
>CAYSRG010000028.1:0-26796 GCA_964433555.1 uncultured Atribacterota bacterium | reverse complement strand
TTTTTAGGTAAGTCTACACCTTTTTTATGTTAAAGGGCAAGTTTTAAGATACCACTGTAAATTTTACACTAACATAAAGATAGGGATAATATTGCGATAAGAAGTGGAATCGAGTCCTGGAATGATGTTTGATACTAAACAGGTATATTTTGAAGACTTGATCCAACCTGAATTTCTTCGATTAACTTTTTTATTTATCCTTTCCTTTTTATAAATGCAATAAACAAATATCTACTTGTTTTCTATTTTACATTATAATATGATGATGTGAAAAGAAGCATATATATTTAATATTAAATTATTGAAGGAGGCAGAAAAATGCCCATTGCATTAAAGCGTATCTATGAAGCACCTGTACCACAGGACGGATATCGTGTTCTTGTTGATCGGCTTTGGCCCCGTGGACTTTCTAAAGAACAGGTAAAAATAGACCAATGGCTTAAAGAAGCCGCTCCTTCGGATTGGTTACGAAAGTCTTTCCATTCAGGCGAATTAAGCTGGGATGATTTTGAAAAAAGATATTTATTGGAGTTGGAGAAACACGAGACAATACTGAAGACTTTGGTAGAACATTCCAGGAAAGGTCAGGTTACCTTACTGTTTAGTTCTAAGAATGAAGAAAAGAATAATGCCTCAGTTTTAAAACATTATCTTATGAAATTAGAATCCAGAAAAGAATTATTTTAGACAAAGGATATATTATGAAGCAAATTTCTGATCTGGTTAGAATAGGAACCTGCAGCTGGAAGTATCCTTCCTGGAAAGGGATTGTCTATTCAGAAGAGGTTGGTAATAAATATTTATCAGAATATGCTAAGCATTATGATACGGTTGAAATTGACCAGTGGTTCTGGTCGTTGTTTCCAGGTAACAAAGTTGTTTTACCCAAACCGGAAGTTGTCAGGGAATATGTGTCCTCTGTCTCCCAACAATTTCAGTTTAGTGTAAAAGTCCCGAATTCCATTACTCTGACTCATTATTATTCACAAAACAAAAAAATGCCCTTAACTGAAAATCCCTTTTTTCTTTCTAATGAACTTTTTGCTGAATTTTATTATTTACTGCATCCCATGAAAGATCATCTAACTGCATTTATCTTCCAGTTTGAATATCTGAATAAAAAGAAGATGCCGGGTCAAAAAATTTTTCAGGACAAAATTTCCAGATTTATAAGCAGGTGTCCATCTGATATGAATTATTGTATAGAGATTAGAAATCCCAATTACCTGAATAAAGAATATTTTTCTTTTTTAAAATCCTCTAATCTGAATCATGTATTTTTACAAGGATATTACATGCCTTCTATCTTTGATCTGTATAAAAATTATCATGATCTCATTGAAAAATTTACTGTAATTAGACTTATGGGCGGTGATCGAAAGGCAATGGAGGAGAAAAGCCAGGGTAATTGGAATCAATTGTGGGAACCCAGGGAAGAAGAACTGGATCGATTGGCAGACATGATACGTGATTTAATCATAAAAAAGGTACGATTGTGTATTAATGTCAATAACCACTATGAAGGCTCTGCTCCCTTAACTATTGAACGTATCGTCAGCCGCTTGTAGCCAGCGGGGTTCTATCTGTACTGATTTTAACTTGTCGGCAAGAAATTCTATTGTTTCTGAAAAAATAGCCTGAAGGAAAAGAAATCAATCCCTACAAATAGAAGACTCCATCCAGTTATTAATGCTGAATTGATTTCAGAAAGTTGCGAACTTCGTTATTAAACATATCGGTGGCTATAGAATATTTATACTTAATCAATTAAATGTAAATCAAATTATTGCTATATTAATTATCCCAGGGGTATGGATGTATCGTGAAAAAGATTATCAAATATCCTGGGGAATATTTATAACACTGAATAAGGTAAATAGAGAGGCAAAGAAGACAAAATGCAAAATAGTTTTGGGTGTTAGTAGAATAAAAAAAGTGTATAATAATATAGCATAAGTGTTTGTTTGTTCTATGATAAATAATCTTTAAGTTATAGATAGAAGGGAGGAGGATATTTTTATAGTTACTTTTGCCAAAAAAATAGATTTCTTAAGGAGGTATCACTATGAGGCAAAGTATTTTTTTCGATAAATATTTAAAAATATTGTTACTAACATTTATAATCACTTTTCTTTGTTTAACTATAGGTCTTGCCGGCTATGCCCAGCAGTTAAGATATGGTGCCCTCTCTATAAATTCAAATCCTTCAGGTGCCAGAGTATTTTTAGACAACCAATATAAGGGCGATACACCATTAACTATAAAAGATGTTCCCGTAGGTCAATACAGCATAAAATTAGTATTGTCTGGTTATGAAGATTGGAGTAGCTCTGTCGCAGTTTTACCTATTCTAACGGTGAAAATTACTGCTGATTTAGTTCCCCTGGCTAAACCATCCGTTGGTTCTATTGCAGTTAACTCCAATCCCCAGGGTGCCCGGGTATATCTGGATAATGCCTATAAAGGCCAAACTCCCCTTAATTTAAGGGATATCCCTGTTGGTAGACATGCACTTAAATTAGTATTAGCTGATTATCAAGAATGGAATAGTGAAATTACTATAACTTCTTCTCAAACAGTTCGTATTTTTGCTGATTTAGAATCTCAAAGGGCAACTGGTTCCATCGCAGTTAATTCTAATCCCAAGGGGGCAGATATTTATTTAGATGATAGCTATGAGGGATTGACACCACTGAATTTAACTCAAATTCCTGTCGGTTCCCATATCATTAAATTATCACTTCCCGGTTACCGTGAGTGGATAAGCGAAATAACAGTATCATCTGAACAAGTGTCAAGAATCTATGTTGATTTAGAGCCTCAACCAAAATATGGCTCAATATCCATTAAGAGCAATCAAGGAGAAGCAAAAATATTTCTAAACGGTACTTATATTGCCACAACATCTATGTATCCTAAAACATTGCCAGATATAGAAATAGGCTATTATGAAATGGTAATAATTAAAGATGGTTTCAGAGCTTGGATAGAAGAATTAGAAATATTCCCGGGGGAAGTAACTTCAATAGAGGTCACCATGACTGAAATATTTAAGTAGGCCTACCATGCCTCTATTATTGAAAGTTGAAAATATTGTTAGTTTGATAATAGAAAATCCTTATTCATCATTATATTAGTTATTAAGCAAATTTCTTTATAACAGAATAAGAAGACATATTCACCAGGAGATAATACTAAATGCCAGTTAGGTCTATGACTATAACAGGCAATGTAATAGAAAAGGGCATCTCTTCCAGGATTGTTATAAAAGCGTATCCACAGAAGATGGTGCCTTTTTTCTTACCTTTTTACACTATATCGCCTTAATTCTTTAAAAAACTACATTGTTATTGTTTATTGATAAAGTTAATTTCCATGATTAATGAGATACCTGCTAAACCAATATTTATAATAGCCAGGGTATAAAGAGCAATACAGGTCAAGGCTATTGCCCAGATCCAACCGACAGGTTTAATAGAACCTGAAGCAAGTCCGCTGAGTATAGCAATTGTTTGAGTACTGATCAGGAAGAATATAGCTATACCTAATCCCCAAGCAATATTTTTTTGCTTTAAATGCCCTCTTAGTGCTGCCCAGAGCAGTAGTAGTGCACCTATGAAGGCAATTGGGAAAAGTTCTGCTGGCATTAGGTAGTCAAATCGCAGCATATGATCCGATATTGTTCCTGCGATTGCGGACAATATGGTCAATAAAATAGGTATCTATACCAGTATGATTCCTGCCGTAGCTATTATTTTGGTTAGAATTATCTTGTTCTGAGTTTCGGATAACATTTTATAACTATGCCTCATTACTAAGTGTATGTTTTATTATAATACTATTCATTTTGAAAACCAGGAAGAGATATTTAATAAATGCTATCATTGTTGAAGTTTCACTTAAATAAGTTATCTTAATGTCAATCTTATCTTCTAAATATCAGTCTTTGTAAAATATTATCACATACCTTTACATTCTCAAAATATTTTTAGGGTTTACTTTCTTTCAAAAAAATAGTATGATGTAGCATACATAATAAGGAGGAGTAGAATGATAAAAAAATTGTTTTACCTGATTTTCTTACTGGTATTTTCTCTGTTGATGTCCGGCTGTAGCTGAGGATAAGAAGATTAGATTCCTACCAGGTTGGTAGAAAACATTTTCTCTAATATCAAAAAACAGGTTGTAGATGAAATCATTTCATTTGCCATCTGTTTTTTTAAATCAGTTGATTCACATTATCTAAAATGGCAAATGGGAAGATGTTTAAATGATTTTAAAAAAAGAAAGTGCCATTCTAAAAGCTTAACCATCATGTTAGTAGTAATAGTCTGCTAAATATTGACAAAGGTAAGAATTAAATACTATAAAAAAATCTGTACAATAATTTAGAAAGAAAGGAATATTATGTCTGATTTAAACTTCAATAAAATTGAGCAGAGTATCAAGGATCGAAAAGAGTTGCAACGATCGTTTCGCGACCATATTAAAACTAATCAACCGCTTAATGAGTTACAAAAGTTAGCATTTCAGAGTGGTGCTATTGATAAGAAGATGAAAGAGCTAATGGCTTTATCTATTTCCATTGTCACCAAATGTGAACCCTGTATGGAATCACATCTTTATAAAGCAATGAAAGCCGGTGCTAGTGATGAAGAGATTTTTGAAACTATCGATGTGGCTATTGAAATGGGTGGTGGCCCAGCTGGAGCTTATGCCAGGTTTGTTTTAAAAGCTCTAGAATATTTTAAAAAAGAGAATAAATAATTATTTAAAAAGTCAACGGTATGATCGGGTGAGTGTTACAATTTATTATAGCTTCTAATTTCATCCAGGTTTTTACGTTTCTTTAGGCGGATTTTTGTTGAAACCGGATATCCCATAGTAAGAACCAATTCAACCTTCTTCTCTTCTGGAATATCCAATAAATCTTTGATGCCTCTTTGGTCAAACCATCCTAGAATACAGGTACCCAGACCTTCTTCAGTTGCCTGAAGACAGATATTCTCTACCGCTATACCGATATCAATAGAATAAAATTGCCTATTCTTTATTGTTTTTTTAATTTTATTTAAAATTCCAGAATAATTTGAAATTATCACTATCAGGACCGGAGCCTGTAGTGAAAAACGATTGAAAGAGATAATCTTGCTGAAAGTTTTTTCCGCTATTTTATTTTTTAAAATTGGATCATCTATTACTATGAATCTCCATGGTTGAGCATTTAAAGCAGAGGGAGCAAGTCTCGCAGCTTCAAGACATTTATCTATTTTTTCCCGTTCTACTGATTTTTCCAGGTAGCTCCTTACGCTCTGCCTTCTTCTTACTAATTCTAAAAAGTTCATTTACTCCTCTTATTTTAATCATTTTTTAGAACATTTATCATTTACAATATTTTTAGATACAAGGAGTATCTCTATTTATTAAAGTCATCCTTCAAGGATGAGCGAAGAAATATTTCTTACAGTGTAAGCTAATTTTAAAATAGGAACAGGTCAGAAAGAACTGCACCTGCTCCTACTTTCTATATGAGAAAAATACAATCAAGTTTATTCTTCAACAAGGAATGAGATTTTAGCATCAACACGGTATCTGACCACTTCATGATTTTCTACCACTGCCTGAAAACTTTTAATATAAACAGACTGAATATTCCTTACAGTCTTAGCTGCTTCTGCAACTGCAGCTTTTGTAGCATCCTCCCAGCTTTTAGTTGATTCAGCCAGAATTTCAATTACTTTTACTACTGCCATTTTTATCCCTCCTTTATTAACCTATTTTTCTTAGCGGTAATAAATAATAGAAATGAATTTATATTTGGTAACATATTCCAGTTAGGCATTATTTTTAGGAAAAATAGTGTTGTTTATATAGTATATCACAAAGGTTGTTAGCCAGTAAAAAATTTAGAGTAATTCAGATTGTTTGATTTTTTATTATTTTTAGATAATAAAAAAGAGAAAGGCAAAAACATGATAATTCAAGATCTTAATCAATTTAATGACATAGAACTGAAAGAACATTATAATAGATCTATAAAAATAGCAGCAATAGTGGATTTATTTCCTGAACTTAATTGATGAAAGGAGATCAAAAAATCTTTATGAAATATATCTGCCCACTGATAGTGGTAGAAGATATTAATCGTTCCAGATATTTATATGAGAGGATATTAAAACAAAAAGTAAAAGAAGATCATGGAGCAAATGTAGTGTTTGAAGGAGATTTTGCTATCCATCAGAAAGAACACCTCCAATCATTAATAAATAATTATCCTATAATAAGATATGCTAATAGCTTTGAATTGTACTTAGAAGAAGAGCATCTGGAAGAAATTAAGAGAACCTGAAGAGAGCATAATTTTGAATTTATTCACCAGATCAAGGAACAGCTCTGGAAGCAGAGGGTTTTGAGATTTTATGATTATGATAAAAATGTAGTAGAAATAGGCGAATCGATAAAATAAGAGGTAAAATAATGTTGAGTTGGTATAGTGATGATGGTTTATAGATTTCAGTAGGAAAAATGGTTAATGGATGGAGGATATTGTTTTTTATGGATGAAAATCTAATTGCTCCCTGTGGAATGAACTGTAGTTTATGTATTGCCTATCAATTTAGAAAAAAAGACCTGAACAAACAGGGATTTCATAAGACCTATTGTCCTGGTTGTATCCCAAGAGGAAAAAACTGTACTCACATAGGGGATCAGTGTGAATTGCTTAAAAAAGGAAGTATCCGATTTTGCTTTGAGTGCAATCTTTTCCCTGTAAACGCTTGAAATCATTGGATAAGCGCTATCGCACAAAATATCATATGAGTATGATAGAAAACTCATATTTTTAAGAGATAGTGGCATGAAGAGTTTTCTGAAAAAGGAAGAGGAAAAGTGGAGATGTCCTGCATGTGGTGACGTGATATGCTGCCACAACGGGCTGTGCTTAAATTGTAACATCGATACATTGCTACAGAACAAAAAAAATCATTGGAATGAGGAGTAGACTTATGAACTCGCTAAACGAACAAATTAGAGAATATAAGAATCAATTAAATAGAGGTTATATACAAAAAGCTTATAAGAGCATAATGAATTTTAGGTCTGATTTAAAAAATTATCTGGAAAAAAATTACCTGGATTATATTGTGAATTCCTTATATTTCGGCTATATGGATATGACTTTTTTCGCATTTACTCCTTCCCATTTGAAAAATAGAAAGCTAAAAATTGCTATTGTATTCTTACATGAACAGGGAAGATTTGAAGCTTGGTTAGGGGGCAGCAATAGAAAGATCCAGGCTGATTATATTGAAAGAATGAGTCATAAAGATATTGGAAATTATAAGCTTTCGAAGGTACTTCCGGGAGTAGATTCTATCATTGAATCAATACTGGTAGAAAAACCGGATTTTAACAATCTTGATAGCCTTAAACTACAGATTGAAAAAAGAGTTATTAAATTCATAGCTGACATTACTTCTTTGTTGAGTGAATAAATAGGATATGTTCTTAGTATAAGCAAAACCATCAAGTACAATTTAATGGCGAATATATTCCTGGATTATCCTTTATTCAAAAAACAGCTAAGGTTTTTAATCTTATTATTGTTCACTTATCCCGGTATAGAAAAGAACAGCATCTCTTAAAAATTGTGCTGTTCCAGGTTGATTTTTATCATAATAATAGGAAAATCTTTCATCCGTTACATACATTCGGACAAGACTGGCATGAGCTTCTTTGTTATAACTCCCCCAATAAAAAGAAAGCCATTGACGATGTAAACCTGCTGCTTTTTGTGCCCATTCCCCTGCAGGATTGCCAGTCTGCATAGCTTTCTTTAAGGTCTCCATTAGCTCTTGTTCAATTTTAGTCATATTTTTTACCCTTTCATTGGATTGTCCAATTATTTCTTCTTCATAAAGTTCTCGTATTTCTTGGCCGTATATTGCTTCATTTTCTTCTATTATTTTTTTCTTAAATCCTGCAAATTTTTCTCTATCATTCATAATAGTGTCCCTTTCTATAGATATTATTGTTTTTCTAACATTATTAATTAGGATTTCCAATTGCTCTTTTTGTTTTGAAAGCTTTATAAAATAGGTTTTCAAGGCTTTAAGTTCATCAAAATCTGGAGAAGCGATTATTTTTTGAATAGCTTTAAGGCCCACTCCTATTACCTTATAAAAAAGAATTTGCTGTAGCTTGTTTACTTCTTTTTGAGTATAGATTCAATAGCCAGAAGAATTTAGCAGAGCCGGTTTGAGTAATCCTATTTCATCATAATAGCGTAGCGTTCTTTTGCTTACTCCTGATAATTCAGCTAGTTGTTTAATTGTGTATTTCATTAGCGTAAAATCCTTGTGTTTTTGAGAATTTAATTGTTTCTTTTTTTCATAGCTCATATTATAAACCTTTACGTAACGTTAATGTCAAGAAATATATTTTGATGATATACCATAAAATATCATGGGAAATATTAGTAATTATCATAACAAAGCCTTAAACCATTAGAAAGATTGATAATTTGCCAATTTATTAAAAATATTGTTTGAGTTTTATCATCCAGTTGATTACAATATATTAGTTTTACTACTTTTTCTTGCTCCAACCTTTCATAGAAATCATTAGAGTCGACAGAGACAGATTGGCAAAACCTAATCTTGTTTTTCTATATAATACAAAATGAATTTTTAGTAAGAGAAAAGAGAAAAAATATTCTCATCATAAAAAAAACATGGGAAAATACAAATATAATAAACTTTATAGATTATTTCTGTCTGTATAGCAGTTATTGCCCTATTTATTATCCAAATATTCTCTGGTAAGGTTGGATGGACTGTCGCTAGTTTATTTTCCTATAATTTACTTGACCCCTATGACATCTTTGCCAGTATTTCTGTACACCATCTTATTCAAATGATTAATGTCTTAGCTATTATTGCTGTGTTAAGAAAGTTGCTAAAAAATGACTTTGGCTTTATCTTTGGAGAAAGCAAAGTAGGAATAAAATATTTAATAATATTTACTGTTGCCTATACAGCGATTGCTCTTGCCAGCCATATTTTTATGCATATTTTCCACCAGTTACCAACTTATGACTTCCCTTTAAATAAAAATAATATTATTGGAATATTGGGATTTCAACTTTTTTTAAGTGGATCATCAGAAGAGATATTGTATAGAGCATTACCAATAACAGAATTATCCTATATTTTTAGAAATAGTCTAAAAATCAGATGGAATATAACCCTGGAAAATATTATTGCATCTCTCTTTTTTTTCTATGGCACATATAAATTGGACCTTATCACCATTTACCATAAAAGTAGACTATTTTCAATTATTTTATGCTTTTATATTAGGAGTTATTCAAGGTGTAGCATATCAGAAGAGCCGAAGTATCGTATATCTTGCACTAATGCATAGTGTAAGTAATTTTTTTACCATTGGTCTGGCTATTTCAAAGTACCTCATGATTACCAAAGAAGCAGAGACAATGGTTTCTGCTTTGGATTCACTGTGCTATTTTTTTCGATTTTAACCATAAGCTATGACAAGAATCAATAAAAGATAAGAAGGAAGAAGCAAAGACCATTCAATTGATAAGAATGAGATAAAAATATCCTAGCAATAGGTAAAGGAGATGATTGTACACTACAAAATCCAACGCTTGTTTAATAATGAATAACTTTTTGGTATAATTATGGAACATAAAATATTCAGATAGATCGCTATCGATAAAGAAAGCCGTAATAAAAATGAAATGGAAAGCATACAATAAGTTTGCCTGGACTGATACTATTCTGGCTCCCCCTGAAACTTACCTGGAAGAAGCTGCGTCTTATATCAGGATATTAAAAAGATTATTAAAGGATAATAAAAGTAAAAATCCTCATACGATGCTGCATTTAGGCTGTGGAGCAGGAGGGCATGATTATCATTTTAAAAAACATTTTCAGGTAACCGGGGTAGATATAAGCGAAGGAATGCTTAAGATAGCCAGAGAAATAAATCCTGAAGTGGGATACCTCAATGAGGACATGCGAACGGTTAATCTTAACAGTAAATTTGATGCAGTGGTTATTCCGGATTCAATTATGTATATGACTACCATTTCAGACCTGAAAAAGGCTATCAGCAATGCAGTTTGTCATTTAAAACCCGGTGGCGCCTTCCTTATTGTTGCCCATACCAAAGAAGATTTTCAAAACAATAATTTTGTCTATTCCGGTGAAAAAGAAGGCATTCACATAACAGTATTTGAGAATAATCATATTATTTCAGATACAACCTATGAAGCAACTATAGTTTATCTGATTCGCCAAAATAGCAAACAGAATATTTATCATGAAGTTCACACCCTGGGATTATTTTCCTATAATGATTGGCTTACGATATTAAAGGACATTAATTTGAAAGCTGACGAAATTCAGATGAACCATCTCTATGATAAATATCTTTTAGAAGACGGACAGTATAAGCTGAAAATATTTGCTGGGATTTTAAATAAAAAGGGGAAGTAAGGAAGCAAAGAATGATTAGCCGGGAATCTTATATAAAAGAAGAGTTAATTTCCTGGTTATTAAAAGATGATAATCCCTCAGTGCGATACTTTGTTTTAGCCGATTTATTGGGAAAATCTATTAATAACCCTGAACTGATTCAGGCAAAACAGGATATATTGCAAAAAGGCATAGTGCCTCTTATTCTTTCTAAACAAAAAGAAGGGGGTTACTGGGAAGAAAAAGATAATTTTTATACAAATAAATACAAAGGAACAGTATGGCAATTGATTATCCTGGCCGAATCAGGAGTAAAAGCATCTGATGATGTCCGGATTGGTAATGCCTGCGAATTTATATTGAAAAATTCTCAGGACCCGGAAAGTTATGGTTTTTCCATCTATTATAGTACTAAAACAGGCGGAGGTAGACCTGGGGGAGTTATCCCTTGTTTAACCGGTAATATGGTTTTTAGCCTTATCCGATTAGGATATCTTGATGATGATAGGGTTCAAAAGGCAATCGGTTGGATTACTAAATATCAAAGGTTTGATGATGGAAACAATGAAAAACCCAGAGGATGGCCTTATGACCAATCCGAGCCCTGCTGGGGAAAGCATTCCTGCCATATGGGAGTAGTAAAATCTTTGAAAGCTCTTGCAGAAATCCCACCTGAGCGTAGAAGCCATGAAGTGAACAGTACTATTGAAAAGGCAGCAGAATACCTGCTCAAACATCATATTTATAAAAAAAGTCATGATTTAAATAAAATTGCTAAACCTGGTTGGCTTCGACTTGGATTCCCATTAATGTACCAGGATGATATTCTGGAAGTTTTAGAGATTCTCACGCGATTAGGACATAATGATAACAGAATGCAGGATGCTATCAATATCCTGATCTCCAAACAGGATAAGCAGGGAAGGTGGATACTGGAGAACACTTATAACAGTCGTTTACAGGTCACAATTGAAAAAAAGGGAACCCCGAGTAAATGGTTGACATACAAAGCCTTGATGCTCTTAAAAAGATATTATAATTAAGCAAAGGAATTATTATGCGTGACAAAAGGTATATCGCAGTTCATCGCGGAGGTATGCTGACTAAAGAGCAACACCGAATATTAATCGAATGGGCACGGAAATGTTCAAAGCATGTTTTTCCATATATCGGTGATAATATTGACAACAGGCTGCTTGTTGCACTGGAAACTGCCAGAAAATGGGAAGAAGGAAGAGCCAAGGTTGGTGAGGCAAGAAATGCATCTGTAAATGCCCATGCCGTAGCCCAGGAATCTTCTGATCCTGTTGTTATAGCAATTGCCCGTTCAGTCGGGCATGCTGTTGCAACTGCTCATATGGCTGATCATTCAGTGGGAGCAGCATTATATGCCAGAAGAGCTATTAAATATTTGGGAAAATCATTGGAAGCTGAGCGCCAATGGCAAATTGCACAATTGCCACCTGAAATAAAAGAAATTGTTCTTATATTGATGGAAGAAAAAGGAAAGCACTTTAAAATATAAAAAACTACCTTTACTCATTAATCTTTTTATTAATCATAAACTGTTATATAATGTAACCATAAATTAAATTAATATCAGGAAAAATCCATGAAAAAGTTATTTTTGCTATTTATAATGATTTCTTTGCTTGTAATTATAATATCAGGTTGTGAAAATGCAATTTCCCAGGTAGACGATGGAGATACCGGGCAGGCAGAAGGTGAACTTGTTGATATTGAAAATAGTCCCTGACCTGCTCCTAACTCAGGAGATGGAGTTTCAGATGGTCCCGGGTGGGAAGACACCTCCCAGGAGATAAATTAAATGATTAGAAAAAACAACATAATTATATCCATAGAAATATTGATACTTTTATTACCTGTTACATTTATGTTATCCGGCTGTAACGCAATAGAACCCAGGATAGATCTAGCTGAAGTAACCGAAATTGAAATATTAATATTAGAATCATTTCCTGTTCAGGTGCAGGTAGTTGCCAGAGGAAATTTACCCAATCCATGCACTGGGATTGACCAGATTACTCAAAGTAGAGATGAAAATAATTTTAAGATAACAATTAAAACAAAATATAACCAAGAAATCTGTATACCTTTAATTAACCCCTTTGAAGAGACGATTGCCCTGGATGTTTATGGATTACTGGCAGGGACTTATAACGTGAATGTTAATGGTATTGAAGATTCCTTTACTTTAGAAATAGATAATATTCTTCAGACGATATAAAAACTAGTTATCCAAATTCTGGATAAATATAATTCAATAGTATTTGAAATTTATTAATAATTATCACCCACCCCAATATTAATGATAATCTCATCTTTAATCTTAACTAAAAATAGAAAAATTCTTGACAAAAAATAAATCTACCAGTAAACTACTAAATCAGTATATTACTAATATCCTTTTAATAATTTTGGAGGGAATTATGAAGATACCTACTGAACTGAAACACAAACCGGTTATTGTTTCTGAAGAATATGACAGAATTGATGGAAGGATGGCAAATAACTCAGATGCAAAAGGATTATCTCTGGGTCTGGCACAATGGAATGACCGGGGAAATCTCGAAATTTCTGCTAAAATATGGCGACATACAGGAGAAAAATGGTCCCGGCAATCAGAGGAAATGCCTTTACACAGAGTGCTCGATCTGGCAATCCTGATTTGCAAAACAAGAAAAATATTCATGGAAAGATATCATAAAAATGAGAAGGATTACCCTAACTACCCGATATTGGGCAGGATCGGTTTGCAGGGTGATGCCATGAACGTCTCAGTATGTACTGATAATGAACAAATTGATACTGATATAAACCTGTTTGATGATTGTCTGCACAAAGATGATGAGATAATCAGTGAAAGGCTCAATGTATTATATGATTTGTTAAAGGAAATAAAAGAGACTTAAACTGAAACAGAAAAAGGTTACAAAATAATGGATTCTAAATCA
Source organism: uncultured Atribacterota bacterium (assembly GCA_964433555.1). GTDB lineage: Bacteria > Atribacterota > Phoenicimicrobiia > Phoenicimicrobiales > Stramentimicrobiaceae > Stramentimicrobium. The sequence continues at coordinate 13,322 of CAYSRG010000028.1, read as the reverse complement.
GAGCGATAAGACTTACCTTGAGGGTGACTTGATTGGTCAGGATAGTAGTCTATGGAAACCAATAAATGCCCGGCCTTGTTATAATCCGGTATTATGAGGATTTTTGGTCTAATGAGAAAATATCGCTAACAGTTTTACCTGCTTCTATTACAACTCGAGCAGGAAAACTTAAAAAATCAAGAATGAACAAAAGTCACATATTTGCAGGAAAGAGGGAAATAATATGAATCAGATTACTATAGGTATCGTGATATTAATTGTTATAGCAGTTTTTGGTTATTTTGTTTGGCTTATACCTTATCTAAGGACACAGATGGATGAAGATTTCTTACAAGAAGATCAAACACAGGAAATTATATCTGGGAATATAGATGTAGAAGGAAAACGTGGAGAGTCTTATATAGAATATGTTGATAAGACAAAAAATATTATTGAAAACATTACCAAAGAACAAGAAATATATATGAATAAGGTTGAGTAAAAAATATGTAGTCTAGTCTTTCTCTTCCTGAAATGTTTTTAATCCTTCAAATACGCTCCAAGAATCTTCCAAGAGGGATAAAATATCCATCTATTGTATCATGTTATCGTGTAATGAAGAACTGCAAAAGGCTTATAATGGGCTGATAGAAAGAGGCAGCAAGTTAATTGAAGATGCCATATTAGTGGAGCATACATTGAAGATTTGGACATTTATGACCTGCAGCGCTTGATGAAAGAGACAGACAATGATGATATCAAGATTGTCTATCAAAACCTGTTAAAAGGCTCCAGAAATCATCTCAGAGCATTTGATTGCCAATTGCAGCGTTACAATATTTCTTATGAAGCACAGTTTTTAACCCAGGAGGAATATGACAGGATTGCCAACAGCCGACAGGAAACCGGCGGTGTAATCTCCAAACCTGATTATAAATTTTAAATAATAAAATACCGGGGTCAATAATAAAAAAGATGACTTTTTTATTCAAATATAGTATATTTGAAAAATAAAGAAAATATTCTTTTTATTAGAAACATAGAAGAGATAAAGATAAATCTTTTAACCCATGACAACCAAATACAGTATCCTGTAGGAAGATAACAGGAAAGACTTTCTTTTTCTTTAAGAAAGCGCCCAAGAAGAAAGATAGCAAAAAGACGGTATTGAAACTTACCGGTAAAAGAGACTGTTATCAGACAGGACTCTGGAGAGCTTTTTGATAAAAAAGCACCGAAGAGGCAATTCCTCAAGCTTTAGGAAGGTCAAAAAGGTTTTGCTTAAAGTGTGACCCCTAATTCCTCCGGAAGAATCTTTCAGGTCAAAAAGACAGAGTAGGATACCTTATCTTACTATATCTTTTTTTATAAGCTTTTTTACAAAGGAGAGGATATATTTAGGGAAAATACAGATGATGTTTTTAGTGAATAACAATAAATTCATTTGTCTTATTTCAATTTCCAAATGGAGGTTTAAAATGTTTGTTAGAAAGAATGTTATCTTTTTCTTATTATCTGCCCTAATTGCCCTTATCTTAGCAGGCTGTACTATGTTACCACAACCTAATCCCAACACTTACACCATCACCTCATCAGCTACAGAGGGAGGCACAATCATTCCCTTGGGAGAGACCAGCCTCACCGAAGGAGTAAGCCAGACCTACACCATCACCTCAAATGAAGGCTATGAAATTTCTGATGTCTTAGTAGACGGTGAATCAGTCGGAGCCCTCACTACCTACACCTTCACCGACATCCAGGAAAATCACACCATTTCGGTTATTTTTACTGAGGAAGCCCAGGCGCCTGCACATCCTGCACCCACTCCCAAATATACCATTACTACTACAGCCGGAATAGGAGGCAGTATTAATCCGGAAGGAAGTGTAAAGGTAACCAAGGGGAAAGACAAGACTTTTGCCATTACTCCGCTTACTCCATGTTATGAGATTGAAGATGTTCTGGTGGATGGTGAATCAGTAGGAGTGGTTGATACCTATACTTTTACCAATGTAAAGGCCAACCACACCATTGAGGTTATTTTTGTTCTTTCAGATAAAAAGATACGCAGATATGATCAGTCTGGAATATTGCAAAATGATGACTATACAAGTATACAGGATGCCATTGATGCTGCTTCAGAAGGAGATACTATCATCGTCTGCCCGGGTACTTATTACGAGAATATTACGATAGCAAAAAATATTACCCTGCAAAGCATCGATCCCTATGACTGGGATATAGTAGAAGCTACTACTATTAATGGTGATACTGACGATGATGGTGAAGGTAATGGAACTGTGGTAACCTTTGATAGTGTAGCTTACGAATCAACCTTTAGAGGATTTACTATCACAAATGGATCCGCAGATGAAGGTGGTGGAATGTATATAGATGATACTTCTCCCACTATTACGAATAATATTATCGAAGACAATGAAGCATCCATTGACGGTGGAGGCATTTATGTGTATGGATATTATAATAACCCTACCATTGCTATTAAAGAAAATATTCTCAGAAACAATAAAACTAATGAAAACGATGAAGGCGGTGGCGGTGGCGGTATTCATGTAGAGTATTATTGCGCGGTAAATATTACCGGAAACGAAATAACCGGTAATTATTCAGCGGCCGACGGGGGTGGTATCATGTTAAATGATGAATGTATTGCCAATATTACAGGAAATTACATCAGAAACAATAAAGCATATGATGAAGGGGGTGGTATTAGTGTTGGTTATGAAAGCGACGTGAGTATTACTGGAAACGAAATAACCAGTAATAAAGCAGGATATTACGGCGGCGGGATTTTTGTGTATGAGAGCGATAACATCACTATCCAGGACAATACCATTTCCGCCAACACTGCCTATGAGGGCGGTGGTATTTATGTTGATGCTGATAGTGCACTTTTACCAAGCACAGCTCGACCGACTGGCTGGGGAAATACAAGAGACAATATTCCAACTGGTACCCCCCTTGATCCAGGAGCAGGAGAATCATATGCTATTGCTGGTAACCAATTATTAGGGAATTTACATGGTGATACACCTGATTACACTGAGGGAGCTCACGTCTATTTCCAATTGGGGTCATAACAATGGTTCTATTATCGGAAAATTAAATTAGTTGAAGAAAATATGATTGATAAGGATGGTAAAAAAATAATCTTTATGCGAGAATAAAATAATGGAATTAAAATTATCAATCATGAGAATTTGATCGCTTTATTCCTATCTGATATTCTATGGTGCTGGTGCTGATATGAAAGAAAGTTTAATTGCCCCATGTGGGATGAACTGCAGTCTGTGCATTGCTTATCAGTTTAAGGACAAAGATCTGAATAAACATGGATTCCACAGGAAATACTGCCCTGGTTGTATACCAAGAGGATATAATTGTACACACATGGCAGATAAATGTGAATTGCTCGGAAAGGGGAAAATCCGGTTTTGCTTTGAGTGCCAGGATTTCCCCTGCAAAAGACTGAAATCATTGGATAAGCGCTATCGAACAAAATACCACATGAGCATGATAGAAAACCTTCTATTTATAAGAGACTATGGCCTGGATAAATTCCTGAAAAGAGAAGAGGAGAAATGGAAGTGCCAGGCTTGTGGGGAAATGATATGCTGCCACAATGGATTATGTTTAAATTGTCAGATCGATAAATTTCTTCAGAATAAGAAATATCGATGGGGTGAGGGATAGTTATGGAATCATTGAATGAATATATTCAGGAATACAAAAACCAGCTAAACAGGGGACACATCCAGAAAGCCTATAAGGGAATTATGACTATTATGACTTCCTTAAAAAACTATCTGGAAAAAAATTACCCGAATTATGTTGTAAGCTCTTTATATTTTGGTTATTTAGATATGACCTATTTTGCTTTTACGCCAAACGATTTGAAGGAAAAAAAGCTGAAGATTGCCATTGTTTTTCTGCACCAACAGGGAAGATTTGATGTATGGTTGAGTGGGAGTAATAGAAAGATTCAGGCAGAGTATGTAAAAAAATTGAGTCATCAAAACATTGGCAAATATAAACTTTCCGAAGTGCAGCCAGGAGTAGATTCCATTATTGAATCAATCCTGGTCGAACAGCCGGATTTCAATCATCCTGAAAAGCTTAAGATGCAAATTGAAAAGAGAGTAATTGAATTTACAAATGACATTATTGATGTATTGAATTAGATAGGATAATAAAATTGATACAGGTACAATTCTAAATTCCCGGGAATAATATTCGTAGAAAGGGTAAGCAAGGGACATCAAAGATTATGCAGGAAGTAACTCTATTTTTTTATAGATGCAATTAGGCGGTTAATATGATAAGAAAATTTCAAGAATGTGACATAGAAGAAATTTTAGACATATGGCTTACAGTATCGCTTATTGCCCATGATTTCATCGACAGCAGTTATTGGGTTTCCGAGATAAACAATATGACAAATGTTTATATACCAAATTCCGAAACTTATGTATATGAAAATCAGCATGGGATTTGTGGTTTTTTCTCTTTATCTTTAAATGAAAATAGATTAGCTGCTATCTTTGTCAAACCGGATAATCAAGGTAAGGGAATTGGTACAAAGTTATTGAAAAAGGCAAAGGAATTACGCAAAAATTTAAGGTTGGCAGTATATAAAGAAAATTCAAAAAGTATCTTGTTTTACAAGAAAGCCGGATTTAGGTTTGTAAAAGAACAAAAAGATAAAAATACAGGTTGCCCTGAATTAATTATGCAATGGCCTTAAGGGGACTTAAAAAACCACGTTAATTTGCATTAACCATAATATAGTAATAAAATTTCTTTGGGTAACAGATTTACCAGAAACTCCTACCAATGAATTCGTAGAAATAACCGTCAATCCTCCTCATGAAAGGACTTTTATTTATCCCAAGAGGGAATTTAAAGAGGATATTTATTATTATGGAGAAACAAACAAAAATAACCTATATTTTAGTAGGTTTAAGTGTTATTTCTGTTATTTTACACAATGCTTTTTACGGTTTTTTTAAAATTGAGGAACCAGTATTTTTTATTCTGACTTTAATTTTTGCCATTTCTTTTGTTGTTTCCGTTATCTATAGTACAGTTTCTTACTTTAAAAGAGGCATACCAAAGGATTTATGGAAATTAGGATGGTTAGGATTGCTTGGCCTTTTAGGATTAATTCCAGGATTAAATTATGGTTTCTTTGGTCTTTTTGGTTTCTTGGGGTTTTTTGGAGCAAGAAGCTGGAAAGAAAATAAAAAATAGGGAAATATCCTTATCTTCCGCTTATAAAAACATTTTAAAACTTTTAAAAGATAATAAATAATACTCTTCTTATTGCAATTTACATTTCTAATTTGCAAAATGATAAAACTTATGGAAATATTAAAATATAGTAAACATTATTTTACCAACATAAAAAAACAAACAAAAGTCAAAACAAGAGATGCAGAAATTTTACTTCTTCTTTCTTTACCAAAATAGGTGTAAATATTTATCAAAAAGATATAATATTATTAGATTAATTTAATCATGAAAACCATAGAGAGACTTTTGATTAATGGATGAGGGTCTGTTGTTGAAAGATCATAAAAAAGTGATATTTCAAGAACTGAATGCATTTGCATCTCAGAACTATAAAACCGATATGCTATAATTAAAAAGCTATTTGATGTTTATTTTTGGAATAAAAAAGGAGAGAAAGATGAATTTAGAAGAAGGAATGAAAGCCCCTGATTTTTCCTTACCTGACAGCCAGGGAATAGAGGTTGCCCTATCTGATTTTATTGGAAAGAATATTATTTTATATTTTTATCCCAAAGATAACACAAAAGGATGTACCCTTGAGGCAGTAAGCTTTAGAGACAATTACGAAAAGATCCAGGAAAGCAATACAATTATTTTGGGTGTCAGCAAAGACAGCATCAAATCACATATAAACTTTGTTAACAAACATAATTTACCTTTTAAGCTGCTGAGTGATTCAGAGGGAAAGATTTGTGAGTTATATGGGGTCTGGAAAGAAAAGAGTATGTATGGACGAAAATATATGGGGATTGAGAGGACCACCTTCCTGATTGATAAAGAAGGGACCATTATGAAAATATTCCCCAAGGTTAAGGTCAAGGGGCATGTGGAAGAAGTTATAAAGTATATTCAGGATTAAAATTGTCTTTCCTGAAGAAGGCGGATACCAGGGAATGCTGGAATATATTCCTGGAGAATATGTCCAATATTTCATTGGAGGAAAATTACAAATGATTAAGAAAAATAGCACATTATTTATATTGTTACTGTTATTGATATTTATGACAATTTTAATACCTGGCTGTAACACAGTGGAGCCCAGAATAAATTTAGCTGAAGTCACTGAAATTGATATACTGATATTAGAATCATTTCCCGTTCAGGTTCATGTAGTTGCCAGTGGCTATCTTCCCAATCCTTGTACCCAAATTTACGAGATTATACAAAGTAGAGAAGGGAATGATTTTACTGTTACCATTAAAACAGAAACTTCTCCAGGATCCTGCTTTCAGGTTATTGAGCCCTTTGAAGAAATATTGCTCTAGATGTTTATGGGTTACCCGCAGGAACTTACACTGTAAATGTCAATGGTATTGAAAACACCTTTACTTTAGAGACGGATAATATTTATCAGACAATATAAAACATTCTAAATAATAATTTTGGCAATATCTTCTGCTTCTATTTTAAATTGTTTTTTAAAATTATGAAAAAGTTTTGGGATAATCTTACCCGGCAAGACGGTTGCACCCAACTCTTTTGCTTTATCACTCATCATTGAAATTGCCCTATTCCCGCCCATCGCAGGAAATGGGAACCCCATGGTCACAAAAGGCAAGAAATTCTTTTCCGACAGGTTTCCCAGCTTTTCCAAAGCTGCTATAGCAATTGGTGAGGCTGAAAATCCCCAGACAGGTCCACCAAGTAAAATTAATTCATAGTCTTTTATATCTGGCAGGTTGACAAACTTAATAGAGGCAGTTTTGGGGACAGATCCTCCCTTTATAACCGGGTCAGTCTGCAAATGAACAAGCTTAACGTCATGCTTTTCTTTTTTTAATTGATCAGAAATATCCTCTGCAAAATTCAGGGTTGTTCCAGTGGAAGAGTGAACAATAATAATCGTTTTCATTTTTTGACTCCTATTAATATCAGAATGATTTATTATATTCAGCTCCTAATTTCATGTCAATATATTTTTGCATAGAGAAACATATCTAAAGTGTTCAGAATATGAGCGATAAAACAAACCAGGAAACAGGCTCTTAAGATAGAACCTCAAGAAAAAACGATTATCCTATGTCTGTCAGAACTTTTCCACAGATCTTTAGTTTGTATTATATCGTTGATTAAAAAGGAAAGTGATAATTTAAGTATGAGATTACCAAAAATAGTAACATTTTGAAAATAGTACCTACAAAAATTTGACACAGACTTCCCTTAATAATGATTTGTCTAACACTGAAATTTGTGATAACATTACAAAAGTGTAATTTTTTTATAACTTTGCATGGTTATCGCTGTATTCTATTACAATTTGGACAACAATAAGTAAAGGAGAGATGTATTATGGAGAAGGCGTTGGGAGGCGTCAAGATACTTGATTTCACGCAATATTTATCAGGTCCTCATTGCACATCGGTCCTTTGTGAACTAGGAGCTGAGATTATAAAAGTGGAGAGGCCAGGCACCGGAGAACCAGAGCGGAAAGCTGCGCCAATGACTCCTAAGGGAGAGTCTTATCAATTTATGGCTTACAACCGGGGGAAGAAGAGCGTGACTTTAAATTTAAAGAATCCCGTAGGATTGGAGATTGCGAAGAAACTGGTAGCCAAGTGCTCTGTTCTGGTAGAAAATTTTGCTCCTGGTATCCTGGATCGCTTGGGTCTTGGCTATGAAGTTGCAAGTAAGATTAATCCCGGAATTATATACGCATCCATTTCTGGCTTTGGCCAGACGGGTCCCCGCCGAGACCAGATAACCTATGATGTGGTTGGACAAGCCATGGGTGGGCTCATGAGCGTAACTGGCTATGAGAGCGGGGAACCACTTAAAGTGGGTATCTCTCTCGCAGACTATATGGGCGGATACAATGGTGTTATTGCAATCCTTGCAGCTCTTCACTATAAGGACATTACTGGTAGAGGACAGTATATTGACATCTCCATGCAAGATGGAATCTGGGCAATGGTCTTCCCTGATCGGGCTGATTATTTTGACACGCTTATTCCGCCTAAGAGAATTGGCAATAGGCTCAGTAGCTCTACTCCCTTCGGTTCCTACAAAGCTAAGGATGGCTATGTGGTGATCTGTACAATCACTGATGGCCAGTGGCAAAATGTACTCAAAGCTATTAGACGAGAAGACTTAAGTGACGATGAGCGCTTTCGTACCCGTGTGCTCAGAGCTAAAAATATGGCAGCAGTTGAAAGCGTTGTGAATGACTGGTTGAAGGATAAAACCGTGGAGGAAGCCCTTGAGAACTTCAAGGAATTCCAGGTTCCCTGTTCCCCTGTTCCTACGTTTGAGCAGGTAGCCAATGACCCACAGATACTACACCGGGAGATGATCATTGAAGTGGAACAGCCCCTTTCTGGTAAGGTCAAACTGAGTGGTTCTGTGTATAAGATGTCCAAGACGCCAGGAAACAGGAAGCTTCGCATACCATTAGTCGGCGAGCATAATCAGGAAATCTATGGTAATCTTCTAGGCTTTGATCAAAAAGAAATAGAGAATCTTAAAGCAGAGGGCGTTCTCTGATAGCAATTCCATACTTTTGTGATGTTCAGAGAACCATCTAATAGCAAAGTTATAGAATTTAAATAAATTTTTTTAAGCCGTTGGTCTATTGGCTGGCGGTTTTTTCTATTATTATGATTTAGAATAATCTATCATCCTGATTCAAAATGAGTTCCTTAAACCCAAAGGAATTTTTTATGTTTAAAGAACTGCATGTATTTTAAAATTACTGAAGGCTATCAGGATTAACCATAAATCAAATTGTTAGAGCATGATATAGAGAAGCATTTATGTTTTATTGTTTTGTTAATATTTTAAGAAAGGAGATTTAAATGAATAGGCAAAAAGAAAGGATGATTTCAGGAAAACCTTATCTTGCTATTGATGAAGAATTGTTGAAAGAAAGACAATATACTAAAAGATTAATTTTTAAATTTAACTCACTTTGCCCTGAAGAGATTGACAAGAGAAACGCAATAATAAAAGAGCTATTTGGTAAAATAAAAGGAACATTTTTTATAGAACCACCATTTCGCTGCGATTATGGCTACAATATAGAAATTGGCGCTAATTTTTATTCTAATTACAATTTGATAATCCTGGATTGTGCCAGGGTGATAATCGGAGATAATGTTATGTTGGGTCCCAATGTTGGCATCTATACTGCTGGCCATCCTGTGCATTATGAAATTAGAAATACACTATATGAATTTGCCTTGCCCATAAGCATGGGAGATAATGTCTGGATTGGTGGGAATGTCGTAATAAATCCCAATGTAAAAATTGGAAACAATTCCGTGATTGGTTCGGGGAGTATAGTGACAAAAGATATTCCGGATAATGTAATTGCGGTTGGAAATCCCTGTAAAGTATTACGAAAAATAACTAAAGAAGATAGAATTTATTATTATAGAGAGATGAGATTTGAAAAATAAGAACCTATTCAGGCTTAAATTCATGTAATATACTTTACTAATACGAACAGGACATTATGTAGCTCTTGGTCGTGGTACTACTGAAGAATTCATACCAATAAAAACGCTATCTGATTCAGGGCTCATTGGTGTGAGTAAGTGGTATTTTTGACACACACTGAAACCGGAATATGATGTATATAATTTTAAATTGATTAGAGTTATTTACATTTCCTTACTTACAAGAGCAAACAATTTAGCATGATATAAGCAACAAGAAATAGAAAGAGTTTTTCTTAACTCAATCATAATAATTAAAATAATCTAAACAGTACATCTTAATTAAAACCAAAGAGAGGTAATTATTTAGAACAAATGGGAAATAAAATTATAAAACTACCTATACCTCAAAAAGAACTTTCTTTTCCACTCATGAAGGCACTAGAAAGACGTAGATCTAAAAGAAGATGGATTGAGAAACCACTTTCAGAACAAGAATTGTCTAATCTTCTTTGGGCTTCCTGTGGAATTACTAAACAACAAACCAAAAATTCTAAAAGTAAAAGAACTGCTCCTTCTGCCTGTAATTCACAAGAGATTAAAGTATATATTGCACTGGAGAAAGGTTTGTTTCTCTTTGATGAAAAAGAACATCAGCTAATTCAGATTCTGAACAAAGATATTAGGGCTGATATAGGAACTCAAAAAATGATGCAATTAGCACCAGTTGGACTTATTTATGTTGCTGATTTCTTAAAAATGAAATCTATTCTTTTCAGCAATGAGCAGAAAAAATGGTTTTTTTCAGTTGCAGATACAGGATTTATTTGCCAAAATATATATCTTTATTGTGCTGCAACTAATCTAAATACAGTAGTATTGGGTTTAGTTGATAGAGATAAGCTTCATGAAATTATGAATTTAAAGAAACATGAAAAAATTGTTTTTACACAAGTTGTAGGACATTCTTCTATTTCTGTTTAACTACCCATCGCTAATTTGTTATTGATTTTGATAATAGGAAAGGTATTTAATACTGATAAAAGAAATAGGTGTGGAAGCTTCATAGGCTAGCTGTAAAGTACACCACTTAAAACTACTTTTTTATCTCAATATAATATGGGAAGATTGCAATGAATATGGGGAAAATTATACGTTCTAAAAGAAATACAATAGCGCTGCAGGTTTGTGAAGATGCAACTTTACTGGTGCGAGCTCCTTTAGGTGTTGGAGATGATGTAATAAGGAAATTAATTTTAAAGCATCATAAGTGGATCGAGGATAAGCAGGCTGAGATACTGGCTAGAAATTTATCTTTTACGAAAAAAGAATTTGTTAATGGTGAAGATTTTTTCTATCTAGGCAAATCTTATTGTATGAAGATTGTCAAAGAAAAAAATATCAATGATAAATTAGTATTTAAAGACAGATATTTTTACCTTAATGAGAAGATTAAAAATCCAAGAAAAGTGTTTATTGATTGGTATAAGAAAAAAGCATATCAAAGGATTTCCGAAAGAGTTGACTGGTATGCTCAGAAAAGAGGCTTCCAATATAATAAAATTAAAATTTCCAATGCTCAAAAACGATGGGGTTCTTGTAGTAATTCAGGAAACCTTAACTTTACCTGGAGACTGGTTATGGCTCCAATGTCTGTTATTGATTATGTTGTAGTCCACGAACTGGTGCATCTTAGTGAGAAAAATCACTCTAGATCTTTTTGGAATATGGTTCACTTTCTTTTGCCAAAATATAAAAAACAGCGAGAGTGGCTTAAGAAGAACGGGTATTTGTTGCAATTGTAACTTTGTCTTGTCAAACCATCAGAGAGTTGGTCTAAAAAGTATCATTTGTAATTAACGACATTATACACAGTAGAACAGTGAATTCCAAGGCACGAAAGGCTTAGTAATAACTCAAGGAATTAGATGCTGTTCTTAAGAAAGCTTGCCAGATTAACAGGATTAACGGTGAACAAGATTGTCAAGTTTTGATATAGATAGCCATCTCTGTTTGCCTTCGTGAATCACAATGGAAAGAAATCTTATTGTGCTGATAAAGTCTTCTTATGAATTTTTAAGAACCTGAATTATAATAAAAATGATATAGTGATAGATATTCCAGGTCACTAATCTTGAAACCTAAGTTCATCAGTGTTAAAATGCTGAAATAATCAAGGAAGCATATAAAAGCAAACTGTTTAGTATTGCAACAGTAAAAATAGAATAGAAAGGATATAAAATGAATAAAACAATCACAAAGACTGTAGCTATCATCTCCTTAATTCTTTTTCTTTTAGCAGGAATAAGTACTGTTATCAATCTGGCTTCCGAAGAGGATAATGTTATACCAGAGGGATTTGTCTATATTGATGAGTTAATTCCTGATGCTATACTTGAGGTCAGGTATTATTCAACTGATAATTTTGTCGGAAATAGAGTAGACGGATATCTTGCACCTAAAGCGATATTAACTGTTGATGCAGCCGAAGCGCTGGTAGCAGTAGCTGATGAACTGAGGTTGAAAGGGCTGCTCTTGAAAATATTTGATGGCTATCGTCCCCAGCAAGCTGTTGACCATTTTATCCGATGGGCTGATGATGAAGAGGATCAAAGAATGAAAAATAAATATTATCCTGAAGTGGATAAAAAGGATCTCTTCCGCCTGGGCTATATTGCCAGAAGATCGGGACACTCGAGAGGAAGTACTATTGATTTAACCCTGGTTGATATTGATTCAGGTGAAGAATTGGATATGGGTGGAAGTTTTGACTATTTCGGTGACCTATCTCACCACGAAACAGATTTAATTACTGAGGAGCAACTTCAAAATAGGACCATACTTAGAGAGATTATGGAAAAGCACGGATTTTTAGCTTACTCCGAAGAATGGTGGCATTATACTCTTGAAAATGAACCATATCTGGAAATCTATTATGATTTTCCAGTGCGGTAAACATTTCAGATATATTAAGTGTAGGATTTCCCCTTGAAAATTGGATAACAGATTTACATTAGTAATTTCCGCTCCTTTGCTTTTACAGAACTGGATTGGGAATGATGTCATCTATGTTTCCTAAAGTGGATATTTCTGTGGCTAAACCATTATGGTTGAGAGGAAAATATTCCAGTCTAACTGTTTCTGTAACACCATTTTTCCGGATTTAGTTAAACAATATGGATTGGCTTTCCTTATGGTATTGCAGTCGTTTCAAATAGGGTATCTCCAGTGAATTGGCTTTGATTTTTAAGAAATTTACAATTGCTTATTCGCCGAAAAAACTAACTCGTGTTATTAAAAAATCAATCTTATCTTCCCCGAGCATATGGGTGATAAATGAGATAAGCTTTACGATTTGATTAATAGTGATCTTCCTGTTTTTAAAATATAGCTTTCTAGTATAAAAACAGGAAAAATAGAAGCCTATAATAAACTATTTTTCTTTTCCCAGTAATCCGTATAGAAACAACCGGAAGATTCCCAGTTTATATTCATCGTTGGTTTTCAGATATTCAGGATCTTGCAGAATGGTAATAGAGGCGTTCAAATAAGATAAGATTGCTTCATTGGGAATCCATTTTTCAATAGTACCCTCTTTTTTACCCAGCTGGATAAATTTTAGATAGATATGAGTTGATTTTATTAGTGCTGCTTCCC
>CAYSRG010000027.1:0-27187 GCA_964433555.1 uncultured Atribacterota bacterium | reverse complement strand
ATACAAGAAGGCACTTCAAAAAGTTTATGATTTTGTAAAAATACTTGATCGTAATTTAAACCCCAATGATGAAGAAAAAACGATTGATAATTGGCGAATTTGGATAAGAGAAATTCTTTCGAGACCAAATAAAGCATCCATAGGAAAGGTAGCTACTTTTTTCAAAGTAGGGACACTATATGATGAAAGAAAAATGACTAACGAGTTACTTGAACATATAACAAAGACAAAGGATATTATTATCAAAGAGCATAAAAAGTGATTTATCCCTTGTCTAAAGTCATAAATAAACTAGTTCGACTATTTTAAGTTAATCAATATCTTATTATAATAAGGCGATTTATAATGGATATCGAAAAAGCAAACAAAGCAATAAAAGATGCATCTATTTGCGGTATCGGATGGGGTTTATTAGTTCTGATTTTTTCCTTTCCTAATGTTACACTGTTTGATTTGTTAGGAGCATTCATTATATTTGGATTAGCTTTTGGTGTCTATAAAAAGAACAAAGTATGCGCAATGATAATTTTCATACTGTGGATTTTACTAGTTATAGATAGAGGGCTAGTATTGGTGAAAGGTCCTATAGAAAGTGAAAATCTGTTTTTAATGTTAATATTAATAATAGTAGGCATCCCATTTGTAGGAGCATTGTCTTATTTTTTCTTGCAAGGTATTCGAGGAACTTTTGTTTATCATAGAATGATTAAGATTGGGAAACAATATTGAATTCGCATATCGCAGTATGTTAAATAAAATATACTTTATTTTTTTATCCAACCTTTATGTTTTTTGTCAAAATTCCAGATCTTAATACCCTTAAATATCTTGTTCGGCAATGGATTTTTTGCCAATGGGTTACTTAAAATTATGAAGGTTTTTTCTGGCTTATCAGGACACCCCAATATATTAGTATTAGAATATAATACAGCTGAAATTCCATTGTATTTATTTTTAAGAAAACAATTCATTTCAATGGGAATATCCCCTTTCATAATCTGTGGTCTATATTCAACAAAAGCTCCTTTTGGAGATAAAACTTGATTTCCTGCTCCAACAAGGAATTTAAAAAGTGCAGGACAAGGATGATCCATTAATGATCCATATTCACCTAAATTACAAGCAGAAATAGCAATAATATAAATATCTTTTTCACAAATAGTGTTGTTCTTTATATAAGATTTATATTTTCTGTGTTTTTCAATAAAGGCTCCGCTAGCCCTAAACAAAAATTTATTTTCAGGAAGTGTAATATCATATCCCCATGCCATCTCAGGTAATTTGTCTTCCGTTACTCCCTCTTTAGGGGCTATTGCTTCAATGTATATCTTAAGTGAAGTTTCTTCTAGATCCTCTATTAGAATATCAGGACCTTTTTCTGTATTTTTATTCTTAATATTCGCTTCAGCATTAAGTAAACCAACAGACAAAACCATTTCCCACCAACATTGCTTAAAATAACCTTTCATTTGTGCTTTATCTAAAAAATTACTCTCTTTGCCCTGAACATAAGGTCTGTATATTCTCCAGAAATACTCAATTTGTTCTTTTGCCTCAGCCCTTTCATTGCAATCTCGTATTTGAGAATAAAATGTATCCTCATTATTTTTTCTTTTTAGAAAAAAAGAATTCATATTAACCCAACATAATAAAATTAATACATTTCATCAATATAATGGAGCATTATACAAAAAATACAAAACACCCAATATTAGCCCTAATATATCACCTATCTGGTTTATGTATTCTGTTTTAATATCAGATTTCTGATCATACGATTCAGGTTCTCCTGAATTATCTAACATACTTTTTACGTTAGATGCCCCTTCTTTTGCTCTTTTTATCCTTGAATTGCCATTCTGTATAGACAATATACCCGGAATAATTACCATCAATAAAGTAGGTTGAATATTTAATTTATTGCATATTGATACAATTAAGAAAACAGCAAAAAAATTTGAAGCAATATTTACAGGTAAGGCAGTTATATATAATAATGACTTGGATTTTTTAAATAACGATTTTATTGGGGGTAAAAGAGTGAGGAGAAAACCAAACAAAGATCCTACGATAGATACTATAAAAATTGATAAAATATACATTATTACAACTTTTATGTTGTCCACCACACACCTCGCACTTTAAATTGATTATAGAAAAAGAAAGGTTTGATTGCAAATAAGAAATTAAAGATAAAATATATTGTTTCTCCAAAGAATAATTAATATTTTTTTATTTCCCATAACAACAGCATAATTTATGGCAAGGGGGAAGCTATTTTTCCTCTTGCCATAAATTATGGACATTCTTTAATTGCATATCTTCAGGCAAAATACTCCGGAAGGTGTCTTTCCTTTGGAGGATTTTACTGAAGTTATGCTCTTGTGTTTTTTCTTTCTTATTAAACATTTCTTTTTTCAAGTCAGGTGAAATTTCCTGTTTTGAAAAAAGTAATGCTCTTTCTCTTCCGGTAATTCTCCCGCCGGTCATGGCTTTTTATGATCCGGCGGGTGTATTTCCTCTTCTTTTTTCTTTTCTTCTTTTAATACCCTCATCTATCCCCAGCATGTCCTGAAACTGCCCTGCACGGATATTCTATCCTGTATCCTTAGCACGGCAAGTTGATGGAGATGCGCACGGTAAAAGACACTTGAGAACAAAAAAACGAGGGCATGCTCTGAAATGATTTATTTGAGAGCATGAAAGCGAAATGACGAAAGAGCAGAAACAGGTTATTGTCCTGGACAAACCACTCTAGCCACAAATACTCTTTTAGCCATATATTCTTATTTTGGCATAAAGAAAGGTATTTGACTATCCTGGTTGATCAGATGATTCTATAGTTGAACTTTATTTTTCAATGATAGATCCTAATCTGTCTTTAAATAGATAGATATTCTAGACTCATCTTGTGTTGGACAAGCCTGTCTCCCATTTTTGGACTCGTGGAATAAATGCGCTAAATAAACGTACCTTGGCAGGTTTATTGTAAGGCATTTTGGGTTAAACGGACAATTAAAAAAATAGCCCAACCATAATTAAATGATCAGGCTATTTTTTAAATACCATTTTTTCATGATAATTTATAATCGCTTCACTAACTCCACACGTCTGTTCTGAGTTCTTCCGGCTTCGGTTTCATTGCTGGCTACCGGAGCTACCGGCCCCACACCAACCGGATAAAGCCTTTCAGGGGAAATTCCAAAATTACTAATTAACCAATCAACTACTGCCTGGGCTCTTTGTTTTGATAGATTCACATTATATTCATAATCACCAGTATCATCTGTATGGCCGGTTACATATAGGTTAATAGCTGGGTTCTCTTCTAAGAAGAGAGCAATTTCCTCTAAAGTAGGTTCTGATTCTGCTTCAATCTGGTAACTGCCTGTTGCAAAATATATTCCATAAACCAATGCTTTGCCAGTCCTGCTAATCTCATTCAATAATTCACTGGCTGTAAGCAGGTCAGTAGTAACTAAATCCTCTTCCATGGGTTGCAACTCTACTACATCTACCTGAATAGCTGGCTCCGGTTTTTGAGGGCTTATGCTGGTAAAAACAGAGACATACACATCTCCTTCTGGCCTTGACAACTTAACTGCCAGATATCTTTGGTGATCTTCCTGGCTTGCTAAATAATAGGACAGTCTACCTCTGGCAGCAAAGCCACCGGCTAAACCAGCTTCAAAAATATCTTTACTGTAAACCGCTAGGCCAAATCTCCGGCCTAATTCATCTCGGGAACCGGAGAATAATATTTCAAATTCTGCATTCTTTAGCGCATTTTCGTAACTCCGAAAAATTTCTAAAGTAGAATGCCCTTCCGGGGCTTCGTACTGGATGCGGGTTACTTTTCCTTCCAACCATTTGCCATCGGTAATAGTAGAAACCAAATTTTGATCTGCATCCCGTTCCCATTCCACAGGACCTAAAACAAGGTAATATTCATCATATTGCACCTGATGGTAAAACAGGATTTTCGAGCCGGCAAAACGGGAAATCAGAGGATGGTCCTGAGATCCTTCGATATCATTATCATTTGCCATAGAAACATTTATAAACAAGGCTATAATAAACAGAAACAACAAGATAATCCAACTTTTCTTCTTCATAAAATCCCCCTCAAAAATGTTTTTATTATTTTAGCATACATCACTGAATCACTCAAAAAGTCGGATATTTAATAGGATCTTATTTGTTG
This sequence comes from uncultured Atribacterota bacterium, assembly GCA_964433555.1. Lineage (GTDB taxonomy): Bacteria > Atribacterota > Phoenicimicrobiia > Phoenicimicrobiales > Stramentimicrobiaceae > Stramentimicrobium. Next base: position 22,983 of record CAYSRG010000027.1, on the reverse strand, counting down.
GACAAATTAAGTTTTAGAGTACAATCTTACTTCCAATTTTTTTCTCTTCATACTCCCTTAAATGGTTTCTTTCCTTGTTTGCAAAGTCTCATGATGGTATCTTTCCCGGTAATCAATGCAACGGGAAGTCCACTCGGTGGTTGTAACCACTGGCCGCTTAAGAAAATATTATTTAACCCTTTGATACGTCCGTTATGGGCCATCATCTTTCCGCGAATGGTTGGCCAAAAGCCCATGAAAGCACCGCGATAAGCATTACAATAGTGTTCATATGTTTTGGGAGTCGCTACATCCAGTACTTTGAGCTTGCCTTTCATATGAGGGAATCTTTTTTCCATTGCCTTAAGAATTTCTTCACCAATACGGGTTTTTTCCAGATTGTAAGCCTCCCTGTTTTTTGCCAGAGTATCCCAGGTATCTATTCCCGGTTGGAACTGATTAACGGCAAATGTTACCACTGTATATCCTTTAGGAGCAAAGCTTGGCTCATAAGCATAATGAGTCATCTGGAGATATTCTATCGGCTCATTGTTCTGCTTGATATCGACGGATTTTACCGGAAACCTCAGGGTACGGGGAATATCTGTCATAGTCCCCTCATAGCCTATTCCAACATAGATATTTGATGCCAGAGGATAGTCTGTAGGGTTGTTGAATCTTTTCTGAAACTCCGGATCGGGATATTTCCCCTTTAATAATCGGTCGTATAGTACGTGGGCATCACAGGCGGCAATAAAATAATCACCTTCAAAAGATCTTTTGTTCTGACATATGGCCCTTTTTACGTCCTTTTGCTTGATCTCTAAATCTACCGCTTCACAGGAAGTCTCGATATTTCCCCCTATAGAAAAATAACGCTCCATCATCCGCATAGCTAGAGCCCTGGAGCCACCATAGGGAATAGATGACTGGTTGTTGGTAAAAGTGCCCAGAGGAAAGATAATAGATTAAGCACTGTATCCGTCTTCCGGTAGGAAGGAAGCTATGGCTTCTCTGAGTGCTGCATGTTTAAATCTTTTAGCATACTCCTGCACAGTGATTTTTATGCAGACATATAAGTATATTTCAAAGTTTAACTCATTCTTCATTAGTATATAATTTTTAGATTATTATATTTATCATAACCTATTTTTGTTAATCCTACAAAAACACTACATGCCATAGTATCTATTAACCGGAAAGCATAATTTATGGCAAGGGGGAAGCAGTTTTTCCTCTTGCCATAAATTATGGACATCCTTTACTTTAATTGCATATCTTCAGGCAAAATACTCCGGAAAGTGATTTGCTTCCGGAAAATTTTTCTGAAGTTATGCTCTTTATGTATTTATTTCTTAATAAAGCATTTCTTTTTTCAAGTCAGGGGAAGTTTCCTGTTTTGAAAAAAGCAATGCTCTTTCTTCCGGCAATTCTCCCGCCGGTCATGGCTTTTTATGATCCGGCGGGTGTATTTCCTCTTCTTTTTTCTTTTCTTCTTTTAATACCCTCATCTATCCCCAGCATGTCCTGAAACTGCCCTGCACGGATATTCTATCCTGTATCCTTAGCACGGCAAGTTGATAGAGATGCGCACGGTAAAAAGACGATTGAGCAGGAAAGACAAAAGCCTGCTCTGGAATGATTTATTCGGGAGCAGGCAGGTGAAACGACGAAAGAGCAGAATAGGGATTGTATTTAACGGGAATAAGTCCCAGTTGACGTGCAACGGAGAGAAAAGGCACGCATGCCGTGGTGCCGCACCGAGTGAATAACGAGGTGTGTCTTAAACAGCACGGCATAAAATATAGTTTACATAACACCACATTATCGTCTGCCCTGAACTGGGTGAGATAATGTTTGTTATGTAATAATATTTTTCTTAAGTGCCGTCGTTGGGTGGGCAGTTATCGTTTAAATCAGACTCTTGTTACGAAAGGCTGATTCATAGGTGACGATATACTTTCAATTATACTATAAGAGTTTCTTATGAATCGTATTCCGATTACGGATGAAGGGCAAAAATCGGAAAATCCCATTCTTGAAATTTTATCGGTAACGATATGCCATCAGTTATTCCAGGTAGAGTTTCGGATAAAATTTGTCCAAACAACATCATCTATTTATTTGCTTTTATACAATGCTGTTTTGTATAATTTTAATTAATTGTTTTAAGAAAAAATAAATAAAAAATCAGTATGTTTATACTTTAAGTATAAAAAATATTGATATTTAGGAAAATATAGTGTATTATAAAAAATAAAATAAGAATCCTAGTTATAAATTTTCAGATTTTAAAAAAGCTTGTAAAAATAAAAATAATATCTTTATATCTACTGATGCATACAAATTTGCAGATATGTTTTTCAATCTACGGACAACAGAACAAATTCTATCTTTTATCCAAAACAACGGATTGGAAAATAAAATTCACTATAATACTGGTCTTTGGAAAAATAATCCAGACAAGAAAAATCCCGTAATGGTTGATTCCTATGAATTTGAATCCGGAAACAAAAAAGGTTATATTGCCTTTTTCTACAATAAAAAATCAAATAAATGGAACATTAAATCTTTTCACTTATCTAAAAACATGGAATATAAATAAATCGCTAATATCCTTTAAACTGCTACTATAAATAACCTGGAGGTAAATTGTTATGAATAATACAAAAATATGCCCAGCATGTGGTTCTGAAAATATTTATGAAACAAAAAAAACAATCAATATTAAAGAACCTTTTGCAGGTGAAATAAATTTTGAGATAATTGAAAATGTTTGTAAAACATGTGATTCTAAAGGAGATTTTTTCAACCAGAATGATGAAATAATAGAAGAAAAAATTAAGGAACTAAAACAAAGAAGTGTTGAAAATATTCTAAAGCATTTTATTGAAAATAAAAGAAGTTTGACCTCAATCGAAAGGGCATTAGAAATTCCTTTTCGAACTCTTGCTAAATGGAAAAACAAGATAACCAAGACTTCTGCTGCAGGAATTGTCTTATTGCGTTTTATTCGTTTGTTTCCATGGCTCTTAGATGTAGCAGAAAACAAGTATGATCCTCAAAAAGCAGAGAATATAATGGTTGAAAATTCAATGCGTTTATTGCAAAAAACAATAAATACAAAGACCTACTTAAATACCCAAGAAGGAGAAGGAACAGATCTTAATATTGCTAATTTTCCTAATTCTTTAATGACTACAAATAGCTTTGAACATATGCATATCACTCAAGAGGATTTTGAAAAAGATACTGAAGAAGTAATAAGTATGTGTTTATCTAGCCAAGAAAAAATATAAAAAAACAAACACAGGAGGTATATTTTGAAAATATCAAATAGCAGCAGAGGATTAATTGTCAAGGAATTTATGAAAGTATTAGAGATGATGAGCAATGCAAAAGATTATAAAGAAAAGTTATATTATTTTAGTGCAACATACGCTATGGTATCAAGAGTACTAAATATTGACTATGATGAAATGCTTATTTTTATTCATTCTGTTTTACTGTCTTCTTATTCAAACATAAATTCTTTTTTTAATAACATTATTAGTAACAAAGATAGCTTTTATAGTATCCCTAAAAATTATTTTGGCATACTAGAAGATAATCTCAAAGAACTCACTATAGCCATTGATCATAATGATGAATCAGCTATTAACTATACTTTAAAAAGGTTTTCATTGATAGGATACATCACCACCGGTAATGGTAATTATTTATACAAAAAAGGGGAACTTAAAATATAATGGTCTATTGTTAATGCCACAAACAATAATTTATGCTATTATAAATATGAGGGCAGCCGGTTCCACAGACAAGCCGCTTATATCTTTTTTTCAGGCAAAAAAAGAGAGGGTAAAAAGTTTCTTTTCTGTTTCCCGGCTGTCCTTTTTTTGTTTCCTGTATCGCCTCAAATGCAAAAGAGGGTTACCGGGAAAGAAGGCGTTTCAGACAGAGAGGTTGAAGGCAAAGAAAAGAGGAAATTAAACACTTAAATTACCAATACTAATACAGTATAGTAGTCGCCTTTTTCCTTCGGAAATCGTTGAAAAATATAGAATTTGACCATTAAAAAGTGAACGGTTTTTTGTATCTGTCAATTATAAAGAGACTCATCAATAATATGCTTCTCTTTTAATACATTGATTGCTCTTTTAACTGTAGCCGAGTTCATTTTTGCTGTTTTTGCAATTTTGTATATTGAGGGATATTCCCCGTCAAAAACAGTTCCCAACAGGCAGGCAATTCCACGCTGTGTATTGCTTAATTCCGGCAATACCCTTAAGCTCTTGACCAGGATATTTCTGCTTCCCAGTTGTCCTCTTCTGAAACGGTAAGTACAATTCTCACACCTGACAAAAGGAAGCTTCTTCCTGATACCGCTGCAGCCGTAATGATAGGTCCTGCGGTAAATCTTTTTCAGATCCTTGCCAGTTAAGGGAACAGCCAGGGAATTGTTTTTCTTCTCTATGATCTTCCTGGAATATTCTGTAGAGTTTTTATTCTGGAGAAGGAGATTATAGAGGACAAACAAGCCGTTGTCCCTCTCTCCTTCCTTTAAATTTCTTTTTAATATCTGCCTGATACAATCCATTTTATGCCCGTGGTATTTTGGTATTTTATCTATTATATTCTTTTCTGCAAATTCGGAGTTGCCTTTATTATTTATGGTAAGTATTTCAGGTATAGGAAGTATATTATCAAGAGGAACTTCATAAGTGTAACGGTGATTATTGATTACAGAAGGAGGAGCAACAATGTAATTGCCGTTGCTCTTCAATTCAAGTCTTTTCCCAAAGAGCGCACCGGTGCTTTTTACAGTTGTATTGTTTAAGCTGAAGTAATAATGATATCCCCGGTTTGTTCTTACCCTTGTTGTTGCAGTTAATTCCGGTATTCTTTTTTCAAGACCGGGCAATAAAGAAATATCATCAACATCAACAACAGCCAGTCTGCTGATATTTCCGGTTACTATCCCGATATTATAAGGACGGAATTCGTTAAGCCAGCTAAAGACGTCGCTTCTCGGTGCTTTTCTGTACTGGTATCTTTTCCAGTAGATATGCGGTTTTTTCTCTTCATCAACCGGGATAAGACTATATCCGTATTGTATATATTGTTCTATTAAACTGCAAATATGCTTCAAAATATTGCCGGACCCGGTAAAAAGCCCAGACAAAAGTAAAGACTCCAACCATGCCCTTACAGCCTTTTAACTATGTTTTATATATAATCCTGGTACATTTATACTGCCGCTTCAGGAAAGATATAGCATTGATAGCTAAAAATAATATAGAACAAAGCATCTGTGAGATCTTGTATTATTGTGAGCAATATAAAAAGGGAGTGTGATCTGAATAGTACACTCCCGCAAACGGTAATATTATAACACTTTAGACTGGTAAATGGTAGAAAAAATATAAATAATCTGAAAAGCGGATTTATTTTTTCCAGAATTCAGGAACAAGCAATACAAGAACAGTATAGATTTCCAGACGCCCCAGGAGCATACAGATAATTAAAGTTACTTTCCCGATTGCAGAGATTGCAGCATAATTCTGAGCTGGCCCTACCAGGCCCAAGCCAGGGCCTACCCCGCCCAGTGTTGCAGCCACTGCACCTATGGCACTGGTAATATCCAGTCCTGTAGCAGTAATAATGAGAACTCCGATAATAAAAATAAATACATACAAAAGGAAGAAAGATCTTATGCTTTGCATAATATCATCAGAGACAACCCTTCCTCCCAGCCGGATCGGGACAATGGCATTTGGGTGTAACAATTTATCAAAGCTCTGTTTTAGCTGTTTGAAAAGTAATAGCATTCTGACACTCTTTATGGCCCCGGCAGTAGAGCCGACACATCCGCCTAAGAACATCAACAAGACCAGAATCAGCTGGGAAGAGTGAGGCCATTGACCATAATCAGTGTTAACAAAACCGGTTGTGGTTACAATCGAAATAACCTGAAATGAAGCATATCTTAAGGCATTAAGAATGGAATCATAAATTGAGAACCTTAGCTGTAAAGTTACCAATAGAATCGAGATTAAGACGATAGAGGTAAAAAATACAAATTCCTGATCTTTGGCATATATCTTTTTATTGCCATGGAAAAATTTGTAATGCAGGCTGAAATTTATTGCTGAAATAAACATAAATATCATAATGACAATTTCAAATATGACATTATCATAATAGGCAATGCTGATATTTCTATGATTAAAACCACCTGTTGGAACAGTACCGAATGTATTAATTACTGCATCAAATAATGGCATGCCGAATCCATACAGACAGACAATCTCGCCAATAGTGATAAAGATATAGATTAACCAGATGGTCTTGGCTGTTTCCACAATTCTCGGTTTTATCTTATCAATCTCAAATCCCGGGAATTCAGATCTGACCAGTCTCATTCCGCTTACGCCAAGTAAAGGTAATAAGGCAACTACCAGCAGGATGATTCCCATTCCGCCGATCCACTGGATTTCATTACGCCAGAGCAGGACAGAAAGAGGATTGGATTCTATATCAGTTAAGATTGTTGCCCCGGTTGCAGTATAGCCAGACATACTCTCGAAATAGGCATTGAGAAAACCTGGTATTGTTCTGGTAAAAAGAAAAGGTAAGGCGCTGAACCCGGAAACAATTACCCAACCGAGTGTGGCTATAAGATAGCTTTCCTTGTTGCCGATTGAATTTTTAAACGGACATATTTTATGCAAAACAAATCCGACTAAAAAAGTAATAACGATAGACCATATAAATGCTTTAAAAGCAAGATTTTCACTATAATAATAAGCAGAAAGCAGTGGAAAAATCATTAATGTACTGAGATACATCAATAATTTTCCCAGCATATTCCCGACAACCTTAAACTTCATTTGTAAGGGAAAACACCTCGATATTAATCGATAATCTTTATTTTTCTCACCGCAGCTATTATATCGAGGATTATATAAAGAAGGTATTAAGATTTATCTGATAAGCATAAAGATTTTATTAAGATATTTAAAATGAAAGCCTGTTTTATTCAATTATCCTATTATCATTCATCAGCAAGCCTGTAGCCTATGCCGACTTCAGTAAAAATATATCTGGGTTTTGCCGGATTTTTTTCCAGTTTTCTCCTTATATTGGCCATAAAGACACGCAGGGACTGGACATCGCTTTCCAGATAATTGCCCCAAACTTCCTTTAACAGATATTTATGTGTCAGCACTTTCCCTGAATTTCTAATCAACAAAGTCAATACTTTGTATTCCATCGGGGTAAAATGTATGTCATTACCTTCCAGTGTTACTTTATGTTTTTCCTGATCAATCTCTAAATCGCCAATTCTATAAACTACAGGTATTTCTTCTTTCTTGTTGTTATTGCTGTGACGCAAAATAACCCGCATTCTTGCCAGAAGTTCTTTAATACTAAACGGTTTGGTAAGATAATCATCGGCCCCTGCATCCAGAGCCTCTACTTTTTCGTTATCCTGGTCGCGGGCAGATACCACAATGATGGGAATATTAGAAAATTCCCGCACCTTGTTAATAATATCAATCCCGTCCATATCCGGTAACCCCAAATCCAGAATGATTGCCATGAGGTTTTGCTGGGTAGATATTACATTCATTGCCTCTTTGCCTGTTTCTGCTTCAAGGCAATCATATTCCTGTGTTTTAAGTGAAAAATTGATGAATTTGCGGATTTGCTTATCATCCTCTACAATTAAAAATAATGGTGCCATTTTACCTCTCCTTAACACTTAGATAAAAGCGGAATGTAGCTCCATTGGATTCGTTTTTTTCTGCCATAATTTCACCTCCATGGTAGTTTACAATTGCCTTACAGATTGCCAGTCCCAAGCCAATCCCGGGCTTTGAATCAGTATGAGAACCGGGGGCTATAAAAAACATATCAAAAAGCCTTGGTAAATCTTCAGGATTAATACCGGTACCATTATCGCTCACTTCAAACCAGGCCTTATTATCTTCCAACCTAACCGATACTTTTATTTCATCAGATGGCGATGTATGTTTAATCGCATTATCTATTAAGTTAATCAGAACCTGTATAATCAGTTTCCCGTCCATGGGAACAAATAAGACTTCATCAGGAATGGATATTGTTATTTTATGATCAGGAGCATATTTCAAAGTCCGGTCAACTGCCTCTGCTACAATTTCTTCTACCAATTCAGGCTGAATATTAATCGATAAACGGCCTTCCTGGATTCGGGTCAAACTTAAAATATTTTCAATCAAACGGATAAGCCAATTGGAATCTTCATAGATACCCTGTACAAGTTTCGTATTCTCCTCATCCTTCAGGTTTTGCAGAAGCATCTCTGCTGATCCTGTTATTCCGGTTAACGGAGTCCGCAGGTCATGAGAGATTGCCCTGAGGAGGTTACTCTTAAACCGTTCACGTTCTATTTCTGCTTTGGCAGCCTCTTTTTCAGAGGTAAGAATTTCACGCTGCATGGCAATACTTATTTGCATAATTACAGAATCCAGGAGAAAACGGCTTTCTTGATTAATACTCTCTATTTCTTTGGGCAAACAAACATATCCTACCTGTTTGTCCCGAACAGTTATAGGAAAGGTATAATATTTTGATGTTATGATTTTTATATCATTACGGTTAATATCTTTGGCAACAATGCCATAGCCTGAATTTGCAGTAGATATCTCCTGTATTAAATTATTTTTATTGTCTATTAAAATAAAGATTACATTACATTGTAATAGATTAATTAGACAACGTACTGAAACTTTGGCAACTTCCATGATCCCGCCAGGCTTTGCCAGAGAGCTGGTTATCTGATATAAAGTCTGTGCCTGCTTCTCACGCTTGCTGGCCAGTTCCTTGGAATAGATCAATTTACTTGTCAGGGCACTAGTAAAGATTGCTGCAATCAATATCAAAATAAAAGTAAATATATAAGCAGGATCATCTACAGTAAAGGTATAAACTGGTTCAGTAAAAAAGAAATTAAAGGAAAACATTGCAATGATTGATGCTACAATTCCATATACATATCCTTTTGTGTAACGTGAAGTTAACAGGACAGACAATATATATATAACTACAAAATTTACTTCTTTAAAACCTGAATGCTGAAAAAAAAGGGATAAAAGAGTGGCTGATATATTAAATAAAATGGTAATTATTAAATTCGGGAATATTTCTTTATCTATTCTTTGAAACAATCCGTGGCTCCTTTGGTAAAATATTATCAATAATAATTTTCTTTGAAACAGGATAAAATTATATTAACATAGTTTCACAAAAAGGGAGTGTATTACTAAAAATTACACTCCCTTAATTTATATAGTCCTCTTATTATTTATTTTTTGTTTATTTTTTTAATTATTTCTCTTTTCATCCAAAGCGGCCTGTAATATCTTAGATAATTTGCCTTTGGATCTTTGTTTGTTCAGCTGGGCTTTCCAAAAATCGTCTAACTTGTTTTCCGCTTCCTGATCAATCTCTTTTTGTTTATCCGGGTCAAGGGAATGATATATCTGGTCCAGTTTCTGCTTTTCTTCCTTCAATTTTTTGTTCTTCTTCTCCTGCTCTTTCCTCTGGAGGCTATCAATTTTATCCTGTTCTTTTTTTGCTGTGTTTTGTTCTTTTTCTCTTAAATATTCCTCCGGCAAGTACCAATTTTCTTTGACTGCTTTTACAAGGTATGCTGCCTTGTTTTCTGCATTTGTAAAATCAATCGCCCTGACCCAGTCTTTAATAGTTTCGTTGTTATATTTTTTAACCAGCCTGGAAGCTGTGATTTTAGATACATTTAAATCAATTAATTTATTAATTAAATTATTATCATGATCTGATTCGGTTTGTTTTTTAATATCAACCTCTTCATCAGAAATATCTGATCCATTTAAATAATTATTATCGTTAAAATCAAGCTTTTTTACTCTGTTGTCTTTCATCTCTTTTTTAGCTCTTTCTCCGGGCCAGTAGTAAATAAGCCAGTCTTTCTTCCCGTTTTCACTCCATTTGAATTGTGAAATAAAACCGGTATTTTTTAATTCTTCATTTCCCGGATCCAGCTGCTGTTTTGCAAGTGAAAAATATTTTTGTTTTGTAACCGGAAACAATTTACACAGTTTTGAATAGCGGTAACAGATAAAAGCTCCTCTTTTATTTCTCAAACCATAAAATTTAACGCCTAATATTTCATATAACCTGGAAGCAATCTTGCTTTCAAGGCTCATTAAATATTTATAATCAATAGGTTTAACATAAAAGGAATTTAAATTCTGTAGATACCAGCTGCCCAGGTAAAGATAATTATCATCTGCAATATCCTTTTCGTTTATTTTTTCACCTTTAAAAACAACGCGTTCATACAAATTAATATATCTTCCAGCCACTGTTTTTTATCTTTACTATAGAAAGTTCCCTTTGTTTCTATGGATGTTGTTTTTATTCTCCTGAAGGCTTCTTTGATCTTCCTGTACTGGTGTCTTCCATAATTATTGATGCCCATTTTTTTGCAGATATTATAAAGAGATCCTAAAGGAATAGGATTTTCTATTTTACCCTTTTCTTTTAATAGCTGTGTAATAATCTGCTCGATTACCTTATGGACTTCCCTGTCAAACAAACCCGGATAACCGTATTCTGAATTGGATGTTACTTTCCAGATAATCTGTAATTTTTTGCCATCTCTTTCAATAATATCTTTGTACTCTGTTAGGTAATGGTAAAAGAAAATTGCACTTAGAAACTTGAAAAACTGTTGATAAATCAGTATAAAGAGAGTATGAAAACATGCCCTCGCTGCGGCAGTAAAAAATGGTGGCATCTTTCTACCGGTCAAATTAGATGTAGTAGCTGTGGCCTGACCAGAAAAATGTCTGAGAACGTTTGGAAAAAGACTCGCATTTCACCTTAGCAGAAAGGCAGATTAGTGGATTATTTTTGTCTTGCTGTTCCTCACTTATCGTCTAAGATTTCAGGTGCCTTCTAGTCAGCCAACTATACTAAGATGGTTTCGTAACCTAAGAGAGGTGATTTACCAGGATATTATTAAAGATCTTAAACCTCTCTCTGGTGAAATTGAAATGGATGAAACCATGTTTGGTGGTAGAAAACCTGGCAAGCGTGGCTGGGGAGCAACCGGCAAGTGGGTTGTATTTGGCATATATCAGAGAAACGGTAAAGTGCTTACTTTTCCTATCACATCACGTGCCAAAGAGACCATGCAGCCTTACATTAACAGATACACCAAAGCAGGTAGTCTCTACTATACCGATGATAAGGTTTGCCTATACCATCCTACCTGTCCGGGGAAATTATGTGGTGGTATTAAAAGAGAAAGGTGTTCCCAAAGGACGGGATCATATCAATGGTATTGAAGGATTCTGGTCCTTTGCCAAACATTGGCTGTATCAGTATCGAGGCATAAATCAGGCATATTTTCCTCTCTACTTAAAAGAGGTAGAATGGAGATTTAATCACCGTAATGAGAACCTGGTCATCCTGTTAAGGAGGTTACTGAATCAACAGATTTCCATTGTCAAAGAACAAATTTAGTGCAATTAAGTTTAGCTATTACCAAAAATTATAGTACTGTTTCTCTTTTAAATCAACTCATAACTACTTACGATAACCGGTAGATTTAAATTACCTAAAACACGTTCTAATATAATACCATCCCTTTGGGGATAATTATGACCATAGCTTGCCCTGATAGCAGCAGTAATAAACTGAACAGCACGATCCAGAGCAATAGGCAAACTATCTCCTTGCATTAAACTCCCTACTAAGACACTAGTAAAGACATCTCCAGTACCTGGGAAATAGGCAGGTATATAATCACATTTCACTTTCCAGAAACGACCATCATCTCTATTAAAAGCTATCACATTGGTAATATTTTTACTGCTTCCCACTGGTACGCTGGTTACAATTACTATACTCGGGCCCATATTCACCAAACGCTGGAGGTATGATTTAATTTGATTATCACTGGGATCTTCCATATAAGGTTCATCAAGCAGAAAAAGTACTTCCGTATAATTGGGTGTTATTAAATCAGCTTTTCTAATGTATTTTCGCATCTTCTTGACCATAACTTGATTCATGGAGGGATATAATTTACCACTATCACCCAAAACTGGATCAACTACTACTAAGGTGTCTTTTCTGGCAAAATCGCCAATAAAATGAGAAACAATTTCAATCTGATTAACTGAACCTAAAAATCCACTATAAATACAATCAAAATCAATGCCAATCTCCTTCCAATGGGCAATATATCCTTCCATATAAGCAGTGAGATCAATAAACTTATAGTGCTTAAAACCGCCGGTATGAGTAGAAAGCACAGCTGTAGGTAAGGAACAGACCTGTATACCCATAGTGGAAAGAATCGGAATTACTACTGATAAAGAAACCCTTCCAAATCCAGACAAATCGTGTATAGCTGCGACTCTTTGTATCGGTTTTCTCATCTTTCTCTCCTCCTTTATCCTAGTTATTATCTTGACAAAAAAATATTTATTAATTAGTATTATTATATTAGACTTATATTATACTCACAAAAATTCGCACATTTAATAATTAAATAAAAAAATAAAATCTAAATCAATGGCAAAGTAGGTTGAGTCGAGTATTCAGAGAAAGGTATAGCAGGTGTAATTACCTTAATTTACTTTTAATCCAAATAGAGTCCATTGGTAATAAAAAAGGTTGGTTGCCTTTAAAAATTACAATGAGTGGGAAAAAAGATTCTTCGTTTTTCCAATCAGGGTGGCACCACGGGAGCATTATCTCGCCCCTCTTTCTTGATAGATTCAATATCAAAAAGAGGTAGCGAGATTTTTTATTTTTGCATGCTTGTTATAAAATATAATTAGAATTGTATAAACTACAGGAGTATGTCATTATCATGGATCAATTATATATAATCTGGAAGGGTATACCCTCCCTATTGACAGGAACACTGGTTACCATTAATCTAACCTTTTATTTTTTAGCATTGGGTTTTATACTGGGAATTATTTTAGCATTGGGGCGTGTTTATAGCCCTCCTGGCTTACAATTGTTAATTATTTTACCCTTTGAACGTTTTTTCAGAGCTGTTCCAGCCCTTGTCTTATTATTCTTATTCTATTTTGGTTCCTCATTCTTCCATATTAATATAAGTGCCTTTGGGGCTTCTATCCTGGCTATGGGTTTACGCTCTGCTGCCTATCAATCTGAAATATTTAGAGGAGCAATTCGATCCATTGGAGAAGAACAGATGAAAGCCGCTCGTTCATTAGGTATGAATACACTGCAGTCAATAAGGTATGTAATATTACCTCAAGCTTTAAGGCTTTCTATTCCTTCCTGGTCTAATGAATATGCTGTTGTATTAAAAGATAGTTCTTTAGCTTATGCAGTAGGAGTAACAGAGCTCTTAAGACAGGGTCGATATATTGTTGCTCGTACCTTCGGTAATGCTCTGCTGGTTTATACCGTCTGTGCTCTAATATACTTTATCCTGGTTTTTAGTGGAAACCAGCTCTTAAGGTTTTTGGAAGAAAAATACAAAATCCCCGGTTATGAAATAAAACAAAGTAGAAATCAATCTGTCTTGGAAAGGATTTAACATGCCTAAGGTTATTCTAAAAGTAGAAAATTTACATAAAAGTTATGGAAAGTTAACAGTTTTAAAAGGTATCTCATTTCAGGTCAACCAGGGAGAAACTACTGTTATTATCGGCCCCTCCGGTACCGGTAAAAGCACTTTACTGACCTGTATTAATAAACTTACTCCACCTGACAAAGGTCGTATCTGGTTAGAAGAAATTGAAATAACCAATCCTGATACGAATATTAATATAATCCGTTCCTCTATTGGTATGGTCTTTCAACACTTCAATCTTTTTACCCACCTCACCGTTTTAGATAATGTTCGCTTAGGATTAACAGTGGTGAAAAAAATACCAAAAGATAAGGCAACTGATATTGGTATAGAAAAATTGAATCTGGTAGGATTGGCAGACAAACTAAATTCCTATCCTGCTGAACTATCCGGTGGACAGCAGCAACGTGTTTCTATTGCTCGTGCCCTGGCAATGAATCCCAAACTCATCTTATTTGATGAACCGACCTCTGCCCTGGATCCCGAATTAATTGGAGAGGTTTTAAATGTAATGATTAAACTTGCGGAAAGTGGAATGACCATGGTGGTGGTTTCTCATGAAATGGGATTTGCCCGATCAGTAGCTAATGACATTATTTTTATGGAAAATGGTGTAATTGTAGAAGAGGGTAAACCTGATACTATGTTCCACCATTCCCAAAATCCCAGAACCCAAGAATTTTTATCCAAAATTACCGAACTTTATGGAGGAAGGTCAGAGTGAGTTTTTTAGAACTAACCTGGAATATTTTGCCAAAATTATTGGAAGGTACCGTTATCACTATAGAACTTACCATTATTGCCATTACCACAGGTGTCTTACTGGGAATCCCGATTGCTCTGGGAAGAGTATATGGCTCTAAGTTCGTTTATACTATTTCCACATTTTTTGTGGAAATTATTCGTGGTACACCTTTGCTTACTCAGCTTTTTATTCTCTATTTTGGTCTACCCTCTGTGGGTATAATGCTCTCACCATTGATAGCAGCTATGATAGGAATGGGTATAAATAGTGCCGCCTATCAAGCCGAATATTTTAGAGGAGCGATTCAAGCTGTCAGGAAGGAACAATTAATAGCTGCTTATTCCCTCGGGATGAAACAAATTCAGGCTATTAAACATATTGTCTTGCCACAGATGTTCCGATTGGCAATCCCTTCCTGGTCTAATGAACTTATCTATTTATTAAAATACTCATCTATGGCATATATGATTCAGGCACCAGAAATTATGTCTCAAGGAAGGTTAATCGCCTCACGAAATTTCAGAACTTTTGAAGTTTTTATTGTAGTTGCCCTAATTTACCTTATTTTAGTTTTAGTTCTTTCCAAACTACTAGACCTAATGGAAAAAAGATTTCACATTCCAGGTCTATAAACTATGGAATACTGGGGGGTGAAAATAAGCATTAACTATTAAAAATGGAAATTTGTTAAGATTGTTAAAAAAATATTCCTTAAGGAGGAAATAAAAAAAATGATTAAACAATTAGCTAAAAAAACAATCAGTTTCTTATTTATTCTTATTATGTTAGTAACAATAAACATGTTATCTTCTTCGGCTGCCCCAGAGAAAATTATTGTAGGAACTTCAGCAGACTGGCCACCTTTTGAATGGGTTGATGCAAACAATAATTTTGTGGGATTTGATATGGACTTAATGAAAGTAATCGCCAAAATTCAGGGTTATGAAATAGAAATACAGGATATCGGTTTTGATTCACTTATTCCTGCCCTTCAATCTGATAGAATTGACCTAATGGCTGCTGGTGCAACCTTAACCAAAGAACGTCTAGAAGTTGCTGATGCCTCTAACACTTATTGGTCAGGTAGTCAAGGGGTAATGGTTAAAGAAGATTCGGAATTAAATATTGCAACTGCCTTTACTGGTGGAAATGTAATTGGAGCTCAAAGAGGAACAACACAGGCTGATTGGCTGGAAGAAAACTTGGTTCAAGCAAATGTAGATATTAAATTAGAATTATATGAAACCAATGACCTGGGAATTATGGACCTGGTGAATGGACGCATTGATGTTTTTGTTGCTGATACTCCAGCAGCTGAAGCATTTGTCAAAAATAATCCCATCAAAATCGTCGGTACTATTAATACTGAAGAAGAATATGTTTTCTATGTCCAAAAGGGGGATCCAGAAGGAATTCTTCCGGTAATCAATGAAGGATTGGCAAAAATTCAACAGACTCCAATCTGGGATAATTTAGTCAATGCTTATTTCATGGGAGATTTGAATAAAATTTCTGATTGTTATGCCCAATTTGGTTCATTGTTAGATAAAGATGTAGAGGCTTTCGCTCAAAACTTGGCTGAATGCATGATGTCTGATTAAAAAATTTTCATGGTAAAGAGATTAAAAAATTATTAAGATGTCGAAAATAATTACACTCACTTCGGAATCATTATACCTATTTCAAAGTGAGTGTAATTTTATAAAAAAGGGCACTATAATTTCTGATAACTATCAGGTTTATTCCTCTACCAGCCAGTCTAAATCCAATTCAATCAGTTTTCCTCTGCTTGGTTTCCCTTCTTTGTTCCATTCCATTAATTCATAGCGCAATCTTTTGGCCTCTTCAAAATCCTTTCTCTGTAATGCTCCTTTGCCCTTGAGAGGTCCATCGGAGAAATTGGAAAAAAATATTTCTGGCAAAGTGTCATCTTTTGCAGTAAATCCTTCTCTGATATTATATACTCTAGCCATATTTATAGTTCTTTCTCCTAGTTTCATCAGTTCATACCAGGTAGTTTTCCAGCCGGTTGTTGCACGAATGATTGCTAATAATTCATCCATAGTACCCAGACTTCTGGGTACATAACCAAAGTCACATATACCTAAAATATCAAAAATAGTCCAGTAAATATCCAGCATCTTAAACAAGGCTACCTTTCGATAACTCAAATCCGTTGGATCCATTGGTTTTAAGATACCAAGACCGCTCATTTCCTTTAAACCAATGGAGTCTTTGCTGGAAAAGAAAGGATCATGCGGAGCTTTCATGTGATCAGCTCCATAATCAGAAAAGGCAAACTGCAGGGCAAGGCTAGCTTTGACTCTCGGATCGTGCATAGGAACTTCCTGTCCTTTAACCTCTTTTAAATATTTTTCAGAGCTACGGCCAATTTGGTGGGATAATATACGTGAACCCTGGGCTAACAACTTGCCAAATCCCTCTTTTTTAGCAATCTTTTCAATTAAAATAAGCAAGGCTTCTTTATTGCCAAAATGCAAATCTATATCATCTGCATCTTCCCGGTTTAATATTCCCTCTTCATAACATTGCATGGCAAAGGCAATAGTCATTCCTGCTGAGATGGTATCTATACCCCATTTGTTGCATAATTCGTTGGCTTTAGCCACATAGGGTAAATCAGCAATGCCACAAATAGAACCAAGAGAAACAACGGTTTCATATTCTGGTCCCCCATAAACCGGATTTATTTCTATTTCTCCATTATTAAACTCTACTACTCTTTTACAACGAATCGGGCAAGCATAACAGCTATCCCTCCCTTTTAGAATTGTCTTATTATAAACTTCTGCAGTAAGGCTTTCACCATCCCGAAAATAACCGGTAGTCCAGTTTAAAGATGGAAGTGAACCTGATTCATAAAATCCTCTTACTGTAGCAGGGGTACCATATTCCCTTAAAGCTCTGCTCAAAGGATTTTCCATAACTCTCCGGGCAATATTCCCAGATATTTCTTTCACTCTTTCTTTATCATAAAGGGTAACAGGATTATTACCTCTTACCACAATGGCTTTAATTCTTTTAGAACCCATCACAGCGCCTAATCCGTTTCTCCCATTAAAATGAGTTAACTCATTAACAATATTAGCATATAAGACCTGATTCTCTCCAGCCAGACCAATCTGACATATTCTGATATTTTTATCTCCCAGTTCTTCCTTGATTACTTGGTCTACTTGATAGGTTTCCTTACCCCAGAGATGGGTGGCATCTTTAAATTCTATCTGTCCATCTTTGATCCACAGATAAGTGGGTTCTTCAGCGATACCTCGAATAATTATAGCATCAAAACCAGCCTTTTTTAGCTCCGGTCCCCAATAACCACCTGCTTCAGATTCCCCCTGTGCTCCAGTTAAAGGAGATTTGGCACAAACTGTGTAACGGGACATTGCTGGAGCTGAGTTCCCTAAAATAACACTGGTAGAAAAAATAAGTAAATTATCTCCTGAAAAAGGATCTACATTTGGTTCCATTTCTGTCAGCATGTAGTAAAGACCAAAACCTCTACCACCCCAGTAGGTACGATAAAAAATATCATCAGGCTGTTCAATGTAAAAACTTTTTTTATCGAGGTCAATTCTTAAAATTTTACCATTATATCCAAAAGGCATTACCAAACTCCTTCCTATTAATATTTTATATTCTAAATTTTTTGTTTTTATTTTTCTTCCTGCTGATATTAGGAACTATATACTATTCTCTATATTAATGATCAAATTTGATTTTAGCAAATAATATCTGGATAATAACTTATCACGAATTACTATTTATTTTTACAGAATTTTGTTATAATAGAAAAGTTGAAAAAATGGTAAACGGATATGAGCATGAATAATAGAAAGGTTGTTTTTATACCCTGTAAAACATATCAGCAAAATGAGGTAAACAGAGCAATCCAGCAATTGTTTTCCGAGTTAGGTGGTCTCAATCAATATATCCAGCCTGGGCAAAAGGTACTGTTAAAAGTCAATCTATTGATGAAAAAACCTCCAGAAGCAGCGGTTACCACTCATCCTGCTTTAGTAGAAGCCATTGTTAATCAAATTCATACTCTTGGTGCAAGGGCTATAATAGCTGATAGTCCCGGCGGACCTTTCACCAAATCCTGGTTAAAAGGTATTTATCGGGAAACCGGCATGGAAGAGGTTGCTGCTAAAACAGGTGCTCAATTAAACTGGAATTTCCAGCAACAGGAATTCTCTAATCCAGAAGGAAAAATTCTTAAACAGATTACCGTAGCAAAGATCATTAAAGAAGTTGATGTGATTATTTCTCTGGCTAAACTAAAAACACACGGTTTTACCATCTATACTGGTGCGGTAAAAAATCTTTTTGGCACCATACCGGGTCTCTTAAAGGCTGACTATCATTTAAGAATGAGCGACGTCAGGGATTTTTCCAACATGCTGGTTGATGTTACTGAATTTGTAAAACCACAATTATCCATTATGGATGCAGTAATAGCTATGGAAGGTGCCGGTCCCTCAGCGGGTGATCCAAAGCAGGTTGGTTTTCTGGGTGCTTCGACTAATCCACATGCCCTTGATCTTGCTTGTTGTTATCTAATTGACCTTGCTGCTGAGCGAATATTTACCTTGCAGAAAGCCATAGAAAGAGGACTGATACCAACAAATATCCAGGAGCTTGATATTAAAGGAATAAATAGAGAAAATTTTGAACCAATCCCCTTTAAAGTTCCGGCAACGTCACGGAGCAGACATATTCCCATTCCCTTACCTCCTCACCTGGATGACTTCTTTTACAAAATATTGCGTCCTAAACCTGATTTTAGGCACAAAAAATGTGTGGGTTGTGGCTTATGTGCCCGGCATTGTCCTGCCAGATGTATTGAAATGATTGAAAATAGACCAAAAGCTGATCTTGCTCGTTGTATTAGATGCTTCTGCTGCCAGGAGTTATGCCCCTATCGGGCAGTTGAAATAAAAAGAAGTAAATTATCACAATTAATATTCAAATAATCAAGCTCTTTTCTAAATATTAATAATAAACATTGGGTATCGCTTTTTTCCATTTGCTCCAATTTTTTTAATTACCGGCCTACCATTCTCTCACTGGGTGCGAATTTATTTGAAACCTTTTTTATAAATCTTTACTTTTTTCTGTTAGCCGGAACTATTTATCTCTTGCTGGCTCAATAATTTATAATAAAGATTATTTTATGAGCCATCAAGGGATTGTTTTAAAAAGTACTTTTCTAATTATTTTATAAAAATTGAGACTAGGCTCTTGTTTTATTTTAGAATAGTGTTACAATTATTAAAAAAGTAACACTATTTCTAATAAAAATGGGGGGTTCAATGTTTATTAAAAATAAATTATTTATTGTTTTTTGGAGTCTGCTACTTGTCAGTATTTTTACTTCCTATTGTTTGGCATCTGATATTCAGATAACAGATACCTTGGGTCGGGAAGTGGGCATACCGCAGGAGATCAACCGAATTCTGGCAGTAGGGTGTTCTCTTAGGGAGGTTCTTTCTTTTGATGTAGCAGATAAGATTGTGGGTATTGAGTACCGAGAAAAAGCCAAAACAGATGAAAAGGATGCTCCCCAGGGTTCTGATTTACCTTATATGCTTGCTTTCCCTGAATTGTATGATTTACCGGTAGTCAATATAGGAGCAGGTGGAAGCGGATATAATCATGAAGTGATTGTACAATTAAATCCCGAGATTATATTCATGGGTGCAACTGATATCCAGAAAGTTGATGATCTACAGCATAAGACCAGGATCCCGGTTGTTACAGTATATACCAATCCTATTGGGACACCCAAACAAGATGAGACGTTTTACCAATCTTTAAAGATTATTGGTGAAGTCTTAGGTAAAAAAGACCGAGCCGAGGAGTTAATCAATATAATTGAAACTTATAAAAAGGACCTCAGTAATCGAACAAAAGATATTCCTGATGAGCAAAAACTAACTGCCTATATTGCTGGCCGGGCTTTTTATGGTTCTCATGGCTTAACTTCTACTGACCCGCAATGGCCTCCCTTTAATTGGATTAATGAGCCAAACGTTGCCTATGAATTATCTGAGCTTAGTTCAGGAGTTAATATCGATAAAGAAGCACTAATCGGTTGGAATCCTGAGGTGATTTTTATATCTCCTGTTTCATTGTCTATTATAGAAAACGAGCTACAAACCAGTCCCTTTAAAGAGCTTAAGGCAATCCAGGAAAATAAAGTATACTATGTCTTGCCTTTTTGCTGGTATTCCTATAACAAGGAAAACGCAATCGTTGACGCTTATTATGTGGGAAAGACAATCTATCCAGATGTATTTCAGGATATAAATATTGATCAAAAAGGAGTGGAGATCTTTAAGAAATTTTACGGAGAGAGCGGTGAGAATGCTTATTATACTCTAAAAGATAGATTTAAGGCATTCAGTAATTAGAATGGTCCGATTAAGGTGTTGAGCAGAATTTGAATAAAAATGTAGTCCAAAAATATACTCAATTGAATAGAAAAAAAATAGTCATGGGAGGTATCCTGCTTATCTTTTTGCTCTTGTTTGGCATATTTTCCCTAACCATAGGTGGATATAACCTCTCTTTGTCTGCAATTTATCTTGCCTTAATAGGCAAAGGAGTGAGTGCAGCGGAATTAATCATTTGGAATATTCGCCTTCCTAGAATATTAGCAGCTATCATTGCCGGTATTTCCTTAGCAGTTTCCGGAGCAGTAATGCAATGTACCCTAAGAAACCCACTGGCTTCCCCTTATACCATAGGAATATCGCATGGGGCAATGTTTGGAGCTGCTGTTGCTATTATCCTGTTTGGTATTGGCGGTGCTGATAGTACCGGGAAAATATTTATTAACAGCCCCTATCTGATAACTGTTTTTGCCTTTTTAGGTTCCTTTGTGGCTGTTTTAGTGATCCTGCTACTGGCAAAGTTAAAAAATTTTGCTCCAGAAACCATTATACTGGCTGGAGTAGCTATGAGTTCTTTATTCACTGCCGGAACTATGGTCATGCAATACTTTGCCAACGACCTACAATTAGCAGCTATGGTTTACTGGTCTTTTGGAGATTTAGGAAGACCAAATTGGGTAGAGGTAGGTATAATGGCAGTATTTGTGGTTCTTTCTGTTGCTTATTTTATTTACAAACGCTGGGATTATAATGCCTTAGAAAGTGGAGAGGAAAGTGCCAAATCATTAGGAGTCAATACCGAAAAAACCAGATTATTAGGAATGCTGATCGCCGCCCTTCTGGTATCGGTCAATGTGGCCTTTTTGGGTATTATCGGTTTTGTTGGATTAATATGCCCTCATCTGGTAAGAATATTAATAGGTGGAGATTATCGCTTTATCATCCCTATCTCTGCCTTAACTGGAGCATTATTATTACTCATTTCCGATACTGTTGCCCGTACTATTATTTCACCTATTGTTTTACCAGTAGGAATATTAACCTCTTTTCTGGGAGCCCCGGTCTTTCTTTACTTGCTTATTAAAAGGTATAGGTGATAAAATAAATCCTAAAGATTAAGAGGTAATAAAGCTTATTATTTTTACCTGAAAACCGAGAATTGGTAATATTCATTAAGCGGATTCAGTAAAAAATGAGAAGAGATGAATAGAAAAAGAAGAATAAGGGAGATAATAAATGATTCTTTCAGTAGATGGAATTGAATTCTCTTACCCGAGTAAAAGTGTTTTAAAAAATATAATATTTCAGGTAAGTAAAGGAGAAGTTATTTCTGTTCTAGGAATAAACGGGGCAGGCAAATCTACCCTGTTAAGGTGCATCAACAAGATATTAAAACCACAAAAAGGGACTATATTAATTGATAAATTTAATTTAAAACAATTAGATGATGTGGGGATTGCCCAAAAAATGGCTTATGTCCCCCAAAATACTATTAGTAATTATATGACCGTTTTTGATACAGTACTCTTAGGTAGAAAACCTTATATTAAATGGGAAGCTTCTAAAAGGGATCTGGAAATTACCAGTAATATTTTAAAGCTAATGCAGTTAGAAGAATATGCCTTGCGCAAAACCAATGAGCTTAGCGGTGGTGAACTGCAAAAAGTTATCATCGCCAGAGCTCTGGTTCAGGAACCAAAAATACTCTTATTGGATGAACCAGCTAACAATCTAGATTTAAAAAACCAGATAGAAGTGATGAAAATCATTAGAGATATTTCCAGAACTCAAAATATTTCTGCTATTGTAGTTATGCATGATTTAAACCTAACTTTGAGATTCTCCGACAAATTTATTATGTTAAAAGATGGAAAAATCTTCTCAGAAGGGGATAGCAAAGTAATTAACTCCAGAAATATCCGGGAAGTTTTTGATGTAAACGCCTATGTAGATAATTACAATGGTATTCCCATTGTAGTATTAGCGTAATATGGTGGTTAAAATTTTTTACTTAACCTATCAAATTATTAATCGCTTTTTTTGCCAATATCAATGGTTGAATAAATAATTTTATCATAAAGTAAGGAAGATATGCCTACCATTTGTATATTCTTTTAGTGAAGTCCTAACTGTTAGTTAAGTTTTAAAACTGCACTATATTAAGATCACTATTTTTCGCTATT
>CAYSRG010000026.1:0-27842 GCA_964433555.1 uncultured Atribacterota bacterium | reverse complement strand
GTATTAAATAAGTAATAGTAAATAAGGTCAAGAAAGAATAATAAGTCAAAGGAGAAAAAGTAAAATGATATTCCAAGAAACAAGAGATTTTTTAGAAAAGTTAGGTTTACCAAAAGGTGATTTATTTGATTTGCCGACTTCAGGAAAAACCTTCCCCGATGGAGCGCATTTTCGTATAGAAGTTCCCACCATTAACTCTGCTGAAGCTATGAAATCTTTATTAGAAAATGCCAAACGTCAGGGTGTTAATATTAACCGAGTAGACGAGACTTATGGAATTTTTAGGCATACCATTGCGGAAATTAAAGAGTATGCCAAAATAGCTAAAGATTTTGGTTGTGGACTTAATATGTCAGTTGGTCCTAGAGCTCCTTATGATACAGGTGCTACAGTACAGACCTCTCAAGGTGTTCGAGTAGGATACCGTCTCAGAGGCATGGAACAAGTTCTGCGAGCAGTCGAAGATATCAAGAGAGCAGTTGATTGTGGTATTCGTGGTATTTTGATTTATGATGAAGGCTTACTCTGGTTGGTGAATGAGATGAGAAAAGCAGGAAAATTACCCAAGACCATACGTTTTAAAACATCTGCCCACTGTGGACATTGTAATCCGGTAGCCTTTAAGGTTATTGAAGGATTAGGTGCCGATTCCATCAATCCCATTCGAGACCTGTCTTTACCCATGTTGGCCGCCTTAAGAAGAGGAACTAGCCTACCACTTGATCTACATACCGATAATCCTCCTGCTTCCGGTGGTTTTATTCGCTCCTATGAAGCTCCCGAGATTGTTCGTGTAGCTTCCCCTTGTCACTTAAAATGCGGAAATTCAGCAGTTGCTGGTCATGGACAGATTACCGGAGCACTGGACGGTAAGAGAATGGCTGATCAGGCAGTGATTATCAAAGAGATGATGGACAAATATTTCCCGGAAGCAATCCAGAGTGAACCTAATCAGGCTGATATGGAAATTCCGGAGATATAATCCTGTAATCTAAATTTTTTTATAAATATATATTAAGGAGGCAGAACAAGATGGCAAAAAAAGTGACTGTTCATGAAGATGAGGTTCAAGCCATTAGAAGAGATCCACCTAGAACTTCAAAAATACTATTAACTGAACATACTGTAGGTGTTACAAGTATGTCCATGGGTGTGAATTACACCGATATAGGTAGTATGATTCCGGATGGAGTTCACGAAAATCAGGATGAAGCAATGTTCTTAGTTCAAGGTAGAGCAAAATTGGTGATAGAAGATCAAGATGAGTATATAATGGAACCAAATACGGCATTTTTTGTAAAAGCAGGAACAAAGCATCGGATTGAAAATATTGGGAATATCCCATTTAAGATAGTATGGATTTATTCTCCACCCTTACCGGCACATCTAAAAGAAAAATAATGTTATTAATAGAGGGCTAATGTTTTTTGTTTAAAAACATTAGCCCTCTCTGTCTCTTAACACAAACATCAATTTAATAAAGATTAAAGTAAAAAACGGTGACTAAGGAAGGAAGTGATTAAGGTTATGGAAAAGTGGAATTTTCCTCAAGAAGGATGTATGGAAAAAGATAACGGTATGTATTTCCAGACCATGAATACAAAATCATTAAAAGAAAGACTTTCCAAAAATGATATTATAATTATTCCGGTAGGTAGTACTGAATGCCATGCAGCACATTCTCCATTTGGAGAAGATACCTATCTGGTAACCAGAATGGCGGAGCAAGTAGCAGCAAAAACAGGTTGTACCATAGCCCAGCCTGTCTGGTATGGTTCACATCCCTACCAGCATGTCGGAATGCCAGGAACAGTAATTATTCCAGAATATGTTTTTATTAATTATTTAATAGCTGTTATTGCTGGATTATGGAACGCTGGTTTTCGCAAACAGATTCTATTAAATGGACATGCCCAAGAATATGTTATTCCTAACGCCATACATATGTTTGAAAAAAAGTATAAAGTACCAGCAGTTATAGCTAATGTAAACTGGCCTTTTGCTGCTGCACAATATTTAAAAGATAAGGAACATGGTGGCCCCTTTGATACTCCTTTCAGGCATGCCTGTGAGGTAGAAACATCTCTGGCTATGGCACTATTTCCTGAATTTAATCACATAGAAAATGCTGTAGATACTAAACCACTTGGCTTAATTAAAGGGGATCATGTGGATAAAGGCGGAGATATTTATCAAAGACCATTGCCTGGACAATGTCAGGTAGGATTTAGTGCTATGGAAATAAGGGGTACTCCAGAAGGAGTAGTTGGTTCAGCAACATTAGCCAATCCCGAGAAAGCACGAAAAGCTATTGAAACTATACTGGATTATCTGGTTAAGTTGCATGATGATATTCTGGAAGCTTTCCCACCTGGAAAACTACCTAATGCCCATCTAATATCGGAAAGACCTAAAGAAGAGATCGAAAAGGTCTTAAAAGGTCCTTTAAATGGTGGTATTAGTATTTACGCTTTAGAATAGCTTAATAAAGTATATTTTGATATTTTCAATCTTTCAATTCTTTTTAGTTTATAACTATAAGTCAATATAGAGAAGAGGCAAAGAATGACTGATAATAAAGAAATAGCTATTAAAGTATCAGGGTCAAATCTGTATGATTTCTGTCTGGCCTGTTTTTTGAAAGTTGGCCTTTCTAACGGACACGCGGGAATTTTAAGTGATACATTAGTTCGGGCAAATCTAAGAGGCGTTGATTCACATGGTGTCTTGAGATTACCCGGTTATATTGAGAGAAGTAGGAGAGGTTTAATTAGTTATCAGAAAGATATAAATATTATTAGCAAGAATCTCTGTGTAAGCTTAATTGATGGTGAAAATAATTTTGGTCAAATTGTAGCATATTATGGTATGAAAGAGGCTATCAAGAAGGCAGACCAAAAAGAGACCGGTATAGGATTTGTGGGCATTAGTCACACCAATCATATGGGAATGGCAGCTTATTATGCCATGATGGCAGCTAAAAAAGGTATGGTTGGTATCGCTATGTCCAATTCACCGGCTACAGTTGCTCCCTGGGGTGGTGCACAACCTATGCTGGGGACTAATCCCATTGCTATTGCTATTCCAGCAGGCAAAGAGTATCCAGTGGTGCTAGACATGGCTACCAGTCTGGTTGCTAGAGGGAAAATACGGTTAGCTTTAGATAATAAACAGGAAATACCTTTAGGGTGGGCCTTAGATTTAGATGGTAATCCCACAACAGATCCTCAAAAAGCCATTAAGGGAGCTCTACTTCCATTTGGGGGACCTAAAGGATATGCCATATCTTTAATTATTCAGATCTTTTCTACTATTTTGAGTAATTCTGCGAGGGAAATGGAAATTAAATCTATGTATGATTTCTCAGGAAAATCAGAGATTGGTATTTTTTTAGGAGCAATTAAGATTGATTGTTTTGTTTCCCGTGATGAATTTAACCATGAAATAGATGAATTAATTCAGAGAATAAAGACATCAAAATTAGCCAAAGGAAATGAAAGGATATACTTACCAGGGGAAATAGAGTTTGAGCAACAAAAAAAGAGAGAAAAAGAAGGCATCCCTTTATCTAAGACTTTATATGATAATTTAAGGATTCTGGCTGATAAATTAAATGTTCAATTTAATATTTAAATATAGAGGCTATTTATTTAATGAGGTGAAATCAGCAAAGGATTAAGAAGGAGTTTATCTGTCAGTAGAGGGCTTAAATATTAAAAATTATCAAAAGATTAAAAGATTTAAAGGAGGGCAAAATTGAACGAATCTAAGGAATATATTTTAGAGAGAATAAAGGAAAGAAAGAGTATCAGAGATTATACAGATCAAAAGGTATCCGAAGAGGATCTAAAGATTATCTTAGAATGTGCGAGATTTGCTCCTTCTGGAGAGAACGCCCAACCCTGGAGATTTATTGTAGTTAGAGATGAGAAGAGCAAAGAGTTTCTGGCTCAGATTTCCAAAAATGGTAGTGGTAGGCGGTTCACCGGGGAATTTTTAGGTAAGCAGATGCAAGCGAGGTTTGCCGGATTAGAAGATGAAGAAAAAAAGAAAAAAATATTTAAGAAACTTACTTCTGGTAATGTATCGGCCTTTGTTAATCAGGCAGATTTAATTTTGATAGTCTGTGGGAAAAAAGATGTTTGGGATACTCCTTATGATTGTTCTGCAGCGATTGAAAATATTTTACTGGCGGTAAGTGATTTAAAGTTAGGTTGTTGTTGGGTTATTGCCTGCGTTATTGATGTACGTGATGAAATGAAGATTAAGGAATACTTTAATATTCCAGATGATATAAAGATAATAAGTATTTTCCCCATTGGTTATCCGGCTAGAATTCCAAATATTCGACCAAGAATTCCACTGGAAAAATTAGTATATAGAGAAAAATATGGAGATTTTTATTACCCATCAAGGGAGGGTGAGCAATGATGACTGGAGATAAGAATTTTAAAGATACCTTATTTTTTGAATCAGTAAGAGAATTCTGGAACGAAAGAGGAAGAGGTGCTCGTTATAGGTTAACCACTGTCGGAATATCTTTTTTTAAGGGGAAAGTAACTTTAAGTAAATCAAAAGCAGAAAATATTGAAGAATTTAAAAAATACTTGATTGATAATAATTATTGTCAATCAATCAACTATACCGAAGACAATTTTTCATTTACTGTTGAGGTTGAAGGTTGTTGTTTACGAAATATCAGAGAAAAATACGAAAATAATGGAATGGAAATCTTATGTTGTCCCATTGCCAATATGTTCATGTACATTATGGAATTAGAAACAAGAATGTCTCCAGAACTAATACCTGTTCAGGTGGAGAATAATGTTTGTAAATTAACTATAGCTAAAATGGGTACTGAAGAAGTGACTGAAAAGGAGGAATAAAGAAACTGATGAACAAAGAAATTGTATTAAAAGATAGAGTTATTTTTGTCTAAAATAGATGCTAAAATGATTTTAGCACATTAAAGGGGAAATAGTTCTAACAAAAAGGAACTACTTTTTAGAAAATAATTAAAAAAGAGGTGAGAGATATATAATGAAAAGACTAAGCCTTTTGATAATCCTGGTTGTGTTAACTGTATTTTCATTAAACCTTACTAGTTTAGCCACTTATCCAGAACGAAATATTAATTGTGTAGTAGGATTTTCTCCTGGTGGGCCCACTGATGTTATTGCCAGAGGTTCTGTACCTATCTTACAGGAGATATTGGGAGTAGGAATTGCTATTACTAATATGCCCGGAGCAGCAGGTGCAACAGCAGCTAAACATGTTCTGGATCAACCAGCTGATGGCTATACTTTCTATTATGGCTCAGAAATTATGTCAGTATGGCAGACTATGGGTACCATGGATATGTCACCACTAAGAGATTTTGATTGTATAAAATTAGTAGCAGAAGCTACACCAGTGCTGGCAGTTCCACCTAAGTCACAATTTAATTCAGCAGAGGAATTTGTCCAATATGCCCAGGAAAATCCTGGTAAATTGAGAATAGGTACTGCTGGACCAGGAACCGTTCCACATGTTTCCGGATTGATGTTGCAACAAAAATTAGGCTGTGAGTTTACCTTTGTTCCCTATCAAGGAGGAGCTCCAGCTATTACTGCAGTTATGGGTGCTCAGGTAGATGCTACTATCGAAATGGTACAATCCATGGTTTCTGCACATCAAGGAGGTCAACTGAAGATACTGGCTTCTTTCACCAATATACCGATACCTGGCTTAGAAGAGATACGACCGATAGGACAGATTTATCCTGAATTACAGGAAGATTTACCTTATGGACCGTATTTTGGTCCTTTTGTTAAAAAGGGTACTCCACAGGAAGTCATTGATGTATTGAAGGAAGCTATGGAAAAGGTGATTGTTGACCAACGCTGGATTGATTATACCAATAATCTATATTTAACCAGAATTAATTACAGTGGAGAGGGAGCGATTGAATACCTGGAAGACTGGACTGCGAAAGCTGCCTGGCTACTTTACAATGCAGGAGCTGCTGCTCATTCTCCAACAAAGTTTGGAATTAAAAACTTGGAACTTTTAAAGAAATTAGAGAAATAAAATAATTGTTATTAATATATTTTCCCTTTAATGTGCTCTTAAACTATTCTTAGATTATTTATATTTAGAAAGGTAAGATTTGCACATGGTAGAAGTGAATAAAGAAAAATGCATAGGGTGTGGCGTATGTACTTCAGTATGCCCGGTTGAGGCTATCACGCTTTCTGATGGCGATGAATATGCTACTATAGACCATGATTTATGTATGGAGTGTTTTACCTGTATAGAGACCTGCCCCCAGGAAGCAATTAGTAAAGATGAGAGTAAATAAAATAAATAGGATGGCTTAAATTATGAACGATAACCAGGAAAATAGAATATTCTATAGAGTGATTTCACTTTTATTTGTAGCTTTGGTTATTACTATTGTCTATTTCGATATAAGCGGGAAATATTTTCAACAAGGTATTAAGTTATTTACAGTAGATTCCCCATTAATATTTCCTTTTTTAGTGTTTTTTACCTTAATTATAAATTTCATTTTTGAATTGAGAAATGAAATTAAAAAGATTTTAAATTTCTTTTCTTATTCTAAAACACAAGATGTGCTGCAAAAAAATTCAAACAATATCATTCAAACAAAAGAATTGGTGGATATTTTCATCTTTACTGTAATAAGCATAATCTATGTTTATATTTTACCTAGGTTTCATTTTATCATAGCTACTAGCTTATATATGTTTGTTATCATGGTAGTGGTTAATGAATCGGATAAATTTGTTTATAAATTAATAAAATCAGCGCTTGCCACTGCAATAACAATTCCTCTTATTTACTATGTATTTTATGGAATTTTTGAGGTTATTTTGCCTTAAAATGGAAAGGGATTTCTATGATTATACTATTACTTTATAATTTAGTAGGTGTTATAGTTGGCTTAGTAATGGGAGCCATGCCAGGGTTAACCGTGACTATGACAGCTGCCCTGGTAGTTTCTTTAACTTTTGGGTGGCCTATGGTAGAGGCTCTCTCTTTCATTATCGGTGCTTTTTGTGGTGGTGTTTTAGGCGGAGCCATATCAGCTATCACTATCAATATTCCTGGAACAGCCGCTGCTGTTGCTACAACCTTTGATGGATTTCCACTCAAACAAAAAGGAGAAGCAGATACGGCATTGGGATTTGCTCTTTTTAGCAGTTTAATAGGAGGATTATTCGGTGTGCTCTTTTTTGTTATCTTGGGTCCTATTATTGGAGCATATGCCCTTCGTTTTGGGGCACAGGAATACTTTGTTTTAACAGTATGGGGTTTAACTCTGGTTGCTGTTTTAAGTAAAGGAAATATTAGAAAAGGACTTATCAGTGCTGTTATAGGTATATTTATTGGGATGATAGGAATGGATCCGATTACCGGATTAATGAGATTTACAATGGGTATACCACTTTTCAGCGGAGGAATCCATTATGTTGTTGCTATGATAGGACTGTTTGGTATGAAAGAGGTTTTTGTGCAGTTAACCAGCAAAAAATCAGGTTTTAAATTAGATATTGAAGGATACAAGATGTCTAAATTATTGCCCAGATTTGATTTACTTAAAAAATTAAACATCCGATGGCTAATATCTGCACCAATTGGAGCTATCATCGGACTGCTTCCAGGCACTGGTGGAGACGTAGGAGCTCTGGTTTCTTATGGTTTTCTTAAGAATATTATAAAAAAGCCAAGCAGGCCATTTGGAGAAGGCGCTTATGAAGGGGTAATAGCTCCTGAGGTAGCTAATAAGGCAGCTGTTGGTGGTGCTCTTACCACAATGTTAACACTGGGAATCCCAGGTGATTCGGTAACGGCTGTGATTTTGGGTGCTTTTTATCTTCATGGTTTATTACCAGGGCCAACATTTATGTTAACCGAAAGAAGTTATTTTTATCTGATAACTATATTTGTTATTTCTGGAATGATTTTTTCCTATTTTATTGGCATTATTGGCAGCAATGCCATGATAAAGATGTTAAATTTACCTAAATGGTATTTAATTGCTTTCATTCCTGTTCTATGTATTGTGGGGTCTTTTGCTCTACAGAATAAGTTAACTGATGTGTTATTTATGTTTATCTTTGGTTTGATAGGCTATTTTTTTGAAAAATCCGGTTACCCTGTAAGCCCCATGATTTTAGGAATTATTTTAGGTCCTATGGTGGAAATTAATTTTAGACAGGCGTTAATTATTACTGGCAGTTTTCCCAGTTTAATTATCTCATTTTTCACCAGACCAATAAGCCTGATTTTAATTATATTAGTTGCTATTTCTTTCCTATTACAGAGCAGGTTGGAACAGCTTGAGTAAAGAATTTCTTACACTATTTATATTATACCCATTATAAAATAAAACATTTAATTTACTATAAAAAATATAAATACAGAATTGCTAAAAATAATATTCTAGAATAAAGTAGAAAGGGATGTGATAATAATGTTCGGCTACTGGGGAAAAGCGCTTCGAGTTAATTTAACAAAAAGGAATTATCAGGTAGTAGATATTCCTGAAAAAGTCTGGAAAAAATTAGTAGGTGGTTCTGCCTTCGGAGCTAAAATACTCCTGGAAGAAACTCCTCCCAAGATAGATCCCCTGTCAGAAGAAAACAAGATCATCTTTGCTGTAGGTGTCTGGCAATCGGCCAAAAATCCGGGAAGTGGTAAATGGAGTGTTGTAACTAAATCGCCTTTAACTAAAACATTTCTTGATTCTTCCGGTGGTGGTAATTTTGCTCCTGCTCTCAAGAGAGCAGGATATGATGCTATCATTATTGAAGGCAAGAGTTCATCCCCGGTAAAAATAATAATCAATAACGAACAAGTAAACATAGAAGATGCTGCTTCACTCTGGGGGAAGGATGCCATAGAAACATTTAATCATTTCAAATCATCCCTCAATAATAATCGCTACAGTATTGTTTATATTGGTCCTTCTGGGGAGATAGGTCATCCTATTGCCTGTATAGGTTGCGATGGACATAGTGTTGCCGGGCGAGGCGGTGCTGGTGCGGTAATGGGTTCTAAAAATTTAAAAGCTATAGCTGTACTGGGAACCAAAGAGGTTCCTCTCTATGATCCTGAAAAGGTTAAAAGCCGTGCTCTGGAATTAATGAGAGAGTTTACCAAACGTTCAGCCGAAAAGAGGAAGACAGGAACAACTTCAGCACCTGCCACCTTCGAAAAAATTGGAAATATGCCTTTGAAGTACTGGGTTGGCGAAACCTGGGGCAAATCAGATCAGATATCAGCACCATATTACAACGAGGTATTACATACCAAAGCAACCTTTTGTGCTAACTGTCCCTATGGCTGTCACCGTCATATCAAAGTGGAAGATCCAGAAGAATATGCTGTAGAAGGCAGCGGTCCGGAGTATGAAACATTGGGCATGATGGGTGGTGCATTCTTATGTTCAGATCTTTTAGCCATAGCTAAAGCAAATGACATATGTAATCGCATGGGAATAGATACTATCTCAACCGGTGCCTGGATTAGCTTTCTGGCAGAGTGTTATGAAAAAAAGTTGATAAATAAAAAAGACACCGATGGTATAGCGGTAAATTGGGGGGATGGAAAAGTTCTGGTGCAGTTAACTGAGAAGATTGCCCGCTTGGAAGGTATTGGTGGATATTTCCAAGAAGGTATTGTTGGTGCAGCCAAAAGGATTGGTCCTGAGACAGAGGATTTGATAGTTCATGTCAAAAATATGGATTATCCTGCTCATGACCCCAGATGTCATCTAGCGGCTGGTTTAAATTATGCTACCGGTACCAGGGGAGCCTGCCATGAAAGGGCAGACGCCCAGGGATTCTTCTACACCGAGTTAGGAATGGAAGGACCTGCCAGAACTATGGAGGATGTTCCTCAATATGTCATACATCAACAGAATATGAGCAGTCTGGCTAATAGTCTAAGTGTTTGTAAGTTTATCCTAAGGGTTCCCAAACTTTTGTTGAGTGAAATTATTGAAATTCTAAATGCTGCTACAGGATGGAACTGGACGGTTCAGGATTTGGAAAAAGCTGGTGAACGGGGCTTTATTTTGGAAAGAATAATTAATATTCGTGATGGAATTTCTCGTAAGGACGATGTTCTACCAAAAAAGATGACCATTCCCGCCCAGACCGGTCCCCGTGTGGGAAGAGTTCCGTTACCTCATGACAAAGCATTAGATGAGTACTATAAGCTTAGAAATTGGACTAGTGATGGCATTCCGACTGAGAGTGGTTTGCATGAGATAGGTTTGGAAGAATATGTTCGTTTTTTAAACAAGCAAAAATCTTCTTGAATATATCTGAAATAAGCTGTATTTGGTCGGTAGATTTGTTGACATAAAAGTATATAGAATCTATAATCTTATCAAGAACAAGAATTGATATAATGACAGACCGGAAGAAGAGTAAATTATAGTTTGTTTACAGAGAGCCGTATCAGGTGGAAAGCGGTAGCAAACTTGATTGAAATCCATCTTCCTAACAATTTAAATTTAGTATATTTATATTACGTAAAATCTAAAATTTTCATATGTCTTTTGCTATGGATTAAGGATAGATCTTTCTATTAAATTAGGGTGGCACCACGTGAGTGAACTCTCGTCCCTAAGGTAGCGAGTACCAGCAGGCGGGAGTTTTTTTATTTCAGGAGATTATCTAAATGAATACAGATAAGGATTTTGAATTAGTAGATCACACAGCTGATATAGGTTTGAAAATATATGGTAAGAACAAACAGGAATTGTTTCTCAATGCCGCTCGGGGGATGTTCTTTCTTATTACTGGTGTCCCGGTATCTCCTGTTCAAAATAGACCCAAAAATTACTACAAAATAGAAAGTAGTGCTTCTAATATTGAAGATTTAATGGTTACCTGGTTAAGTGATTTACTTTATATTCATGTTACTGAATTTGTTATCTTTGATGATTATATCATTAATTCTCTGACTGAAGAAATGATTAAATCTAAAGCCAGCGCAATAGAGATAAAAAGTTCTCCCTACCGAATTGTTAAAGAGATCAAGGCTGTTACCTATCATGATTTAAGTGTTTACCAGGATCCAGACGGGAGATGGGCAGCAAATATAGTATTTGATATTTAATGCCAAATACCTTAGAATTTTAATAAAGGAGATAACCTGAGTATCATCTTTTTATCTTGCTTACAATAAAAAAGGGGTTGATTCTATGAAAGATAAATGGGAAGAGATATTAAAACAGAAAGGACCTTATATTTGGGATATACCAAAAGAATATCGTCCTGGAATGCTGGTAGATGGACGCATTTATGCTTCTCAGAGCCTATTAAAGCAGATTATTAGTGATCAAGCTCCTGGCCAGGTAGCTAATGTTGCCTTTTTGCCTGGTATTGTTGGTTATTCTTTAGCCATGCCAGATATTCACTGGGGATATGGCTTTCCTATAGGTGGTGTAGCAGCAACTCGCCTGGAAGATGGGGTAATTTCACCAGGAGGAGTTGGATTCGATATAAATTGCGGTGTAAGGTTGATTCGTTCCAATTTAAAACTTAAAGATGTAAAAGATAAGATGAATCAGCTGGTAGAATACCTTTATAAGAAAATTCCTTCTGGAGTCGGTTCGGAAGGAATTCTTAAACTAAATCTAGCTGAGGTAAAAAGAGTTTTAGCAGAAGGTGTACAATGGGCGGTAGAAAAAGGATTTGGAGAGAAAAAAGATATAACTTATAGTGAGGAAAGCGGTAAAATGGCTCAGGCCAATCCTGATATTATTAGTAATAAAGCAATCCAGCGCGGGGGTTCTCAATTGGGAACATTGGGTTCGGGAAATCATTTTTTAGAAATTCAGGTGATTGACAGAGTTTACCAACCAGAAAAGGCTACGAAAATGGGACTGGAAGAAGGAATGATTACTATTTTAGTCCATACCGGGTCCCGAGGTTTTGGGCATCAGGTTTGTACTGATTATCTATCGATTATGCAAAAAGCAGTACAGCGATATCATATCAGTATTCCTGATAGACAGTTAGCCTGTGCACCTCTTAATTCTCCTGAAGGAGAAAATTATTATCAGGCCATGTGTTGCGCAGCTAATTTTGCCTGGGCGAATCGTCAATGCATAACGCACTGGATAAGAGATGTTTTTAAACAAATATTTCGTGTTTCCCAAGAAGAGCTGGGTCTGAATTTAGTCTATGATGTAGCACATAATATTGCCAAAATTGAGTTTCATCAATTTCAGGGTGCCAAAGTAAAGTTATGTGTTCACCGGAAGGGTGCTACCAGGGCTTTTCCACCCCAGCATCCTGATTTGCCACCAAAATATCAAGAAATTGGACAGCCGGTTTTAATTCCTGGAGACATGGGACGTTGTTCCTTTGTTTTGGTGGGGAATGAAAAGGCAATGCAGGAAACCTTTGGTTCTACCTGTCACGGTGCCGGTAGAGTATTAAGCCGTGGTGCTGCAAAAAGGGAAGTCAGAAATAGAAATATTGTAGAGGAATTAAGGGCAAGGGATATTTTAGTCAAAGCCAGGAGTAGAGAGACACTGGCAGAAGAAATATCTGAGGCTTATAAAGATGTGTCAGAAGTGGTCAATGTAATGGATCAGAGTGGAATTTCTAGCAAAGTGGCAAGAATGCGTCCACTGGCAGTCATAAAAGGATAAAAAAATTAGTAATAGAATGGTGCAGGAGGATATTTAAGAATATGTTGGATTTAAAGTTAATTCGTTCAGAGCCGGATAAGATAAAAGATGCCTTGAAAAAAAGAGGGCAGGATATCAGTAATATTGATTTTATTTTAGAACTTGATGATAAACGCCGAAAAATTATCTTTACCTCAAGCGCCTTAAAACAGGAAAGAAATGAAGTATCTGAGGACATTGCCCGCTTGAAACGAGAGAAAAAGGATGTTCAGGAAAAGATTATTGCTATGAGGGAAGTATCGAGTAAAATTAAGGATATGGATACAGAGGTTAAGTCTATAGAACAAGAGATTCAAAGTATATTATTAGAAATACCCAATATAGTTGATGCCAGCGTACCAGTAGGTCCTGATGAAGAAAGTAACCAGGAAGTCAGAAGATGGGGAAAACAGAGAAAATTAGATTTTGAGCCACAGGCACACTGGGATTTAGGTGAAAAATTGGATATTCTTGATTTTGAAAGAGGAGCTAAGATTTCCGCTGCCCGTTTTACAGTACTAAAAAATAGGGGAGCAAGGCTGGAAAGGGCACTAATTAATTTTATGCTCGACATTCATACTAAAGAGCATAATTATCAGGAAATATTTCCTCCCTTTTTAGTCAATGCTAATACTATGACTGGTACCGGTCAATTGCCAAAGTTTGAAAATGAATTATTTAAATCCAATGATGAATTATATCTGGTTCCTACGGCAGAAGTTCCTTTGACTAATTTACATCAAGATGAAATATTACCAGAATCAGACCTACCACTTTACTATACTGCTTATACTGCTTGTTTCAGAAGAGAAGCTGGTTCTTATGGCAAGGATGTGAGAGGGCTAATCAGGCAGCATCAGTTTAACAAAGTGGAATTAGTGAAAATTTGTAAACCGGAAAAATCTTTTTTAGAACTGGAAAAATTAACTCAGAATGCAGAAGTAATCTTGCAAAGGTTGGAACTACCCTATCGGGTGGTTGTTCTCTCTACCGGCGATATGGGATTTTCTTCTGCCAAGACCTATGATTTAGAAGTATGGTTGCCATCCCAGGGGAAATATCGGGAGATATCCTCCTGTAGTAATTGTACTGATTTTCAAGCCCGTAGGGCTAATATTCGGTATCGGGAAGAGGAATCTGGTAAAGTCCATTTTGTTCATACCTTAAATGGCTCCGGGGTTGCGGTAGGCAGAACAATGGTTGCTATTCTGGAGAATTTCCAGGAGAAAGACGGCTCAATTGTTATACCTGATGCTCTACGTCCTTATATGGATGGATTGCAAAAAATTTCCAATTAAGGTAAAAATTTATTGCTTATCTACCTTTTGATGCTCTGTGCGGAGGGATGTCCGAATGGCAAGGAGCCGGTCTTGAAAACCGGTGTAGGCGTAAGCTGTCTGGGTTCGAGTCCCAGTCCCTCCGCCATTTTTCCTTTATTAATTTTGTTAAAATTGAATCGGTATCGTTATAGCATCAGAATTTCCAAAAATCCTGATGCTATAAATCATTAAAATATAT
This sequence comes from uncultured Atribacterota bacterium, assembly GCA_964433555.1. GTDB lineage: Bacteria > Atribacterota > Phoenicimicrobiia > Phoenicimicrobiales > Stramentimicrobiaceae > Stramentimicrobium. The sequence goes on along the minus strand of CAYSRG010000026.1, from coordinate 13,627 downwards.
GTTAAGTTAGGCTTTAAGTATAAACTATTTTTAAATCAATAATTATTGTATCTTAGATACAATTGGGATTTATTATAAAAAATATCAACAACCGGATAATCAAGGGAAGTGTTTCCTGAAGATTTCAAAGGAAATAATTTTTTAAGGAAAATTTATCAAACTTTATGAATAAGATATATAAGGGATTAATAAATATTGAATTTTATCTTAATTATAGAAACTTTCAAGGATAAGGATTTCCCTATAATATCTTAGGAAAAATTTAAAAATTATTATGTTAATCTGTGTAGCGTATATAAATCTTATTGATAACGTTAAGTAGGTAATTGTATAATATTATGGTTACAAAACATAAAATAATTATAGGCGATTCCCGTAAGATGGAAGAAATTCCAGATAAATCTATTCATCTTATTATTACCTCTCCACCATATTGGCAATTAAAGGATTATGGAATAGAGAATCAGATTGGTTTTAATGATTCTTATGAGGATTATATTAATAATTTAAATTTAGTATGGACTAAATGTTATAGGTTGTTACATGATGGTTGTAGATTATGTGTCAATATTGGCGATCAATTTGCTCGTTCAGTTTATTATGGAAGATACAAAATCATTCCTATTAGAACGGAGATTATTAAATATTGTGAAAGTATAGGATTTGATTATATGGGTGCAATTATTTGGCAAAAACCAACAACTATGAATACTACTGGAGGAGCAACAGTAATGGGTAGCTTCCCCTATCCAAGAAATGGAATTATAAAGATTGATTATGAGTTTATATTGATTTTTAAAAAGAGCGGTACCCCACCAAAGGTTTCAAAAGAAATAAAAGAAAAATCAAAGCTCTCCAAAGAAGAATGGAATGAATATTTTTCAGGTCATTGGAATTTTAATGGAGAAAAGCAAACAGGACATTTGGCAATGTTTCCTGAGGAATTACCAAAGAGGCTTATTAAAATGTTTAGTTTTACTGGAGATACTGTTTTAGATCCATTCTTGGGAAGTGGAACAACAGTTTTAGCTGCTAAGAATCTAAATAGAAATTCAATTGGTTATGAAATAAATGAGAAATTTTTATCTATTATTCAAGATAAGGTAGGAATGAAGAGAAAAGAACTTTTCCAAACGGCGGTATTTGAAGTTGTTAAACAAAAATCATTAAGAGTAAATTGGGATTTAGAAATCAAAAAGCTATCTTATCAGTTTAAAGATCCTATAAAGTTTGATAAAAAGATAGATCCAAGGAAACTAAAATTTGGTTCTAAAATCGATTCTTCAAAACCAGTAAGGCAAGAATCTTTCTCAATAAAAGATGTTATTAGTCCAGAAGAATTAATTTTAAATAATAATATAAAGGTAAGGTTAATTGGAATTAAATCTAATAAAAACAATATTGATAAAGCAATAACTTTTTTAAAATCTAGACTAAAAAACCAAAAGTTATTCTTAAAATATGATAATATCAAATATGATAATAAGGGTAATTTATTAGTATATATCTATCTAAAAAATAAAACATTTGTTAATGCTCATTTAATAAAAAGTGGATTTGTAGAAGTTGATACCAAATTAGATTATATTTATAAAAATAAATTTATAGGATTAAAGAAAGATATTCATGGCTAAAGAATGGATTTTAAATAGTGCTATAAACCGCTGGGGACTTCAGAAGAAAAAGGTAGTTGGTGCTGTTTCTGACGAAATAAGAAGATGCTCTCCTAAAACAGTAAGTGATTGGGAGAAATATTATTTTAAAAATGTTTATCCAAAAGAACATTTAATTGAAACTGGTAAAAAATTATACATTAAAGTGACTGAAGTCTTAAGGGCTGAAATTGATGAAGTAACTGAAGAAGATTGTATAAACTATGTAATTAATCTTGTAATTAATAGAACCTTTGATGGTTATATGACTGAAAAGAAAACAGTCTATGAGCAACTCCAAGGCATGTTGGGGGTTAAAATAGAACCGGCATCAGATGAATGGGATAGATTATTCAATGTAGATTTTTTCATTAAAATTAAGGATAAATACATTGGTTTACAAATTAAACCGGGAAGCTATTCATTTATTACTCAAATTATAAATGAGAGAAAGCATCAAGAGGACACGCATAAAAAATTTACTGCTAAATATGGAGGAAAAGTCTTTTATGTAATTTCGGTAAAAGAGAATGATCGAAAAATCATTTATAACACCGAAGTGATTGAAGAAATAAGAATAGAAATGGAAAGATTGGAAAAAACATAACAATAATTATCAAACAAAAAAACAATTATTTTAATTCCATGTTACTGAGTAATGAAAATTTTTGTAAAATAATACATTAATGTTTTGAGATTATTTAGAGATGAAGGAAGAAGAAAAAGCGATAGGTTTATTAGATTCTGGTTTAGGTGGATTAAGCGTATTTAGAGAAGTAAAGAAACAGCTGCCTCAAGAACGGGTTATCTATTTTGGAGATACTGCTCATGCTCCATATGGGGAGAAGACTGATATTCAGATTCTTACTTATGTTATCTCCATTATTGACTTTTTATTGCAAAAAGGAGTCAAACTAATAATAATTGCCTGTAACACCGCTACTGCAGTGGCATTGGAAAAAGTCAAAGAGAAATATAATCTGACTATTTTCGGCGTGATTCAACCCGGTGCACATGAAGCAGTAAATAAAACCAGGAATAAGAGAATCGGAATTATCGGAACAGAAGTAACCATCCGCAATCAAAGCTATGAAAAAACGATTAAAGATATAGATCCCTCCATTATTACCTTTAGCAATGCCTGTAGTAATCAGATTATTAGAGAGATGGAAGAGCAGTCTTTAAGGAATGAGGGCAAAATAAAAGTTTTATTAACAGAGTGTATACAACCATTAATAGAGAATGATATTGATACCCTAATCTGGGGATGCACCCACTACCCTTTTTTAAAAAAATACCTTGACCAAAAACTGGTGAGGAAAATAGTTCTGGTTGATCCCTCGGAAGCTACAGTCAAAGAAGCTAAAGACTGGCTTGGTAAATATCATTTAAATAAAAATGTTGGCAATGATAAAGAGGATATTTTTTTTATTAGTGGTGATCCGGATTTGTTTGCCCGTATTGCCCAAACACTATTAGAATATAAAGTTGGTAAATTTCAAAAAGCCCCAAATTTTTAGTATAAATTTTTCCTCTATTATTTATTCATCATAGTAATAAAATAATCTCATCTTAAAACAGCAATTCTTGGGAATTTCAATAAATTCATTTATTAACTATCTTGATTTCTCATTAAATTTATTATATGCTTAACAAAGTAAAAAAACCTTTAAATTAGTTCAGAGAAACTAAAAAGGAGATCATCTTGATTAAAAACCTCTTTTCCTTATTTACAGGATGAGAGGTTTTATTTATATTATTAACATTAATACTATATTCCTTTAAGATCAGTTCAGTGAGACTGATAAGGAAATAATCTCCTAAAATCCCCTTATCGGTTTCTACTGAGAAAGGGGGTTACTAATTTTATAGAGAAACTTAGTGAATTTTTCAAAGTAAGTCAGCAGAATGAAAATGAAATATAAAACATTATAACAATAGAAGGAGGAAGAAATGAATTTAAATAATCAACAGGAAATTATTGATTATACTGAAAAAGGATTAACACAAACCATTGTTCTAGGTTTGCAGCATGGCTTTACCATGTTTAGTGCTACAATTCTGGTTCCCATTATTACCGGTCTCGATGTCTCGGTAGCTCTTTTTATGGCTGGAATTGGTACTTTAATTTTTCATCTGGTAACTAAAAATAAAGTGCCGGCATTTCTGGGCTCTTCTTTTGCTTTTATTACCCCTATTACTCTGGTAGCTGAAAAATTTGGTATACCATACGCCTTAGGTGGAATAGTAGCAGCTGGTTTAATATATCTGATTATTTCTTTTTTAGTTAGTTATTTTGGATCAGAAAAGATAATTTCTTTTTTCCCTCCGGTCGTTACCGGACCGGTGATTATGGTTATAGGTCTAAAATTAGCCCCAACTGCAATAAGTATGGCCAGTGAGAATTGGTGGTTAGCTTTAATTGGTTTTGCCATAGTTATTATAACTACTTCCTTCGCTCGCGGTTTCTTAAAAGTTTTACCTGTTTTAATGGGTATTGTATTAGGATACTTGGTTGCAATCTTAATGGGATTAATTGATTTTACACCAGTGGTAGAGGCAAAATGGTTAGGATTTCCCCAATTTACCATGGCACGCTTTAATTGGAATGCTATTATCATAGTGGCACCAGTTGCCATTGTGACTGTTATTGAACATATCGGAGATGTTCTGGCAATCAGTGCAACGGTGGAAAAGGATTTAGTCAAAAATCCAGGTTTAAATCGTACCTTATTAGGAGATGGTCTGGCTACTTCTATAGCGGCTCTATTCGGAGGACCCGCTAATACCACTTATTCTGAGAATACTGGTGTATTAGCTCTGACTAAAGTTTATAATCCTGTTGTTATGCGTATCGCTGCCTTATTTGCCATTCTGATTGGATTAATTCCTAAATTAGGAGCTCTTATTGCTACGATTCCTGGCTCTCTCATTGGTGGCATTTCCATTATTCTCTTCGGTATGATTGCAGCAGTAGGAGTAAGAACAGTGGTGGAAAATAGAGTTAATTTTGAAAAACCAAGAAATTTGATTATTGCAGCAACCATTCTGGTTATCTCTCTCGGTGGTGTATCCATTCCCATTTCCCTAGCTAATGGACAGATTACAGTAGAGGGAATGGCCTTAGGTGCCCTGGTAGGTATAATATTAAATAAGGTGATGCCAGAATAATTAATTAAATCTTTTTTATAAATATTGAGATTATCTTGGGTGAATCAAATGTACTGAAACCATAATTCTATTTTATACTAAACAATAAGGACGAGAGTCACCCAATATTTTATTTAAAAGTATATAAATTATTTAAACTTTTTGTAGCAAGAAAGGAGCCATAATAGTGCGACAAACCTATAAAAAGAAGTTAGAAGTCCTAAATAATCCCTTTGTTACCAAATGTGTTAATGAGACAATAGAGCTCTGTCAGCCGGATAAGGTAACTGTCATAACTGATGATCCAGAAGAAATTCAATATGTTAAAGAGCTCGCCTTAAAGAATAAAGAAGAGGAAAAACTAACATTACCCGGACACACTGTTCATTTTGATGGTTATTATGATCAGGGTAGAGACAAGGCTAATACCCGCTATCTTTTATCCAATAAAGTGGATTGGGGTATTGATGTCAATTCTATTGATAAAGAAGAGGGCCTGAAAGAAATTAGAATATATTTTCAAGGAAGTATGAAGGGTAAGGAAATGCTGATACGTTTCTTTTCTCTAGGTCCCACGAACTCTTCCTTTTCTATTCCTGCTTTACAAATTACTGATTCAGCTTATGTTGCTCATAGTGAAGATTTGCTATATAGGAGTAATTATGAAGGGTTTAAAGCCTTAAATGGTTCAAATCAATTCTTTTATTTTCTGCATTCGGCAGGAAGACTAAAAGACAATGTCAGCATTGATATGGACAAGAAAAGGATTTATATTGATTTAGAAGAAAACCGTGTCTATTCCGTTAATAATCAATATGCTGGCAATTCCATTGGATTGAAGAAGCTAGCTTTCCGATTGGCTATCCAGAAGGCACAGCAGGAGGGATGGCTGGCAGAACATATGTTTATTATGGGTGTTCACGGCAAGAAGGGAAGAACTACTTACTTTACCGGGGCTTTCCCCAGTGCCTGTGGCAAGACCAGTACCGCTATGTTGCCGGGACAGACTATTATAGGTGATGATATTGCCTTCCTTAAGAAGGTAGCTGGAGAGGTAAAAGCAGTGAATATGGAAAAAGGCATTTTTGGTATCATTGCCGATGTTAACAAAGAAGAGGACCCTTTAATCTATAGGGCATTAACTACTCCCAGAGAAATTATTTTCTCTAATGTATTAATCAAAGATGGCATCCCCTACTGGCTGGGGATGGGCAAGGAGCTTCCTGAAGAGGGGATTAACTATAGTGGCAGGTGGTATCAGGGTAAAAAGGACCAAGAGGGAAATACCATTGATCCCTCTCATAAAAATGCCCGCTATACCATAAGACTGTCTGAGCTGGATAATATTGATCCGGAGGCGGAAGATCCCGAGGGAGTACCCATTGCTGCTTTTCTTTACGGAGGGAGAGATTCTGATACCTCTCTACCCATTGTGGAATCACTTGCCTGGGAACACGGTGTCTTTATCGGTGCTACCGTGGAGTCAGAAACGACTGCTGCTACTCTGGGTCAACAGGGAATCAGAAAACACAATCCGATGGCCAACCTCGATTTCATCTCTGTTCCCTTTGCTACTTATCTGGAGAATCATATCTCTTTTCAGAATAATTTAAAGAGAATCCCCAGGATATTTGCTACCAATTACTTTTTGAAAGATGAACAAGGTAACTTTATAACTCCTAAAGTATATAATCTTTTGTGGATTTTATGGGCTGAAGGAAGAGTAAATAAAGAATATTGTGCCATCAAAACGCCGGTAGGATTTATTCCTAAATATGAAGATTTAAGCAAAATTTTTAAACACATAGTAAATAAAGAATATTCACAAGAGGAATATATTAATCAATTTTCCTTAAGAATTGACAGATACTTGGCAAAAATGGATAGGATGAAAGCAGTTTTTACTAAAAAAAATATTCCGGTTCTTTTAGTTAAGGAACTCGAACAGCAGATAGAGCGATTAAATAAAGTAAAAGCAAAATACAATCAGATACTCATTTCACCATTTACATTCTATTCCTAAGATGATGATAGTAGATTTGGTAAAATGGAGGTTAATAACTATTGGAAATTTCGGCTGCGGGATATTTTATTCTAAATGGTATGTTGAGAAATCCACTACTATCCGGAAGCTATGAAATGTTAATAGAGTAAAAACCTGCTTGAGCATGTCGTAAACTATTAAAAGCAAAGATATCAAAATCGAGAATATCATTGTAAAGCAGCTGTTATTATTTGGAATTATTTTCATTTATCGTATAATCTAACTGTGATTTAAATTTAACATCAGATTGCACTTTTTAGAGAAAAGATAACTATTTAACATTTAAAATGAAATTTATTGTATTAAAATAGCATTTACTTATTTTTGGACAATAATATAATATACTCTCTTAGCATTATTAAATTATTAAAATTTGAATATGAATATATGATTATTTTTCAAAATAGAAGTTGATATCATTGGAAATCAGAATAATATTTGATTTTGCATCCAACCAAATTAATCCATTTAAAATCAATTTATTATTTAATAAGTTTTAAGTAATTATTTATTTACCCCTTATCATCGACATATCCTTTATAAAATTATATTCAGCCATTAACAGATTTTTTCTTTCGAGAAAGTTGCCAACAAATAATAATTATACGTAATTCTATTAATTAATGGTTGTATTGACAGTTTAGTAAAAAATAAGGTAATAAAAAGTATTTGACTAATGTAATTTTGGTTGGTAAAATTTAATTAATTAAAATGTCATACAATATATACAATATAAATAATATTACTATTGTGAAATTATTATGAATAAAAGCAGTCATAAAATAAAAATGTTTAATAAAATTAAAACTCAAAAGGTTTATGTTAAAATTGTGGAACAGATTAGAGAGCTCATCAGGGAGGGAAAGTTGAAACCAGGGGATAGACTTCCCTCAGAACAGGAGCTAGCAGAACAATTTGGAATTTCTCGCCCCTCTGTTAGAGAAGCTATGAGTGCATTAGAAATATTAGGTATAACAGAAAGAAGAGTAGGGAAAGGGAATTTTATTAAAGATAATAGTTTATCATCTACTTTTTATGAAGAGGAAATTTTAGAACTCGAACAAGAAGAAAGTCCATTTGAATTGTTAGAAGCAAGAAAGGTATTGGAGACAGAACTAGCTGGTTTGGCTAGTCAAAAAGGTTCACCAGAAGACATAACTGCAATTGAAATTGCATTAAGTAACATGATAGAGGCACAAGGAAATATTCCTAGAATGATGGACATGGATCGGGAGTTTCATATCTATATAGCTAAAGCAGCTCATAATAGTTTATTATTTTCTGTTATGCTCAATATGAGCGATCTTTTAAAGGAAAGATTATGGATTAATATGAAAGAGAAGACCTGGAACCTTCCGGATTATCCCCAAAAATACATAAAAGAACATTCCGCTATTTTAGAGGCTATCAAAAGTAAAGATGAAAAATCTGCTCGTAAAGCGATGTATTTCCATTTAGCCGGGGTAGAAGAAGATATGCTAAAAGAATGAATTGTTTTCTATAATCTTAAACTTTTGAAAGTATGCGAATTATTCAATTTAGAAAATAAAAAAAGGAGGTGTTAAAGTATAATATTATTTTAAATTGGTAAAAAATATTTAAATGAGAAAAGGAGCTAAGAATGAAAAAACTAGTGTTTTTAGTATTTATACTAGTTTTAACAATGCTTTTTACAAGTGTAATTGTGACAGCAAATCAGATTACCATGAGTCTTTCCTATGGAGGATCTGAAGGTGGCGAAGATGATATATCAGCCAAAAAGTTTAAAGAGCTGTTAGAAGAAAAAACGAATGGAGCTATTAAGGTAGAATTATTCTGCTGTGAACAGCTGGGTAAAGAAGTAGATATAGTAACCTCTCTTGAATTAGGTACCGTTGATATGGCTATTATGGGAACGACTATTCATCAGCAGGCAGCTCCGGAATATAATATCTGGAGTGCTTATTATATCTTTGAAAATAGGGATGAAGTCTTACAAATTATGAATGGCCCTATCGGCGAGAGAGTCAGGCAAGCCATGTTAGAGAATAAAAATATTAGAATGCTTGGTATTGGCTTGAGAGGACCACGTCATTTATCCTCCAAACGTCCTATCAGAACGCCAGAAGATGTCAAGGGATTAAAAATCAGGATACCTTTGCAGCCGATTTATGTTGCTAGTTGGGAGAAAATGGGTGCTTTCCCCCAGGCTATTGCTTACGGAGAACTATATACTGCCCTGAAGCAGGGTATAGTTGAAGCACAGGAAAATCCTTTGGATTACATCTATGCTCCTGCTTTCTATGAAGTACAGGATTATGTTAATTTAACCGCTCATCAGCGTGCTTTCTTCACTTATGTCATGAGTGAAAAATTCTTCCAGGGTCTGGATGAGACATTACAGAAAGCGGTCATAGAAACTGCTGATGAAACGACCGTGTTCCACAATGATCTACAGCAGAATAATGAAGATATGTGGCGACAAAAATTGGAAGAAGAAGGCATGGAATTTATTGAAGTTGACCAGGCCGCCTTTAAAGAAGTTTTAAAGGATATCCCGGATGAATTTGCTGATACCTGGGCTCCCGGTTTCCTGGAAGAACTTCGGGCTGAATTAGCCAAGATCAGGGGTTAATGTAGAATTAGATCTTCAAAAAGAATAGACCCAGAATACCCGGAGGATAGTCATTTAGATATATTTTCCGGGTATTCTGGGAGGCTTTGACGTACAATTGATTTTTTCCAGTAACATCAGATGTGAAGAATGATTCTTTTGCTGTTGGAATTCATTTATTTTGAAATAGAGGAAGATGATTTAGGATAAAGAGATATTTTTGATAACCCCAAAAGAAATCTCTGAAAAATGTGTTTTTAAGGAGTTCATCATATGGGTTCGATTAGAGAAATTTCTGGAAAAGATGGTTGGCCTCTTAACTGGCGTAATGGTTCTATTGCTCATGGCCCAGGTTGCGACCCGCTATGTTCTGCGTGGTTCCATCTACTGGGCAGGTGAGATGGCTGTATGGGTATTTATCTGGATTACTTATCTGGGAGCTGCATTGTTATACAGGAGAAGAGGGCATATTGTTGTCAAGCTGATTGACTTTGTTTTATCAAAAAGGGCAAAGAAAATAGTAGAAATTCTCATCGATATCATCGTAGCTGTATTTATTGCTATCATTTTTTATTATTCTATACCAGTTGTCAAAGCTTACTCCAATCAGTATGCTACTGCTATCTATATCTCCAGGGGACTCATGTTTCTTTCCTTACCGGTATCCCTGGTTTTGATATTTATCTTTATGATTGATTCCATTTTTCAGAAGATCAGGGGGAGATAGAAATGACGCTGATCATTGTTTTTGTAATCATGCTCATTGGATTTTTAGTTGGAATTCCAGTAGCCTTTACCATGAGTATGGCTGCATTTTCCTATTTTGTGATGAATCCTGTTCTTCCCAATACAATGGTACCTTTAAGAATGGTTGTAGGGGTTGAATCCTATGAATTAATGGCGGTCCCCCTTTATATGCTGGCGGCACATATTATGAACAGCATGGGTTTAACAATGAGAATATTCAAGTTTACAAAGGCACTGGTAGGCCATTTTACAGGCGGGACAGCCCATGTCAATATACTTTCCAGTTTGATCTTCTCCGGTATGTCAGGTTCTGCCCTGGCAGATGCCAGCGGGATTGGCAGTGTTTTAATAAAAGCAATGAAGGATGAGGGTTATGACGCTGAATTTTCGGCGGCCGTTACCGGTGCTTCAGCGACAATTGGTCCTATCTTTCCGCCCAGTATTCCGATGGTGTTAATTGGTGCTGTAGCGGGTATCTCGATAGGCAAATTATTCATTGGCGGTGTCATACCAGGTATTCTGATGGCAATATATATGTCAATTGTGTCTTATATTTTATCCAAAAAGAGACATTATCCCCGTAGAGAGAGAGCGAAATGGGATGAGCTGTGGCGTTCATTTAAAGATGCTTTTCCAGCCCTGACCACTCCTGTCGTTATTTTATACGGCATTCTGGGAGGCATTTTTACACCCACAGAGGCAGGTGTGGTAGCCGTTTTTTATGCCCTGGTTATATCCACCTTTGTTTATAAAGAGAGTAATCTTTCATTATTGTTTGATATGCTGATTAAGACAGGCAGGGAAACAGCAAGGATTATGTTTATTGTGGGCAGTGCGTACGCCCTTGCCTGGGTATTATCCAGAGAAAGAATCGCCCTTGTTTTAGTCGATGGGATTACTGCTATCTCGACAAACCCGATTATCGTGCTGTTATTGATTATCCTTGCTTATTTGATTGTGGGCTGTTTTATTAATCCCTCGGCTGCCATTATTATCTTTGTTCCCATGTTAATGCCCCTGGTAAAAAGTGTGGGGATTGATCTGATTCAGTTTGGAGTGATTACTGCACTAACCTTGATGGTAGGCTTACTGACGCCACCTGTGGGTCTTTCCATGTACATTGTCTGTGATGTAGCCGGAATATCTATCTCCCAGTTTGTCAGGGGAATGGGATGGTTCTGGCTGGCACTTGTTTTTACAATTCTGACAATGGTATTTTATCCGGCAGTTGTTACCTGGCTTCCTGAACTTTTAATGTAGTCAAGGAGTGATAAGATGTCTACTTCTCACCATCAATTAACCCCGAAGCAAAGATTGAATAAAGTATTGAATAGTGAAATACCTGATAGGGTACCATGGGTAGATCACTTTATGAACAATAGTCTTCCCAATCAAATCTTGAAAAAACAACTTAAATACAATTTTAAATTCATACGTAATTCTCCAGAGATACTGGATTTTTTAGGAATAGATGCCTTTGAATTTAGGGTCACTGCACCGGTCTACTGTGAGATTCTAAAAGAAAATGGTATTGAGATGTATGGTAGCGGACTAATCAAATCTAAGGAAGACCTAAAAGAAATTAAACTTCCTGATCCTGGTTCAACAGATATTCTAAAGGAAGCAGAAATATTAGCTAATAATTTTGGAGATCGATATGCTCTTATTTTAAGTACCCGCAGTGGTTTTATGAATACCTATTTAAGTCTAGGATTCGATGGATTTTCCTATGCTCTGATAGATGATCCTGGTTTTATAGATAACCTGTTTTATAAGATGAGAGATTGGACCTTAGAATTAGTAGAACATTTAAAACAATTTCCCTTTGATGCAATTAGAGTAACCGATGATATTGCCTATAAAAATGGTTTATTGTTTTCTCCCAACATACTGGAAAAATATCTATTGTCAGCACATAAAATGGTAAAAGAATTTAGTGGATTACCATTTATGTTTCACAGTGATGGGAATTTTATGGCCATCATGGATCGTCTTATCGATATTGGTGTGGATGTTGTTTCCAACATTGAACCGGAAGCTATGGATATCGTTAAACTGAAAAAGAAATATGGGGATAAAGTGAAAATTATGGGGAATATAAGCGTGAATACCCTTGCTACTGGAACACCAGAAGAGGTATTTCAAGAAACAAAACAACGGCTTCAACAGCTTGCCCCTGGTAGTGGATATATACTTAGTTCTTCAAACTCTCTACCGGTGTACTGTAAACCAGAGAATATTGTTGCTATGAAAAGAGCTTTGGAGGATTATGGTTGGTACTAAGAAGAATGAGGTTAAATGGTCTATTAAAAGAAATAAATATAACTTTTATTTGTTTGATTAATCAGTTTTCATAGTTATTGTTTTCATCCTTATGAAAAGTATCAACCAATTCTTATATTTAAGGAACGAGTTAACTCAATCTAGATTAGCAAAACAAATAATAAATAAAGAGGGAAAAGTGAATATTTTTAATCAAAAATATATATCCATATGAAGAAACTGGAAAATTTGTAACATATTTAAGGGGGATAAGATGACTATAAGTAAATTAAGAGAAGGAAATAGGATTGTTGGTACAATGATTCGTATGGTGAGGAATCCAGCAATAGCTCAAATTGCTTACCATGCAGGACTGGATTTTATCATGTTTGATATGGAACATGGCCCCTATTCAATTGAAACTATTTCTGATATAACAAAGGTTGCCCGGTCCATTGGACTTGGTATTTTTGCTAGAGTTCCCGAACTGGCAAAAGGATATGTTTCCCGACTTATGGATGCTGGTATAGAAGGTGTGATGGTACCTATGATTAGTACACCTAAAGAAGCACAGCACCTGGTTAAATGGTCGCGCTATGCTCCTATTGGGAATCGGGGATTTGGAAGTAATGGAGGACTTACCAATTTTGGTGGAATAGGAAGCGATGCTCCTACATTTATGACACGCCAAAATGAGTTGACTTTAGCAATTGCACAAATAGAAACTGCAGAGGCAATTAAAAATATTGATGCCATTGCAGCAGTTGAAGGAGTTGATGTTTTACTTATTGGTCCGAATGATTTAGCAATTTCTCTGGGTGTACCAGGTGATATCATGAGTGAAATCAATCAGGCCGCAATTAGTAAGGTGGCTGATGCTGCGGAGAAGTATCACAAATTCTTTGCTATTCACGGCAATGATACTCTCCTGTCAAGATGGGATTCCAGATTACAGATAGTAATGAGTGATCTGGATATTAATATAATTAAAAATGGTTTTTCTTCAATTGCTAAAAAATATAAAAGATAATCTTAATTTTAATAGTAAATTGAGATTTATGTAAAAAGGAGAGGAGCAAAGTATTATGTCGTCCTATAAAGTTTTGATACCTCAGGATATCGCTGAGGAGGGGAAAGAATATCTACGTGAAAGAGGATATGAAATAAAAATGGCTTCAG
>CAYSRG010000025.1:0-28120 GCA_964433555.1 uncultured Atribacterota bacterium | reverse complement strand
AATAGCGAAAAATAGTGATCTTAATATAGTGCAGTTTTAAAACTTAACTAACATAGGTTTTAAAAAATTTTTATTTTAAAATTTATTGGGAAAAAGAATGAGGAAATAAAAAACCCTTTGGTGTACACCAAAGGGTTTTATTAATTATTAGAAACGTTTTCTGGGACCGGAATTGAAATCTCTTCTAGGTTTACGGGGACGAGCTTCATCGATTTTTAATGGACGTCCATGAAATTCCTGATCATTCAAAGCTTCCTTTGCTGCTTCTGCTTCTTCGTTAGTAGACATTTCGACAAAACCAAAACCTTTGCCTTCAATGATGTTGACACTTTGCACGGTACCATGATTTTCAAATAGTTCCCTCAATTGATCTTCGTTGACGGCGTAGTTCAGATTTCCCACATACAGCTTATTGCCTTGCATCTCTTTACCTCCTTCTTTAATACTATATTTATTATTTCTTCAGTAACATTTCTTTAGAGGCAAAGTAGAGCAAAGTCAAAAGCACCGAAAAGCTCTAACAAAAATATCACTGGAGATAGATCTATGATATTTATAATATACCATAGACCACTAATATTATCTTACAAATTTTTTTATTTGTAAATAAACAAAAGATATTATAATTAAAAATAATATAATGTCAAATTTTTCTGTAAAATACTCTTTGCTTCTAATTTAATATTATCAAACTATCGCTATCCCATAATGAGGTATTCAATAAGTGAAAAAACCTTTACAGATGAAATTATTACTGAATTGGGGAAGGAGATAAGAGTACTCTTAAAATCCTATTCTATGCGATTATGATATTTATTTATGTTAAAATAATATAATAGTATTATTTAGAGAGTAGTTAATTTTGTAACATTTGTTACAGTATTTTTTAGTACTCTTAGTTAAAATAAATGTAAAAATTGTTTTTGGGAGGTGAAAATATGAGTATGTTCTGTTTTCAATGCCAGGAAACAGCAAAAGGAACTGGCTGTACCAGAAAAGGTGTTTGTGGAAAGGAAGCAGATGTAGCAAATATGCAGGACCTGTTAATTTATGTATTGAAGGGGATTTCTGTGTATAGTACCAGGGCGCGAGAATTAGGTATAGAAAATTCAACAGTAAATAAATTTATCATTGACTCATTATTTATGACGATTACTAATGCCAATTTCGATAAGGCAGATTTTGTTAAAAAGGTTAGAGAAGGTTTTAAGGTTAGAGGAGAGATTAAAGAACAGTATCTTAATGCCGGAGGTGAGCCTGTACATAACCTACCGGATTGTGCAACCTGGAAAGCAGAGGAAGCTTCTGACTTTGAACAGAAGGCTAATTCCTCTGAAGTTGGAGTTCTGGCAACTGATGATGAAGACAAGCGCTCATTGAGGGAGCTTTTAACTTATGGTATTAAAGGAATGGCTGCCTATACTGGACACGCATTTAATCTGGGCTATGATAATAAAAAAATTGATGATTTTATACAAAAGGGATTAGTTGCAACTATAGATGAGTCACTCTCCATAGATGCTTTAGTAGGCCTGGTAATGGAGTGTGGTAAATTTGGTGTTGAGGCTATGTCTTTATTGGAAAAGGCCAATACAGAAACTTATGGTCACCCGGAAATTAGCAAGGTCAATATTGGGGTGCGAAATAATCCAGGAATCTTAATCAGCGGACATGATCTCAAAGATATGGAAGAACTACTTGAACAGACCAGGGATACGGGAGTTGATGTATACACTCATGGTGAGATGTTGCCAGCAAATTATTATCCGGCCTTTAAGAAATATGCACACTTTGTAGGTAATTATGGTAATTCTTGGTGGAAACAAAACGAAGAATTTAAAAAATTCAACGGTCCAATACTGATGACGACTAATTGTATTATCCCACCAAGAGATAGCTACAAAGAACGGGTATTTACTACCGGAACTGTTGGTTATCCAGGAATGCTTCATGTACCTGATAGAAAAAAAGGACAGTCAAAAGATTTTTCACAAATCATTACAATGGCGAAAAAATGTCCTCCTCCTTTAGAGATAGAAAAAGGAGAGATAATTGGTGGATTTGCTCATAATCAGGTAATTGCACTGGCAGATAAAGTTGTTGACGCTGTCAAGAGCGGTGCAATTAGAAGATTTGTTGTGATGGCCGGGTGTGATGGTAGAATGAAGAGCAGAAATTACTACACAGAATTTGCCCAAAAATTGCCCCAAGATACAGTTATTCTTACTGCTGGCTGTGCAAAGTATAGATATAACAAGCTTGATTTAGGTGAAATTGGCGGAATTCCCAGAGTATTAGATGCTGGGCAATGCAATGATTCCTACTCCCTGGCAGTAATTGCCTTAAAATTAAAAGAAATGTTGGGATTAGATGATGTTAACCAGCTTCCTATTTCTTACAATATTGCCTGGTATGAACAAAAAGCGGTAATAGTATTATTGGCTTTGCTTTATCTGGGAGTGAAAAACATTCATTTAGGTCCAACCTTACCAGCATTTTTATCACCAAATGTAGCTAATGTATTGGTAGAAAAGTTTAAGATTGGTGGCATTACTAATGTAGATGAGGATATAAAAATGTTCCTCGATTAAAACCAGATAAAATAGATATTAAGAAATGAGTCCCGGTAACTGAGTTAAGTTTTTCCAGTTACCGGATGATTCTTTTATAACAAATTATTAAGAGGTCAGTATATGAGAAAATTATCAACTTTGTGCCGGAAGATACATCGCTACCTTACTATTCCTTTTGTTGTCTTAACGATAATGGTAATGGTATTTACCAGAAATATGCCAATAAATAATTTATTTTTTCGCTGGCAAAGAGTCTTCATGCTTGGTTTAGCTATTACTGGTGTATTTATGTTTCTATATCCTTATATTGTAAAGTGGAATAAAAGAAAGGATAATAGTATCTAATAACTGACTTTACCTGATAAGTAATAGGATTTAGAAATTAAAGATTTTGTTCAATAAGAGAGAGATTGCTGATAGTAATAATGTTCTTGTATAAATTAATTAGACCTTCACGTTTCATTCTATGTAATTCTCTTGATAGGGAAGGGCGAGTAACGCCAAATTGTTTTGCCAATGTTTCCCTGGTATCAGTTAAATGAATGCATAAATTTTTTTGTTCTTGATATTGTTCTAAAAGGTAAAGACATATTTTCTGACGAATGGTTTCTCCTGTTAGAAATCGTAAATGATAATCCAGTATTAAGATTTTTTCCGATAACAATTGTAATAAATTCCTGAGAAATTTTTCATTTTGAAAACATATCTTCATAATATTGATTTTATCAAAAAATATAATTTTGGTATTATGAACTGCTACTATCATAGAGGGGAAGGTTTTTTTATTTGAGAATATAATTACTTCTCCAAAAATATCGCCAGTGGTAAGCTGGTTTATTATTATCTTTTTTCCAGAAGGAAGGCTTTTTTGGATTTCTGCGTTACCATCAAGGATCAAACCAATTTTTGTCAATGGATCTCCTTCAAGAGCAATGACTTGACCTGCAGAATAATCCTTAATCTGATATTGAGTATTGACCAAAAAGTTAATAAGTTCCTTATTGTTGAAATCCTTAAATAATTTATTAAATCCAAGCGCATGCTTAATGTCATACATAATAGATTCCCTACTAAAAAGTACTGCTGAGAAATTAAAATCTAATTTCTAATCCAAATTTAATTTTATAATCTTCTTGTTTTAGAGAATATGTTTCCAATTGGGTACTAAAGGTGAAATCAGAAGAGACCTGATAATCCAGACTAAGGCTTGTTTCTCCATGAAAATCGAGAGGAGTAGAATAAGTAATGAATAAGTCATCGCCAATATTTTTTCCTACTTCTAAGGTGAGATCAGCCAGGTGCAGGTCTTCTAAAAAGAAATGCGAATCAGCATTTTCCTCAGAATTAAAAGAAATTCTGATAAACTCAAGTCCCAAATCTTCAGCAAGTTCACGTTCCATCCGTCTAAATAGATTTATCTGTAAGCTTTGAAAAAGAATATTAACCATTTCCTGGGAGAGGAGCTGATTGATTTCCCCTTCAGAAAGACCTTGTATATTACGATTAAAGGTTAGTAAAGATAGAATCTCAGTCTCTTTTAAAGCAGGTTGTGAGGAAAGCAGAACCTGTGGATTAGAAAGATTACCTATAACATTAATATTAATTTGTACACCCTGAACAGTGGTATACGCTCTGGCATTTAGATCGATGTCAGCTGGATTTATGCCGTTAATAGTGACCAGTCCATCTAAGATGGAAAATCTTTTATCAAAATACATAAAAGAACCTTTTTTTAAAGTTAAGGTTCCCTGGAGAGTCGGATCTGCCAATGAGCCATTTAAGCTGATTTTACCACCTATGTCAATTTCAGCATCGTTCATTTGCAATTTAAAAGGATCAATTAATTCAATATCTACTTCCAGCTGTTCTAATGAATTGTATCCGGGTGCAGAGGACCCAAATGCAAAATCCATACCTTCTTCTATCTGCAATAAATCTTTAACACGCAATATTCCTTTAGTAAGAAATACCTGGCCACTTATATGTGGAGAGAGTATAGAGTTGCTTATTATTAACTCTAAGTCGACTTCACTTTCTAAAATATCCTGATAGGTGATTTTCTCGTTCTCATTTTTTATGATAAAGGAAATATTATCAGGAAAAAAACGAACCAGTTCCAATTCTCCTGAGAGGTTAAATTGATTTTTATAAGCTATTACAGGAAGGGATGGGATGACAACTTTATTATTAATTATTTTTACTGTATTATTTATTTCTCCAATTTGAACGGGTAATTCGGTAAGATGAATTATGCCCTGATAAATGTTAATTGTTCCATTTACTATCGGATGGTAAGCTGTACCAGTTAAAGAGAGTTCCAGGTCTGTTGTTCCTGTGATTTCCGAGAAAGTATCTTGCCAGAATACCTTTAATACATTTAGATCAGCCTTCTCCATATTAATTTGAAAATCGAGTGGTATATCCGGGTAAGATGGAGGCAAATCTAGTTCTCCTCCCTTAGTATAAGTTAAACTTTCCACAGGAATGGTTCCCCGAGCAGTTATCTGATACTCTTTCTCCAGAGCAATGGTTAATTCTTTAATCTCTAATAGATTTGTTAAGCTATCCCACCTTAATTCACTCTGTAGATTCTGGAAGTTAAATTCTCGGAAAGAGCCTTGTTTGATTTGGGCGGTTATTGATATATTAGGCTGCTCTAACGATCCTGTGCATAAACCTTTAATGTCCATAATACCTTTTATTTGTTCCTCTATTTGCACCAGACTTATTACAGTTGATATATCTAACTGTGTAGTTTGAAAATCGATATCCAAGCTCCCATTAGAAGCAATCTTTCCCTCTGCCTTAAGCAATCCTTCGGACTGAGTTAACTGAAAATTGGATATATTCAGACCATCTTTATCTACAGTAAGCATTGCTTCTAACCTGGAAGGTGGATTGCTTTCCTGCTGTTGAGGTATAAGCAGGCAAGATAACAAAATTTGTTGCTTATCATTATTTCCTGTATAGGCTGCTTCTCCGGTTATTCTGGAAGGTAAGAATCTTTTTATATTTTCTTCTGCTGGATAGAAATGTTCAATCATCTCGTTAAATGCTTGGTGTAAGAATCCTATTTCCAGGGTAAAGGTATGTTTTTCTCCCATAGTAGCTTGACCTTTGGCGTTTAATTGAATCATTTCGTTTTGCAATTCAAGGTTTTCTAATGTAAGAGCATAATTATTGCTGATTCCACTAAAAAAACTATCTGAATTCTCCTCCTGGCTTTCGGATGGAGCTATCTGTTCTGGTTGTAAATAGAAATCTACCTCACCCTCTCCTAGCTGATAATCCTGATAGGCTATCTGTTCTAATTGTAGATTCCCACTAATTTTTAACTCAGGCCAGGTACCCTGGATGTATCCACTGCCTTTTGTCTGGCCGGATAAAGGAATAGTATAGTCCACTCTTTCCAGTAATGGCTTGATAACCAGAGGGTGGAGTTGGTAAGAAAGAATAATTTCTGGTTTATCTGTTTTTGTGGTAATAATTTTCCCCTCCCCGGACAATTGTAATTCCCGGTTAGTTAAACTAAACGATTCAACTGATAAAACATCCTTTTGATAGGTCAGTTTTCCGGTTATTTCTCCCACCTGAGTATTCTGGATAGAGACTTCTGACAATTGTAATTCAATATCTATTTCAGGTTGCTGGATACTTCCCTTTCCCTGACCATGAAAGGTTATACTTCCTGCTATTTTCGCCTCTGGTTCGAAAAAATTGCTATAAATTGCTAAGTCGGGTATTTGGTATTCAAAATCCAATATAAAATTAATAAGCTCCTCAAATCGCAATTCTCCTTTGAGAGAACCATTACTCTCACTAGATTCTAGCTCGCATTGCTCGATAGATAATAACTTATCAGAAAGATTCATAGTTGATTTAATGCTGCCTTCTAGAGAGTCAGGCAAGGAAAAATCCCCCATTCTCATATTATTAATTTTGAAGTCACCTGTAAGATTAGATACAGAGTTATCCTGTCGTTGGCTATCCATTTGCAAAGAACTATCAATATTACCTGAGAATTCTGCTAGGAATGGAAATTGTTGAAATAGAGAATGTCGCAGAGATAGATTTAAAGTCTTTATGGCAAACTGGTAAGAAGGTATCTCATCAGACCAATCCAGGTGGCCATCAATTGAAATCGAGGAATTTGAATCACGGGACTCCAGGGTATTTATAATTAATCTCTCACTGTTTAAGGAAAAATTACCTGAAATGTTGGGAAAAGGTATTTTTTCAATAATTATTTCAGAGGCATTTACTGCACCATTGATATAAAAATCATCGAGCAGGCCGTTTATATTTCCGGATAAATTCACTTCACCTTGCAGGGCAAAGTCATTACATTCCCCAACAAAAAGTGATACATCGTCTCTTAGGAGAGAAGCATTTACTTGCTCCCCTTCTATATTCAGGTCAAAATATATTTCTGGTTCGGTTAGGATCTCTCCCTCTAACTGAACTACACTATCGTGGTAAAGACCACTAAGTCCTGAGATTGTGATTTCTGGTTTGGTAAAAACAACATCACCATTAATTTGCTGGAAAGGTATTTGGTTTAGGAAGATCGGCTTAGCGCTTGCTTGAGAAAAGGTTGCTTTACCTTGCCAGAAGCTTTCATTGGTCTCCCATTCCGGAGAAAAGCTTAAATTAATTACTAAATCAAATTTTCCCTGTGTAGTATTGAACTCTTCAGCAGCTTCAAAATAATACTGAAAATGGGTGATATCTGCATTTTGTAAATTGAAATCCAAAGAATATTCTTTTTTATTTATAAAAAATAAACCACTTAAGGATAAGAAAGC
This sequence comes from uncultured Atribacterota bacterium, assembly GCA_964433555.1. GTDB lineage: Bacteria > Atribacterota > Phoenicimicrobiia > Phoenicimicrobiales > Stramentimicrobiaceae > Stramentimicrobium. The sequence goes on along the minus strand of CAYSRG010000025.1, from coordinate 20,742 downwards.
TCGATCTGAATCTTGAATACCCTCAAAATCAAATTCTACTTTTGGTAAGTGAGTTAAATCAAAATATCCCTGAACATCTTTTGCTTTAGTGATAAGAGCATCTTGATCATAATGAAATACTAATTCATCTTGATAAACTAAGTAACTATTTTGAAAATTTATCTGTTGGATAATTATGTTTTCCTGTAAATATTCAGAATCTAAATTGAGTTTTTTTACCAGGTCAAATTCCCCGGTAATCTCTCTGGTTAATTCTATATAAGCATTAAAGAAAGTAATTTCTTTAATATTCAGCTGCCATCCTTTCCATTTAAAGAATGGGAAAAAAAGAGAATATCTAGCTTCTAACTTTTCTGTTTGGAACAAAATATTTGCTTTATCCTGATTATTTTCAAATATTACCAGATGAGTTAATTGTATTGATTGAAAAGAAATTGTATCTACAGATCCAATTTCTATCCTTTTCTCCAGCATACCTTCTAATTGTGTTGTGATAATAGACTTTACATTCATGCGGAAATTTTTGCTATTAATATAAAAATATGATATTAATAAACCTACCGCCATAATCAATAGCAGAATACTAAAAAAATATATTAATCTATTTTTGCCTGCTAGGGCATTCAATGTTTTATCACCTATAGTCCGATTTAAAAAATTCATGATAATCAGTTGCTATAAAAGATTTAATAATACATAAGAAAAGGATTATTATTGAGGATTTTATAACAGTGCATTATCATTTTAAATATTATATCATAACATTTTAATATAGAATAAAAATACTGTCAGGTAATTCTTGACAATGGTGGTAAAATAAGAAAAATATTACAACAACTAAGCGTGGGGAAATAAGTACATATTAACCAGAAGACAGAAAGCCGTATGGGATGAGAGGCGGTTCCGGAATTGTACCAAATGGACCCATAAGTTTCGGTTTGAAAAGGTATTTTCCTTAGTAGGTACCGACGGTTTTCCTCCGTGAACGGGAAATGGTATCGGTATAGTGATATACCTGTACTTTATTAAGCGGGAACAGATAAATATTATTAAGGATTCTGTTTCAACGAGAGTGGCACCACGAAAAAGTTGACCTTTCGTCTCTTGACGAAAGGTTTTTTTATTTGTTCCAACTTTACCGAACCTGAAGAGATAATGTTTTATTTTCTTTAGCTGAGAATAAAACGGTCTAAAAAGGGTGGCACCACGAAAGACTTTTCGTCCCTTAAATGTAGTAAGGGGATGAAAAGTCTTTTTTTTAAATCAGAAAGATTAAGAGATACCAGTGTAGTATATTGTACTTCAAGTACGAAGAAAGAGGTTATATTGCTGTTAAAAATTTGCTGAAAAGATAGATAAGAGAAAATGCAAAAATGCAAATTGGAGAATAGAAAAAGTGGTAATCAAAAAACGCCATTTATTTGAGAGCATTACTAAGATACTGCTATTTAATAGAGTTGTTTACTGGAATAGATTGATTGCTAGCTAAGGACGATGGAATGAACTAGGAAAGGAGGGTAATGGATAATGAATACTATGTTTATGGGAATATTGATGAGAGGTTGGTCCCCCTTCAGGGGGATGTGACAAAATTATTAATAGATAATAACAATAAAAATATATCATATAAGTATAAAAGAAAGGAATGTATTATGGAACGAAATAAGTATATATTAGATGAAAAAGAGATGCCTCAATATTGGTATAATATTTTGCCTGATTTACCGGAGCCTTTACCATCAGTATTACATCCGGGAACAAAAAAGCCTATCCAACCGGAAGATTTAGCTCCATTATTTCCTATGGAACTTATTAAGCAGGAAATGAGTACAGAAACATGTATTGAAATTCCAGAAGAAGTAAGGGTGATATACCGTTTGTGGAGACCAACTACTCTCTTCAGAGCCAGACAGCTAGAAAAGAATTTAAAAACACCGGCTAAAATATACTATAAATATGAAGGAAGTAGTCCCCCGGGAAGTCATAAACCTAATACAGCTGTAGCCCAAGCTTATTATAATAAAAAAGAAGGGATCAACCGTATTACTACTGAAACCGGGGCGGGACAATGGGGGAGTGCTCTGGCTTTTGCCGGAGCCTGTTTTGACATTGAAATAAAGGTATATATGGTGAGAATAAGTTTTGAGCAAAAACCTTATCGCAGGGTAATGATGCAGGTATGGGGTGCTGATTGTATTCCCAGCCCTTCTGAACAGACTAAAGCTGGTCGGAATGTTTTAGCCAGAGAACCAGATTGTCCAGGTAGCTTAGGTTTAGCTATTAGCGAAGCAGTAGAAGAAGCGGTAAATAGAGATGATACTCATTATTCTCTGGGTAGTGTTCTTAATCATGTATTGCTCCACCAGACAGTTATTGGCCAGGAAGCCAAGATAATGTTAGAAAAGATTGATGAATATCCTGATATTATAATTGGCTGTGTGGGCGGTGGTTCAAATTTTGCTGGAATGTTTTTACCCTTTATCAAAGATAAGATAAGTGGTTTACATCCAGAATTGAGAATTATTAATGTTGAGCCCAACAGTTGCCCTACTCTGACCAGAGGACCCTATCGCTATGACTTTGGTGATGAAGCAGGTATGACTCCTCTTTTGAAAATGTACACTTTAGGACATGGATTCATTCCTCCACCTGTTCATGCCGGTGGACTGCGTTACCACGGTATGGCACCTATTATCTGCCACCTTTTAAATTTAGGTTTAGTAGAAGCAAGGGCAGTTCATCAATTGGAAACCTTTCAGGCTGGAGTTGATTTTGCACGGAGCGAAGGAATCATCAGTGCACCAGAATCAAACCATGCTATTCGAGTTGCTATTGAGGAAGCCATTAAATGCCGAGAAACGGGAGAAGCAAAAACTATCCTTCTTGCCTTAAGTGGACACGGTCATGTGGATATGGCAGCATATCAAGCGTATTTTGACGGTAAACTGAAAGACTATAAATATCCCCAGGATAAAATCGAAAAAGCTTTACATGATTTACCCGTAGTATAAGGTACAGCCACCTGTTTTTACAGGTGGCTTAAAAAAATTGATCCGCCGTTGATTCTTACTTTCTAACTTATTTTTATCAAACCAATATTATAAATTTAATAAAATTCTAATAACTTGATAAGTGAGTAAAAAGATGTATATAATATGAACAATAGATGAGAAGGAAAATATTCCAAAGAAGTAAAAAGTATGACAAATATGGATGATTTGAACAGGGCAAAAGAAGTCTTACAGAAAGAAAAGTATACTTTTGTATTAATAAAAAGAGGTAAATTAATAAAAACATCCTATAAAAAAGGTGTTCTTCCTTTATTGGAAGTTATCAATGGTGATGATCAAGTCCTGAATAAGGCAATTATAGCTGATAAGGTGATTGGTCGAGCCGCAGCTCTTTTAGTGGCTAATTATCAAGTGAAAGCAGTATATGCTGGGACAATTAGTGAGAAAGCCAGAGAAATATTGGATAATAATTCTGTTTTTTATCAATTTGGGCAATATGTTCCCTATATTAAAAATCGTAACCAGACTGACCAATGTCCCTTAGAGAAATTAACTTCCAGCATTAGCAGCCCGGATTCTGCCTATGAGCAGATTTTACAGTTTTATCAGCAGGTATTAAAGATAAATATTTAAATTCTTTCTATTTCTTATAAAATATGGTATTGTAACACGAAATTGATTTTTAATAATCAGCTCATACCCAATAACACAATGCTATCTAAGCCCTATAAACTGTGATATACGCTATACTAAATACTAATACAGGGATTCTCAAGGGGAAGGATTCCCTTTGAATATCCTGAGGATATTTACTACCCAAGCTTATAATTTCGCAGGATCCTAAAAACATAAAATATAACGAAATTTTTACGGTATAACTTTTATAAGGGAATACCTGTATGAGATTGCTACGCACTACTTAAGTAGTGCTTGCAATGACCTTGAAGTTTGAAGTTTTTAGTTTTTGGTTGACTTTGAGGCCATAACTGTGGCCTATGATTTACACAATACGCTCAACGTTCTACGACGTTATACGGTATACTTTATACTGGTATACTATATACTAATTAAGGGATTCACAAGGGGAAGGATTCCCCTTGAATATCCTGTATTATGAAGCAATTAAGGAATTGATATGACTAGGTTGACATTTTTAGGTACTCGAGCAGAGGTGGAAGAAAGAACCGAAAAACACTTTTACCATTCTTCTTTATTATTGCAGGTCTTTGATGCTCATCCTTTTCGTCTACTTATCGATTATGGTCACATCCATGCTTATGATTTGAGCATTCTGAAACCTGATGCCATATTAATTACCCATGCTCATCCTGATCATTATCTCTGGACTTTGGAAGAAGCTAATTCTGCTATTCCGGTATATCTGACTCAGGAAACACTTGATTACGGCAACTTTAGTCCTGTTAATTCCTGCATTTTTGTTCCTTATCAAAGATTATCTTTAGGTCCTTTTCAGATATTACCATATAGAGTAATTCATTCCATTCGTTGTCCTGCAGTTGGATTTAAAATTCAGTTGCCAGACTATAAAGTTCTGATATATAACCCTGACCTGGTTGATATAATTGCTAAGGAGCAAATTTTACCAGGATCTGATTATTACATTGGTGATGGCTCAACAGTAAAAGCAAACCTGGTAAGAAGAGAGGGGAAAATACTTCTTGGGCATACCAGAATAACAACTCAGATTAACTGGTGTAAAAAATATGGAATTAACAACATTATTTTTACTCATATTGGTAAGGATACCATGAATAGAGAAAATGATTTTCCCAGATTATATCCTGAAAGTATCTTGGCATATGACCAAATGAAAATGACTGTCTGATGAAATGATTCTTCAAATAAATCTGCTGGGATAATAAATAATTTATTGGAGTGCAATATGGAATTAAGGCAAGTTACTGAGAATACTTATTATATCCCTGGACCGACCAATCTTGGTCTTTTTGTGGAAGATAAAAATGCTATCTTAATTGATAGCGGGAATGATGAGTCAGCTGGTAGAAAAATATTCCGACTTCTGGAAGAGAAAGGATGGCAATTGAGTAAAATTATTAATACACATTCCAATGCTGACCATATTGGTGGAAATGCCTATTTACAGAAAAAGACCGGTTGTGATATTTTAGCTACAGCCTTAGAATCAATTTTTATTAGTGAGCCATTGTTAGAACCTTTTTTATTGTGGGGTGCATTTCCCTTTAAGGCACTGAGAAATAAATTTTTACAAGCACAGCCTTCTAAAGTAACTCATATTATTAATACCGAAGGAATAATTAAGGATACACCTTTACACGCTTTCCCACTGGAAGGACATTTCATTCAGATGATTGGAGTAAAGACTCCTGATGACGTATTGTTTATTGCCGATAGTCTATTTTCACTTGAAATAATTAACAAATATGGCTTAACCGTAAAGAGCAATATTGAACAAGCTCTTAATGCTTTCTCCTGGTTAGAAAAACTTTCAGCAAAATTATTTATCCCTGCCCATGCTCAGCCTACAGGAGATATTGGTGATTTAATTCGGGTAAATAGAGATCAGGTAGAGCAAATTAATAAGAAAATTATAACTTACTGTGACCAGCCAGTCTCCAAAGAAAGAATATTACAGCTTTTGGTCAATGATTATCACCTACAGCTTTCCAGTGTTCAGTTTGTCTTGACCCATATTACCGTTTCAGCTCATTTGAGTTATTTAAACGATAAGCATATAATAAAACCAATATTTGAGGATGGAAAGATGTTGTGGGTAAATATTGGTGTAGAAACTGGCACTGTCAAGAAGGATTGATTCTCCTGGTCTTAGTTACAGTATTTTATATTTCTTCTGGTAAATAGATTTCCTGAAGTTACCTGACCAAAATTGATAATATCTTATTTATTCATTAGCAGGAAAGAACTGTATCAGGCAAGAAGCATTCTTCTGATAGCAAGAAATCATCCGATTGGTAATGGTAGTTTTTATATTGTATTGAAGATAATACCTAAAACTGTTTCCAATGCAATGAGCCAGCCTTAGTAAACAGATTGTTACCTTAGTTACTGCTACTGCATAGAATTGCTGCAACTTTCTAGAGTTACTATTGATAATAAGATTGATTTATAGTGTAAAATGATTATATAAAGTTTGAAGTGAGGTAGAAAATAATGTTAAGAGGAAGTTTATTAAGACATAGTAATAAGAGAAAACTGTTCATTAAGATATTTATTATTGTTTTTTTAATGTTTATTTCGCCATACTATATTTCTCTGGCGGCTACTGATGTTCGTGAGGCCATTGTTAAGGTTTATACGGTTAGCAATTATCCGGATTATTACAATCCTTGGAGTATGCAGGGACCACGAGCCAGTTCTGGTTCAGGATGTATAATAGAACATAATCTAATTTTAACTAATGCACATGTGGTTAGTAATCAAACTTTTCTGCAGGTGCGAAAATATGGAGATACACAACGGTATCGGGCACAGGTGGTGGCTGTTTCTCATTTAACTGATTTAGCCTTATTAACTGTAGAAGAATCCGAATTTTTTATTGGAACACCGGCTCTATCTTTTGGTGAACTACCTGAAACACAACAGGAAGTAATGGTTTATGGATTTCCCATAGGTGGGGATATGTTAAGTATTACTAAAGGAGTGATTTCCCGTATTGAACATCAACCCTATGTACATAGTTCCTCTGTTTTTTTAGCGGGACAAATTGATGCAGCAATTAATCCTGGTAATAGCGGTGGTCCGGTATTGGTAGATGATAAAATTGTGGGAGTGGTAATGCAGGGAATTCCCTCTGCTCAGAATATTGGTTATATGGTGCCTATTCCTATTATTCGCCATTTCTTTACTGATTTAGAAGATGGTACTCTGGATGGATACCCCAGTTTGGGTATAAGTATACAGGATATGGAGAATGAAGGTTTAAGAAGATACTATCAAATGGAGGATGGTATTAGCGGAGTTCTTATTAACCAGATTGTCCCTGGTTCCCCAGCTGATGGTAATTTAGAAATTGGCGATGTATTGCTTTCAGTTGAAGATTTTTCCATTGGCAATGATGGAACTGTCGAATTTCGACTTAATGAAAGAACGCACTTAAATTATGTTATTCAACAAAAGCAGATTGGCGAAGACCTTGAATTAACTATTTTAAGAGAAGGAGAAAAAATAGAAAGAAGAGTTAATCTCTTTCGTTCATTAATTAAAGATCGTCTAGTACCTATGGAACGATATGAAACTCTTCCCACTTATTATATATATGGTGGCTTGGTATTCTGCCCCTTAACTAAAGATTTATTAAATATTTGGGGATCACAATGGTTTCAGTCTGCTCCCAGAGAACTGGTATGTTGTCTCTTAAATAATATTCCCGAAAGAGAAGACCAACAGGTTGTAGTTTTATTAAAAGCACTGGCTGCAGATGTGAACCAGGGTTATCAAAATATAGGTAACTGGGTAGTGGATCGGGTAAATGGGGAAAAAATCTGGAATATGCGGGATCTGGTTGAAAGAATTGAGAGTTGTGAGGAACCATTTATTATTTTGGAAGATCAATACAATAGGCAAGTAGTTATTAACAGGGCTCAGGCACAAGACAGCCATCAAGAAATCTTAGAAATTTATCGAATATTATCTGATCGTTCGGAAGATTTGAGGTAAGGATAAATTTTAACGATATTTTAGAGTATTTATCGATAACTTTGCAAGGAGGAAATTTATATGGTTGATTTACAGGTAAACTATATGGGTCTGAAATTAAAAAATCCCCTTGTTATTGCTTCCTCTCCCCTGGGAGAGAACATTGAAAGGATGAGGTTATTAGAAGAGAATGGAGCTGCAGCTGTTGTATTGCCTTCGTTTTTTGAAGAACAAGCAATTCAGAGTGAGCTCAGCTATTCCTTATTATACGAAAAGGATGGTTATCGTAAATATCTCGATTACTATTTTGACGTAGTTCGTGACAAGTTAACTCCTGAAAAATATATGAGTTTTATTAAAGAAGCTAAGAGTAAAGTAAATATACCTATAATCGGAAGTCTTAATGGCATCTCAGTCGGTGGTTGGATAAATAATGCTATTGCAATGGAAGAAGCCGGTGCCGATGCCTTAGAATTAAATATTTATTTTCTGCCGACCGATCCTGAAATGGATGGTCGTCACATAGAAGAACATTATCTAAAACTAGTTGATGAAATTACCAGAAGTGTTGCTATACCCATAGCCGTGAAGATTCATCCCTATCTTAGTTCCATACCAAATATGAGTAGCAAATTAGTACATGCTGGTGCCAGTGCCCTGGTATTCTTTAATCGTTTTTATCAGCCTGATATCGACTTGGAAAAAATGAAAATCGAACCAATGATTAAGTTAAGTACCTCTGAAGAATTATTGCTAAGAATAAGATGGACAGCAATTTTATTTAGCAAAATTGAGACAGACATTGCTATTACTGGAGGAGTACATACTGCTGAGGATATTATCAAAAGTATCATGGCTGGTGCTAAGGTAACCATGATTGCTTCTGTATTACTGGAAAGAGGCATTGGTTATCTCCAGTCTTTATTGATAGAGATAGAAAAATGGTTAGAAAATAACAAATATCAGTCATTACAAGAGATTCATGGCATTATGAGTCACAAAACAACTCCTCAGGCAGCTCTCTGGGAGAGGGCTAATTATTTGAAAGTACTTGATTCTTACCGCCAGGGATAATTCCTAAATAGTATAATCATATCTATCAAAGGATATTTTTATTATTATAATTGTATTTACTAACAATAAAATAATATAAATGGCTTATGAAAAAAGAAAGAGAACTAAACGAAATAGTTAATAGCATACAATTCCAGATTAGAGCTATTATTCGGAAGATAAATATCAATTATCAGTATATAGATAGTGATGATTTATACCAGGAAATCCTATTATACTTGTGGCAAGAGAAAGAAAAGGGACAGTTAAAAGACAAAAATGACAGTTATATCTTACAGGGTTGTTATTATTATCTAAAAAACTATATCAGAAAAAACCTGAAGACTATAACTGAATATCCGAATAAAGTTTATCCCGATTGTAAAGCACTAAGTCAGGAAATAAAGGATGAAACAAAACTAATAAACAAGTATAGCAATAATTATATCCTGGATGAGTATTTATACTTTGATGAATTTAGCAAAGAATTATCTATAAAAGAGAAGGTATTGCTGGATTTCCGTATGAAAGGCCTTACTGATCGCGAAATTGCCAAAGAGCTTGGTATTTCACATACTATGGTTTCAAAAATGCGCAGAAAGATAAGGCAGAAGTACCAGTTCTATTACGAATAAATCTCCAATAAAAAAATTAAAAAAATTGGTTTCCAACAAGCTAAAAAAATTACTTGTATAGTTAAATTATTTTTTTATAAGTTTCTATTTTAATAAACTAAAAATGAGGGAGTTGTGATATATGTCTGAGACAACAAAAAAAATGATATTACAAAAGGCAGAGGAATTAAAGATAAGGTTTGTGCGGCTTAAGTTTACTGATATTATGGGGATTCCCAAGAACATAGAGGTACCAATACGAGACCTGGGAAAAGCATTAGATGGAAACATTATGTTTGATGGTTCATCAGTACAGGGTTTTTGTCGGATTGAGGAATCAGATATGTATCTACAGCCTGATTTAGATACCTTTATGGTTAATCCCTGGGAAGAAGAACAGTATGTGGCCAGGATTATCTGTGATATTGTTAATCCAGATAAGACACCTTTTACTGGCTGTGCTAGAACTAATCTGAAAAGGGTATTAGCTGATCTGAAAAAAATGGGTTATACTGCTAATTTTGGACCAGAAATGGAATTCTACATCTTTGGTAGGGATGAACAAAACAAACCCACCACAAAAACTAATGACCAAGCAAGTTATTTCGATCTTTCTCCCATAGATTTGGGAGAAGAACTACGCAGAGATATGGCTATCACCTTAGAAAAATTGGGTTTTGAAGTAGAAGCTTCTCATCATGAAGTAGGACCTGGTCAACACGAGATAGATTTCCGATATTCTGATGGTATTACTACAGCTGACCGCATTATGGTATTGAAATTAACCAGTAAGACTATTGCAATGTGGCACAATCTGCATGTAACCTTTATGCCCAAACCAGTCTATGGTATTGCTGGATCAGGAATGCATACTAATATTTCCCTCTTTAAAAATGGCAAGAATGCCTTTTATGATCCTGATAGTAAATATGATTTAAGCAAAGAGGCACTTTATTTTGTTGGTGGTATAATGAAACATGCCAAAGGATTGACTGCTATCACTAATCCACTGGTAAACTCTTATAAGCGTCTATCCTCAGGGTATGAGGCTCCAGTTTATATTGCCTGGTCACATCGTAATCGGAGCCCTTTAATCAGAATACCGGCGGTGAGAGATGGCAATACCAGGATAGAATTTCGTTGTCCTGATCCATCCTGTAATCCTTATCTGACATTTGCCGTTATTCTTACTGCAGGTATAGATGGAATTCAAAAAAAGATTATGCCACCTGACCCTATCAATGAAAATATATATGCTATGGATGACCAAAAATTAAAAAAATATGGTATTGAATGTTTGCCAACCAATTTAAAAGAGGCTTTAGAAGAATTCCAAAAGGATAAGGGATTGCACCAAGGTCTTACTGATCATATTATCACTAATTATTTAAGGGCAAAATATAAGGAGTGGGAGTTGTATAGTCTACAAGTGTCTCCCTGGGAGTTAGAACAATACCTTGCTAATTACTAATAAGGTTACATTGGAATTAAAAATAAAGCTACAGGCAGGAAAGCTTAATATAATAAAAGCTTTTTCCTGCCTGTTTTTTATATAATAGCCCTATAATTCCAATAAAGATTAGAAAAAACCTGTTATTAGATATATAATGAGATTAAATACCAGAATCTATAGTATTGGAATTTTATAAGAATTTCGATACTATAAAATAATATTAAAAAAATATTTTAATTAAGAAAACGTATGATATGCTTAATTAGATTTTAAGAATGTCACATTCATACCATTATTAACTTGATCGATAAGGCAATAAACTTTGAGTATAAAACAATACCATATACGGTATACCTAATATTATAAAGGGGTTAGCAAGAGGAAGGAATTTCCTACCCCAATACCCTGTAGTATTTAATTTTTGATCATAAGGTGAGTGAAGTTATGAAAATACAGATTAAGTATGTTAACGGGATTCGTTTTAAGAGATTTATAATGACCTCAGCTCAGCGAATTGGTCAGACTAAAGATCATCTCAATGATATTAATGTCTTTCCAGTTGCTGATGGAGATACCGGTACTAATTTAACTATAACTATGAATAATATTGTAGAAGGGGTTCAGGATTTTCGCCAGACTTCTTTTGAGCTTATGATTCAGCGCATTGCTAAATCTGCTCTTAAGGGTGCCAGGGGTAATTCTGGTGCTATTCTAGCTCAGTTTTTCCAGGGATTAGCTGAGGCAACTCATGGTATGAATCGTCTGACCACTGTAACCTTTTCTCAAGCTGTTGTAAAAGCAGCGGAGCAGGCAGCTATGGCTATTGCTGAACCCTGTGAAGGCACTATTATTACTGTTATGAGAGATTGGGCGAATCATGTCAATCAATTGGCTCATAGAACACCCGATTTTGTAGAATTATTTAAAAAATCTCTAAAAAAGGCCAGAGTTTCATTATTAGAAACCCCAGAAAAACTGGCAATTTTGAAACAAGCCGGTGTAGTAGATGCTGGGGCAGAGGGATTTGTTAATTTACTGGAAGGGATTGTTGATTTTATTGAATTTGGTCGATTAAGGATGATAAAAAGTGAGAAAAGAAGTTCTTTATTCAGGTCTCAGGAACAACCTTTTCTTCTTTCTCTGAAAAAATCGAAATTCCGTTATTGTACTGAATGTCTACTGGAAGGAAATAATATAAATAGAAATCTTATCAGAGACAGATTAGCCAGTCTTGGTGATTCTCAGGTTGTAGCCGGGTCTGATGAGCAGCTAAGAATTCATATTCATACTAATCAACCTGATTTAGTTTTTTCTGCAATAGGTTCTTTCGGTAATATTGTGGAAACTAAAGTAGATGATATGTGGGAGCAGGCAGGGCATACTAGAGGAAAAATGAGATTACAAAGGATTGCCCTGGTAACTGACTCAACCTGTGATTTACCAGCTGAATTAATTAAAAAATATGATATTAAAATAGTACCTATAGCTGTTCAGGTTAATGAACAGAGTTTTTTAGATCGGGTTAATATTTCTACCACAGAAGTCTTGGATTTTCTGGAAAATCCCGGACATAATGTAACAACTTCTCAACCCCCTTACCAGTATTTTGATGATGTTTACCAGAAAGTTGGAGAAGAAAACGAGGCTATTATTTCTATTCATATATCAGGAAAGTTAAGTGGTACTTTTCAGGCGGCATGTGTTGCTGGTAAACAAAGTAAGTATCAAGATAAGATTCAGGTAATTGATGCTAAGACCAGTTCAGTTGGTCTAGGATTAATTGTATTGCAGGTTGCTCGCCTGATTGATAATGGGATTCCGCTCAATCAGTTAATAGAAAGAATAAATAATCATATCCAGCATTGTAAAATATTTGTTAGTATTCCAACCTTAAAATATTTAATTAGAAGTGGGCGTCTAGATAGAATAAAGGGATTCATAGGTTCCATGATACATTTAAAGCCAGTAATTACCTTAGATCAGGAGGGCGCCTTTGAAGAAGCGGCTAAAGTGGTTGGTTTACGTCGTTTATGGGATAAGACTTTAGAATTAGCTAGTCAATTTGCTTTAGGAGAGAAGAATCCCCATTTTGCTATTGCTCACGTTCAGGATATTAATATGGCAAAATGGTACCAGAAGGAATTAAAAAATCGTTTTCCTCAAGCTGAAATATATATTGCGGAGGGATCACCTGCTATCAGTGTACACATAGGTAGAGGTGGTACTGCCATAGCGGTGATGGGCGGTTAATAGAATATTTATAATTTGAATGGTAGAAATATTTTTATTAGTGGTGAATGATATTGAAGATTGGTTGTTATCATTTAGTTTCCAATATTATGGAAAAACAAAATATTGAGCATTCCTTACAACCTTTTTTGACATCTATTGAAAAACACCTGGGAGAAAAAATGTTATCTATTAGCCCTGCAGAAGTCAAGAAGGGAGATATCCTGCCAGTCATTCTAATTAAATCTGGTGGGGTAGAAGAAAAATTTAAGCGGATTTATCAGCAATTTCCTCCACCATATTTGCTCCTGACTAGTTGTTTGTATAATTCTTTACCCGCAGCTTTGGAGATTAAAACCTATTTACAAAGAAGAGGTGAAAAAGTAGAGATCTTACATGGTTCAGAAGCAGGGATTGCCCAAAGGTTAAAGTTGATAAAAAAAGTAATTGAAACAAAAAAAATCTGTAGCAAATACTGTATCGGCGTTTTAGGTAAACCATCTGAGTGGTTAATTGCCAGTAAAGCAGACTACAATGCCATTAGAAAAAAATTGGGAATCAAAATATATGATATCCCTATAGAAGAAATGGTTAGACACATAGATCAGATCAAAGACATGGATCTTCCTCTTAATATAGTAGCTGTTTCAGGATTTGACCGTAATACTCTTAATCAATCACTGCGAATATATCAAGGTTTAAAAAATTTAATGATGGAATATAATTTTAATGCCATCACTGTTCGTTGTTTTGAATTATTAGATTTCTATCAAAATACAGGGTGTCTATCCTTGTCTTTATTGAATCGGGAAGGTTTGCTTGCAGGGTGTGAAGGTGACCTACCTGCGTTAATTTCAATGATTCTTCTACATCATTTAACTGATGAACCGGTTTTTATGGCTAATCCTTCCTGTATTGACGAGAAAAAAAATGAGGTAATCTTTTCTCATTGCACTATTCCGCTAAACATGTGTAAAAGCTTTCATTGGAAAAGTCATTTTGAATCTGGTATGGGAATTGCTGTGAGCGGTAAAGTTCAACAAGGTCCAGTGACCATTTTTAAAATGGATGGGAATATAGAAAGATATTTTATTTCAGAAGGAGAATTAATAAGTAATTTAGAATCACCAAATATGTGTCGTACACAATTACAAATTTTACTAAAAAGACCAGTTCTTGACTTTTTGGACAAATCAATAGCCAATCATCAATTAATATGTAAGGGTTGGCATAGTGCTCTGCTGGAGCAATTCTTTTCCTACCTGCTTTAGCTTTATTTAACCAGACATTGATAAATAGGCTAAAGGGGAGTGCACCCCCTAACCATCTTAATGATGAATAATTATTAAATAAGGAAGATGGTGTTAAATTAGATTTTAAATATAAAATATTTAATTACTATATTTATGATTCCTCAGGATCATAAAAATAACATTATTATGTTGCTTACCTTCTTGATTTAAAAGAGGTATTTCAGGGGTTCTCAAGGGGAAGGATTCCCCTTGAATATCCTATTGTTTTCCAGAGAGAGAGGTTTGTCTACCTTGAAAATGGGAATCATCTCTGATATTCATGGCAATGCCGAGGCTTTAAGTGCAGCACTGAATGAGTTAAAAAATGTAGAGCGCATTTTTTGTTTAGGAGATATCATAGGGTATGGGGCTGATCCGGTTTACTGTATTGAAAAGATGAGAGAAATGGATTGGTTGTGTTTAAAGGGAAATCATGAGGGTGCCATAACTGGGGAATTAGATTTATTTTATTTTAATGAAGATGCAAAACAATCCCTTCAATGGACTAAGAAACAGTTAAATGAGCAAAACTTTAATTACCTTAATGGTTTACGGAGAAGAATTACTATTGCTAAAAATATATTGGGAGTGCACGGTAGTCCTCGTCAACCTCTGTGGGAATATATTCTGGACAAACAGACTGCTGAAGAAATATTTATTGAGTTTGATTTCAAAGTTTATTTTGTTGGGCATAGCCATGTTGCCGGATATTTTACCTTTCATCGGGAAAATAAGTTAGTTCGTTATTTTAATGCAACTGTCGGAGCTGAGATTATTTTAGAAGATAATCATAGCTATATCATTAATAGCGGTAGTATTGGTCAGCCCCGAGATGGTAATCCTCAGGCAAGTTTTATCATTTTTGATACTGAAAAAGAGACGGTTTTTATCAGGCGGGTAAGTTATCCTATTAGCAAGACCCAGACTAAGATAATTAAAGCTGGCCTTCCTAAGTTTTTAGCAGAACGATTGGCAATAGGGATTTAATAAAAAATAATAGGTGATGGTAATGACTCAAGAAGCATTATTTTATAAGAAATTAGAAGATTATAAAGTAGAATGTTTGCTTTGTTCTCATCACTGTAAAATATCATCAAGTAACAAGGGAATATGTCGGGTAAGGGAAAACAAGGAAGGTGTTTTGTACAGTTTGAATTATCGACGATTAATTGCTGCTCATATAGATCCTATTGAGAAAAAGCCTTTATTTCATTTTTATCCCGGTTCACAATCCTATTCCATTGCAGCAATGGGGTGCAATTTTCATTGTTTGCACTGCCAGAATTGGTCTATTTCCCAGGCAAGAAGAGATATTATAGAAGGAGAGATTACTACTCCCGAGAAGGTAGTTCAAAACGCCTTAGACAGTGGCTGTTTGTCCATTTCTTATACTTATACCGAGCCCACTATTTACTTTGAAACAGCTTTAGAGGTTTCTCGGATTGCCCAACAAAAGGGATTAAAGAATATTTTTGTTACCAATGGTTACATCAGTTCGGAAGCCCTCCATTACATTGCTCCCTATCTGGATGCGGCTAATATTGATTTAAAAGCGATGAGCGATACATTTTATAGCCGGATTTGTGGTGCTAAGTTAAAACCGGTGTTAGAAAGGATCAAAGAATACTTTGAATTAGGTATTTGGATCGAAATAACTACCCTAATTATTCCAGGATATAATGATAGTGAGGATGAATTAGGGAAAATAGCCGAATTTATTGCTGATATTAATAAAAATATACCATGGCATATTACGGCATTTTATCCTACTTATCAGTTAAATGACGCACCTCCCACGCCATTGTCTACTTTACAGAAAGCTTATCAAATTGGACGGGAAAAAGGACTACACTATGTATATCAGGGTAATGTAGGAGAGGGAGAGAACACCAATTGTCCTTCCTGTGGTAAAACTGTAATTCATCGCAAATATTTTTCCACAGAGAATATGATAAAAGATGGTAATTGTCCTTTCTGTGGGGAAAATATTCACGGTATCGGAATGTAACAAAAAAATAGTAATAGTAAAGCTATATTCATAATAAATATACTCAAAATATAAAAGATTATTAGAGCCGTTATTCTGAAAAATCTTTAATTTACATATTCATGTTTTAACAGAAAGTTAATTTTTTCAATTTCTAACTTACCTCCCATAACCATTATTCTGGCGACATAATCAAAATCCACTTCTTTATCGGCATATACTTCAATACTATCATGACTATCATGAAATCCTCCGATATTTTCTTTTAAATAAGATGGCAATACATCCCAGGAAATGTGTTCCTTTCCCACATAAATCATCCCATTTTTATCTAAATATAAAGCAATGGATTTATCTTTTTCTCTACTTATTTGCCCCTCTGCTTGTGGTAACTGAATTGTTGCTCTAATCTCATTTGTATCTAAGGTAGAGGCAAGCATAAAGAAAAGCAATAAAAGGAATACAACATCAATGAGTGGAGCAATATTTATTTCCATATCAAGTTTTTTAATCTCGTATTTACGCATGCTGGTCACCTATTTTCTGAATATAATGAATTAATTCTAATTCTCTTTTTTCAGTATGTTTTACCACATACTCCAGCTTATTCATAAAATAATAATAAGTAGCCAGGGCAGGGATCGATATACTGAGTCCGAAGGCAGTTGTTATTAGTGCCTCAGATATTCCCTGAGCTAATTGTTGTGATTCAACATTCAAAGATAAAAAATGGAAAGTCTTTATCATTCCGGTAACTGTTCCCAATAATCCTAATGATGGGCTTATCTTTCCGATAAAATGGAGCATCCCCAGATGTCTTTCCATTCTGGGAAATAAAATCATCTTTAACTCTTCCATTGCTCTTTCTGTTTCTATATAACCCTCTTCCCAGACTATAATTCCCCTATACAATACACTGTACATAGGATTGTATGGTTTCTTTAATATTTTTAGAGCTTCCTGAGTTTTTCCTTGCTTTAGACTCTCTTTGACTTGCTGGATAATATTTTCCGGGATCTCCCGACTAATTCTACTAAAATAAAAAAAACGTTCCATAATAATAGCTAAAGCAATAACGGAAGCAGCCAAAAGAGGATAAATAACAACTCCCCCTTGCTCGATTAATACTCTCATTTTTATACCTCTTTCTAAATCTATTTCAGTTTGAATGTGATAGGAATCAATACCCAGCTATCTTTTTCTTCATCATTATATTTTGCTGGTTTAAATTTCCAGTGAAAGATTGACTCGAAAGCAGCCTGATCAAAACCTCGATAGCCGGAGAAAGTATCTATAAGCACCTCACTAACATTGCCTTCTTTGTCAACCAATGCTTTTAATTGGACTTGTCCTTCAATATTTCTTTTTCTTAAATTTTCAGGATATTCTGGTGGATGATAAGAAATAATTTGCGGCATAGTTACCATATTATTCCTTAGATTAGAATTTGTTAAATCGAGAGGAAAATCTTTCTGAATGGATTTAATCCCCCTTCCTTCTCTTAACAGAAGAGAATCCTGATTTGTAACTTCTTTGTAGTCTTCTTTATCTTGGTCAACTTTATTTTCAGTTAAAATGTTATCAGGTGTTTTCTGACTATCTTCTATTTCTTGATTATTTGATGTACCATCTTGTTCTGTTGATTTCTGCTCATAAGAAGGTAATTGTTCATCTGTTATTTCTTTCATTTCTGATAAATTATATTCAATATTAAATCGCTCTTCTTTGCTGATATTTTCTGAGGAAAGGTCTCTTTGTGTAATTATCTCTTTCTCTGTAGAAATAGTCTCTAGAGACGTATTATGCTCATCCAAATTTTGATTAGGATTTTCTGCTATAAGCAGAGAAAAAGAATCGGACGCAAGAAATTCCAACCTGGCAGAAATAACTGTTTCCTTCTTTTCTTCCTGGTATTTCCACTTATCAGATTGGTCAGAAAAAATGTTGATAATCCAATAGTGAAAAAATATTGAAATAATTAAGGCCATAATGAAAAATTTATTATTCATTTTTTCTTGTTACTCTTTCTGGCAAGGAGAATAATAGGGATGTACTAAATTTTATTTGTCCATCCCTATTATTTTCTATTTTAAAAATCAGCACTAATTCCCAATAGAAATGTTCTTCCCTGAACCGGATATCCACTAACTAATTCAGGTCTTTGATCAAATAAATTTTTGATGGAGAGGCTTAATTTAATTTTCCGATCCTTTTCTTTATTAACAGTAAAATCTCTATCAATATTTGCTTCAAAAAGATAATAATTATCTAAATTATCAGGTCGGCCTGTGACTATGTATCCATTCAATCCTATTGTAAAGTCATCCTTATTTACTCCAAACTGATTTAAGTAAGCCAAACCAAGCCCATACTTATTTCTTGGTTTTAATTGATGGCCTGTATTAAGGTCAGTGGCATTTATATAGGTATAATTCAGATTTCCAATAAAGTGGTCATTAAATTCTCTCTTTAGGATAACCTCTGCTCCATCAACACGTGCTGAGCCAATATTATAAGGTCTCCATACTCCATCAGGATCAGCCGTCCAATTAATTAAGTCATTTACATTTTTTCGAAAGACATTTAACTCAGCCTGAGTGTCTCCTTTTTCATTTATAAAGCGTAATCCTGCTTCATAAGTCCAGGCGGTTTCTGGTAATAGATTGGAGTTTCCACCCACATAGCCATCTTCCGGCCAATAAAGATCATCATAAGTAGGTGCCCGATAAGCACGACCTACAGAAGCATGGAAACAGAGCTCTTCTTGTAAACGATAAGAAAATCCTATACGGGGATTGAACTGACCACCGTAGATCTGATGATAATCGTAACGCAAACCTGCTGTGATAATTAGCTTTTCTAATTCTCCTGGTTGCCAAACATCCTGGATAAAGACTGCACCATCAAGGTCTTGCTGTTTTCCAATATCTGTACTATCTACCCAGTAGTGCTTTATTTCCCCGCCCCAGGTCAAAGTATGATTACTATCAGATTCTTTTTTATTTCCCAAACCGAAATCATAATAAGTGCTATCAAAAGAAATTCCACCAGCATGGTTGTTATGAATAGAAGCACCGGTATATCCCCACTCATCTGGATTGTCATAATAAAGCCGGTGAAAGTTATACCAGGCCATTACATTAGTATCCTTATCTTCCTCCTTTTTCTGCCACTTTAGATTCAGATTAAAATTACGGTCATTTTGCCGGGCACTGGGAGAGGGATAATCAATTGATCCAGGTAAGCCCCTTTGGTAGTCATGATAACGGATGGTTACATTAAGGTCAGTCTGTGGATCTATCTCTTTGGAGATCTTGCCCAGCAAAGAAATCTTATCCAATTGACTGTTTTCTCGGTCACCTTCTGTCTCGTAATATTCTCCGGTAAAGAAATAATCCAGCTCATTTCTGCTGTTCTGATAAGAAATTTGATATTTTTGAGTATTGTTACTTCCATAATATAATCCGGAAGTCAATTTTTTCTCACCCTCTCCCCTTTTAGTAATAATATTAATTACACCACCTAAGGCATTGGCACCGTAGAGAGCAGAAGCCGGTCCTCGGTAAATTTCAATTTTTTCTATAATATCTGTGGGAATTAATCCCAGGTCAATTTTCCCAGTTTGCTGATCATTAACTACCTGTCCGTCTATCATAATTAAAACCTGTTCAGGTGAAGATCCTCTTATACTGATCGATTTGATATCTCCAGGAGATCCATAATCGACAATTTCCATTCCCGCTATATTTCTGATAACTTCCGCTAAATTTTCTGATTGGGAATTAACAATTTCTTCTTCTGCTATTATTTCCACACTGGCGACTGATTCCAGTAATTCCTGAGGATGTTTGGAGGCAATAACCACTATTTCTTTCAATGCAAAAAAAGGCTCCCGAGATCCAGCAGCAAAAATTTCATTCCCCAAAGAGGAAGCCATAATAAAAATAGTAAAAAATATAGTAATAATTAAATGTGATTTTTGGGACATTATTATCTTCTCCTTATTATGTATATTTTCTTAAAATCTTTAAAACTATCCCCTTCCTTCTTCCCCGCAAATAAAAAAGCTGCCTCCTCTTTCCAAGAAGGCAGCTTTATAAACTTACCAAGAAATATTCTATTCCTGCTCCCCCTCTATGTCGGAGGTTTCCCAAGCAGACAATCATGGCAAGTCTTCTGGCTTCCAGCCCCTTTTGATATTATCCTTCCCACCTGCTGGGCAGTGAATAATATCGGGATTATGCTGATTACAGATGCGACAACAGCAACGGCTTTGCACCGTTTTCCTTTTTAATCACTTCTGAACCATAATTTCTAAAAAACTCTATTTAATTTTTTACTATTCTCTTTTTACCTAATATATATTTATCTACCCGATTTGTCAAGTTAGGACTGTCAATTAAAAATTAAAACTGCACACTTTTATACATGATTTAAAGTTTAAAAT
>CAYSRG010000024.1:0-30386 GCA_964433555.1 uncultured Atribacterota bacterium | reverse complement strand
CCTTTTTTATGTTAAAGGGCAAGTTTTAAGATACCACAGTAAATTTTACACTAACAATGATAAAACAAAAAAGAAAGTGGATTATTGACTTTATTATGGGCATCTCTATAATAAACATCATATATATACTCCAAAATACGTTAGTTAGTTTAGTATGTTTATTTAACAAATCAGTTCAGAAAGGTTTATACTGTGAGACAATTATACTTAGCGCGTGTTTTTCAATTAACCTGGGGGCTTTTCCTTTTTGCATTGGGTGTCGCCATTACCATAAATGCACATATAGGATATGCTCCATGGGATGTTTTCCATGCAGGATTAGCTAAGACAACCGATATCAGCATTGGTAACGCATCAATTATAATCAGTATTATTATTGGCTTCATATCTATATTTCTCGGAGAGAAACTGGGACTGGGCACTATTTTTAATATGGTACTAATTGGTATCTTTTTAGATATTATTATTTCACTTCATATTATACCGATAGCAAATAATTTTATATGGAGTATTCCCATGTTAATTGTAGGTTTAATAATTATTGCCCTAGGGACCTACTTCTATATGAAACCAGGGCTTGGCGCAGGACCCAGGGATAGTTTAATGGTTGCACTTACCAGAAAAACAGGCTTACCCATTGGTATCTGTCGGGGAATGATTGAAGTGTTAGTAGTTATCATTGGGTGGAAATTAGGCGGTATGGTTGGAGTTGGAACTATCTTAGCGGCATTTACCATTGGATTTTGGATACAGATTACTTTTAAATTATTTAAATTTGATGCAACACAAGTAGAACATGAAGCAATTGATAATACTTATAAAGTCATTTTTAGAAATAGTGACCTAAAAGTTAAATAAATCAGGCCTTGAAATATCGCTTTTAGTTTTATTCAAGTTAAATCTTTAAGTTCATATTGCAAACATACCTTAAGTCCTATTTAGTAGTATTGTAATAATCGCAAAGTTTTTTGGTGAAGAATACATAAAAAATATATGGATGAGTCGTTTTATTCAAATTTGATAGATAGATATTTTTTAATCTATTAATTATTTACTTATTTCTAAAGATGACTTTATAAAATTTTAATTATCTTATTTAGTAGGGCTTTTGGTTATTTATTTTTTGGAAAAAGATAGATATTGACCGAGAGAAGCCACAAACATTATTATACCAAGGAGAAACCAGCTGAAATCATAAGAACCTCTTAAATCGGCAATATAACCAAAGATTGGAGGAGCTAACATCATTCCTGACCGCATAAAAAGGGAAGCCAATCCTATAGCAATACCTACATTATCTTCTCCTACAGTTTCAGTAACAGAGGCATTAAAAAGGCCTGGCCACCCATAGCCAAAAAATCCTACTAGAAAAGCCAAGAAAAAGAGAATTACCATAGGTGGATTATAGTTTTTTAAAACAAGACTTAAAATCATGGTAATAATAGTAAATAGTAATCCCATATATAAGAAGGTTTTTCTTTTATCGGATTCCAATATTTTATCGCAGAATATGCCCCAGGCAGCTCTTCCTACAATACTGCCCAACTGAACAATGGCAAATCCCACTCCTGCTACTGTTTCAGATAAACCATAGTCTAAAAATAAAAATAGTGTGAAATGTGCGGTAATTGAGTTTCCCATCATACCTAAAAAAAATCCAAAACCTGATATTTTTATTAACTCCCTGTTTTTAATTAATTGCAAGAAGTATTTCCAGAAGGAAACATTATCTTTAAAATTCTCTTGCAGATGATTATTTATCTTTCTTTTTTCCTGATAAAAATGTGATATAAATAAAACTAATAAAAGAGCCATTAAACCAGGTAGAATAATTGTTTTTCTCCACCCGAATATACTACCGAGGTAAGGCAGAAGAATAGCTCCCAGTAGTCCTCCTGTGGGGAAAGCCATGCTCTGTAAGCCTAAAGCAGTGCTTCTTTGTTTTTGAGGAAACCAGCTTACAATACATTTATTGACGGTAGGTAAATTGAGGCTAACCGAAAGACCCGTTAGTGCAGCCATGAAAAGAACTGCTGTAAAATTGGGAATGATAGAATGTAAAATGTAAAAAATTCCCATAATCGAACTGCCGAGCATCAAACCCCATTTTGAGCCTTTCAAATCAACTAAGCGGCCAGCATAGATAGCAACAAAAGCAGAGGTAAAGTAAAAAAGCGTGGAATGCAATCCCAGTTGAGCCCTGGTTAAATTAAAGTCCTTTTGTAAAAAAGGGAAGAGAGCAGCAAAACCGTCTCGATAAATACCTGCCATTATTGAGGTAATAGAAATCATAAGAAGGATAGACCAATTAAAGTTTTCTTTCGCTTTGCTTTTCTTAATATTTAATTTCATAGTGAGCTATTTTCAATTTGTAAATATATTAAGCTAAATCCAAATCTTTAACACATATAAATCGTTACAAGGGTAACATACAATAAAGTAACTCAAGCCATAGTAATAGTCAATAATTTCTTTTTAATATCATGAAAATAATATTTCTGAGTATCTTTTATCAAACTAAGATCAGGTGCAATACCAACTATTTGTTAGATTATTTTAGGTAATCTACTTTTTACCTATTTTCTTTATAATTATTCTATAATTCTTACCATAGACCATAGACAATAGAAGATTAGAATTTAGGGAGGGTTAAGAGGTTTTCACTTTGAATCTACAGACAGGCAAAGATCAGGAAGAAAGTGTTCAGAACTCGCTTGTTTTTAGTTATTTTAAAAATATTAAAAAAATGGTAAGATAATAAGATAAAAGTAATCAAGGATGAAAATAATGGATCTTTTCCATCAACAGGCAAAAAAAATAACCAAATTAGCTCCCTTAGCTGACCGAATGCGGCCAAAAAATCTGGAGGAATTTGTAGGGCAGGAAAAGATTATTGGCAAGGGAAAACCTTTGCGCATTGCTATTGAGAAAGATCAACTACAGTCAATTATTTTTTGGGGTCCCCCGGGTTCAGGGAAAACAACCCTGGCTATGATTATTGCCCAAATGACCAAGAGTTTTTTTGTCCAGTTTAGCGCTGTTACTTCCGGTATTCCTGATTTAAAGGAAATCATTAAAGAAGTTAAACAGCGCTGGACTTTTCATCAGCAGAAGACTATTCTCTTTGTAGATGAGATTCATCGTTTTAATAAAACTCAGCAAAATGCTTTTCTCCCCTATGTGGAGGACGGGACTATCATATTGATTGGGGCTACCACCGAAAATCCTTCTTTTGAAGTGATTTCTCCCCTATTGTCACGTTCAAATGTTTATGTGCTCGATTCTCTCACTGAGAATGATTTATCCAGAATTATTCAGCGTGCTTTAGCGGATACAGAGAATGGTTATGGAAACTTACCTCTTGAGGTTGATGAAGAGGTAGTTAATCTAATTACCCGGCTATCTTATGGAGATGCCAGGATAGCTTTAAACATACTTGAATTTGCTGTGAATACTAGAATTGCCCACTTTAAAGATAAGGATAAAATTAAAATAGATAGAGACTTAATTCAGCAAATTATCCAGAAAAATATCCTTCGTTATGATAAAAGTGGTGAGGAACATTATAATCTCATTTCAGCATTACATAAAAGTATGCGCGATTCTGATCCTGATGCAGCACTTTATTGGATTACTCGTATGATTGAAGCTGGTGAAGATCCTCTCTATATTGCCCGTAGACTCATCAGGTTTGCCTCGGAGGATATTGGAAATGCAGATCCCCAAGCACTTTCTGTTGCAGTATCAGCAATGCAGGCAGTTCATTTTCTTGGAATGCCAGAGGGGGATTTAGCTCTAATACAGGCTGCGGTCTATCTATCTAATGCCTCAAAAAGTAATGCCCTTTATAGAGGTAGACAACTAGCCGGTCAGGATATAAAGAGATATGGACCATTACCGGTACCTTTGGTTATTCGTAATGCTCCAACCCTAATGATGAAAGATATGGGTTATGGAGCGGGATACCAGTATGCCCACGATTATCGGGATGCCTTTGTTGACCAACAGCATCTTCCTGATCAGCTGGTAGAAAGAAAATATTATTTCCCTTCCGGAAGAGGATTGGAGGGGGAAATTAAAGAGATAATGGAACAGAGAGAAAAAATGAAGAAATTGTTGCAGCAGAAAAAAAGTATAAAAAATGCTATTACTAAAGAGGATAAAATAAACAGGGAGTGATTGCTATGAATGTAAGCATAAAGTTTTATTCTGGTTTCGAAAAATACCTGCAGGATAAATCTAATAAATTATTGAAATTAAACCTTGATAGTGGAGAAGATATTGCATTGATTTTGAACCGTTTTTTGCCTCAGGAAGCCATAGGTTTTGTGGGAATGGTGTTAGTTAATAAGAAGATTACCAATTTCGATTATCAATTAGTTGAGGGAGATATGGTTGAAGTATTTCCGGTTATAGGTGGAGGTTAAAACCTATCTCATTGGTAGCCTTAAGAAAGGAATAAAATGAAACAGCAAAAAAGAATAAAAGTAGGAATATTGTTTGGAGGTAAATCTGGCGAGCATGAGGTTTCTTTCTGTTCAGCTTACTCAGTTATTAAAACCATTAATCCCGAAAAATATGAAGCAATACCAATTGGTATTACTAAGAATGGTTATTGGTTATCTCCTGAAGAGAGCCGTCGTGCATTACTGACTGGCAGGATTGAAGGACAAGAGATTATATGCTGGGAAAGTAAAACAGATGAGCATCAGTTTATTATCATTAGCAAGAAGAATAATGAAATAAACTATTCTTTTTTAGAAAAATTAGATGTTATCTTTCCAGTATTACATGGACCATATGGTGAAGATGGTACTATTCAAGGTTTATTAGAATTAATTGATATTCCCTATGTGGGTTCAGGCGTAGTTGCCTCTTCCTTATCAATGGATAAAGAGTTAATGAAAAAGATTTTTCAGCAAGCAGGTCTACCTAACACTAGATGGATGATGATAAAAAGGAAGAGATGGAGTACTGAGCCAGAAAAAATATTAACAGAAATTGAAAAGGAACTATGTTATCCTCTTTTTGTTAAACCAACAAATTTAGGATCCAGTGTAGGTATCAGTAAGGTGGGAAAAAGAGATGAATTAGCCTCTGCTATTAATATAGCTACAGCCTATGACCGCAAAATTATCATAGAAGAAGGGGTAGAAGACAATATTGAGGTGGAGTGTAGTGTCCTGGGTAATGATGAACCCGAAGTGTCTGTAGTGGGAGAAGTGAAACCAGCTGGTAAATATTATGATTATGATTCCAAGTATATTGATGAAAATACCCAATTAATTATTCCGGCTGGAATACCAAATAAAATTGCTAAACAGATTCAAAATATTTCTAAACTTGCTTTTTTAGCCATTGATGCTGCTGGTTTTGCCCGAGTTGATTTTTTGGTGCAGAAAAGAAAAAATTCTTATCGGATATATTTAAATGAGATTAACACCATTCCCGGTTTTACCCAGGCCAGTATGTATCCTAAATTATGGGAAAAAAGCGGAATTGGCTTTAGAGAATTAATAGATAAGTTAATACAACTTGCCCTGGAGCGTTATCAAGATAAGTTATCAAATAAAATAGATTATCCTTCAAAATTATTGGTAAAATAAAAAATATATTTTTTTTAAAATATTGTCTAAAAAACTTGATTTAGGGAATAACTATAGTAGAATAGAACAGAACGTTGTTAATTTAATAAATTGGTAACTCAAGTATTAATTAAATAGAAGTTAATTAGAGGTTGAAAAAGGCAAACTATTCGAAAGAATAGGGCGCAAAGTACTGGATCTAAGGCAGGAGACTGTTAAGATTGCCAGGCTACCGACTTCTTTTCTTTTTGAAAAATATAGAGAATAAATAAGGTTGAAAAAGGCAAACTATTCGAAAGAATAGGGCGCAAAGTTTTGGGCCTAAAGTCACAAAAAGACAATGGTCGCCAGACTGCCACCTTTTATCTTTGCCCAAACTTTGATGCCTTTCAACTGCTTATAAAGGAGTAAAAAATGAGAGTTTGGGCGAAGTTAATGAAAATCAGTAAGGTTTTATTTATCATTGGAACTGTATTCTTCTTAACATCCTGTAGTGGAGTTATACCGGAAACAGATCTTGTTAATCAGGAAAACTATCTGGATGGTAGCATAGCCCCAGAAAGTGAATATAAGGCTCAAGCCAGCTCGATTTATCTGGAGGTTCCTTATCAGAAATATGCCGGAGTTAATTGGTGTTTACCTGCTTCGGCTGCAATGACTCTAGATTTTTTGGGACTTACCATTAGTCAACAAGAATTAGCCCAGAAAATAATTAAACCAGATGGATTGGGAGATATTTATAAAATGGTTAAATTTGCCAAAGATTTGGGTTTTGAAGCTTCTTTTACTGTCTTGACCATGGAAGAAATTGAAGAGTATTTATCCAACCAGATTCCTTTGATAGCTATTCAGAAATATAAAGAGAGCAATCCCTTGGCCCATGCACGCGTAATTATTGGATTTGATGCTGAGAAAAGAGAAATAATAACCAATGATCCAACCATTGGTGAGAATTATACTATCTCTTATGAGCAGTTTATGAATTTAAATCTAACTGCGAATACTCTATATAGTATGGCTATTGTTATTGCCCCAACTTATCTATAAGTGTTAGTAGTGAAATGAGAGGTATGGAAGGTATGAATCTTGAAAGGAATAGTTACGACTATTGTGAAATTTCAGAAAATCAGGGCGAATATCTGGTTAAGTTTGGTTATCAAACCTATAATGGTAAAATCATTTGTCCACCCATATTGATTGGAGATCGCAGTTTTTCCAGTGAGAAAAAAGCACTGAGGTATGCTAAGAAAATTACTACTCCAAAATGCATCAAATTAGAAAAAAGCAAATAATATTCTTACCAGTTTGGCTAACTTCTGATGGAAATATTTTGGTAAACGAAATAATAAACCAAATTTAAAAAATAAAAGGCCCTATATTATATATTTAATTTATAATATATAGGTCTTTTTTGTTTTATAATCCAACGAGAGTTTTTCTTAAATTAGGCAAAGTATACCCTAAGTAGTGTTTTAAAAAATCTCCAAGCTTGCTGGTAGAAATCTGTTGTGTTATTATTATATAAAAAAATAATACTTTAAAAGGATTGTTTACCTTATGTCTCATTTAGTTCGTTTTAGTATTTCTTTAGAAGATGAGCTATTACGAAAATTTGACCTTCATCTTAAAGAGCAAAAATATAAAAATCGATCTGAGGCAATTAGAGATTTAATCAGGGAAGAGCTGGTCGAAAAAGAATGGATTAAAAACGAAAAGGTAGCTGGCACTATTACCCTGGTTTACAGTCATCATAAAAGAGGGTTAGTTCAGAAATTAACTACCTTGCAACATTCTTGTCATCACATGATTATTTCCACACAGCATATACATTTAGATCATGATAACTGCCTGGAAGTAATTATTGTACATGGCAAAGCCCGTTCTTTAGAGCAGCTTACCGATAAGCTGAAAACAGTGAAGGGTGTTAAATATGGTAACTTAGCTATGGCTACCTGCGGGAAAGAGTTAATCTAAAGTTTATCTCTGCTCTTAAGATATTCAGTGAGGTGAATCATGAATATAGGTATTTTAGGAATGCCTTTAACCGGGAAGACTACTATGTTTAACCTCTTAACTAGTCAACATAAGGAAACAGAATTATTCTCTTCCCGTAAGGGGAAAAATATTGGTGTAGTGAAAGTGGCTGATGAGAGGGTGGATGCCTTAAGTTCGACATATCAACCTAAAAAAACAATTCATGCCAATATCGAAATAATTGATATACCAGGTATTTCATCTGATATGCCTGATAAAGTAAAGCAGGAAGTTTTTAATCAAATACAAAATGTTGATGCACTGTTAGTAGTTATTCGGGTTTTTAATGATAGCAGGATTCCTGGAAGTACAGATCCTCTTTATCAAGTAGAAAGCTTAATTTATGAAATTTTACTTCGTGATTTAGAAGTAATAGAAAACAGAATTGCCCGTTTAGGTGAATCGAAGAGAAAATTAACCAATCAGGAAGAGATGGAAAAACAAATTTTAGAAAGATGCCAGAAACATTTAAGTTCTGATCAATTATTAATTACCCAAGACTTAAGCGAAGAAGAACTGAAATTATTAAGTGGATTTAGATTTTTTACCTTAAAACCAGTTATATTCGCAATAAATCTTGATGAGAAAAACATAAACGACAATAAATTTCCGAATCATAAAAAGTTCAGCCAATTTATTCAAGATCATCAAATGGCAAGTATATCTGTTTGTGGAAAGTTGGAAATGGAAATAAATGAACTCTCAGAAGAAGAGAGAAAAGTATTTTTAGAGGATTTAGGATTTAAAGAAACAGGCATAGAAAGGCTCTCTCGTGTTCTTTATGAACATCTTGGTTTGATATCATTCTTTACAGTGGGGAAAGATGAAGTAAAGGCATGGACTATTTATAAAGGTACCACAGCAATAAAAGCAGCGGGTAAAATCCACAGCGATATTGAGAGAGGATTTATAAGAGCGGAAGTAGTACGTTTTTTAGATTTTATACAATATAAGTCAATGCCAAAAATAAAGGAAAAGGGTTTATTAAATATTGAAGGAAAAGACTACCTTATTGAGGATGGTGATATTGTTAATTTTAGATTTAATGTCTAAAAAAATAATTTCATGGAATAATATATATAAGGCATTATTTATTAAAGGAGGGAATTTAGGGGATCCCAGATATTCCCAACGATAGGAATGGTAGCAATCGAGCAGCAAAAAATAGCAGAAGTAAGCAAGTTAATACAGAGCTCAAAATATCCCGTCTGTTTAACAGGAGCCGGAGTAAGCACTGCTTCCGGTATCCCAGACTTCCGTACTCCGGGTAAAGGTTTGTGGTCTAAGGTAAATCCAATAGAAGTAACCAGTATACAGGCTTTTCAGGAAAATCCTGCCCGATTTTATCATTTTTATCGTCCCAGAATAGAAGAATTAGATAATGTTGCTCCCAACCAGGCTCATTATGCCCTTGCTCGGTTAGAGCAGGCGGATTATTTAAAAGTATTAATAACCCAGAATATTGACAATTTGCATCAAAAAGCAGGGTCAAAGAATGTTTTGGAAATTCATGGCAATTTATCCCAGGCTATCTGTACTAAATG
The DNA here is from genome assembly GCA_964433555.1 of uncultured Atribacterota bacterium. Classification (GTDB taxonomy): domain Bacteria; phylum Atribacterota; class Phoenicimicrobiia; order Phoenicimicrobiales; family Stramentimicrobiaceae; genus Stramentimicrobium. The sequence goes on along the minus strand of CAYSRG010000024.1, from coordinate 21,223 downwards.
TGGAGAAAAAATTTCCTCCTGTTTATTATTACAAAAAATAAAGGATAATGACCAGCAAATTCCTTATTGTAGTTGTGGTGGTGTTTTTAAACCGGATGTAGTACTTTTCGGCGAAATGCTATCCAACCTGGAAGAAGCAATTGCTGAAGCAAATAAGGCTGATCTATTTTTAGTGGCAGGTTCATCATTACAGGTTTCACCGGCTAATTTATTACCTGAATATAGTTTAGCCCGGAAGGCTGATCTGATTATTATTAATTATATGGAAACCCACTTAGATAATAAAGCTACCATTATAGTACACCAGGATGTTGGCGTTTTCCTATCCGAAGTTTGTAAACATATGGGAGTATAGTGATTATTAAGTGAGGTAAGTTATGAGTTATTCAGAAATAGTTGTTATTATACTATCCTTTCTCTCTGTGCTTATTTGTTTGTTTACTATCTGGCTAGCCATATTATTCTATCGTCTTTATACCCAATTTTCACTGATGGTTACCGAAATGTCTAAAGGATTAGATATAAGCACTATACGTTTAGGGCGATTACCTAAAATTCTGTATAACAAAGAATTAGTTTTGCCTAAGAGCTTTTCTCCGGATAACCAGATTATTGAAGAAAAGACCAAACAAAAAAATATTGAGATGCCTGATCAATTAAGTAAGACACCAAAACAGGAAAGGGAGATAAGTAATAACAAAAAGCAGGATAAGAATTTATCAAAACAGATTGTACAGGAAAGCGAAGAAATATAACCATTTTATTGAATCATAAAGAACTTCTTTATTGCTGGAGTTGTTAAATAAAATGATTTAATCCTATAAATTTAAGATTTACTAACTGACAGAAGAAAAACCTAAGTTGTTTATTCCATTTGTTTAAAGGGAGTAAAAAATGGAAAATATTATATTACTTGGACAAACGGCACCCTGGCTATCTATCATTATGATTGTTCTGGCATTGTGTTTGGGCATTATTTTTTATCTATGGTCTATACAAATAATAAAAAAGATTGAATTACTAATTATCAAAATGAAGCAAAATGTTGATAACTTAGAATACTTATCGCAATATATTTATGAAACTGCTTATTTTAAGATGAAAGAAAATCATCATAGAAACAGAGATGAAGATACAGCTCTTTCCAATGAAAACATAAACCTTAATGAATTAAAGGAAGTTAACAAGCAACTCCAATATGTAAAAGAAGTGCAAATGGAAATTAACCAAAAATTGAATCGAAAGACTGATGACATTTCTGAAAAACAACAAGAAGTATATTCTAATAAGAATAATGTAATATTTCCACAATCCTTTCCGTCAGGAGAAGAAGATAAATATAAAAATATTAGTGAATTAATCATTATGTATCTGAAGGAATTATTGCGAGAGAAAGACCAAGTTACTGCTCAGGAATTGGTATATACTATGCCCAATCAGTATTCCCTGGCAGATATTTATCGAACTCTAGAGATAATGAAAGAACGTAACCAGATTAGCTGGAAAGATAAAAGTATAAATCCTCAATCAAGTTTGAGATTACCATAATTACTTTGTTTTACCAGGTGTTAGCCAAGATATTTTTAGGTTTTATTATTTTGAAATTTTCTATTAATAAAAGATTTATCGTAACCTTTCTTTATCACCAACCTATCGCTATTAATAATATTTATTGGCTGAAAGAAATTTTTCCGCTTTAAGAGACCTATTAGAGCTATCAACTCTGCAGGTGCTTTTTTTCTTGCTAAAAGATGATAATTTTGATATCATTTGTTATTATATTTTTACTAACTGTGGTTAGTGTTTATAATTTATTTCCCGACCAAAATTAGAAGATAAATCAGAATAGGAAGGCAATAACATGTTAATTAATAATATCATCAAGGCAATAGGCAATACTCCACTTCTTCGTTTAGGGAAGATATCATCAGGAAATGTATACGCTAAAGCAGAATTTCTAAATCCCGGAGGTAGTATTAAAGATCGTGTAGCAAAATACATCATTGAAGAGGCAGAAAAAGAAAAGATATTAAAACCAGGGATGACTATTATTGAGGCAACCTCTGGTAATACAGGGATAGGCTTAACACTTATTGGAGTTCAGAAAGGTTACGAGGTAGTCTGTGTGATGCCTGAAAATATGAGTGAAGAAAGAAAAAAAATAATACATGCCTTTGGTGGTAAAATTATTGCCACTCCTGCTGAAGAAAGTTTAACTGGTTCCATTAACAAGATGAGAGAAATAATAAAACAGGAACCAGAGAGGTATTTTGTAGCTGATCAATTTGTAAATCCCAAGAATCCGGAAACACACTACAAGATTCTGGGTCCGGAAATTTGGGAAGATACTAAGGGTGAAATTGATATATTTGTTGCTGGTGTGGGAAGTGGCGGAACACTTCAGGGTATGGGTCAGTTTTTAAAAGAGAAAAATCCTGCCATAAAAATTGTAGCAGTGGAACCCAAGAACAGCGCAGCCCTATTGGGTAAAGAACCAGGTCTACATCAGATTCAAGGTATTGGAGATGGATTCATTCCGGGTGTCCTAGATGTAAACCTGGTTGATTTTGTTATAACGGTTTCTGATGAAGAGGCAATTAAAACTACCCGCCTTCTTTCATTTCAGGAAGGATTATTAGTGGGTACTTCTTCAGGAGCAAACGTGTTTGCTGCTTTGAATTTAGATAATGGTAGAAATAGGGTTGTTACTGTATTACCAGATAGAGCAGAAAGATATTTCAGTACTGCTCTTTTATGAATACAACACACTGTAAGATGTATTAGCAGTAAAAAACAGGTAGAAAATCCTTAATATTATTTATATATGGCCAAAATTGTCAATGAGTTTTTATTATATCTGAAACTTTCTTTGGTAGCCATGTTTTTTGGGGGTACCTTTATCGCGGCCAGGGTATTGTCACAAGCACTTCCTCCATTTACTGCTTCTTTTTTTAGATTTTTAGTGGCAAGCTTGTTCTTAATTTTGTTCTTATTGAGCAGACCAATCAAGCTACCTAATTTCAAATTAAAAATAGTCTTTCAGATATTCCTTTTAGCTCTTTCCGGTATTGCTGGCTATAACTACCTTCTCTTTTCTGGTATGAAATTTATTAATGCCTCCAGGGCTTCCATAATTGTTTCTTTGAATCCAGCTTTAATTTCTATTCTTTCTTTTCTTTTTTTCCGAGAAAGAATTAATTCTATAAAAATATTTGGGATCATCCTTTCCTTTGTAGGTGCCATAATAGTTATCACTAAAGGTCAGTTAAGTTTTATGACTTTTGGGAATATAGGTATGGGAGAGCTATATATTCTGGGATGTGTAATATGCTGGTCAACCTTTACCATAATAAGTAAATTAGTTGTTCAAGAAATGCCACCATTAACTGCCATTACTTTAGCCTGTCTTACTGGAACTTGCTTACTTTCTATTCCAGCCTGGCAGGAAGGGCAGCTTTTTAAATTTCTTCAATTCTCTTCAGAGATTTGGATAAGCGTTTTTGCTCTATCGATACTAGGAACTGTTTTAGCTTATATCTGGTATTATGAAGGATTAGAGAAAATAGGAGCTTCCAAAACTGGAATATTTATTAATTTTGTTCCAGTATGGGCAACAGCATTGGCTATTCTGATTTTAGGTGAACAGATTACTATGTCCTTCGTCCTGGGTGCTCTAGTAGTTTTAAGCGGTGTTTTTCTAGTTAATAAGAAATGAGAATAGAGTGAAAAACAAAGATTCTATATCTGTATCTGAATACTTGTCTAAACAGATTCATTATTAAGCCTATCTTTTCCATTTATTCTAATAAGCTTATCTAGCCGAACCAGGACTACTGAACCTATAACCATTAGAATGCCCATTAATTTCCAGCCCCAGAGCAGTTCCTGAAAGAAGAAAAGGGATACTATAACTGATACAACTACTTCAACAGTGCTAATGATACCAGCCTGAGAGGCTTCTACACCCATTGATAAACCAGCACAATAAAAAAGAAGGGGAATGATGGTAGAGATAATACTGAGAGATAGGATATAAAACCAGGTTAGAGCGTTAACAGTTGATTGCCACAGGACCATGGGTTGTGCAAATGGCAAATAGAAAAGAACGCCAAAACCAAGAGAATAAAAGACAATAGTATGGGAATGATATTTATGAGCAATAGGTTTACTGAAAATAGTCAAAGAGCCATAGGTTATTCCAGAGGCTATTCCCAGCAGTATTCCTATTGAACTAAATTCTATATTTTTCCAATTACCGCCGGTAACAGCAAGAAAACAACCAAACACACACAACAGTAAGGCCAGCACCTTGTTTTTAGTAAAAAATTCATGGAAAAAAACTCGAGCCATTATGGCAATAAAGATGGGTGCGGTGTAGAGCAAAGTTACCGCAGTGGCGATAGAGGTTAGTTTTATAGCACTAAAATAACATATGTTAAAAAGACATTGGCTAATTAAACCAATTGCTATAACATATTTTAATAGTACTCGGTCAATTTTTAATTTAGAACTATCTGTAAAAAGAATAAAGAAAAAAAGTAAAAAAAAAGCTAAGAACATTCTATAAAAAATGATGGTGGAGAGGGGAAGTTTAGCATCCAGTAATTTTGTGACCAAAAAACCAACTGTTCCCCAGAGAGCTCCAGCAGTGGCTATCATAAGATAGCCTTTTGTTTTTTTAAGCAAAAGTGACTCCTTCAATATTGATTCTTCGCATTGTTCTATAACTATTTATTATAAAGGAAAACAATCTGAATAGAAACATTTTCAGATTAATTAGATTTTTATTAATAACAGATCTGCCTAACAATATAAGTTGCCAAATAAGCAATTATGAATTAATATTTTAAAGGAACTGCTAATGGAAGTTATTATTTATTGAAAGAGAAAATGAAAATAATTTAGATTAGAAATCCCTTTCCCGTAACAATAAATGTTATAAAAATATTTCCAGGAGTTAGAGATGAAATATATTGATAGTAATTCTTTAAACCCTTATTTTAATTTGGCCTTGGAAGAGTATATATTAAAAAATAGAAATATTAAGGAAGATATTGTCTTTCTATGGCAAAATACGCCGACTATTGTGGTTGGGAATAATCAGAATACCATTGAAGAAGTTAATATGCCTTTTGTAGATAAGTGGAAGATTAAAGTTGTGCGTAGACTTTCTGGGGGAGGGGCAGTATACCAGGATTTAGGTAATTTGAATTTTACTTTTCTGAAACGCTTAAGTAGGCCTTCAAATTTAGACATTAAGAAATTTGCTCTACCTGTTGTAGTGGTATTGAATAAATTAGGTATTCCTGCCCAATTAACAGGTCGTAATGATATAAGCGTTGAAGGTAAAAAAATCTCTGGTAATGCACAACGTCTTTTCAGAAATAAACTTCTTCACCATGGAACTCTGCTTTTCGATACAGATTTAGAGTTGATGGCAAAGGTGCTTCAAGTGGGAGTTGATAAGATTCAATCAAAAGGAATTAAATCAATACGCAGTCGTGTTACCAATTTAAAGCCCTATTTCAAACAGCAAATTTCTATTGAAGAATTTCGGGAATCTATTTTAAGTGAATTATTTCATAGAGAAAAGGTTAATCAATATTTTTTGAATGACGAAGATTTAGTAAACATAAATGAATTGGTATATAATAAGTATAGTACCTGGGAGTGGAATTTTGGTTATTCCCCTCCCTATAGTATTAAGAATGCCCGTAGATTTTCAGGTGGAAAGGTGGAAGTGTTTATTGATGCAGAGAAGGGAATAATAAAAAATTGTCAGATATTCGGGGATTTTTTATCTTTATGTGATGTCTCTGAAATCGAGAAGGCATTACAAAATAAGCGTTATGAATCAGAAACTATAGAAAAAATCCTATCCCGCTATAACCTAAAATATTATTTTGGAAATATAACGTTACCAGAAATAATGACAGTTTTCTTTGGTTAATTTCTCCCTTCTGACCAGCAGATAATCTTCCAGTGTTAAGATTCATGATAATGGCCAGATAAGGTGAGTCTCTATCTGTGGGTATCCAGATAGTGTCAGCTCTTCTTTCTATGATTGAAAAGTTATTTTAGTTGGTATAGCACCCCAATCACTTAACCTTAAATAACTATTACCCCTTTGTGACACCAAATGGTTTGGTGTATTCTTAGGGTAAATCGGCAGCCTCTTCCTCTTTAGGTTTCTTTGTGAAGATGGCTAAAGCTACCTTTAAGATGTTATGCTTAATTTTCGAGGTAAAAAAATATCAATAATTTATTGACACGAACCAACAGAAAAGAGTAAATTGACTTGGAAAAAGTCCTCTGCTAAAATGGAACAAGATAAATAAAAAAGGAGGAGGATATAATACATAAAATAAATGATAGTAAAGTAGTTATTAAGAAAAAATTTATAAAGGAGGATAAATAGAAATTTTGAGTAAACATATTTGTTTAAAAACTTTTTTTGGTATTGTGATTATTTTTTTAATTAGTTTCTTCTTATTTAATTTTCCTGTATTTTCTGCCAATTTACCTGATAAAATTGTTGTTGGTTGTCTAGAACCACTTACTGGAGCACACGCAGTATTTGGAATAGAAGGAAAAGTTGGTATGGAATTTGCGATAAAACATATCAACGAAGCTGGTGGTATTAAGTCCCTTGGTGGTATCCCTTTACAATTAGTAGTTGAAGACGTGGGTGAAGATGCCATGAGTGCACGATTAGCCACTGAGAGCATTATAAGCAAGCATCGCCCTGTTGCTGTCTTAGGCCTCTATATCAGCCGTCTAACCACAGTAGCATCTGAAATTACTGAAAGAGAAAAGGTAATTATGGTAGCTGATGCCCTGGTGGATGATATAACTGAATTGGGACGCCAATACCTGTTCAGACCTGCTCCTAAGGCTAGTATGCAGGGAAGATCTGCAGTCGAATACGTTATTGAGGCTGCCGATAAATCTGGAGTAAAGGTAGAAACTATTGCTATCCTTAACGAAGATTCCTCCTTTGGCAGAAGTAATGCTATTGGTGCGGTTCAGGCCGCATTGGATAATGGTCTAACCATTGTCTATCAAAAGGAATATCCCTATGATATCACCGATGCTTCCTCCATTGTACACGGGATTGCCACAGCAAAAGCAGATGTTGTAGTTCATTGCCCCTATTTTATGGATGCCATTATTTTTGCCCAGGCTTTTAAAGAATTAAATTTAATTCCAAAATATATTGCCGGTATGGGTGCCTGTGGATATTCAGATCCTGAATCTATTGAAGCATTGGGTGAAGTAGCTGAGTATTTTAGCAACACCTGCAGCTATAATCCTGCTAAGGATACTCCTCAAAACCGTAAATTTGTTGAAGAATACACCGTACAGGTGGGACATATTCCTACTGAAGGTGCTGGAATGAATTATTATGGAATGTGGTTTTTAAAGGAAGCTCTCGAACTTTCCGGAGAATTATATCCTGAAGATCCTCTGAATCCGGATAATCTGCGTAGTGCTTTTTTACAGCTCGATTTAACCTCCGGACCCGCAGTGGATACCTATCCTACCAATCATATTGCTGTTGACGTAAAAGGAGATAATCCCCATGCCGGGGCAATAATATATCAGGTAATTAATGGTCAAACCAAAGTGGTATGGCCTTTTGAAGACGCAGAAGCTGAGTTTGTTTTCCCCAGACCAGATGCTACTTATTAATTCTTAGCCGGCAAGTAAATATTTTTATAATTTTTGCCTGGTTAATTAATATTAGCGTAATTAACCAGGCAAAAATATATTTTGCTAAGATAGATATAGAATACAGAGAAATTGGCGGTAAAATATGGACGTAATGATTCAGAGTATATTAAATGGAATGTTAATGGGCTGCATTTATGCCTTAATTGCATTAGGATTATCGCTTATCTTTGGTGTAATGAATGTAGTGAATTTTGCTCACGGTAATTTTGTAATGCTTTCAATGTATTTTACTTTTTGGGTTGGTACTTTATATAAAATTGATGCAGTACTAAGTCCACTTATTACTTTTCCTCTATTATTTCTATTTGGAATATTAGTCTATTATGGACTAATTAGTCGAACACTGAGAGAGCATTATACTATACAAATTGCAGTAACAGTAGGCCTAATGACTTTTCTAGGTGCGATTACTCAGTTGATTTGGCAGGCAAGGCCACGTGCACTTGCCTATTCTTTTGTGCAAGGTACCATTCAGTTTGGAAGTTATACCATTGCGCTTTCAAGATTAATTTCTGCAATCATAAGCCTTATCATTATAATGGTTATATCATTTTTTTTAGCCAGGACCTGGCCAGGAAGAGCAATACGAGCAACTTCTGATGATTCCAGTGCAGCATCTTTGATGGGGATAGACTTTCAAAAGACTTATGCTCTCGCCTTCGGCCTGGGTTCAGGGCTGACTGCTATAGCTGGAGGTTTATTGATGACCTTCCAACAGGTTGACCCTACAATGGGTTTACGATTTGGATTACTTAGTTTTTGCATTCTTGCCCTCGCGGGATTAGGCTCGATTGCTGGATTGGTAATTTCTGGATTGATTGTTGGTATAAGTGAGTCACTGGCGATGTCTTTTTGGGATCCCAGGGCTAGGACACTGGTAATATATCTAATCTTTATTTTAGTTCTTTGGTTGCGACCCAGAGGCTTGTTCGGGAGGAAGTAATGAATGTTTTCAAAAAAACTAATATAGGAAAATTATTAATAATATTTTTAATCATCTTTGCTTTATTTATACCATTTATACTTGGGTCCAATCAATATCAAGTACTTCTGGCTACGACTGTACTGCTCTATGGAGTAATGGCAACTTCTTGGAATATCATAGGCGGATTAGCCGGACAACTTGACTTTGCCGCTTTTGCTTATTTAGGATTAGGTGCCTATACCTCCGGTACTCTACTCATTCGATTTAATCTTACCCCCTGGATTGGTATGATTTTAGGGGGAGTAATAGCAGCCGGGTTTGCTTTATTAATTGGGATTCCCTTATTTCGATTCAGAATAAAAGAGGTTTGGTATGCCTTGACCACCAGTGCTCTGGTAGAAATACTAAAGGTGTCTTTTAATATGTGGGAAGAGGTAGGAGGTCCGGTAGAGAGATGTCTCCCTTACTTTTCTGGCTCCTTACTGCATATGCGCTTTACCTCTTATATACCTTATTATTATATGATGTTTGCTATGCTTATAATTGCTCTATTTTTAAATCAACGAATCGCCTCCTCCAAGCTTGGTTATTATCTTAAAGCATTAGGGGAGGATGAATCTGCCGCTGAAGTTTTAGGAGTTGATACTCAAACCACTAAATTAAAGGCTTTACTATGTTATTCCTTTTTGATAGGTATGACTGGTGGTATTTATGCTAATATGTATGGCTATATTCATCCCAGCTTTTTTAACGGGCAGGAAACTACCAAAATCGCCATATTAGGAATTGTAGGGGGAAGAGGTATTACTTATGGTCCCCTTTTGGCTGCCTTGTTATTAGTAGGAGCTCAAGAGTATCTCAGAGCCAGTCTGGGAGGAGAATTTTCAGGCTTATATCTATTAATCTACGCCATTATCTTGATTATTGTTGTTCTTTTCAAACCTAGAGGAATTGCTACCTTTGTTCAGGATGCTTATAAGAAAATTATAACGGGGGAGGTAAAGAATAAAGATGTCGTCTGAAACAATTTTGAAAACTTCCCAGCTTACCAAGTGTTTTGGTAATTTAATTGCTGTTAAAAATGTTGACTTGGAAATTCAAAGAGGTGAGATTATTGGACTTATTGGTCCGAATGGTGCAGGTAAAACCACCTTTTTTAATCTAATAACAGGACTGGAAATTCCAGACAAAGGTAAGATTTTATTTAAAAATCACGATATTACCTTTATGTCTCCTCACAGGATTTGTAAATTAGGAATGTCTCGTACTTTTCAGGTAACGAGGTCTTTTGGAGAAATGTCTGTTGAAGATGCCATAAGGGTGGGAGCATACAATAGACGCGGGGAAAAAGAAGTTCAAAAAAAAGTAGACTGGGTGATTGAGTTTTTTGATTTATCGGATATCCGAAGATCTAAATGTAACGATTTAGGATTAGCCTCTTTACGTCAAGTGGAAGTAGCCAGAGCAGTAGCAACTGAACCCGATCTTCTCTTGCTTGATGAGGCGGGAGCGGGACTTACTGGTGCTGAACTTTTCAAGCTTATGGCAGCACTTAAAAAACTTAATCAGGAAACCAGGATTACCCTGTGTGTAGTAGAGCACGTGATGCCCATGGTAATGGGTCTCTGTGAGAGAATTTTTGTTTTGGATGCGGGAGAGCTAATTGCCTCTGGTAATCCAGATAAGGTGTGCAATAATCAAAGGGTAATTGAAGCCTATTTAGGAGGGGGAATCAGTCTTGAAACAGGTTTTACAGGTTAAAGATTTAAGCTCTGGTTATGGTAAAATAACTATTTTAAGAGATATCAACTTTCAGGTAGAGGAAAATGAAGTTGTAGCTATAATTGGTTCTAATGGAGCTGGAAAAACTACACTTCTAAAAACAATTTCTAATTTAATCCCTGCTACAGCTGGAGATATTATTTTCCAGAGTAAGGACATTGTGAAATATCCACCTCATATAATTTCTCAATTAGGAATTGCCCATGTACAGGAAGGTGGAAAACTATTTATGAATATGACTGTCTATGAAAATCTACTCATGGGAACCTATAAAAATAGAAAGCATTTTCAGAAAGATGTTTTAGAAGATATTTACCAGATATTTCCCATACTTAAAAAACGAGAAAAACAACTGGCTAAAACCTTAAGTGGCGGAGAAAAACAGATGCTTGCTATTGGTAGGAGCTTAGCCAGTCAGCCTAAATTCATAATGCTTGATGAACCTTCTCTCGGCCTGGCTCCTAAGCTGGTAGATGAGATTTATTATAAATTATCGATTTTAAAGAAAAAAGGTCTTACTATTCTATTAATAGAACAAAACATAAATTATGCTTTACAAATAGCAGAAAGGGCCTATGTTTTAGAAAATGGTAAAATTGTTATGGAAGGTGACAGTAAGCAATTATTAAAGAATGAACATATTAAAAAACATTATCTTGGAATATAAATATTAAGGTTATTTTGATTTTTTTGAAAATAAAATAAGTCTATGTTATGTATTTTATTTGCTTAGTTAGTCATTATATATAATTTATTTCTATCTTAAGTTATAAGGTTTTCTGCACTTTGGCTATTCTTAGGATATTTTTAATATATCAATTAAATACAGCTACTAAATAATAAAATTTTGAAATAAATATTTGATTAATAGTTGATTATATGGTATTATTTAAAAAGGTTTAAATAGATAAATGGAAAATCGTTCCATTATATGGAACAGACATAAAGAGAATATATACCATATTATGAATTCAGTTGAGAAAACAATTCAGATTTTGAATTGCCTTAGTGATGCTGACAGGAGTTTAGGAATAACAGAAATAAGTTTAAAATTATCAATTCCTAAAAGTACTGTTCATAGAATTTTATCCATCCTATTAAATTATTCCTTAGTCAGCAGAGAAAGAGATACCTCACGCTATAGATTAGGAGTACAAATTCTTAAATATTCCAATTCATTTTATAATTCTTTTGATTTACGCAGATATTCCAAAAGAGTATTAAAAAGGACCTGCCTGGATACTGGTCTTACTACATTTTTATGTATCTGGCAAGATGGCAGAGGGATTTGTATTGATTCTGCAAGGTCTTTTCAAAATCCTCAAATGCATCATCTTTTTGTGGATATCGGTAAAATAATGCCCTTTCACTGTGCAGCCGCTGCCAAGATCCTTTTAGCTTATCAATCTTCGGAAGAAATAGATAGGTTAATAAAAAATACTTCATTTCAAAGATATACCTTTAAAACAATTGTTGATCCGGAAAGACTTCGGGAGCATCTAAATGAGATTAAATCTAAAGGTTTTGCTGTTTGCGATGAAGAGTTAGAAGAAGGGATAAGAGCTATCTCAGCTCCTATAAGAAATTTTAATGGAAAAACGATAGCTAGTATCACTATTACCGGATTGGTCAATAGAATTACATCAGTAGTATTTGATCAATTGGTTAAAACCGTTGTTAATGCGGCAAATGAAATTTCCCAGATGATAGGATATAACAAGTAGACTTTGCACTATATATAAAGTAAATTTGGTAATTATCAATACAATTTATGAAAAAAGTAAGGAGATTAGATGAAAAATGGCAAATGTTGTACTAATTGCATTGGGAGGTAATGCCATCAAGCAGGCAAATGAAAAAGGGTCTTCAGAGGAGCAATTCAAAAACTGCTGGAAGACTACCCAATATATTGCTAATATTATTCAAAGTCTTGCACCAGAAGACCGCTTAGCAATTACTCACGGTAACGGACCACAAGTAGGGAATCTTATGGTGCAACAGAAAGTTGCTGAAGACATAGTGCCTGCTCACCCTATGGATGTAGTCGGTGCCATGACTCAAGGTCAAATAGGATATATGTTACAACAGACTCTGGTTAATCATTTAAAAGAAAAGAAGATAAAAAAATCTGTTTGTACTTTGCTGAATCAAGTACTGGTGGATCGAGATGATCCGGAATTTGAGGGAGAAAATGCCTCCAAACCGGTAGGTAATTTTTTAACTAAAGAAGAAGCACAGGAACTAAAAAGAAATCAGCCTGATTATATTATTAAAAAAGTTAAGCCCAATGGTGAACGTTGTTGGAGGAGAGTAGTTCCTTCTCCTGATCCTATTGCTAATATAGAGGGAAATGTTATTAAAAAACTGGTTAATGCCGGAGTTATCGTAATCGCTTCTGGCGGAGGCGGCATACCGGTATTAAAGGATGCCAATGGAAAATTAAAGGGCGTTGAAGCGGTTATTGATAAAGATCTGGCTGGAGAAAGGTTGGCTGAGATTATCAAGGCTAATATCTTATTTGTACTTACTGATGTGGAAAAAGCGAAGATAAATTTTGGCAAAGCAAATGAGAGAGGATTAGGTAAAATAACCTATGAGGAAGCAAAAAGATATTATGAAGAAGAGCAATTCCTAGCAGGAAGTATGGGACCAAAAGTGAAAGCATGTTTAAGATTTCTGGAAAACGGCGGAAAGAAAGCAATTATTTCCTCATTGGATAAAGTTATGGAAGCTTATAAAGGTGAAACAGGTACTATTATTGAGAAATAAATAATAGTAAATCAAAATTAATAATATACAAAGGAGTTTGAATAAATGTTAAAAGGAAAAGATATTTTAAACACTGCTCAATTCTCAACCCAAGAGCTTAACCTGATCATGAATACTGCTGCAAATTACGAGCGCAGAGTTAAGAAGAATGAAGTCATAAAGGATATGGAAGGAAAAATTGTTGCCTGTCTGTTTTTTGAACCAAGCACTAGAACGCGCCTTTCTTTTGAATCAGCTGCCAATAGATTAGGAGCTCGGGTAATCAGTGTTTCTGGAGCAGCAAGTTCTTCTACAGCAAAAGGGGAATCATTGCCAGATACTATCAGAACAGTAGATGGTTATGTTGATGTTATTGTTATGCGTCATCCTGAGAACGGCTCTGCCCAAATTGCTGCAGACCATGCTGTCCATCCCTTTATCAATGCTGGAGATGGGAGTAATCAACATCCTACTCAAGCTCTTTTGGATATTTTTACTATCCGTCAGGAAAAAGGTGCTCTGGGAGGACAGACAGTAACCTTTTTAGGTGATTTAAAATATGGAAGAACCGTTCATTCCCTGGGTTATTTTATGACCCTTTACGGCAATAAGATGATTTTTGTGTCACCTAAGGCTTTACGTATGCCTGAAAAATTGACCGATGATTTTCGCAGCCGCGGTGCAGAAATTGAAGAGATGGAAGATATTCAAGAAGCTTTGGCTAAAAGCGACATAGTCTATGTTACCCGTATACAAAGAGAAAGATTTGAAGATCCGCAAGAATATGAAAAACTTAAAGGATCTTACATTATAGACCGAGATACTATTAATAAAGCTAAAAAGGGAATTACAGTTCTTCATCCCTTACCAAGAGTAGACGAGATATCTGCTGATGTTGATGGTTATGAAGGAGCTGCCTATTTCAGACAGGCACATAATGGAATGTATGTTCGTATGGCTTTATTAGCATTAGTAAGCGGAAGTATTTAACAGGAAAAGAAAGGTTAATTTAAGTCAAAACTGGGGAAGCAGTAAATGATATTTAAAAAAAATATCCCGGCATTTACCAAAGGTTTAGTTACGGAAAACCAACATTTAAAGAATGAATATTATAAAATTGTTATCAACGCACCACCAATTGCCGAAATAGCACAGCCAGGACAATTTGTTATGTTATCTAAATGGAAGATAAAAGAATTGCTATTAAAGAGACCTTTTAGTTTTTACGAAATTGAACCAGATAGAGATAATTTTTCCCTTTTGTATAAGAAGGTAGGAAAAGGTACGGCTATTATGTCTGAATTAAAACCCGGTGAGTACATTGAATTAATCGGCCCCTTGGGAAATGGTTTTGTTATTCCTGAAAATGTCAAGAATATAGCTGTGGTAGCTCGGGGAATAGGAGTTGTGCCTATGCTGTCTTTGGTAAAGCAGGGCAGAAAAGAAAACAAAGGTATTTACAGCTTTTTGTCAGCCAGTAAAAATGAATTACTATTAGGCAATGATATTATGGAATCCCTGTCTGTAAATACTTTCTATACTACCGATGATGGTTCAAAAGGATTACCGGGTAATGTAACTATGTTTTTAGAAGATTTGCTGGGTAAAATTCCTGATGTCATCGATGCTGTATATACCTGTGGCTCGAAAAGACTGGCCAGACATATAAGAGAATTGCAGAAAAAGTATCATTTTCATGCCTATATCAGTTTAGAAGAACGGATGGGATGCGGGATAGGTTCTTGTAAGGGATGTGTTATTCAGACTAAGCATGGTTATCAAAGGGTATGCAAAGAGGGCCCTGTATTTCCTTTAGAAGAGGTAGTACTGGATGAATAAAGGAACTGATTTAAAGATAAAATTAAACTCTCTCTTCTTAAAAAATCCGGTAATGCCTGCATCAGGGACTTTTGATGTTAGAGATACTATTTTAAACAAAAAACAGCTAAGCAGCCTGGGAGCTATTGTTACCAAAAGCATTTCCTTGGAAAAAAGGACAGGCAATCCTGGACCGCGAATATGGGAAACTGATGGTGGGATGCTTAATGCAGTAGGAATACCTTCTAAAGGATTTGAGGAATTTAAAGAAAAAGAATTACCTCTGTTAAAAGAGGCAAATGACACAATAATTGTCAGCATAGTTGGAAATTCTAATGAAGATTTTTGTAACCTGGCAGGTAAACTTGATCAAATTGAAGCTATTTCTGCACTGGAGATAAACCTATCTTGTCCTAATCTTAATGATGGACTGCATTTTGGTATAAATACAGTAGTGATGGCTAAGCTGATAAATAACATTAAGAAGAGTACTCAAAAGGTGATAATAGCTAAATTGTCACCTAATGTATCAGATATAACTGAAATGGCTTTAGCCGCAGAGCAGGCGGGAGCAGATATTATAACTATAGCTAATACCCTGGTAGGAATGGCTATAGATATTGAAAACCAGAAACCAAGACTGGGCAACAAAGTGGGAGGATTATCAGGACCAGCTATCAGGCCAATAGTTGTTCGTATGATTTGGGAAACCAGTAAAGTGGTAAAAATTCCCATAATTGGTGTTGGTGGGATAACATGTGCTGAAGATGCTCTGGAAATGTTTCTAGCCGGTGCCAGTGCCATTCAGATTGGATCTGCCAACTTCAGTAGCCCATTGGTTATGTTTGATGTCATTGAAGGAATTAAAGAATATCTGAGAAGAAAAAATTATAGTTCAATAAAGGATATTGTTGGTATATTATAAAATATTTTGTATTAATTATTTGTATTGAATTTTAAAAATTCTTTTAAATAGTTGAATTAATCTAAACATCCTAAATATAAAAGGAGGAAGAATTTATGAGCTTGCAGATGCTAATCAATGCTATCCTGTTAGGAGGATTATATGCGTTGATGGGAATTGGTTTTTCATTACAATGGGGAATTAGCGGAATCATCAATCTTTCCTATGGGGCTATGGTAGTTTTAGGCTCTTATCTGTCTTTAATCATTTTTAATATGTTCAATATTGATCCCTTTATCAGCATGTTTTTTTCAGGATTTTTATTATTTTTGTTAGGTGCATTTGTTTATAAATTTGCACTACAGCCTTCTATTAAAGGGGGAATTGTTTTTACTCTTATTGTTACCTTTGCTATCAGGCTGATAGTAGAAAATATAATTCTTCTGGTCTGGTCTGCTGACTATCGTACTATCAGGATAAGTTATGCTGGCAGTAATTTCCAGTTTTTAGGCACTTTTGTCCCTCTAACTAAATTTTTGACTTTCCTCTTAGCTGGAGCGCTCATCTATCTTACTTATCAATTTATGATGAATACTAAAATAGGGAAGGGAATACAAGCTGTTGCCTTAGACAAAGAAGGAGCATTGGCAGTTGGTGTTGACGACCAAAAAATGTATTTGATAAATTTTGCTCTGGGAACTGCTCTGGCAGGTGTTACCGGTTCACTGTGGGCTAGTATTTATAGTTTTTCTCCTCACGTTATGGATGTGATAATCGGGAAGGTTTTTATTATTGCCATTTTAGGAGGATTAGGAAATATTTGGGGAGCGGCTGCAGGAGGAATTTTATTAGGATTCGCTGAAACATCCGGTGCAACCTTTTTAGGTTCCCAATGGCAGGAAGCTATTGGTCTGGTCATTATGGTTTTAATTTTATTATTTAGGCCACATGGTTTAATAGGTAAGAAATTTTTTGGTTAGTCATTATTAGGGAACTATTTATTAAGAGAGGAAGTGAAAATTAAGTAATGGAACAAAATAATAAGAAATTCAATATAAATATAGTTTTTATTATTGCTGCAATTGTAGTCTTTATCCTTTTACCTAATTTTGTTTCCGGATATTATATCCGCATATTTACGGCAATTTTTATGTATGCTACTATTGCCCAATGTATTAATTTAATGTCTGGTTATATGGGTTACTTGCCTTTTGGTCATGTTATGTTTTTTGGCATAGGAGCATATATAACTGCTATATTGATGGGAAGAGGATTGCCTTTTATATTGGCAATGCCATTAGCTGCTTTATCCGCTATTGTAGTAAGCATTATTTTAGGATTTCCAGTGCTTCGATTGAGAGGACATTATTTCGCAATTGCCACTATTGGCATGAATGGAGCAATAATGTCTGTTGCCCAGAATGCTACTGAAATTACCGGAGGAGCAATGGGTACTACCTATCCAATAATATTGCTTCCGCCAGGTCAGGTTTATAACTATTTTTATCTGGCCTTTTTTGGATTGATGGTCATAACAGCTTTAATCATGTATTTTATTGTTAATTCTAAATTTGGTTATGGTATAAGAAGTATAAAAGCAAATGAAGAGGCAGCTAATTCCATGGGAATAAATACAACTTATACTAAAGTGTCTGCCTGGGCAATCAGTGCCTTGTTTACCAGTATTGCCGGGGGATTATATGGCTACTGGATGTCCTTTATTTCTCCAGATGAAGTGTTTGATCTGATGTTTGTAACTAATTCAATAATAATGATGCTGATTGGAGGAGCAGGAACCATATTGGGGCCTATAGCTGGTGCTTTTATTATTGAATCTGTATCAGAATTTGCCTGGAGTGGGTTCATGGAATACCATTTAGCAGTTTTAGGTATTGCTACTATAATGATAGTATTTTTTGTTCCGGGAGGAGTTATAGGTACTATTACTAATAGGATAAAGAACAGGAGAATTGCATTAAACAAAAAGGCGGAGGTGACCAATGGTTGATAATGATGTTATTTTAGATGTCAGATCAATAAGCAAGCATTTTGGTGCTTTGAAAGCCGTTGACAAAGTTACCTTTCAAGTAAGAAGGGGAGAGATTGTGGGTTTAATTGGTCCCAATGGTGCAGGAAAAACGACAATTACCAATTTGGTTACCGGTGATTTAAGGAAAACAGAAGGCGAAGTCTATTTTAAGGGGACCAATGTAAGTAAGATGCAGCCATTTCAAATTGCCCGTATTGGTTTAACCAGAACATATCAGGTGGTAAAACCATTACAAGGCATGACTGTTGAAGAGAACGTACTGGTCGGTTCTCTTTTTGGTCGCAGCCATAGAGAAAATGATTTAAATCATGCCAAAAAAAATGCACGCAAAATAATGAAATTAGTAGGTTTGGATAAAAAGAAAGACTCTAAGGTCAGTGATATTACTTTGCCTGATTTAAAAAGAATGGAATTTGCCAGGGTTTTAGCTATGGATCCGGAAGTAGTTTTTTTAGATGAGGTTATGGCTGGTCTTAATCCTTCTGAGGTAGAAGAATCAATGGAGATGGTGAAAGTAATCAGAAAAGACAAACAATTAACTATTGTCTATATTGAGCATATCATGAAGGCAGTAATGGGGATCTCTGATCGAATAATTGTTTTGCATCACGGACAGAAGATATGCGAAGGTTCTCCCCAAGAGGTGTGTGATAATCCTGCTGTTATTGAAGCTTATCTAGGCAGAAGGTATGCCAAGGAGGTTATGAATAACAAATGAGTAATGACATTTTATTACAAGCAATAGGAATTAATGCCGGTTACGGTGCAATTCAAGTACTATGGGATGTTAATTTTGAATTGAACAAAAAAGAAATTGTCTGTATTATTGGCGCCAATGGAGCGGGAAAAAGCACATTATTAAACAATATTGTGGGTACCTTAAAACCATTTAGCGGGCAGATAAAATATCAGGATAAGGATGTTACCAATCTTACTTCTCCTGAAAGAATAAAAATGGGAATTGGTTATGCCCCGGAAGGCAGACATCTTTTCTTCGGATTAACAGTAGAAGATAATTTATTGATGGGAGCTTTTCAGCGTAAAGCAGATCGAAAAACCCTTAAGGAAGATCTTGATTTTGTCTATAATCTTTTTAAGCCTCTCAAAGGATATAGGAATAAATATGCCGGAAACCTTTCTGGCGGAGAACAGCAAATGTGTGCAGTTGGACGGGCACTTATGTCAAAACCAGCATTACTAATTATTGATGAACTCTCTCTGGGATTAGCTCCAGTAGTAGTGGATGATTTAACTGAAACCATTATTAGATTGAGAGACGAAGAGGCTTTAACAATTCTTATAGTAGAGCAGGATGTGCAGGTTGCTTTAGATGTTGCTGACCGAGGTTATGTATTGGAGAGCGGTCATATTGTTATGAAGGACAGTACTGAAAAATTAGCTAAGAATAAACACATAAAAGCTGCTTATCTGGGTATTGCTTAATCATTATCTATAATGTGTTAATGCCATTTTGTTGCTAGAAAGATATAGTATTGATGTCAAGCAATATTTTGTAAGCAAGGAGGTGGTAGAAAAAATATAAGTTTTAATTGTTAATGATAGATAAAAAATAAAAAATAAAGTGAGGAAAATAATAATGATTAAAAAATTATCAGTAATTTTTTTAGTAAGCCTGCTTATGTTGGTAGCAGTTGGAACTACATTTGCTGCTCAACAGTTTGATGATGTAATTAAAATTGGAGCAGCGGTTTCACTGACCGGTAAAGTTGCCTATGAAGGTAATTTGGTTAAACAGGGATATGAAGTATGGGAAAAATGGGTTAACGAACATGGCGGGATTAAGGCTGATGGTAAAACCTATGGCGTTGAGATTATTTACTATGATGATGAGAGTGATCCTGTTCGTGGAGCAAGATTAACCGAAAGACTTATTACTGAAGACAAAGTTCATTTCTTAGGCGGGCCTTATTCCAGCGCAATAACCTTTGCTACCTCAGCTATTGGTGAAAAATATGGAGTTATCACCATTGCTCCAGAAGCAAATGCAACTAATATTTATGAAAGAGGATATAAGTATGTATTTTCTATTCTTCCTCCTGCACCGATGTTGATGGCACCTGTTGCCTACATGATGGATGAAATGCTGGATCCCAAGCCAAAAACTGTTGCCATAATTTCTGCTAATGACTTATTTCCTTTAAGCTGTGCCGAAGGATTTGATAAAGCCTGCAAAGATTTAGGTTTTGATGTGGTTTTGTTTGAAAAATATCCCGCCGGAGCAACTGACTTGTCTGCCTTATTGACCAAGGTTAAGGGATTGAATCCTGATGTTTTAGGTGTAGGTGGATATACTGCTGATTCCTTAATGGTTATGAGACAATGCAAAGAGTTAGATTTTAATCCGAAACTATATGCCTTCTCAGTTGGTGTAATGGTTCCTGCTTATGTTGATGAAATGGGTGTAGACGGCGATTATGCTGTAGAGGGTGAATGGTGGTTACCTGGAATGGAAATAGAGGATTCGATATTTGGAAGCACTACACAATTTAATCAAGCCTGTAAGGACATGTTTGGAGAAGATTTCAGACCCCAGTATTGGACTGCCAGTTCCGCTGCTGCAGGCAGTGTTCTTCAGTTAGCCATTGAAAAAGCCGATTCCGTTGAAACCGACAAGGTAAGAGAGGCTATGGCAAGCCTTAACGTACAGTTAGCCACTTGGCCTGCTGTTGAATTTAACGAAAAGGGACAGAATATTCAATGGCTACATCCTGTAATTCAGGTTCAAAACAAGGAATTTCAAATTGTTTATCCTGAAGAATCTCAAGAAAGTGCACCATTATATCCGGCTCCAGCTTGGAAAGACAGATAATAAAATAACCCTTAAGCATAGGGACTGTAATTACTTATTGGTTACAGTCCCTCCCATCTCTATTTTTACTTATTTTATTAAAATAAATTTATATAGCTTAGTAAGGTGAGCATCATAAAGAATTAAAAATTTAAAGATTTTGTTTCTTAGTATATTTTTTTCATATTATTTATGGAACTATTTGCCATGATATGGAACACAAAAGCCGTAGCAAAGGTTAGTATTATAAAACAAGAACATTATGTGAATGCTAAAGAGAAATAATTTTACCAATTAGTTTTAACAATGATATTGGAAGTTAGAAAAATATCCTAACTGAAATAAAGGTTTTAGTGAAGTGTAATTTCAAAGCAGTTTTGGGAGATATTTAATTCCCATTAAGGCAAAAGACCTAGATAGGGCCAAACAAGCAATGCATATTCATTTACACCA
>CAYSRG010000023.1:0-31523 GCA_964433555.1 uncultured Atribacterota bacterium | reverse complement strand
CCAGTTCATAACGGTTGGAGCCGAATCTTCTGTAGGCTTTCATGATATTGCGCTCAATGGGTTTGGGTGTTCTCCTGGAGCCCTGGCGCCAACCGGTGCAGGAAGCAGTGATTCATCGGCCTTGGAATTGATACTATAGATGTCAGCACTTTAACAGGCACTTATTATATTAGAGTTCATGCCATAGATGATGGATGGAGCGGTAGATTTACAATCAATGTATATAGTATTGAATTATTTGGAAAATAAAAATTAAAAACACATATGAAAAACAGAGGAGGGTGGTTCTCTGTTTGATACAGGAAAAATATGAAAAAGTTAATTCTATTAAATGGAACAATGGGAGCTGGAAAAACAGCTATCAGCAAAGAACTTCTTAAATTGCTCCAACAGAGTGTCTTTTTAGATGGTGATTGGTGTTGGAATATGAACCCGTTCCTTGTTAATGAAGAAACAAAGCAGATGGTGCTAAAAAACATCTGCTTCCTGCTCAACAGTTTCATTAATTGTTCAGCATATAAATACATCATATTCTGTTGGGTGATGCATCAGGAAGAAATTATCAATGAAATTCTTAAACATCTGAATTTAGAAAACACCAAAACATATATTTTTACCTTAACACTAACAGAGGCTGCTCTAATCCAAAGATTAATGAATGATATTAACCAGAATCAAAGAACTCCTGATGTCTTAGAAAGAAGCATCAAGAGGATTGGATTATATAAGAAAATGAATACCTCGAAAATTGGTGTTAGCAGTATTACTCCTTTTCAAGCAGCTAAACAGATAGCAGAATTAGTTAACCAGTAGAGGTATTGTAAGGTCAAAAATAAATACGGAGGACAATTTTCTGTTTGACATTTTTTCTCTGATAATTTAGGGTATTATTATACAAAATCCTACACCAGGAGAATTTATTATGCTCGGAATAGCCCGAATTACCAGAAGTATATTCATATTATTTCTTTTCTTAGATTATTCTTAGATTATATAATTTT
This sequence comes from uncultured Atribacterota bacterium, assembly GCA_964433555.1. Taxonomy (GTDB): domain Bacteria; phylum Atribacterota; class Phoenicimicrobiia; order Phoenicimicrobiales; family Stramentimicrobiaceae; genus Stramentimicrobium. The sequence continues at coordinate 30,522 of CAYSRG010000023.1, read as the reverse complement.
AGGAGGTTTATATTGATCAAGAAAAATGGTTTACCTCTACTTTCTATATTGCTTTTATTTTTATTGTTGAGTAACTGTCAGCCTACACCTCACCTCAACGATGGTATCCTGAAAGGACAGGTCCTGGTTCCAGTAGGGATACAAAGCAAAAGCTTTAACGGAGAGACTCTTCCCTATGCCGCAGTTCATGTCGTTGATCCTATCACATCACATGTGATAGCCATCGCAATCACTGATGGAGAGGGCTACTATCAGGTTCTGGTACCTGCTGGCGGTCCTTATCTCTTAGAAGTGGTCAAAAAGAGGATAAGGTTAGGACAGTTGACCTGTATAGTAGAGGCCGGCACAGAGTATGACTTGGGGACAGTTGATTGTCTTAGCACAGCAGCTGCTCTTATTGTCCAGGTTATGCTCGAAGAAGGAGCACTTCTTTCTGAAATTGATTGTGCTATCATAATGGCCGATCCTTATTTTAGTGATGTTTCCAGTGCAGTTTGTAGTATCATAGAGTATGAGGGAGATCCCACCACCTCAATCCAGGTTACTAAGACTATACAGGATTTCCTGCATCCACCAGCACCATCACCCACTCCTAGCCCACCACCAATTCCAACCTACACTGTAACCTTTGATGAAAATGGTGGGGATACAACAGCAGATCCAATCACCATGAAGAAAAAAAACGGGCAGAGTTTAGGGATATTACCCACACCACCAACCAAGGCTAATTATACCTTCACCAGCTGGAATACAGAATCAGATGGATCTGGAACCGAATTTACAGGATCAACGATTATTACAGCTGACATCACTGTCTATGCCCAGTGGCTGGCCGTTGATTACACTCTTGCCTTATCAGTTGCTCCTACCGATTCCGGTACAACAACCGGTGAGGGAATCTATCATGTGAGCGATGAATTTCAGATTATAGCTACTGCTAATACTGGTTTTACTTTTGTGAATTGGACTGATGATGATAACAGTAATGCGATCGTTTCTACAGATGCCACCCATGACTTTACCATGCCTGCTGCCAATGTAAAATATACCGCTAACTTTGTAGCTACTTATGCCCTGATCATGGCCGTCGATCCGATAGGAAGCGGAATGGTAAGCGATAACACAAACACCGGTTCCTATACTGAAGGTACGGTGTTGAATATCTCGGCAGCACCAAAGGCCGGGTATGAATTTATTAAATGGAGTACTCCTTCAGCTGGTACCTTTGAGGATGACACCAGTTCCAGTACCACCTTCACCATGCCTGCAGAGGCTTCCACAGTAACAGCTAATTTTGGATGTACAACCGGGTATATCTACAATGGAGATGAGTATGATAATTATTGGACTTTTGGTTATATCGAAGGATCAGGCTACTATAGCAAAGACAATAATTATTTATATCTAACAGCTGGAGATTATGGTGCATTTGCCGAAAGGTCTTATGTTACAGATTATCTGATAGACCTTACATGTATCAATAGCATAGTTATTGATTGGAGCAATACTGGTGATGATTATGATAGCAACATGAGTTATCTGGTCATTTCTTCATCTTCCAAACATGGTAATTATGATACTGATGCGGATGCAAGACTGGAAAAAAATAAAAATTTTGATAGAAGTACTGATACTTTAAATGTCAGCAGTCTTAGTGGTAGTTACTATATCAGAGTGCATGCCCGGGATAATAATAGTTTTCAAAGTGGTGATAATTCAAGAATAAGTGTATACAGTATAGAATTACGCGAATAAAAGGACTCCAGAATTGGACACTGAGATCGGACACCAGAGTCAGATTTCAACAGGCTGATATATAAGCATTCCTGTAATACATGAAAATGCTCTTTGAAAAATAAATAACCCCCAGTTATCATTATGGTAAATGTGTGTGTTGTAACCAATAACGCACAAAAACCACAAAATAACCGGAGGTTATAAAATAATGAAAAAACATTCTTTTTCGAAACTGGAGGCCATTACCCCAAAGACACTCATTATAGGTGTAGACATTGCCAAAAATATTCACTGGGCCAGATTTACCAATTACAGGGGTATCCCCTTAGGCAAGGCCCTCAAAGTCTTAAACAACAAAGAAGGCTTTAAGAATATTCTAACAAGGATAAAAAACATTTGCAAGCAAACCGGCTTACACAAAGTGATCCTAGGACTAGAACCAACCGGCCACTACTGGAAACCCCTGGCTCACTACCTGACTGAACATGAAATCAAGGTGGTACTGATTAATCCCTATCATACCAAACGCGCCAAAGAACTCGATGATAACAGCCCCACCAAGAATGACAAAAAGGATGCCTTGACCATAGCCAGGCTCCTACGTGATGGCCGCTTTTCCCAGCTCTACTTACCCCAGGATGTCTTTGCCGAACTGAGAGTTTTATCTAATACCCGATGCAGTCTGATGAAGCGCCAGAATGCGATCAAGAATACCATAAAGGCCGTCTTAGATGAATTCTTTCCCAACAGTATTTAAATATCCCTTGAAAAGCAAGGCCTGCCGGCAGATCTTAAAATCCTGTCCCTTCCCATCTTTGATACTCCAACTGGGCAGAGATAAAGTACTCACTCAGATCAAAAAGGCAGTGAAAAAGACCATTGGTCAAAAAAGGGTAGAAAAACTCCTAAGGGTAGCTAAAGACTCCCACCTATGGCATATCATCAGCCAGGTTAAAATTAACACTGTTAATCCAAGAATTGGAGCTGATGGAAAAACAACTCACTCATCTAGAAATTGCCATGGAACAGGCCCTGACCCATACCGGGTTCAAAGAGATCATCTTAAGTATACCAGGTATCGGAATCATAACAGCAGCAAGCTTTTTAGGCAATACCGGTGATCCTTTAAGATTTAACCATCCTCGTCAGATCAGCAAACTGGCCGGGTACAATCTCATCGAGGACAGCTCAGGAGAGCATCAGAGCAAAACCATCATATCCAAGCGGGGAAGAAAACAGCTAAGGAATGTGCTCTACCAGATGGCCAGGACCACCGTAGTGGTCAATTCCGAGATGAAAGAGCTCTATCGCTATCTAAAGGCCAGGCCTCGTAATCCACTGAAGAAAAAACAGGCCTTAGTGGTGATCTCTAAAAAGATCATCACCATTATCCATAGCCTGCTAAAAAAGCAGAGTAGATATCAAGTAGAATTGGTCTTTAACCAGTTTCGACTGAATCAGCTAAAACAAGTTGCTTAAGTAAAGCCGATAAAGCGGAGATAAGGAGATAGACCCCATGAGCCCAATGAGGCAGTATTTAAGCTTTTAAAGACTATCTCCGCTTTTATCCCTGTAAAACTGAACGAAGGAATGTCAGGGCATAGACCCAGCGAGAAATGATAGGGTTAGTTTTGGGATGATATCGGTTAATAATTTAAAATTCTTCGTATTTCTAAGAATAACGGAGATAAATAGAGAAAAACTTTCAAAGAAAGAGATAGGGGTCTATTAACAATCGATAAAAATAATATTGAATAATAAATGCTGCCTACTTAATAAGAATTAAGTCTTTTCATTAGCTATTAATTGATAGGCTTCATTAATCCTGTTCACATTTTTAACAAACTCTTCCCACTCGTCCTTTTTAAATACGCAATTTGAAGCTACATCAACCGAATAAATTATAAGATCTACATCTTCGATATTACAAAATGCTTCCATACTTAGAAATTCGCCAATTTTGGTTCTTTCTAAAAGTATCTTACGCATTATAAGGCCTCCTTTAAAAACAAGATAGTGAGGGATGTTTCCCTGAAACCCCTCTATCTATTAATATATAGTATGCCGTATATAGTTATCGTATTGTGTCATACGTATTGTGTGGGATTTGTTAATACTATACTTTTATATGAAAATAAAATATTAAATTATTCTTTATAATCTTTATAATAATTATAACAGATAATTTAGTACACTGGTTTTCTGCTATTTTAAATCCAATTCCAACTGGATATCCAATTTCATAAGAAAAAATTGTGAATTTTATTTACCTCTAACAATCAGTTTCCTTCCCCTCTCCCTTTTCTAATTGAGCGATAAACATACCGATAAAAATTGCTATTCCTCCTATTAATCCAAAAACACCGACAGTTTCTCCTAAAATCAGATGAGAAAATAAGGCTCCAAAGACAGGTTCCGTAGAGAAAATAATGGCAATTTTGGTCGGACTGGAATAACGTTGGAAACGATTCTGCAGATAAAAAGCGAGAGCAGTAGCAAATAATCCGGTAACCATAATTGCCCATAATACCGACTGATGGTATGAAAAATGGAGTGCTTCTCGTTCAAATAAAAAAGAGATAAAAAAAGACATAATACAAACGGTAACCAATTGTATGAAAACCAGCTGTATATAATCATATTTTTTGGTATAAATATCTACTGCAATAATATAGAGGGCAAATCCTACTGCCCCCAGGAAAACAAGTGCATCACCTGTGTTGATATAATAAAGTGTTCCACTAAAATTCATTAACCAGAGACCGAGTATGGCTAAAATCACTCCAATTATGGAGTTAAGTTGGATTTTTTCCCTGCTCCAGAAAAAAGCAAAAATAGGAACCAGAACTACTGAAATTCCAGTAATAAAGGCGGTTTTGGTAGCAGTAGTAAATTGGGTTCCAACTGTCTGCCCAAAATAACCAATAAAAAGAAATAATCCTGCTAGAAATCCCTTTTTAACAGTCTGCAGTCTAATTTTTCTTAATTGATGCTGAAAAATTAAAAAAATTACTGAAAAAGCCAGAAAAAAGCGATAGGTCAAAAAGGTGAAGGGAGGAATTGTCAAAAGTATGTTTTTAATTAGAGGGAAGGTATAACCCCAGATAATTACTACTCCCAATAGTGTTATTTCTGCTTTGAATCTACTATTTGTTCTATTCATATTTTTTCCAACCTATTTCTTTCCTCTTATTTGTATAATCAATTTTAATATTTAATTTTATTCTTTATTGCTGCAACCAACCATTTTTTAATCCACACCGCTCAAAGATAACCTTTGCCCTTTGATATTCTTTTCTGCTAATACCGCAAGAGAGTTGGGGATAATTCATAGCTTTAAAGGTAGGAAAATATTGAGACATCAAGCTAATATAAGTTTCCTGAGATATACTTTTAGCAATCCATGGTAATATCTGGTCAGTGCCAGCCAGATTATTTGGTAAGACCAAATGACGAATTATCAATCCGGAAACAGCAACTCCATTCTGGTCTACCTTTAAATTTCCCACCTGTCGATATATCTCACGCAAGGCGTCTTTAAGTACTGAAAAATAGTTCTTTGCTCTGGAATACTTCCAGGCAATAAAGTTATCAGCGTACTTAGCGTCCGGAAGATAGATATCTATAATTCCCTCTAATAACTTTAAAGTAGTCAGAGATTCATAACCACTGCTATTATATACTATTGGTATAGAAAGACCTCTTTTTCTGGATTTCCCTATCGCTGCTATAATCTGTGGTACAAAATGAGTTGGTGTTACCAGGTTAATATTATGACATCCCTTTTTTTGTAAATCAAGCATCATAACGGATAATTGGGAGATAGAAATTAGATTACCATTACCCAGCTGACTAATGGGATAATTCTGACAAAATACACAACGTAGCGTACAATTAGTAAAAAAGATGGTTCCCGAACCATTAATTCCGGAAATAGGCGGTTCCTCCCCGAAATGAACATTATGGCTGGACACCGTTACCTGTGCAGTTGAACGACACAATCCTTTCTCGCCAGCAATACGGTTTACACCACAATGATGCGGACAAATTCGGCAGGATTGCAGAATCTGATAAGCATCTTTAATTCGTCTTCGAAATTGAACTTCACTAATATTAAGATAAGATGGGTATTTTCTCATTTTTGATTTTTAATAAATTATCTTTGTAATATCTATAGTATCACAATTTTTTATTGATTTTGATACTACAAATAATTTAATATTTCAGTTAAAGAATCTAATTGTATATACTGATTAGAAATTGGTTTTTCTTCTTCAAACTTCCAGGTACTGGCAGGAATCAGTATACAGTTTAATCCTAATTGCAGTCCGGGATTCAGGTCAGACCTGATACTGTTGCCAATAATCCAGGTTTCTTCTTTCCTTAAATTATGTTCTTGTAAAATCTGTAGATATTCATTGGCTGTTTTATAATTTAAGACATATATAGCCTTAAAATAGGTTTTTAAACCAGAACGCATAATTTTTTGATGCTGTATTTCTGGATCTCCAAGAGTTGCCAGGATTAAGGTATATCGATTTTTGAGATTATTTAATACTAAATCAACTCCTTCTACTAGTTCCGGAGTCTGCTGAAAAACATTCCAGCCAATACTAGCAATTTCTTTTTCTATTTGAGTATCAATGTTCTTACCGAACTTATGGCAAAAATAATGATAAGTCTTCACCAGACTTAAAGGATACCTTTCTTTGGCAAAACCCTGTTCGGCAATATGTCCTATATCAATTTCATCAAGTTTTTCCAAGGCTTCCTTGCTGGGAAATCTCAATCCGGACATTATCCTGGAAAATTCAGATCTGGCGCGGTTATAAATTTTGGAAGTCTTGATCAGGGTATCATCAAGATCAAAGATAATAGTATTAATCTTATTTTTCCTCCTCATTCTCATTTTGTTAAAGTGAATTTATTACAAAAGGATATTTTTTATTATAGCCTGATTTATAATTTCTGGTAAAATTTTTTTATTACTTGTAAAACAAATAAATATGATATAATTTTTATTGAAGACAAACTAGAGAAAAAGAAATATAAGGAAAAGAGGAGAAATATGGCAAAAAGTGATACACTTCTTAATAAGAAGAAAAATGGGAAAAAGGTAAAATCTATGTGGCGAGAACTTATTGAAACAGTGGTAAGTGCCGGCATAATCGCCTTTATTATCATAACCTTCATAGGACAGGTTACTGTGGTAAAAGGCGCTTCTATGGAAGATACTTTATTCAACCGGGAAAGACTAATTTGTAATAAGATTGTCTATAGAGTAGCCGAACCTAAACACGGTGATATAGTAATTTTTAAACCCCCTATTGACCAGAATCATAATTACATTAAAAGGGTTATTGCTGTAGAAGGAGATAAAGTAAAAATAGTTGAGGGAATTGTCTATCTTAATGGAGGGAGACTGGAAGAGGATTATATCACACATCATTCCTTGGAAACAATGCCGGAAATTACGGTTCCGGAAAATTCCTATTTCGTACTTGGTGATAACCGGATAAACAGCAGTGATAGTCGTTTCTGGGGCTTTGTCCCGCGAAAAAACATAATAGGTAGGGCCTCTGTAGTTTTTTGGCCTATTACCAAGGCTCGTATGCCCTGAATGAATTAAGGAATAGATAAGAAAAATAAAATATTTTAGAATACGTAAATAATTCTAAAGGAGGGTTTATGAAAAAAATTAATAAGTGGATTTATGTTTTTCTTTTATTCTTACTTGTTACACAATTTATCTTCTCTGTTACCTTAATAGCGTCGGAGAAAGATCTTATAGCAGAAGCGTTATACTATTTGGAACAACAGAATCATAAAATGGCTGCAGATATATTGGAAAAAACATTGACCTTGATATGGAACAAAGCGCCCCTGGAATTAAATAACCTTTGTTTTACCAAAGAAGAAGCAAGTGGATTTGGATTTTATCTTAGGAGGGATGATAATCATTTTAAACCGGGAGAAGACTTCTTTATCTACTCTGAACCAAAAAATTATACCATAAAGGAAATAGGTGAGGGACTCTACGAAATATATTTTAAAGAAGACCTTTATTTTTTGGATATGGAAGGAAACATTCTTGGAGGGCAAAAGGATTTTCTAGAATACCATATAATCTCTCATGCCCCCAATAAAGAATTATTTATTAACAATGTTATTACTCAGAATGAACCTTTTCCTCCTGGAGAATATCAATTCCTGCTGATAGTCAAAGATGTTGCCAGTCAAAAAACAGTAGAAGAAAAAATTAATTTTGTAATTGACTAAGATGAAGTTAAATTATAACAAGCTTCAGCCCAGGGAGCAAGTTTATTAGCTAAAACAAATAGTAGAATGATTACACAGCACTTAATATTCAGTTTATAATTATTATCATAATTAGAACAGAGGCTATGCCTTTAAAAAAGACAAAACCTCTGTTGCTTAAAAATCTATTGGTTTATTTCTCTGTGATATACTTCTTGGGCAGCAATAATCCCATGTTCAGGTAAGGCATACCCCTGGCTCTGCAAAATATTTTCCAGTGCAGTCAGAAAAAGCATAACATTATCCTTAGAACAAGAGTAACCCATAAGCCCTATACGCCATGCTTTTCCCTTAAATTTTCCCAGTCCTCCACCAATTTCAATTCCATATTCATTGAGTAGTGCTTTTCTTACTGTAATATCATCAATTCCCTCTGGAATATAGAGTGCATTTAACTCTGGTAAGCGATAGGCAGAAGGGGCTACCATCTTTAATCCCATCGCCTCCAAACCTGCTACCAGCGCCTCCGAATGCAAACTATGCCTGCGGAATCTTTGCTCTAATCCCTCTTCTAATACCAGGCGTAGAGCTTCTCGTAAGGCATAAATCATATTAATGGGAGCGGTATGATGGTAAAATCTTTCTTTGCCCCAGTAGCTCTGGAGCATCTGAATATCCAGATACCAGCTTTGGATGGGACTGGTTCTCTGAGTAATAAACTGAAGGGCATTTTCACTGAAAGAGACTGGTGCCAATCCTGGTGGGCAACTTAGACATTTTTGGGTACCGCTATATATAGCATCAACCTGCCACTTATCAGTTTCTACCGGTATACCGGCTAAAGAAGTTACTGCATCCACCACAAAGAGAGCACCTGCCTCTTTGGTTAATCGGGAGATTTCTTCCAGAGGCTGTCTTACCCCGGTTGAAGTTTCGGCATGAACGATTGCTAACAATTTAACCTTACCGCTGTCAGTCAGGGCTTTTTGAACTTGCTCTGGTTCTACAATATTACCCCATTCTGCCTGGATAATAACAGGTTCGGCGCCACATCGCTTGACAATATCAGCCATTCTCTCTCCAAATAAGCCGCTAATACAGATTACTGCTTTATCCCCTGGTTCCAGAAGGTTCACCAGACAAGCTTCCATGCCAGCACTGCCGGTTCCAGATAGAGCAATGGTCATTTCATTTCCAGTCTGAAATACCTCTTTAAGCATTACTCTGGTTTCATTCATAATCTCAAGGAAATCCGGATCCAGGTGACCTATCAAAGGTGTAGCCATTGCCTTTAATACACGGGGATGAACGTCACTGGGACCGGGCCCCATTAACACCCTTTTCCCGGGATTTAAATCAGTATAATTTTTCATTCGTAAATCCTCCTCCTGATTCATTTTAGGATATAGTATAATTATACCGGTATAAAGTATACCGTAGTGCGTTATAATTTAAAATATAGTATACCGTATAATTTTTTATGATATGCAGTATCTCTGGTAGAAAATTATTTATATTTTTTATTTATTTTAGGATCCTGAGGAATCATGAGCTTGGATAGGAACTGTCCTCAGGATAGTCAAAGGGAATCAAAAAATTGTTTCATAGTAGGATAAAAATCTTTTTCCTCTTCAATAACGGTAATACTTTTTTGTCGAGCAATATTTTTCTGTTCTTCCGTACAGTAACCCCAGCCAGCCAGAAAGACATTAACTCCTAAAATCTGTGTTTCTTCTAAATAACTTAACTGGTCATCGACAAAGTAGATATCCTCAAAATTGACCTTATACTGTGCTACAATAGCCTTCATATGATCGGATTTATTCTTACCGTAGTTCTTATCAAAAATATTCTTCAGGGGCATAGGAAATCCAAGATAATCCTGATGGAAAGCAGGGTGAATCGCCTTGCCTAAATTAGAGGTGGCAATAACAACCTTTATTCCCTCCTCTAATAATTGCTTAATTCCTGCCACCACCTCCTCATACACTGGAGATAGGGAAAACCATTTAGTAAAATCTTTCTTTTGCCATCTTTCTTTTTCCTGAAAGAATAATTCATGAAAGAAATGATAATCTAAGTCTATTTCATTGCGAATTTTGATAAATTCTTCCTGGCTTCTTACTTCTATTTGTGCTTCAATAATCTTAATCATAACTAAAAAATCACAGGACAGCTCCACATAAGCACGCAGTTGTCTGTATTTTTCCATTTCCCGATGGTATTTCTTTTTCATAAGTTCCCAATTCTCAAAAGTAAACAATTGGCCACCAAAACTTTTTTTCACTTCCGCTCCAAAATGACGGCAATAGGCATTATGACTGACAAACAATGATTTAAGAGCACTATCACTAATTACTCCGTCAAAATCAACTGCTAATATCTTCATAGAGACCCTCTGGAAAATGAAATTTGAGTATTATTTATATAATAATTACTTATAAGGAATTAAACAAAGAAATTTCAATACATACTCTCCTGTATTTTTGAAGCCATGTTGGACTCCGGAATTTACAAATACCACACTATCTTTTTTAATGGGGTAAGTCTTATCCTCTATCTTAACCTCTCCTTCCCCTTCCAGGATAAATACTTCATGCTCCCAATCGTGAGCATGATAAGGTGTATATCCCCCGGATTGAACCTCAAACAGCCTCATAGCAAAATTTCTGGCATCATCTTTATCAGAAATTAGCCATCTCACCTTAACATTTTTTGCCTCTCCAGCTTCTACCTCTTCCAAAGGCACCTCATGATAATCTATCACCTTCATCTAATTTTCCCCCTTACTGCTTTATAATTCTCGCTTATTAATATCTTTTTTCATATATTCCTTTATCGTGGAATAGAAATCTTCCTCAAACTCAATAATCGGGATGCCCTCCAGTACAGCCTTTTCCTTTTGTTGAAGAGTAGCATAACTCCAACCGGCTAAAAAAACATGTATACCAAGCCCGCGGGTTTGCTCCAGGTGTGCTAACTGATCATCAACAAAGTAAATTTTATCGTATTGTACTTTATAATATTTGTTAATATATTTCATCTGATTTGACTTGTCTTCACCCATACTTACATCAAGTATATCTTCCTCTTTTATGGGTATATTGTAGTAGCTGGGATGAAAAGCACTGGCAATATACTCCCGACGATTGGAGGTGGCAACCACTACCTTTACCCCTTCCTGAATAAAATGATTAATCCCTCGCACAACTTCCTGGTAAGCTGGTTCCAATTTAAGCCATCCTTCAAAACTTTTCTCTTGTAATCTTTTTCTCTCTTGATAAAATAGTTGGTGAAACTTCTGAAACTCAAATTGTACAGTATTCCGATAGTAATCAAATTCCTGCTGATTTCGTAAATACCTTTTTTCTTCCAACAATTTTTGAATCAATCCATAGTCCGTTGCGCCTCTGATAAAAGGCCTTAAAGAACGGTAATATTGAATCTCCTGGTCATATTTTTTTTGGATTTTAGTCCAGTTTTGAAAGGTAAGCCTTTCTCCACTAAAGACTTTTTTATTAGAACTTCCCACCAACTCTAGATAGGCATTATGACTGACAAAAAGGGAATCTAGAACACTATCAACAATCACCCCATCATAATCAATAGCTAATACTGGCATGAAAACTTCCTTCTTAATTTATATCTGGAAATCAAGATAAGTAATCTTCTCTTAAGGGGTAAAAAACATCTAATGCCTGGGTACCCTCCTCCAGTGCATATACCTCATGTTCAACATCAGGTGGGATAATTGCTCCCTGCCCTGCTTTTAATATCTGACTCTTCTCTCCGGAAACCATTCTCACTGAACCTTTTAGAATATAAGTGATTTGTTCATGGGTATGGTGGTGGCCGGGTATCACAGGGTCATCAGGGCCAAAATCAAATAAGGTCATCATTACATGGTCATGTGCTACTGCTCTTAATTGCGAACTTTTTAATATTGGCTTTACTTTTAAATCATCCTTTCTAAAAAACTTTATTTCTTCCATTTTATTCCTCCTTAAATTTCTCATAATATTTTAACTTAGTTAGAACCAGGATATTACAGGAGAATCCTTCCCTTCGAGAACTCCTTAATCTAGTACATAGTATCTGGCATTTAGTAAACCGTATATCGTAACGTTTAAAGAGTATTGCATTATCGATGGTGTAAATGATTTATTAAGTTTTATTTATATTAATTTGATAATTCATAGCCACCAACAACACTTTGTTTGATGAATAAGAAATAATTTTAATGAATCTTACTCATCTTTTTACCTTTCTTTGTTAAGGAATAACCTAAAACCATTTCCACCGCTTCTTGTTGGAAGGAAAAAGCAAGGGGTGGCATTTCCTCCATATCAAAAAAGTTAACACTTTCAGCATCATCACCAGCCTGCAAATTACCTCCGGTAATACTTACCTCATAAGTTATAATTATAACATGCCCGTATAAATCACTTTCATGATTAAATATCTTAATAAATCTCTTTACTATCCCCTTCAAACCAGTTTCTTCTTGTAACTCCCTTAAAGAAGCTTGAATGGCTGATTCTCCATCATCAATGAACCCTCCGGGCAATGCCCAGAAACCCTTCTGGGGCTCTTCTTTTCTTTTCACTAACAATATTTGACCTCTTTCATTTCTAGCTATCGCAGCTACACTAGGAATGGGATTATCATAATAAATAGTATCACAATTCTGACAATACATCCGCTGTCTTCCCTGAATTATTGCACTCTTTAATTGATAACCACACTTGGTACAATATTTTATATCAACCTGTTTCATCCTATTCTCCTCTACCCTTTATTTTCTCCTTATACAATCGATAAGCTTTTTTTGTTAAATTTGCCCCATCTGGGCAAAGCTATAAAAACATTCCTCACCTATAATAATATGATCCAGAACCTTGACTCCCAGTATACTACAGGATTCACTTAATCTTCTGGTTAATTCCCTATCCTGTTGACTGGGTTGGGGATCTCCGCTGGGATGATTATGCAGAAAGATAACAGCGGCAGCTGATTCCTTGATAACCTCTTTCATTACCTCACGGGGGTGAACAGTAGTTTCGCTCAAACTACCCATAGAAATAAGTACATCGCGAATAATCTGATAGCGTACATCCAATAGAATAATGTGAAAAAGTTCTTTTTTCTTCTTCTTCATTTCCGCATAATAGTAATCCACTACGTCCTGAGCTTTTTGTATTTTCTTTCCAGGTAATATCTTTTCCTTTGATAATCTTATTCCCATTTCCAGAGCCGCTTTTATTTGAGCATATTTAGCCTTACCAATACCGTTGACCTGTTTCATCTCTGAGTAGGAAACACTCATTAAATTTCTTAAAGTTCCATATTTAACTAATAAACTTCTCGCAACCTCTACTGATGTTTCCCCGGAATGCCCCTTGGCAATTATAATAGCCAGCAACTCGGCATCAGTCAGAAATTCAGGACCATGATACAATAATCTTTCCCTGGGTCTTTCATATTCTGGCCAGTCCTTAATAGTATAATTCTTTTTGCCTTTCTCCATATTTAATTGTCCTTTTTATTCACTCTGGTTATCTTCACTATTAGCACTCATCAATTTCTGTTTCCGCTTTATCCTTTCCAGCCGGAAAAAGAGGGAGTTTTGCCACTGTTCCTTAATGCTCCAGGATATATTTTCCTTGGTTAGTCTCTGTAATGCCTCTTCAACTATCGCGCCTGCCTGCTGACAATCTTTCAGCTTATGCTCATAATATTTTGCTAATTCTTCATAGGGGTAAAGATTAAATTGGCCACTTAAGGAAATAATTTCACGCCAAGCTACTTCCGCCTTTTCCCATTCTCCCTGTCTTTTATAGGCAAAAGAACATAATTTTAAAGCATCCAGTGTCTCCTCATCTGATAAGTTACCTTTTAATGCCTCTTCATAGCATCTGCTACTGTAATGAAAATCCTTATATCCTTCATAAATCTTGCCAATACTGCATAAGTCCAGGGCGAATCTTCCCATACTCAAGGGATCATCCAGTGTTTGACTAATCTTGGTTATGAGCAGGACTAAAGAAATAATATCCTGTAAGTTATGAGTAAAGATAGGTTTGAGGGAACGGCTATCTTTATCTTGAAGATAACGGAAATAGACATGAGGTATAAGATATCCAGGTATATCTTCCTCTCTATAGATTTTTAGTATCTTTTTCTCTATATTAGCTAAAGAACAATCCTGTATTCTTCTCTTCCATAATCTTCTGGTAGGAAATAACAAATCAAGGTGATAAGAAGTATTTAATTGTAAGGGTAAGCGCGTCATAATATACCGAGTCTGCAATAATGGAAAATCATAGCTTTTTCCATTATAGGACACAAGTAATTTAAAATCCTGCGCAAAAAGTTGATTAACAGCCCACAACAGTGCTTCTTCTTCATGATAGTCTGACATAAAATATTGTCTGATATAAAAGTTTTCTCCCTTAAAATAGCCTAGACCTAATAAAAAAATATAGGTCCCTGATCCTCCTGCTAATCCAGTCGTTTCGGTATCAAAAAATAGGATTTCTTCCAGTTTAATTTCCTCGTTTCCCCTTTTAAATTGAGGAATCCAGAAATGTAAACCTGAGGGAAAATATTTTTTCATATCTAACAGGGAATAATCACCATAGGTAGTTTCTAAGGGAATCGTTTTTTCCGTAAAAAAACAGGAACCATGTGGTGTATCTATGGCGTTTCCAGGAATAATTTCAGAAATGGGAACTGTTTTCCTGGTTTGGAAATAGAAATCGCTCTTTTTCTGATGGGCATTATTAATTTGCTGAACCTTTTTTTTTAAGTTCTCAATCTTCTCTAAACGATTTCTTAAATCCATAATTAGCGGATTGCCTCCTTCAGAATAAACAGGGCACTTTGTTTCCCTTGATTTCCTACCTGATTAATAGGACCAACACAGGAAGGACATCCTTCATCGCAACCGCAATTTTCGATTAACTCCCGAGCAGCGACTAAGATTTTATCCCGCAGTTCAAAAATCTTCTCACTAAAACCAACTCCTCCCGGATAATTATCATAGATGTAAAGAGTGGGTAAATCGGTAAAGGGGGAACGGATTTGAGCTACTGCCCTGATATCTTTCGGATCACACATAACAAATAAAGGTGCCACATTTACCATAACATTAGAGAGGGCTAATAAACCTCCAGCCAGGTCAAAGGTAAATCCTTTCGAGATTTTACCTCCCACCAGGTTAGAGAATGTTTCTGATAAAATCAGCCAATAGGCAGTGGTATGCATATCTTCTGCCGGTAAATTAATTTTTCCATAACCTAAATTTTCATGGGTATAGAATTTTACTTTTTTATACATAGTGGTAATTGTGGTAATAGCTATCTCTCCATACTGATGCTTGATGTTTTCTTCCTCGTGTAAATCAAAGACATCCAGAATCTTGATATGACTTTCTACCTGCGCATCAGTATAATAATTTACCTCTACCCGTTTAGCATAGGCCTTATTATCGTCATAATCAAGTTTGGTAATAGTATATTGTTCTCCCTCATGAATATAAATGGCACCTTCATAGATGGTGGTAGATGCACTCTCACGGTCTACTTCCCCGATAACCTTATTTTCACCTTCTTCTATATCAATAATAGTGAAGTTCTCAGTGGAAGCACTGCGCAAACTAATCTCATCAGCAGGGTAAGCCTCGCTCATCCAGTGCCATTTATTCTGAGTAAAATGGATTATTCCTTTATCTTCTAAAAATTGTAATATATCTTCCAGCTCTTCTGAACCAAACTTTTCCTCTGGGACAAACGGCAGTTCAAAAGCAGCACACTTTATGTGACTGATTAATATACTCAAATTATCAGGATCAATTACAGCACTTTCCGGAATCTCTTTAAAAAAGTAATCAGGCGAATTAATAATATACTGATCCAGAGGTACGCTGGAAGCAACCAGAATAGCTACAGAAGAATGGGTACGTCTGCCAGCTCGACCAGTTTGTTGCCAGGTACTGGTAATGGTACCCGGATAACCCGTGATAAAACAGGCATCCAGCTGACCAATATCCACTCCTAATTCCAGGGCATTGGTACTGATTACCCCTTTAATTAGTCCTTCTTTAAGCCCCTTTTCAATCTCTCTACGTAAATTGGGTAGATATCCTCCCCGATACCCCCTTACCAAATCGCGATCCTGACCAATTTTATCTAAATAATCTTTGAGATAACTGGTCAGAAGCTCAGTAGTCAGGCGGCTACGAGCAAAAACAATCGTTTGTATATCATGATTCAAAAACTTACTTACCAGGCGTGCTGTTTCCTTAATTAAACTTTTTCGGATACCAAGTTGCCTGTTTACCACCGGAGGATTATAGAATAGAAAATACTTTTCACCACTAGGGGCACCATTATTATTAATCAGAGTAAATTTTTTCTCAGTAATTTTTTCTGCCAATTCCAGAGGATTAGCAATAGTGGCAGAACAACAGATAAATTGAGGCTTGGAGCCATAGAATTCGCAAATTCGCCTTAACCTGCGTAGCACATTAGCCATATGACTACCGAATACACCTCTATAAATATGTATTTCATCCATCACAACATATCTTAAATTTTGAAACAATCTATACCACTTAGTATGATGGGGCAGTATACCAGTATGTAGCATGTCAGGATTGGTAACCACAATATTACCCTGATTACGAATAGCAGAGCGGGCAGAAACAGGTGTATCCCCATCATAAGTGAAAGTGCTTATAGGCTTATTCAATGCCTCCACCATGCGGTAAAGTTCTCCCAGCTGATCCTGTGAAAGAGCTTTTGTAGGAAATAGATAAATTGCTCGGCTTTCTGGTTCTTTAATAATCTTATCCAGGACGGGTAGATTATAACAGAGTGTTTTTCCGGAAGCAGTAGGGGTAACTACAACGACATTCTTCCCCTCATTAATAGCCTGTAGAGCGCTGGCCTGATGTGAATAGAGGCTATTTATACCATCTTGTTTTAGATGATCAATTAATCCTTTATGCAGCCAATCCGGAAAATCATTTAGACGAGCATCTTGTGCTGGTATATGTTCCAGGGCTGTTAAATAAGGACGGATAGTATAATCTTGCTCCAACTCCTGAATTATAGCTTTAACATCACATGTCATAGTAGTATTCCCTGCTATTGTGTAAAATCATGAACCTTCCTCCAGCTCTAATTTTATAGTATATCATATTCGTACTATAATAAATTATAGTCTCTAATTTTCTGCTAAATATTTTCTCTATTTAAAAAAATAGGTTAATTTCAACTTTTTTAATAACTCCACATAGGGAATAACCGTTAAGGAAATTAGAATAACCACCAGCCATTGAGAAAAGGTAAGAGCTGTAACCTGAAACACTGATTGCAAAAAAGGTACTAGCATTACCATTAATTGCAATATACCGGAACCCAGTATAGCCAGCACTAAATAACGGTTACTAAAAACACCCAGCCTGAATATAGAAAATTTATCAGAGCGGGAATTCAATGATTGCCATAATTGAGTAAAGCTGAGGGTACCAAAAGCCATGCTCTCTCCTACCACCAAAGAATACCGGCTATAACCATAGTAAAAGGCAATTAAAGTTATAATGCCAATAAATATTCCCTGAGAGAAGATATTAAATCCCATCTTGCCAGAAAAAATACCTTCCTTAGGATTCCTGGGAGGTTGTATCATCACATCCTTCTCTGCGGGATCCAGTCCTAAAGCCAGTGCAGGAAATCCATCTGTTACCAGATTCACCCAGAGAATTTGAATGGGGAGTAAAGGACGGGGTAGACCAATGAGAATAGCAACAAATATGGTTAAGATTTCTCCTAAATTACAGGATAATAAATACCGAATAAATTTCTGAATATTTTGATATATTTTTCTTCCTTCCTGTACTGCCGAGACAATAGAGGAAAAATTGTCATCAGTTAAAATCATGTCTGCCGCTTCTTTAGAAACATCGGTTCCGGTAATTCCCATAGCTATCCCAATATCAGATTCTTTTAGTGCTGGAGCATCATTGACGCCGTCTCCGGTCATAGCTACTACCTGATTGTTCTTTTGTAAAGCATGAACAATTCTCATTTTATGCCGAGGTGATACTCGAGCAAAAATGGTGGTTTTCATTACTACTTTCTCCAGTTCTTCCTGAGGTATTTTCTCTAATTCTGAACCGGTAATGATTCGATCTCCGGGTTTATAAATCTCTATCTGACTTGCAATAGCCTGAGCAGTTAGTGAATAGTCTCCTGTTATCATAATCGGACGAATCCCTGCTTTACGACATGTCTTTACCGCTTCTATAGCTTCTTTCCGGGGCGGATCTATCATAGCTACTAACCCTAAAAAGGTTAACTCGCTTTCTGTTTTGTCAATATCTAATTTTTTATTCTCTTTTATATATTCTTTTTCCTGGGAATTTATTTCCCGATAAGCAACAGCCAATACCCGAAGTGCCTCTGAAGCTAATTTTTTATTCTGTTCAGCGATTTTTCCTTTTAAGGATTGAGACCAAGCTTTTTCTTTTTTATTACTTCTAAAACTGCTGCAACGTTCAATAATCTGATCAGGAGCGCCCTTGACAAATAGAATCTCATTCCCTTCTGGAGTTCGATGTACTGTTGACATTCTTTTGCGCTCCGAATCAAAGGGCAACTCTCTTAAGCGAGGATACTCATTCTCTAATCCTTCCTTTTGATACCCGGCCTTGGCGGCAACTACTACCAATGCTCCCTCAGTTGGATCTCCGATAATCTCCCACTGATTATTTTCTTCATTTTGTTTTAAGTAAGAATTGTTACAAAGCGTAGCTGCCTTTAGCAAAAGAGATATAGTCTGGTCATCACTTGATTGAATGGATTGATTACTCTGACGGAATTGTCCAAAAGGCTGATAACCGACACCTTCCACCTCGATCTCTCGATCGACCAAAACCAGTTTTCGAACAGTCATCTGGTTTTGAGTCAATGTTCCGGTCTTATCCGAACAGATTACTGTTGTGGCACCTAAGGTCTCCACCGCTGGAAGGCGCCTAATTATAGCATTTTTCTTTATCATCTGTTGTACACCTAACGCCAGTACAATAGTAACCACAGCCGGTAATCCTTCTGGCACTGCTGCCACTGCTAGAGAAATTCCAGTAAGAAACATATCAAAAAAGGGAATCCCCCGTAAACAACCCAGTAAAACGACAATCGCTATCACAAACAGGATAATGATTCCCAGATTTTTCCCAACCTGATTTAATTTCTTTTGGAGAGGAGTTAATTCTTTTTTCTGTTCCTGAAGCATACTGGCAATCTGCCCCATTTCAGTATCCATTCCGGTAGCAACAACTATTCCTCTACCACGACCTGCTATCACTGTAGTACCCATGTAAGCTATATTGAGACGGTCACCCAGCGAAACTTCTTCCTTACTAACTATCTCCCGATTATTTTTTTCAGCTGGTTCTGACTCCCCAGTTAAAATTGCTTCCTGGATACTTAAATCAGTTACCTCAACCAGACGTAGGTCTGCTGGAATTCGGTCACCAGATTCTAAAAGCACTAAATCTCCCGGAACTAATTGAGTAGATTTTATTTTTTTCTGTTTCCCATCTCTCATAACTAATGTTTCGGGAACTGTCATTTTTTTCAAGGCATCCAGAGATTTTTCCGCTCTATATTCTTGTAACACACTTAAGATGGCATTTAAAATAACAATGATGCCAATGACAATGGCATCAGTTACCTCTCCCAAGAGTACAGATATTACCGTAGAAGCCAATAAAATAATGATTAAGACATCTTTAAACTGGTCTATCAGCATATGCCAGACAGTTCTTTTTTTGCCTTCCTTTAATTGATTTGGTCCAATTTTTTCCAGACGCTGTTTGACCTCAGAAGAACTTAGTCCTACCTTTAAAGAAGTGTTTAACTCCTTCTCCACTTCTAGTGCTGTCTTTAAATAATATTGATTAATTTGATTCTCTTTTTCGTCACTTATTTTCAATCGATATTCCTCTAATTATTTATTTAACTTTCCTTAAAATGTTTTTTCAGATAAAAAATGCTCTTTTTTATTTCTCTCAGACTTTGATTAAACGTCTTCCCACTATCCGGCAGTTTAGATAAAAAATTGGCATATATTTTCGTAGAACGATGGTGATATATGCTGTAAAATTGCCTTCCTTCTTCAGAAAGAGTAACCAGCACTTTCCTTCGATCGTGCTGAGCACTACGCCTCTGCAATAAACCACGTTTAATTAAACGATCAACAATACTGGTCATAGTAGTTGGAGCAACATGGATTATTTTAGAGAGTTTGCTCATGGAAACAAATGATTCTTTACCTAAATATTCAATAATAAAATATTCAGTAATATTGAAAGATTTTTTCTCGTTAACACTATAACATATAGAAACATGTGTCCATAGCATTTCTATTAACTGTAGAAAAAGGTCATCAATTTCAGGAGCAATATTTTTCCCTTGTTTAACTTCCTCACTCATCTTTGTACCTGAAGAAAAAAATCTTATCGTACGAATATCGTAACTTTTATTATGATACGAACCAGCAACAAGAAAGTCAAATGGAAAAATACAAAAATTGATCAGCAGTTGATGGAATATTCTTTTAGTTTTTTATTATTTTAATAGTTTTTTCCTCTTCTTCTATAATTTCTCTAACTTTCTTTAATGAGGTTCCGCCAAAGGAATTCTTAGCATTAACAACTGCCTCCGGCGTGAGTAAAGAAAAAACATCCTGCTGAAAAACACTTTGAAATTGTTGTAATTCCTCTAAGGTCAGCTGTTCTAAGCTCTTTTTTCTATCAAGACAGTATATTACTATCTCTCCGACTACGCTATGTGCTTCTCGAAAAGATAAGCCTTTGCGCACCAAATAATCAGCCAGTTCAGTGGCATTGGATAAATCTCCCTCCAGGCTTTGCTTCATGTTATCTGATTTGACCTGCAAAGTTTTAATCATACCTCTCATAATTGTAAGTGAATTTTTTACCACCTCTACAGTATCAAAGAGAGGCTCCTTATCTTCCTGCAAATCATGATTATAAGCCAGGGGCAAAGCCTTCAGTGTGGCAAGTAAGGATAGTAAATGACCATAAATTCTGCCTGTCTTCCCCCTTATCAATTCTGCAGCATCGGGATTCTTTTTCTGTGGCATAATACTGCTACCGGTACAAAAAGATTCATCCAACTCAATGAAGTTAAACTCTCGGGAAGACCATAAAATCAATTCCTCACTCAAGCTACTTAGATGTAACATAATTAATGATACATCAGCAAGAAATTCAATTATAAAATCCCGGTCACTTACTGCATCTAGACTGTTTTGGGAAATCTGACTGAATTTAAGCTTTTTTCTAACAAAATCCCGGTCAATAGGATGGGAAGTTCCAGCAAGAGCAGCAGAGCCTAAAGGTAATACATCTACTCTGGGATATAAATCCTGTAGTCTCTGCCAATCCCGCTTAAATTTGAAAAAATAAGCCAGCAAATGGTGTGAAAAGAGAACCGGTTGGGCATGTTGCAAATGAGTATAACCGGGCATAATCACTCCCAGATAATTACGGGCAGCAGTTAAAATGGTTTTTAATAAATCACTTAATACTTTCTGGATATTAGAAAGCTCTTCTTTTAAATACATTCTTTCATCAAGAGCAACCTGGTCATTTCGACTGCGAGCGGTATGAAGTTTCCCGGCAATTTCCCCTATCTTTTCCTTTAGTTTGCTCTCTACCCAGGTATGAATATCCTCTACCTTATCATCTACTGGCAAGATACCCCGTTCTATCTCCTGGAGAAGTTCTTTTAATCCCTGTACAATTTTCTGCGATTCCTCTTTTTTTATTATTCCGCATTTACCCAACATCAGGGCATGAGCAATACTGCCAGCAATATCATATCTAACCAGTCTTTTATCAAAAGAAATGGAGGAAATAAATCCTTGCATCACCTTGTTGGTATCTTTTTTAAATCTGCCACCCCATAATTTTTCCATCTCTAACTCCTTTTATTTGCTTTTTCTGTTAACGGAGGCATAGACTTTGCTTGGTAAACCCCATAACTGGATAAAACCTTTGGCAAAATCCTGGTTGAAAGTATCTCCTTGGTCATAGGTTGCCAGGTTAAAATCATAGAGGGAATTAACCGATTTTCTTCCTACTACCTCACACCGTCCTTTAAGTAACTTAACTCTCACTGTACCGGTCACTTTATCTTTGATAATCCCTATAAAACCATCCAAGGCTTCTTTTAAAGGCGAATACCATAATCCATTATAGGTCAATTCAGCATATTTTTGGGAAACAATTTGTTTAAAATGTAGCAAGTCTCTCGTGAAAACCATACTTTCCAGTGCCTTATAAGCATTTAATAATATTATAGCACCGGGACATTCATATATTTCCCTGGATTTGATACCAACCAGCCTATTCTCCACCATATCTACTCTACCTACTGCATTTTCCCCTCCTACCTTATTTAAATAGGAGATAAGCTGAACAAGTGGTTTTTCCTGTCCATTAACCTGTATGGGGACGCCTTTTTCCAAATAAATTTCCAGATAAACTGGTTTATTAACGGCATTCTCCGATTTTACCGTCCATTCATATGCTTCTTCTGGTGGTTCTACCCAGGGATCCTCCAGTATTCCACATTCACAGGACCTTCCCCACAGATTCTGGTCAACGCTGTATGGATTATCTATATCAACAGGAATAGGAATATCATATTGCCTGGCATACTGGATCTCCTCTTCTCTGGTAAACCCCCACTCTCTGGCTGGTGCAATTACCTTAAGATCTGGATTTAAAGTAGCTGTTGATACTTCAAATCTTACCTGGTCATTACCCTTACCGGTACAGCCATGAGCTATGGCCTGCGCCTGCTCCTTTTTTGCTAAATCTACTAAAATTTTTGCTATCAAAGGTCGGGAATAAGCAGTAGCTAAGGGATAATGTTCCTCATAAACCGCTCCCGCCTGTAACCCTGGTAGAACATAATCCCTGGCAAACTCCTCTCTGGCATCTATAATATAGGATTTACTTGCTCCTACTTTTAATGCCTTTTCTTTTACAAATTCCAGGTCTATTTCCTGGCCTACATCAATAGTTACAGCGATAACTTCATCACAATAATTCTCTTTTAACCATCTAATAGCTATTGAGGTATCCAAACCTCCTGAATAAGCCAATATCACCTTTTTAATTTTATTCATATTTACTCCTTGTTTTTTGTAGTTTTTCATTTTTACTTGATTGATTTTCTATTTTAGGTCAGATATTGCTTCATCTAATGCTCTAATGAGTAAATCAATCTCATTTTTCTCTACTATTAAGGGTGGCAAAAAGCGGAGCACCTTCTCAGCAGTGCAATTAATTAATATACCTTCATCCAGCATTTTTTGAACTATCGTCGAACCCTCTTGGGCTACTTCTAATCCAGCCATAAGCCCTATCACCCTTACTTCTTTGACTAAATCTGGGTATTTTGTTTTCAGTTCTTCCAATCTTTTCTTAAAGTATTCTCCTTTTTGCTGACATTCAGTCAAGAGATTGTCCTCCTGCAACACTTCTAAAAAAGCTAAAGCAGTGGCACAGGCTACTGGATTTCCACCAAAGGTAGTACCATGATCCCCGGGTTTAAATACTGAGGCAACCTTCTCTTTGGCAATTAAGGCACCTAGTGGTAATCCTCCCGCTATTGGTTTAGCTAGAGTAAGAATATCAGGCTCAATATTATAATGCTGATAAGCAAACATCTTTCCCGTTCTACCCAGACCACATTGAATCTCATCAAAAATTAGCAGTAAATCCTTACTATTACAAAAATCTCTTAATCCCTCTAAAAAATCAGCAGAAGCAAGATTAATCCCTCCTTCTCCCTGTATCGGTTCCACTATTACCGCAGCAACCTTATCGTCATAGGCTTCCTGCACAGAATTTAAATCATTGAAAATAGCCTGTTTAAAAGATGGTAGAAGAGGAAGATAATCTTTCTGGTATTTATATTTTCCGGTTGCAGCCAGAGTAGCAATGGTTCTACCATGAAAGGAATTTTCCATATATATTATCTTATACTTTTCTTTATCCTGTTCTCTATAATACTTAACCGCCATCTTTAGGGCTGCTTCATTTACCTCTGCCCCGCTGTTGGCAAAAAATGCCTTATCCCCGCAAGATATTTCCACCAGTTTTTTCGCTAACAATATTTGGGGAGCGTTATAAAAAAGGTTGGAACAATGAACCAATTTCCCGGCTTGCTGGCAAATAGCTTGCACAATCCTGGGATGACTATAACCAAGACTATTAACAGCAATACCACCGATAAAATCATAGTATTGTCTCCCCTCTAAATCCCAAACCTTCATTCCCTCGCCATGGTCTAATATCATTGCTGGTCTTTTATAAGTGTGAACTAAATAATTTTGCTCATCAGCAATTAATTCTTTACTTTCCATAGTTCTCCTCCTTATACTAATCTCTACAAACTAAAATTCTCATTCCTGCTGATAACAAATTCAGTGCCAATTCCTTTATCTGTGAATATCTCTAATAGAATGGAGTGAGCACACTTACCATTGAGAAAATGTACCTTTTTAACACCTCCTTCTAAGGCTCTCAGTGCTGATTTTACCTTGGGAATCATGCCTTTCTGGATTTGACCTGATTCAAACAATTCTTTGGCTTCTTCAATATTTACACTGCTGATGAGAGAATTTGCGTCTTCCATCTTTCGAAATATTCCATCCACATCAGTAAGATAGATTAATTTCTCTGCTTTCAAAGCAATAGCCAGCTCGCCTGCTACGGTATCTGCATTGATGTTGAATCTCTCACCTCTGGCATCAACACCGATAGTAGCTATAACCGGGACATAATCTTTTTCTAAAAGTAAAAATAGTATCTCCGGATTAATCTTTTCAATCTCACCTACAAATCCTAAATCAATGGTGTCATATTTTTTTACCATAAGCAATTGTGCATCTTCACCACTTAAACCAATTCCTTTTATTCCATTTCCCTGGTCTTCAGAAATACACAAGTTAATCTCAGCTACCAGACGGGTATTGATTTTACCAGTTAAAACCATCTCCGTAATCTCCATAGTGTCGCGGTCAGTAACTCTTAATCCATTGATAAATTGAGGAATCTTATGCTGTTTTTTCATTTCCTGGGAAATTTCCGGACCACCACCATGCACAATCACCGGTTTCATACCTATATAGCGCAATAAAATTATATCTCTTATGATTGATTTCTCCAGTTGCCTATCTTCCATAGCACTGCCGCCGTATTTTATCACCACTATCATGTTCCAGAATTTTTTTATATAGGGCAATGCCTCTACTAAAATCTCTGCCCGTAAAGCATCATTTTTTAACATTTTTAACCTCCAATATCTGGTCTAATTATATTTAGTATTAATGTCAATATAGCCGTAAGTAAGGTCACATCCCCATGCTGTTGCTTTTCCTTCACCAATTTTTAAATCAATCACTATTTTAATTTCGGGGGATTCTTCGAGATATTTTCGAACAATTTCTTTGGAAAATAAGAGTGGTTGTCCATCTGAAACTATCTTTTCCTTTAGATAGAGATCTACTTTTTGCATCTCTATTTCTGCTCCGGAATAGCCCACAGCTGCTAAAATCCTACCCCAATTGGGATCATGTCCAAAGATGGCAGTTTTTACCAGAAGAGAATTTATAACAGCCTTGGCAGCTTTCTCCGCATCACTACGAGACAGGGCATGTTGTACCTCTACCTCAACAAGTTTAGTTGCTCCCTCTCCATCTCGCACAATTTCCTTAGCTAAATACTCCGCAATCAGGTATAGTGCTGTAATAAACCGGTCATAGTCTTCATTCTTGGCAGTGATTAATGAATTCCCCGCCAAGCCATTTGCTAACAGTAAAACCATGTCGTTGGTACTGGTATCACCATCTACACTGATCATATTAAAGGTTTTAGCTATAACTTCAACCAGAGCTTCCTGTAACAGATTGCTTTCTATGGCTATATCAGTGGTAATAAAACCTAGCATGGTAGCCATATCAGGATGAATCATCCCTGAACCTTTAGCCATTCCCCCTATCCTAATTTCCTTACCGCTTAAATCAAAACTAACTGCTATCTCCTTTTTCCTGGTATCTGTGGTTAATATTGACTCTGCCGCCTCAGTTCCTCCCGTAACACTTAACTTCTTTACTGCCTCTTGGATTCCTGTTTTTATCTTCTCTAGAGGAAGAAACTCTCCGATCTTCCCGGTTGAGGTTACGGCAACATATTCTGGTTTAACCTTTAAATATTGAGACACATAATTAACAGTATCCCGGGCGTCCTGTAATCCCTTCTCTCCGGTACAGGCATTGGCAATCCCGCTGTTTACCACAATTGCCTGTAATTTACCATCGGAACGTGTCAGATTATCTTTAGTAATCCATAGAGGTGCTGCTTTAAATTTATTTTTAGTATATACTGCACCAGCACTGGCAATCTTTTCTGAATAGACTAATGCTAAGTCTTTTCTCTTTACTCTAATACCACAGTTTATACCGGCAGCCTTTAATCCTTTAGGGTAGGTTATACCCTGCCCCATTATTATCTTTATCTTACTTTCCTGAAAACTATTGCTCATTCTTCTACTCCTTTCCCTTTTTTATACCTCACTAAATCTGTTTAGACTGTTAATTCTAATTCTCTAAAACAAATGCTAAATAAGCCCCATTTCTTCCGGTAAATTAAACATAATATTCATATTCTCAACCGCCTGTCCAGAAGCTCCTTTGGTAAGATTATCCAGAGCTGAAATTATCTTGATTTTACCTACTCTCCGGTCCAGGGCAAAGCCTATATCACAATAATTGGTTAATTGCACAAAACGAATCTCCGGTAAATCTGGCGGATTAAATATTCTGACAAATGGCGCATCCTGATAAAAATTCTGATATAAATCCACCATGTCTTTCTCATTATATTGGCCAATTAAGTTTAGATAACAGGTAGATAAGATTCCCCTGCTAATCGGAAGGAGATGTGGTGTAAAGGATATTACAATCTCTTCATATCTATCCTGTTTCCCCTTTCCCTTATAGGAGTTATACCAGAAAGATAATTCCTGTTCAATTTCAGGAATATGATTATGCTTGACACATTTATAGGCTTTAAAACTTTCATTACACTCAGAAAAATGTAAACCTAAGGAGAGCTTTCTGCCAGCACCACTGGTTCCTGATTTGGCATCAATGATTATATTATTCACTTCTACCAAATGATTAGTCAATAAAGGAACTATACCTAATATGGCACTGGTGGGATAGCATCCCGGATTGGCTACTAAATTAGCTTTCCGTATCTCCTTCTTGTATAATTCCGGCAATCCGTATACTGCTTCCTTCAGTAATTCTCTGCTTTTTTCGTTATGCTCTTTTTGATACCAGTTAGCATAATTATCAGCATCCCTGAGACGAAAATCAGCACTGAGGTCAACAACTTTTATCTCCCCCCTGGCAAATATGTCCGGAATAATATTAAGAGAAATGGTATGAGGTAAAGCAGTAAATACCAGATCCGAATCCTGAACTATTTTGTCTATATCCAGTTCAATAAGCCTTTTATCCAATTGATTGATAAATTCCGGATAGACATCACAGATATTCTGGCCTGCATAACTGGCTGAGACTAAATGCATCAACTCTATCTGAGGATGTCTCAATAATATTCTGACTAACTCCTTGCCGGAATAACCGGTTGCCCCAACAATGCTAACTCTTATTTTCCCCATTTTAATCTCCTCCTTTATTAAGGAATAAAAAATCTCGTCCCCAATAATTTATAGATTATTATCCTGAAGGGACGAGATATAAGTTTAAGCTCTCGCGGTGCCACCCACCTTGAATAAGTTATTTACCAATACCAAGCCCTAATTCGAGCAACCTCAATTACTAATAAAAAATCTCGTCCCCCTTGAATATCTCTGTTGGAGATAATCTTTAAGGACGAGATTAAATCTCGCGGTGCCACCTGGAATTGGATAAACAACTTATCCCACTCATTATCGGTTTTTACAGGTAACCAACCTTTTCATCGTAAGGTTTTCTTTTCAGTTCACCTGAGCTAAGATATTTTCACCGAATTTATCTCTCTCTTAAAGCTCTGGTCAGCTTACTTCTACCAAGAAAACAGTATTTATTTTAAGCATAATGATAAAGGAATAATCAGCTTCTGTCAAATATTTTTTAAAATATTTTTTTATTCCTGTTATTGATACAGGAAAGATGCTAATTCTTTTATGCCTTATAGATATTAAACAATAAATCTTGGGAGTAGTAACTATGCTTCCCTGCTACCAAACTACCAGTGAAGGGTGAAGCCAAAACGATTGGGTATCTGCCAGTTAAAGGAGAGCCGATTATTAATCCGGTAAATAATTTCTTTCCGATTTTCCTGCCAATCTTTCAGATTATTGAAATTAACCTGTCCACCATAATTAAATTGAATTTTTCCAAAGTCCATCTGTAAACGGGCATTGAAGAAAGGTTCAAAATTATTCTCTTCATACTGATATTGTAATCCTGCACCAGTCCATAATCTGATGACATAGGAGCTGTATATATCATATTCAAACCAGCCTTTATAAATTTCCTGTTCATAACGCAGGGCAATATTCCAGCGGTAAGCCGGAGAGAGTGATAATTCAAAACCAGGGGAATATTCCTCACTAACACTGCCCCAGAAAGAAAAGGTATTACTTTCTCTTTTAGGTTCAATATTAGCAAAGTTTAGAGTTGGAATACTGGTAAAAAGGGTATGCAGCCATATCTCCTCTATGCTATAAAGGTGCTCCAGTTCTTTGCCTCTCAGCATAATAGGAACCAACAGGTCAGTTTTTGTAAGCCCGGCGTGGTTCGCAGGGTATGGTAATTTAAAAATGGGTATCTTCGGTGGGTTGATGACTATAACTATATCCCCTGCTTTCTCATTCATTAGAAGAGTATAAATGTTTGGTGGAACTGCAGGAAGGTGATTATCCCTGGTAAAAGATAACCATTCTGAAGCATCTAACCATTCCCCTTTATAACCATCGTCGTAGTAAGCAAAGACATCTTCTCCCTCGTACAAGTATCTAATTTTTTTTTCATTATTACCTTCGAATATCATCTTGCTTCGAGCTGAATAGCCAATCACACGATAGTTATTCTCTTGGTAGAAGGCAAAATCAATATCTGTTTCCCTAACCAGCTCTTGTGCTAACTGAGCCTTTTTAACAGGGTTCTTCAAATAGATATTGGGATGGATGTAGACCTTAAAGTTATCTCCGGCTATTCTACTAATTTCCTCACTTTGGGGTGTATCAATAAATTCACCAAAAGACATACCATGGTCAACATATACGATCAGATTAATCTCATCAAGGTTTAATCGAGAAACCAATTTACCAAAATAATGATCGAACCTTTTAAAACTGGAAAGGTATTGTTCTTCTCCAAATAAATGGGCAAATGCATCAGTGGTAAACCAGTAAAATTGGATAATATCATAAGCCTCCAGTAATTTCGGAATATTGCTCATTGGTAGAAACATGAAAGAATCAAACCAGGGTATACCATAAATAAAACCAGCCCTGGCTCTACGGGGAATATGAAAAAGCAATTTATAGTATTCTTTATATTGGGGAAACCTTTTATCTTTTTCTCGGTCATAATAACCACCTGAACTAACGCCCCCTTTGGAAGCATCTATCCCTTCCTGTAAACGGGGAATGATTGTCTCAGTGCCTCCAGGATAGAGACTGAGGCCATAAGGAATAATATGCCCCTCTTTAAAAACGGTCTTGATATTAGGGAAATAATCCTCCTCCATATATTGAAAAAACCTTTCTGAGGCAAGAGCATCCAGATGAATAATAAGAAATTTTGGATTTGTTTCATTGTTCACATGAGCAGCAAAAGAAAAAGAGAAAAATAATAATAGAAATAGCACTGTGAAAAAAATGAATAAGTAGGAATAGGCTCTTTTTTGTACAACTAAAGATGGATACTGTTCCTGTTTTAATTTATACTTTTTATTTTGTAACGGCTGTGCTGTAGAAAATACCACCTGTTTCTATTTCCTTTGCTATAGCAATGTGATTTATATTTTTTGCTTAACACTTTTTACTTTAATCAATGAAAACTTTTATGTCAAGTATTCTCTTTAACCTTAACATTATAAAATCAATTAAATCTCACAACCAAATATGTCAGGGGACCGTTGTTCCTGCTCAGTAATTAAGTAACTTTTTTGGTATAATTTCACTACCAAAGGAGGTACTTAATATGCGATTCAATCAGAGGATTATCATTAAAAGATGGAGACCTATCCTGGAAGAATATGAGAAGATCCAGAATAAGGTCTCCCCCCGTTCCTTTCGCTTAGTCAAGGATCTCTGTAGTGCCCATCATATCAGTAACAAAGAGCTAAGACGCTATCCCTTAGGTGAAAACCAGAAGAAGATTATCAAACGCTCTGAGAGG
>CAYSRG010000022.1:0-35750 GCA_964433555.1 uncultured Atribacterota bacterium | reverse complement strand
ATTTTAAACTTTAAATCATGTATAAAAGTGTGCAGTTTTAATTTTTAATTGACATAAATCTTAAAATAAGTTGACAGGTTAAGACATATATGATAAATTTTATAAGCTACGTACGCACTGGATAGGTTAAAAAGCAGAAGCTACCTTTTCGGGCGATTTATTTATGCAGGAGGAGTTAATAAAGATGCATGCCATAATTGCAACGGGAGGGAAACAATATCTAATTAAAGAGGGAGATATAATAAAAGTTGAGAAATTGGAGTCTAAAGTAGGAGAAAATATAAAATTTGAACAGATTTTGATGCTGGAAAAAGATGGTAAATATGGTTTTGGTGTACCCTTGATTGAGAAAAGTTTTGTTGAAGGAAAAGTATTGAGACATGGAAAAGCAAAAAAGATAATAGTATTAAAATATAAACCAAAGAAAAAATATCAAAGAAAAATTGGCCATAGACAAATATTTACAGAAATAAAAATTGAAAAAATAAATGGTTAAGGGATAAAATGAGAAATAAGTGTTTCATTGAAGTGAGCAAATGAGGTGAGGTATTATGGCTCATAAAAAAGGACAGGGATCAGCAAAAAATGGTCGTGATAGTATTTCCAAACGACTTGGTGTTAAGAAATATGGCGGACAGTTTGTTCGTAGTGGTAATATAATTATTAGACAAAGAGGAACTAGAATACTCCCTGGCAAGAATGTCGGCCGCGGAAAGGATGATACATTATTTGCTCTTATTGATGGTTATGTTACCTTCAGAACTACGGGGAAAAAGAGAAAACAAGTGACTATTGAGACCTATGCCACAGAAGCATAGCACATTATAAAAAACCCCTGAGTTTCAACATAACTCAGGGGTTTTTTATTAATTAATACCTTAGTAGCTATTAATTTATTTATAGAATAAAGAAATGTTAGAGAAAAAAATAATAATACAACACTATTAATTAGTAATAATTAAAAAAAGATTATTGAAGATTAAAACTAATTTTGAATTATGCAAGGCTTTATGGTTAAAAAATATATAAATATAAATAAAAAGTAAAATAACCTAAAAAGGGTAAATCCATGTTTATTGATGAAGTAATAATAAATGTTAAAGCTGGAAAGGGTGGTGATGGTTGCGTTAGTTTTCGAAGAGAACGGTTTATACCAAGAGGTGGTCCTGATGGTGGTGATGGAGGAAGAGGAGGAAATGTATTTGTTCAAGTTGATTCGCAAATAAAAACCTTAATTGAATATAAAAGGAATCCCCATCAAAAAGCAGAAAATGGGGAAGGAGGAAGTGGTCGTAAAAAGAATGGTAAAAATGGTAGAGATTTAATTTTAATAGTACCGATGGGAACCGTTGTGGAGGATATGAAAGACCACAATATTATTGCCGATTTATCTGAGCCTGGGGGAAGAGTTTGTGTTGCCCATGGCGGATCAGGTGGGAAAGGTAATTATCGTTTTAGAAATTCAATTATTCAATCACCCCGGTTTGCCCAGAAAGGAGAATTTGGAGAAGAAAGAACTATTAAATTAAACTTGAAATTAATTGCTGATGCTGCTTTAATAGGATTCCCTAATGTCGGTAAATCAACCCTCTTATCTAGAGTATCTGCAGCTAAACCTAAAATCGCAGATTACCCCTTTACAACCATTGAACCTTATTTGGGTATAGTATATGTTGATAGATATAATCAGTTCATTCTTGTTGATATTCCAGGATTGATTGAAGGAGCTCATCAAGGAGCAGGATTGGGGATTCGTTTTTTAAAGCATATTGAAAGAACTAAAGTTCTTGTTCATATGATTGATGGGTCAAAAATATCTGAAAAAAACATAATGGAAGATTATACTACCATAAAAAATGAATTGAAGCAGTTTTCACAAAGCTTGAAAAATAAAAAGGAATTAATTGTAATTAATAAATGTGACTTACTAGAAGTGGAAAAAAAGATAGAGGAAATAAGAAATATTTTTTCTAAAAAAGGTAAAAACATTTTTTTTATTTCAGCTGTTACCGGTAAAGGCGTACAAGAATTGATTAATCAAATATTTAAAAACATTAATCTTGTTAAAAAAAAGGAGTTCCAATCTGTTTTTCTTCCACAAAACAAGATCGCACATTATGAATATAAACCCGCCTTTATTATCAGGAGAGAAGGGAAGAAGTTTGTGATAGAAGGAGAAAAAATAAGTAAATTAGTTTATCAATATGATGTAGCTAATCCTCAGGCATTAAAATATTTGCAGGAGAAATTAAAAGGTTTAGGAATTGAGAAAGTACTAAAACAAAAAGGGGCTCGAGATGGAGACATAGTAAGAATTGGCGAAAAGGAATTTTACTTTTTTTCTTAGGCAAGTTATGATATTATGTAAAACAAGAAAAATGGTAAATCAGTAAAAAAGATTTATTAAAATATGAAAAAGAAAAATCCAGAAATTAGCAATGGAATAGTTGGATAAAGATTCTCAAAGCTACTTATCATAATTATAATTAATAATTTAAAAATAATGGTTCTATTTTATTATTTGATCGGTGAAGGTAAGGATGTTTTTTATAGGCCTACACAAGAAATATGATTATTTACAGAAAGATATGGTTAAGAGTAAGAGATTGTTAATACCCTATGTATTTTATTTAATTTTGTTAATAATTCTTTTTTGTACTATTTTTACCACATTTTCTATTGCTTTGGAAAGTAAAAAATTTGCAGTATATTATTTTAATAACTTAACGGGTAGTCAAGATTGGGAGTGGTTAGAAAAGGGGTTTCCTGATATGTTATGTCAAACTTTCTCTCAATCAGAAAAAATTAACTATGTTCCCATAGAGGAAATTGAAAAACTAACAGATACAGATATTGAATCCTATTATAGACTGGCAGAAACAAGAGATTTAAATTTGTTTCGTTCTTTAAGTAATTTATTAAAGTCAGATCTGATATTTACTGCATCTTTTTCCCTGAAACAGAAAGAATTTCTTAGCTTCAACTTAATTATGTATCAAGCTCAGCTTGATGAACTATTTGAGTTTAAAGAGATCACAGTAATAACAGAAGATTTATTCTATTTAAAAGAAAATATTGCAAGAACTATTTTACAGGAAACCAAGGTATTAATTGATGATGAACTGGATATTAATCTGAAAAAAAATATTTCTTCATCTTTGATAGCATTAAGGAATTACTATCAGTCCATAGAATATAAAAATAAGGCTATAGCAGAATATCAAGGTGTAGACTTTCCAAGTAAACCTCTCTGGACAAAAGCAATAAATTATGGTGAAAAAGCTGTTTCAGAAGATCCGTATTTTGCGGAAGCCTATTATCTATTATCTCAAATATACGAAAGGACTAAATGGACTTTCCGAGAAATTACTAGTCTTGAGAAGTTTATTGAAATTGCTAAGAATAATACCAATATTAAAGTAAGTTATCAAAGGTTATCAGAAGCTTTCTATCGGTTAGCGTATTCTAAATATGAGCAAAATGACATTACTTCTGCTCTAGAATATTCAGAAGATGCTATATTCTATCAAGTAAATAATGTTAAAGCCAGAATATTTTTAATGCGGCTTTATTATGATACTGGCCAAATTTCTAAAGCTCTAGAACAAGCAGAGGAAATAAAAAAAATTGAGACAGGAAATCAAGACATTGAATGGTTTTTTAGACAGTACCAACAAGCTGAAATATATGGCAAGGAAGCATATGAATTATACGTCACTGGATATAATGCCTATAGTAATAAGAAATGGTTTGATGCTATTAGTCTATTAACAAAAGCCATAAATCTTAATCAAGACTTTAAAGAAGCGAAATATTTTCTGGGATTAAGTTATTATCATGCTGGAGATCTAGTAAATTCGATTAGATATTTAGAAGAAGCTGTCAGATTAGATCCCTTTGATAGTAATGCAAGAATATATCTAAATAAAGCAATGGAAGAAAAAGAATTTGGTAGGGAAGCAGTTTGGGCATTTAACCAGGGTTATCAACACTATATTTCTGGTGAATATGAAGAGGCATTACTTCGGTTTAAAGAATCTGCTCAAAAGAATCCAAATTTTGAGAAAACCAGGATTTATTTGATGCGCACTTATTATCATTTAAAACAAATGGATGAATATCTGGCAGAAAGAGAAATAATAGGTGGAGATAAGGTTTTTGATATTGATTGGGAAAAAGAATACTATCAATTAGCTTATAATTTTTATTCTTTAGGTAATTATGAAATGGCACTTGATAAATTGAATGAAGTTCTGGAAGTAAATCCAGATTTATTAGAAGCTAGATTTCTGATAGCAGAAACATTATATAACTTGGGTAGATATAACGAAGCAAATCAACATTATAAATACATAATAAATAATTATATCGATTCTATATATTATGAAAATGCTTTATTAGGTAATGGTTGGTGTAGTTATTTGTTGGGAGATTACGCAGAAGCAGAAATATCACTGGAATTATTGGTAAAAAATTATTCTAGAAGTACACTGTATCAAGAAGGGATTTATAAGTTAGGAAATATTTATTTTCAGCAAAAAAAATATACTCAAACCATCAATCTTTATGAAAATTTATTATCAGTTGATTCTTTAGTAGAGTTTGATAAATTTGAAATTAAATATATTTTAGGTCAGTCCTACTTCTGGGAAAGCATTTATGATAAAGCCAAAGTTTATTTTGCAGATATTATAAATAATAAACCTAGTTTTGAATTAATAGATGAAACCAGATATTATTACAGTTATGCATTATTTAGAGAAGGAAATTATCAAGAAGCTAGAAAAATATTAGAGGAACTAGTAAAAAAAGAAAGTCAGATTAAAGAGGAGGCATCGTATCTTTTAGCGAGAGTTCTGTTGGAACAAAAAGAATATGATAGGGTGATAGATATTAATAGCAATTTGATAGAGAAAACCAAGGATATCGATATGTTGGAAAGGGCATTATTCGATTTAGGTTTAGCTTATTCTAGAAAAGGAGAAGATAGTAAAGCAATACTTTTTTTTGAGAGAGCATTACATCAGTTTTCTGATGGAGAATTATCTAAAATAGTTTCCCTGGAACTTGCTCAGAGCTATTATCATTTAGGTCAGTATCAGGAGGTACTAACAATTTTAGATGATTTAGACAGTAAAGAAGCGTTAGAACTTAAAATTGACGCAGTAAGCAAAATGAATAATGAAGAAAGGTTACTTGATCTTTATTGGGAATTCTATAACCAATATCCAGATGATTCTCTATCTATAGAAGGATTATTTTCAATGGCCAAATCTAAATATGAAAAGAGTGAATATCAGGAAGCTATTAATTTATTTCAAGAAATAGAAAGTATGATTACTCAGGAAAAGATGAGGCAAGAAATTATATATTGGCAAGGACTCAGCTTCTATCGTTTAGAAAATTACTTGAAAGCAGAAGAATATTTCCAGAGTGTGGATTATTTTGCTGGTAACGAAATAGCCATGAGATCTCTATATATGGTTGGTGAAACCTGCTATAAACAGGGAAAATATTCCGAGGCAATTCAACATTATCAAGAATTTCTAAAATATTATAGTTCACATTCTTTGGCAGCACATGCAAAATATAGTGTGAGCTGGAGTTATTTAAATATAAAAGACTACTCAAGGGCTATAGAATCATTTAATGAGCTTATTAGGAATTATCCTGATAGTCAGTTTACAGAAGAGAGCAATTTTCTAATAGGGAAGACATATTTTCTAGAAAAAAATAATAATGAGTCGATAATTAAATTGCAGGATTTCTTAAAAATTTATACAGGTAGTAAATTTTACGAAGAAGCACTTTATATTGTAGCTCAAATTAGTTTGGAAGAAGAAAAATGGATAGATAGTATTATAAATTTTGAAAGATTAATTGATCAATTTCCAGATAGCCAATATCTACCTGGATCATTGTATGGTCTTTGCTTGAGTTACTTTAAAAAAGGAGAATATGAGAAAGCTTTACAGGTTGGGGATAGATACCTGGATAATATACCTACAGGTGCGTTTGTCTGTGACATTTTATATATAACTTCAATTTGTCTGGAAGACTTGGGATATCAGTCTCAAGCTAAAGAAAGGTATGAAATGATTATGAAGAATTGTTCAGATACTTCTTATGCTGATACTGTAAAAAGACAATTGGAATTAGCGGAAGAAAAGTAGAAATTTGTTTATACAGAAAACGTAGGCAAGATAGATTTTATAACTTAATTATATAAGCATATTAATAAATAGATAATATAACAGAAAGGTAAAGATATTTTATAACTTTGGAGGAGGCAACTTAGTAATGTTTGAATTATTTAATAAAGGCGGATTTTTGATGTACCCCATATTTTTCTGTTCCTTGCTAGCCATTGCAATTTTCTTTGAGAGGATGTTTTATTTAAAAAGTATTAAAACTTCTACCAGAAAATTTAGTAGTCGTATCAGTGATTTAATTAGAAAAGGAAATATTAATTTTGCAATTACTGCCTGTCGTAAAAACTATTCCCCCATATCCCAAATAATTTTATCAGCTTTATTAAAATATGGTAGCTCAAGAGGAGAGATAAAAGAAACAATAGAAGATACTGCTAATCAGGAAATATCAATTCTAGAAAAAAATTTACCGGTATTGGCTACTGTAGGAAATATTGCTCCTCTCCTGGGTTTATTGGGTACTGTTTTTGGTATGATAAAAGGATTCCAAGTAATTTCATCAATGGGTGTTGGGAATCCCGAAGCTCTAGCGGGAGCAATTTCAGAAGCTTTATTAACTACAGCTTTTGGACTTTCAGTAGCTATACCTACTATCGTTGCTTATAATTATCTGGTAAATAGAGTAGATAGACAGATAAAAGAAATGGAAGCAACTAGCATAGAGATTTTAGAATTATTATCTATTAAGAAGGAAGTTAACGAGGAGGAAGTGAAAATAGATGAAATTTTATCATCCCAATAATAAGAATCTTAAATTTGATTTAACTCCATTGATTGATGTAGTATTTTTGCTACTTATCTTTTTTATGTTAACTACCACATTTATAAATGTAGAAAGTGGAGTTAAAGTCGATTTACCCAGTGGTGATTTTGCAGCTGTAAATGAGCAAAGGAATGTAGTTGTTACTATTACTGAGAATAATGTAATTTACGTTAATAATCGATTAATTGATCCAAATAGTTTAACTGAGAGAGTGAAAGAAGAAATTGGAGATAGCCCTAAATCTCTGGTTGTTTTAGAGGCAGATCAAAATATTACTCATGGCAAAGTTGTTAGAGTTATGGACCTTATAAAGCAAGGTGGAGTAGAAAGGATTGCCATTGCTACTAAACCAAGAGAAGAGTAATCAGGAAAGATAAAATTTAAATAAGGTGATTAATAAAAATAATGGTAGGATATAGATCAGAAAGAAGAAAACAACGTTCAAAGAGTTTTTTAGGACGTTCATTTTTAATTTCATTAATTCTAAATATTTTATTCATTCTAGCTTTTAATAATTTTATATCTTTTGATTTTATAGATATTACAGAAATAGAAGAAATGATAATGGTTACTTTAGTAGAGCTACCTTCCATTCAAAATCCTACTACTGTTAGACCTGAGATTACTAGAGAAGAACCAATAGCAGAGATAAGCGTTAGACCGAGAGTAGAGCCCTCATTACCTGAACCAGCCAAAATACGGGAAATTGAGACTCAGCCAATGGTGGAAAGACAGGAAATACAAGAAGAAAGCAGTCCTAGGGTTGAAGTAAAAATGCCAGAGATTGATATTCAAGCTAGGGAAGAAATAGCACCGATTAAGGAAGAAATATCTTTAAGGCATGATGTGCAAATAGCAGTAAGGGAATTGAGTCCTAGTATTGCTAGTAGAAGGGAAATTGAGGGAGAAGTATTAGAAGAAGGAGAATTTGAAATTCAAGCTAAGTTAGGTTTAGAAGGAAGAGAACGTATTGAATCTACCTATGGGACAATGGTAACTCCTGGAGAATTAAGTACTTTACCAAAAACAGTAGAAAAAGAATCTCCTTTTGGCAAAAGAGCACTGGCGATTATGATTGATAATGCCAGGGATTCTAGGCCGCAAAGTGGATTAGAAAATGCAAATATTGTCTATGAAGTACTTGCAGAAGGTGGAATCACACGTTTTTTAGCTATTTTTGCCACACAAGAAGCTGATAAAGTTGGGCCTATCCGAAGCGCTAGGCCATATTTTATTACTAAAACCCTTGAGCATAATGCCATTTATGTACACGCTGGAGAAAGTCCTGATGCGGCAATATTTATAAGAGAAGAAAGAATAGATGATATCAATGAATTAGTTCATTTTCAGCCTTTTTGGAGAATTCAGGAACGTAAACCTCCTCATAATCTTTATTCTTCCACTGAACGACTTAGAGAAGAAGCCAAAAGATTGGGTTATATTGAAATGGTAAATAAAGGTGATTACCAATTTGAAATTGATTCAAATGAAAAACTTACCGGGAAAGAAGTTAATAAGATAGATATTAAATATAATGTTAATTATGCTGTTAGTTATAAATATATCCCTGAAATACAAAGATATGTTAGATTTATAAATGAAGAGCCTCATGTTGATATTGAAACTGGTAGGCAACTACAGGCTAAAAATATTATTATTCAACATAGTGATAAAAAGATATTAGATGCTGAAGGTAGACTAGCTATCGATTTTATTGGTACTGGAACTGGATTAATTATTTATAATGGTAAATCAGAAGAGATTACCTGGTCTAAGGAAACATTAAGTTCTAAAACATACTTTTTTAATAAAGAGGGAAACAGACTGGCAATTCAACCTGGAAATGTCTGGATACAAGTAATTCATCCAGATACAGAGATAATCTATTAATTTTTAATAACATGAATATAAAAAGATTATAAATGAATGAAAGAATTTTGAATACTGATAAAAATAATCAACAAAAGGATTTAATAGAATCTTTTTTGGAATATCTAACACTAGAAAGAGGATTATCATCTAATACCATTATTTCCTATCGTTTTGATTTGATAAAGTACCATGAATTTATAGTAAATAAAAAACAGCTATCTTTTCAGAACGTGAATAAAGATATTGTTTCGCAATACTATCATTATTTATATCAGATTAATTTATCTGTTAATTCTATTTTCCGTAATTTAATTGCTTTGAAAATGTTTTATCGTTTTTTACTTTCTGAAGGGTATATACGGAATGATTTAACTAGATTTATTGAATTTCCTAGATTACAAAAAAAATTACCTGAGGCCTTAAATTTAAAAGAATTAGATAAGCTTTTAGCTGAAAGAAATTTTACAGGATTGTTAGGAAAGAGAGATCAGGCTATCATTGAACTTTTGTATGCAACTGGGATGAGGGTTACAGAATTAATAGCACTTAAAAGAAATGATATTAATCTGGATCATCAATTACTAAAATGTATTGGTAAGGGAAATAAGGAAAGGTGGATTCCCTTTACCGATAGAGCACAAAGTATCTTAACTGGTTATCTTCAATTAATTAGACCAAAATTAATAAAAAAAGAGGATTCAAATAGATTGTTTTTAAATAATAATGGTAAGCCCATCACTCGCCAGGCTATTTTCTATTTAATAAAGAATTATGCCAGAAAATCGGGAATTAGAAAGAAAGTAACCCCACATACATTAAGGCATACCCTGGCTACTCATTTAATTGAGAATGGAGCAGACTTAAGAACAGTACAGGAGATGCTAGGGCATTCAGATATTTCAACAACTCAGATTTATACTCATGTGAGTAGAAAGTGGATTAAAGAAGAATATTTTAAGGCTTTTCCTAGGATATAGTAATATGTAATCTTAAATAATATGAGAGAAATAAGAATGATAGGGAGGTTTTAAGGAGAGAAATGCTTCAAAAGATTACAGAAAGCATTAAATCAATCAGAGAGTATACAAAAATCAAACCAGAACTTGCCATTATCCTTGGTACTGGATTGGGCAGACTTGCCCAGGAAATCGAAAATAGTGTGGTAATACCATATGATAAGATTAATAATTTCCCTATTTCTACTGTTCCGGGACATAGTGGTAATCTGGTTATGGGCACATTGGAAGATAAATTAGTGGTTGCAATGCAGGGTAGATTTCACTATTATGAAGGCTATAGTATGCAAGAAATAACCTTTCCAGTACGCGTGATGAGAGAATTGGGAGCCCAGATGGTTATCATATCTAATGCAGCGGGAGGAATGAATCGCTCTTTTCAAAGGGGAGATTTAATGCTCATATATGATCATATTAATTTAATGGGTGATAATCCTTTGATTGGACCGAATGATGAAAAAATGGGTCCACGTTTTCCCGATATGTCTGAAGCGTATGATAAAGAACTAATTTCCCTATTCGAGGAAATTGCTCTTAAAGATGGTATAAAAATGCACAAAGGAGTTTACGCAGGATTAACAGGACCAATGTTGGAGACTCCTGCAGAGTATAGAATGCTTATTAAAATTGGTGCTGATGCTGTAGGAATGTCAACAATTCCTGAAGTAATTGTAGCAAATCATATGGGAATGAGAGTATTAGGTATTTCATGTATAACTGATTTAGCAATAGATGGAGTAATAGAAAAGGTTCATTTTCAAGAAATATTAGATGCAGCTGCTCATTCAGAGCCTTTGTTGACTCATATTGTAAAAAAGGTAATAAAGAATATTGTTATATAATTTGATAAAAGTCTTTTTTTTATCAACACTTCCAGTAACAGAGTTAAGAGGAGCGATACCTGTTGGTTTGAATATTTACAATTTACCGGTATTGCCAACCTATATTTTTGCAGTATTAGGAAATATTATTCCGGCATTGTTTTTACTGATGTATTTAAAATCATTTTCTGAATTCTTAAGAAAATGGCCTATCTTTGATATATTTTTTTCTTGGTTGTTTAGAAGAACTGGTAAATATGAAAAAAAATATGAAAAATATGGAGCATTATTTTTGTTCTTTTTTGTTGCCATTCCTTTTCCTGGAACAGGAGTTTGGACCGGTTCAGTAGCAGCTTTCTTATTTGGTATACGTTTCTGTTACGCTTTCCCAATGATGGTAGGAGGTGTAGTTATTGCTGGAATAGTCATTACTCTAGCAAATATGGGTCTCATTAATCTTTTTACTTAATTAAGAAAGTTATTAATAAACAAACCTATACAAATAGAATTATAATGAATATGATAACAAGAACCATTGAATGGAAAGATAACAAAGTATTGATGATTGATCAAAGACAATTGCCTCATAAATATGAAATATTGACTTGTACAACTTATTATGAGGTTATAGAAGCCATAAAGAGTATGGCTATCAGAGGTGCTCCCGCTATCGGTGTTGCTGCTGCTTATGGGATGGCTCTGGCAGCAAGCGCTATTAAAGAAAAGAATAAAACTATTTTTATCAATGAGTTAAAAAAAGCAAGAATTGAATTGTCAAAATCCAGACCTACTGCGGTTAATTTATTTTGGGCTTTAGAAGAAATATGGAATTTAGTCGTCAGTT
Source organism: uncultured Atribacterota bacterium (assembly GCA_964433555.1). Taxonomy (GTDB): domain Bacteria; phylum Atribacterota; class Phoenicimicrobiia; order Phoenicimicrobiales; family Stramentimicrobiaceae; genus Stramentimicrobium. The sequence continues at coordinate 24,222 of CAYSRG010000022.1, read as the reverse complement.
CAGATGAGTCAATAGATGGTTTAAGAAAAAAAATATTGCTTAAAGCAGAAAGTTTAGCTGAACAGGATATTGAAACAAATTATCGTATTGGGAAAAATGGATTAATACTTTTTCAGGATGGAGATAGAATTCTAACTCATTGTAATGCGGGATCATTAGCAACCGTTTTTTACGGTACTGCTTTAGGTGTTATACGTTCAGTTTTTAAAAAAAAGAGAAATATTGAAGTATATATAGATGAAACGCGCCCTGTTTTACAAGGAGCCAGATTAACTGCCTGGGAACTTAAAATTGATAAAATACCTGTCACTCTTATATGTGATTCTGTGGCCGGATTTTTAATGTATCAGAGAAAAATTGATAAAGTTATTGTAGGAGCTGATCGAATTGCTGCTAACGGTGATATAGCAAATAAAATAGGTACCTATAGTATTTCTGAGTTAGCAAAAAACCATAATATTCCTTTCTATGTAGCTGCTCCTATCTCAACTATTGATTTTAATATAAAAAATGGGAAAGATATACCAATCGAAGAAAGAGATTCCCTAGAAGTTACCAGAATTATGGATAAGAAAATAGCTCCAGACGATATTGCTGTGTATAATCCGGCTTTTGATGTCACTCCCAATGAAAATATAACTGCAATTATTACTGAATTTGGTGTATTTAAACCGCCTTATAAGAAAACGTTAGGTTCTTTTTTAGCAAAATATATAAAAAAAAGGATTGGTGAAAGAATTGCAAAATCAAGATAGGTTTTTAATTAGTGGTGGCATTCCTCTGCAAGGTACAGTGATAATTGATGGTGCAAAAAATTCTGCTCTTTCCATAATGGCAGCATGTCTTTTAACCAGGGAGATAAGTATTTTAGAAAATGTACCACAATTAAAAGATGTCTACAGTATGATAGAGGTTATAAAAACTCTTGGAATTAAAGTGGAATGGAAAGATAGTAGTACCTTGTATGTAGATCCTGATGATTTTAATAATTACGAAGCCCCATATGAATTAGTCAAAACAATGAGGGCTTCTTTTTTAGTAATGGGTCCTTTATTAGCTAGATTAAAAAAAGCCAGGATATCTCTTCCAGGTGGATGTGCCATTGGTGCTAGACCAGTTGACTTTCATTTAAAAGGATTTCGAGCACTCGGAGCAAATATTATTACTGAAAAGGGGTATATTCAAGCAGAGGTTAAAAGATTAATTGGAAATGATATTTATTTTGATTTTCCCAGTCTGGGAGCTACTGAAAACATTATGATGGCAGCTTCATTAGCTGATGGCATTACTATGATTGAAAATGCAGCAAAAGATCCCGAAGTAATTGAACTGGGTGCTTTTTTAAATAAAATGGGAGCTAAAGTAAATGGGCTTGGAACCGATATTATCACTATTACGGGAGTAAAAAAATTAAAAGGCGTTCATTACTGTATTATTCCAGATAGAATTGAAGCAGGAACTTATATGGTGGCGGCTGCAATTACTGGTGGAACCATAGAAATTAAACATATTAATCCTTATTATCTAAAATCATGCATTGTAAAATTAGAAGAATCTGGTATAAAGGTGGATACTAAAGAGGATGATAGTGCAATTACTTCTAATTCGGGTATTCTAAAATCAGTTGATATAAAAACAATGCCCTTTCCAGGATTTCCTACTGATATGCAAGCCCAATTTATGGCTTTAATGTCTATCGCAAATGGTACAAGTATTATTACTGAAAATGTTTTTGAAAATCGTTTCGCTCATGCCGGTGATTTGAGAAGGATGGGAGCAGATATAAAAATCGAAGGTAGAAATAGTATTATCAAAGGTGTTAAAAAACTTAGTGCCGCTCCCGTTATGGCTTCCGATTTAAGAGGTGGTGCTGCCCTGGTTCTGGCGGGATTGGCTGCAGAAGGAACTACTGAAATAAGTAGAATATATCATATTGACAGAGGTTATGTTAAGATGGAAGATAAGTTAAGAAAGCTGGGAGCCAAGATAAAAAGAGGTTAATAATAATTAAGATACGATAAAATATAATTTATTTATGGTAAAATATTAATAGTTTGTAAAAATATTAATTGGTATTGATGCACTAGCAAATGAGATTTAGAGGAGGTACTTTTATATATGCTAGGAATGGATAAAAGTTTGGGAATTGATTTAGGGACAGTTAGCGTATTAATTTATCAAAAAGGTAAAGGAATAGTATTACAAGAACCTTCTGTTGTATCAATATATCGTGATACTGGAAAAGTATTTGCTGTAGGTAAAGATGCTAAAGAAATGCTGGGTAAAACTCCTGGTAATATAATTGCTTTAGAGCCTTTGAAAGCAGGGGTAATAGCTGATTATGATGTGACTGAAAAAATGTTAACGTATTTTATAAAAAAAGTATCTTCCAATTCTAGATTATTTCGGCCACAAGTAGTAATATGCGTTCCAGCCGGTGGTACTGAGGTAGAAAAGAGAGCAGCCTTAGAGGCTGCGATTCAAGCTGGTGCTAAGAAAGCTTATCTAGTGGAGGAATCCATCTCTGCTGCAATTGGTGCTGGTTTAGATATTAGCGAACCTTATGGCAATATGGTTGTTGATGTGGGGGGAGGAACAACAGATATTGCAGTAATTTCCTTAGGTGGAATTGTAGAGAGTGAATCATTGAGAATAGCAGGGAATAATTTTGATGAAGATATAATAAAATATATTAAAAACAAATATAACTTAATGATTGGTGAAAAAACTGCTGAAAATTTAAAAATCGAAATTGGAACAGCAATGGAACCAGAAAACGAAATGTTTGCTGAAATTAGAGGAAGAGATCTTATTTCAGGATTACCAAAAACTATAGAAGTAGGTTCATCAGAGGTGCTAGAGGCAATTTCAAAAAGTTTAGAAGCTATACTAGATTCTATTAGAATGGTTTTGGAAAGAACACCACCAGAATTAGCTGCTGATATTGCTGATAAGGGAATGGTGCTAACCGGCGGAGGTTCATTATTAAGAAATTTTGATGTTTTACTGACCAAAGTAAATAAAATACCAGCTTATGTTGCTGAAAATCCAATATCTTGTGTTGCTTTAGGAGCTGGTAAGGTATTGGATCAGATACATTTACTGAAACAGGGATTAATCAGCAGTAGCCATCGTTAATATAACCTACTAATAATAATTAAAAAGAATAATATTATGATATTTTTGAATAAGAACCAATTATATGAATCTTTAGTTCGGAAATTTTTTTATACTTTTTTAATATCTATAGTTTTCATTATCTCTATTCCTGTATACGCAATTACTGAAAACTATCGAGAATTTATTACAATTGATGAAATACATTCTGGAATGAAAGGAATAGGAAAAACAGTATTTTCAGGTATAAGAATAGAAGAATTTGAAGTTGAGGTTATAGATGTTATTCATGGAACAAAAATTTCCCACCCTTATATATTAGTAAAATTAAGTGGAGATAAAATTGATAATAATGGTGGAATTTCCGCAGGCATGAGTGGAAGTCCGGTCTATTTCGAAGGAAAATTAGCTGGAGCAATATCGCATGCTTGGGAAATGAGCGAACACAACTTATGTCTTATAACTCCAATAGATATAATGTTAACTCTTTTTGATTATATAGGAAAAGAAAAACAGAATGTATATTCTAATGCCTCTATCAATAATGCTATTATTTCTTTAGGCTTTGATGAAAATCTAAATATAAAATTAACAGATTTAGAAGAAATATTAAATAAAATAAACAATTTTTCAACTAACAATCAAAATTCAATTAACAATTTTCGATATATTCAATCACCTCTATTAATTGGTGGTTTTAGAGGGCGAGCTATCGATTATATAAAAAATAATCTACAGCAATATGGAATTACTTTAATACAAACCATATCTGAATTTCCAGACATTAATAATGAGTTAGAAATTAATACTGGAATTAAAAAAATATTACCTGGATCAGCTGTTGGAGTACAGTTATCTACAGGTGATGTTAGCGCCATTAGCATAGGAACAGCCACTTATTGTCAGGATAATTATGTATTAGCGTTTGGGCATCCATTCTTGCATTATGGCAATGTATCTTATCTTTTTTCTGCCGTTTATATTTATCATAGCTTCCCCAGTATTGTAATGCCCTTTAAAATTGGCTCTCCTTATCTTTTGTTAGGAGAAGTGATACAAGATAGAAATGCGGGTATCTTGGCTAGAATAAATAGATTTCCTAGCATTGTTTCTTGTAAAATAAATGTGTTTGATGCTGATCGAGATATGAATATTGTCAGTGGAACAAAAGTAGTACCACAAAAAACAATTGTACAAAGCATTATACCAGCCCTTTTGATTCAATCTGTTGATAATGCAATTGATAGAATAGGTCAAGGAACAGCAAATGTTAAGTTTTCCCTTAGACATAAGGATACTGGAAAAATATTGTACTATGATAATATTTTTTTCAGTGAAAATGATATAGCAGTAGAAATCAGTCAAGATTTAAACAACTTATTTGATTTATTGTATAATAATTTCTATGAAAGAATAGATTTAAATGAAATTGTAATTAATGTTACCATAAAAGAGCATAACCAAAAAGCTATTATTAAAGATGTAAAATTAGATATTAAAGAATGCTATCCAGGGGATATTATTGAAATCCCGATTATAATTACTCCTTTCAGACAGGCTGATGAACAAAAAATGGTTCAGATAAAACTACCTGATGATATAACTGCTGATAGTGTTGTAGTAGTAGTCAGAGGAGGTTCATCAAAAGAAGAGATGAGCGATAAGTCTATTCCTCCAGATAATCAGAATTATTTGTTAAATGGTTGGCCAGAGATTGAAAAACACCTAAAGGAAAAGGAGAAAAATAACCAGATAATTGCAGAAGTTGTTTTGTTAAATGATAATGGAAGGTCGGACTTAATGATTAGAAATGAAACGGATGATACTAAAAATAACTTAAAGGTTATTCTGGATACTAATTTTGTTATAGAAGGATACCATGAGATATTCTTAAATATTAAGAATAAGAATATTAGCAATACGGAGTAAGATATTCATGAAAAATTTTGCCATCATTGCTGCAGCGGGAAATGGAAAGAGATTATGCAGTTATAACAGCAAGATGTTAGTACCGATTTTGGGGAAGCCCCTTCTTTCTTACACCTTAGATAAATTTGAAGAATCGGAAAAAATTGATGATATTATACTAGTAGTCAGATCTCAAGACCTAAATGAAATTGAACGAGAAATAATTAAGAAGAATAATTATAGTAAAATTAAGAAAATTATTATGGGTGGCACTACCAGACAGGAGTCAGTATTTAATGGATTGATGGCTATTAAGGAAAATGATGGAATTGTTTGTATTCATGATGGTGCCCGTCCATTGTTAAAGAAATGGATGATAGAAGAAACAATAAAGATGATTGATATTTTTGATGGAATAATTCTGGCTGTCCCAGCTGTTGATACTATTAAGAAGGTGATATTGTCAGAAATGGTAGTAGATAGAACGGTTGACAGAAATCAGTTCTGGATTGTTCAAACACCTCAGGCATTTAGATTAGGATGCATTAAGGAATTTTACCAAAGGGCAATGAAAGAAAATATCCAGGTTACTGATGATTCTGCCATTTTGGAGTATTATGGTGGAAAAGTTGGTATTCTCCGTGGTTCTGAAGAAAATATTAAGGTTACAACGAATGTTGATTTGTTGTTAGCTGAAACTTTAATTACAAAATATTCTTGTTTAAAATAATATGGTAGAAAATATCTTAAAATTAAAAAGCTATGCCAAAATAAATTTATATTTAAATATTGAACGAAAGTCAAGAAATGGCTACCATAATATAGAAAATATTATGCAAACTATAGATCTGTATGATGACATATACCTTAAACAAACAGATAATCCAGGTATTTTTATTAAATGTAATAATCCAGAAGTACCTATAGGTAATAATAGTATAATTTATAAAGTCACTGAAATATTAATGAAAAATATAAATAAGGGAATAAAGATTTCTATTAATAAACGAATACCACTTGCTGCTGGATTAGGTGGAGGATCATCAAATGTAGGCACCATTTTAATAGGCCTTTGTAAACTTTTCAATTTAAAAATAGACTCATCTCAGCTTATTGCTATATCAACCAAATTTGGAATGGATATTCCTTTTTTTATAGTTAGAGGAACCATCTTCGCTAGAGGCAGAGGTGAATTAATTGTTCCACTTAAACCCATTTTTCCATCTATTCCTTTAATACTAATTAATCCTGGAATAAAGATTCCAACTAAATGGGCTTATCATCTTTTTGATAAGTTAATCGGTAATAATGATAAAACTACTTTAGATATTTCTAGCCTTTTAAACAAGAAGGAAGAAATTAAGCCTACTGAAATCTGTAGAATTATATATAATAGTTTTGATGCTGTGCTTTCTAAAGAATACCCTATAATTGAACAAATGAAAAATAGATTAAAAAGTCTAGGTTCGGCAGCTGTTAATCTATCAGGAAGTGGTCCAACAGTATATGGAATTTTTAAGCAGCAGAAAGAAATGGTCCAAGCTTTTCATAAAATTAAAGACGAATATCCCTTTGTCTGTAAAACTCGAACAGTGCAAGCTGATAGAATTTTTTTATAATATAACATTTTAAATGAAATAATTTCTTATCAATATTTATGCTACAAATGAGACAAAATATGAGAATTGGATTTGGTTATGATATACACCCTCTAAAAAAGGGGGGAAAATTAATCCTTGGTGGAGTAAAAATAGACTCTGAAAGAGGTCTAGAAGGTTATTCTGATGCCGATGTAGTTATTCATGCAGTTATTGATGCTATATTAGGAGCTTCTGGACAGGGAGATATCGGTTTGCATTTTCCGACGAATGAAATAAAATGGAAAGACATATCAAGTATGGTTTTACTAGGTAACATCTACGCATTAATAAAAAGAAAAAAATATAGAATAAATAATATTGATATTACTATTGTTCTGGAAAAACCTAAAATATTAAATTATTATCCTGATATGAAGAAGAATATAGCAAAGATATTAAAAATAAATGAAGATTATATAAATATCAAAGCCACTACGAATGAAGGAATCGGTATTCTTGGAAAAGAAGATGGCATTGCTGCATTTTGTGTTGCTCTATTAGAGGAAATAGTTAATTAATATTTTAAAATATTATCAGGAATGATAATAGTCACTTAATTATATTATCGGCTATTCACCTTATAATATAAAATATAATAAAAAAATTACAGAAGAGGTATTAAAGATGAATGATAAAGAAGACAAGAGCTCTCAAAATGAGAAGAACAATGACCTTAAAATATATCCACATATGCTTCCGTTAACAACTTTATTTGTTTGGTTTATTGGGATATTAAATGGTAAAGCCTGGGAACATTTGGGTTTAATGATGAATCCCGAAACAAAAGAAATCAAACAGGATTTAATAAAAGCCAAGATATCTATTGATAGTATTGAATTTTTACTAAATCAGATTAAGAATGAACTTAATATAGAAGATAAAAAACAGATAGAAGATATGTTAGCTAATTTACAAATAAATTATGTTGAAAAATCTCAAGAAAGTAAAAAAACTATTCAAAAAGAAGAAAGTAGTTAATTTAGTAGTATTTGTGGAACTTTAATTTTTAAGAAATAAATTTACCAGGAGGTGAAAACAGTGCTGATAAATTATATGCTCATAAAGCGATTTAAGATGGTATTAAAGCCATTTGGAGTAAGTATTATCTTTATCATTTTACTCTTTGTTAATTTAGAGTACAGTTTTGCTGATGATGCCCAGTCATATTATCAGAATGGATATCAATACTTTTCGCAGGGTGACTATAAAAGAGCGGAAGAAAATTATAAAAAAGCTATTGAATTAGATCCAAATTTTGAAAACGCACATTATTGGTTAGGCAAGGTCTACAGACAGACTGGAAAATATAATAACGCTATTACACAATGGATTGAGGTATTAAAGATAAATCCAAGAAATCCTTATGCTTTTCGATATTTAAATGAGAGTTTTCGTGATACTTCAAGGGTAAGAAGCGGAGTTGCTATCGATTATTTTTTAGAAGGATTAAAAATATTAGAGATTAAGGATGATGCATTTTTAAATCAGGATAATATAAGTAGCTATACATTGTTATCTGCAATTCCTTATTTTAAAAAGGCTGTTGAATTAGAAAATAGTATAATAGGCGCTCATTATTGGATGGCTGAGGGTTATCTAACATTATCGAAAAAGATTAGCTGGCAGTATACTTCCTTGGCTATAAGTAGTTTTGAAAAGGTCATTGCTATTGAAGAGCAAAATAATCCTTTTCAATTTCAAAGACCTTCAGAATATTATTATGCGTATCAAGAATTAATTCAAATATTTCAATCTTTGGGTTTAAATGAAAGAAAAGATAATTTGTTAAATCAATTGAAGAAGGCAAAATCAATTCCCTTTGATCAGACTATGAATAATGCGGGATATAGTGGTTTTAGTTACCCAGATTCCATTGAACTTATTAAAACTAATTCCAAAGAGTTGATAGAGATTTGGAGGTATGAAAAGGAAGACAAGTCTTTTAGGATTGTTAATAAAGAAGTTATTGGCGAAGAGAAATACTATAAATAATGTTATGGAAAAAGTTTGCCTTTGTTTTTAAAAATTAAGAAATTAAGGAAAATAAAAATGGAGAATAAGCAAAAAGAAAGAAATGAAACTTCCACTGGAGATAAGGATTTAAGATTAGGAATTATGGGTGGAGTGTTTGATCCTATTCATATAGGACATTTATTCACTGCGGAAGAGGCAAGAATAAAATTAAATTTAGAAAAAGTTATATTTGTTCCCTGCCTTCAACCAACACATAAAAGAAATGAGCAAGTTTCTGATATTAAACATCGATTAAAAATGACTTATCTGGCTATTGAAGGTAATCCCTATTTTGAGGTGTCTGAAATTGAAGTAAATCGCCCAGGTCCCTCTTATACCATTGATACCATTAAAGAATTTCGTAATATCTATGGATGGGAAGCTAATATTTTTTTTATTACCGGCGCAGATGCTTTTTTAGAAATTGATAGTTGGTTCCAAAAAGATGAATTATTAAAACTATGTCAGTTTGTGGCAGCTACTAGACCTGGATATGCTTTGAATAAGCTACATGATAATTTTAAAAAAGTTTTAAAAATTATGGAAATACCAGCTTTAGCTATTTCTTCCACCGATGTTAGATATCGTGTAAGAAATAGTTTAAGTATTAAATATATTGTTCTAGATGAAGTAAGAGAATATATTTATAACCATAAATTATACTTATAATATTAATACTGTGAAAGTATATATTGTAAAGAAGTAAAGAAAAGGCGAATAATTATAATGAATCTTGAAAAGATTGAAAGAAAGTTAAAAAAAATAATGAAAAAGAATAGATTTCAACATGCCTACAGAGTTAGTTTAGTAGCACAAAAAATTGCTGAATATTATGATTTACCAGTCGAAAGTGTCAAAATTTCGGGATTAATTCATGATTGTGCCAAAGACTATTCATATGATGATTTAAATAACTTAATAAAAAAATACGGGATAAAGCTTAATGAGTTAGAAAAAAATATTCCTAAAATTTGGCATGCTTATGTTGGAGCAGAGATGGCAAAAGACATTTTTCAAATTGATAATTTAGAAATATTAGATGCTATAAAATATCATAGCACAGCTTCCAGTAAATTGAGTTTAATTGGAAAAGTTGTCTATATAGCTGATAAAATTGAACCAAATAGAAAATCAGTAAAAATAAAAAAAATTTGGGAGATGGTCTGGAAAGATATAGATCTAACTATGCTGGAATTACTAAATCAAGAAGTTATGCATTTAATTAAGGAAAAATTGGCAATTCATCATGATACTGTGGACGCAAGGAATAAAATAATAATAGATAGAAGGATTTGTTGATGATGGGAAGAGTAGAGAGAAATAACACATTAAAGAAAAAGGGAAGAAAAAAGATAATTCAAGCTTTATTTTTTATTTTTTTACTAATTATATGTTTTATTTTTTTATATTTTTTAAATATATTTCCATTTCGTTCTGACATCTTAGCCCAAGATAGGTTAAATATATTAGCTGTTGGTACTGATAGTGTTGAAACTAAAGGGAGAGCTGATACCATTTTAATTTTAAGTGTTGCTCCAAAAAGTAAAGATACTTTATTATTTTCTATTCCCCGAGATATAAGAGTAATGATTCAAGATCGAGGAATGGATAAGATTAACCACGCTTTTGCTTATGGAGGAATAGATTTATTAGAAAAAACTATTGAAGAGTTTATGGGTATTCAAATTCATTACTATGGTATCGTTGATTTTGAAGGATTTAGCTATATCATAGATGCTTTAAATGGGGTGGATATTTTTGTAGAAAAAGATATGTATTATATAGACAGAGCAGGTTCTTTAAGGATAAATTTAAGAAGTGGACAACAAATTTTAAATGGTGAAAAAGCCTTGGAATATGTCAGGTTTCGATCCGATGCAATGGGTGATTTAGGAAGAATTCAGAGACAGCAGAAATTAATAAATGCTGTAATTGATAAAATATTAAATTTTGAAAGTATGGCCAAGATTCCAACTATTATTAATAATTTAGCTGATTATGTTAAAACAAATATGAATCCAAATGAATTAATTGCTCTGGCCAGATTAATGAAAGATGTAGATAGGACAAAAATATGGGTTGAAACAATTCAAGGTGATCCTCAATATATTGATGGTGTAAGTTATTTGGTAGTTGATGATAATGATGTAAAAAAACGTGTCCAAAATTTAATTAAAAATAAATATAGGGGATTTAACATTGAAGTACTCAATGGAAATAGAATACCTGGTAGTGCCCATAGAGTTGCTAACAGAATAAAAGAACTTGGCTTTAATATAGTTAATATAGATAATGCTGACCACTTTGACTATCAAAAAACTGTTCTTATTATTTACTCAAAAGATCCAAAACTGGAAAATTATGTGACACAATTTTTTAATGATATAGAAATTATTCGTAAAGAACAACCACATAATGGCTTAGATATGACTATAATAGTTGGTAAAAATATGGTATACTAAAATAGTTTATATTTGTTAATTATAGTTTGTATTGCTTATTTTTAAAAAGTGGCTGGTAAGAGGAGAGGAGTATTTGATTAAAAATAGCAGAAATATTGCCATATTTTTTGCTAAAGTATTAGAAGAAAAAAAAGCTAAAGATACTATTATTCTGGACATAAGAAAAATATCAGTTATTGCTGATTTTTTTATTATTTCTACCGCCCAATCTAATACTCACCTTAAAACACTTATTAAAACTATTATAAAGCATACTAAGGAAAACAACATTCAAAGAAACTTAAGTTACGAAGGAAGTGAAAATACCGGCTGGGTTTTACTTGATTGTGGTGATATAGTAATTCACTTGTTCTCCGAGGAAAAACGTAATTATTATCATTTGGACCAGCTCTGGCAAGAAGCAAGAAAAATTAAATCCTGGAAATAGTAAAGTGATTATTTTAAATATTGTTTATAAATTTTTTATAATAAAGAATATGGAGGTGAATTAGTTATGAATATTATGGGAAGAAGTTCAGGTCAGTGGTTAATAGGTTTAATAATTTTAGCAATTGGAATACTATTTTTAGTAGAAAATATATTTGGAATAGAAATATGGGAAAGAGTTTGGCTTTTTTGGCCTATTATATTTATACTATGGGGATTGATGGAAATATTTCAAAAAAGATCTGTCTTTTTTGGACTTATTATCCTGGCAATTGGAATTATTTTTTTATTGCGAAATTTGGAATTATATCAATGGTCAGATTCAATTTGTAAGTTTTGGCCTATAATTATAATAGCACTTGGTTTTGATCAATTAATAAAAAAACCTGAATCATATAAAGTAAAATCATTTCAGAATGAAGGAAAAGAGAAGAAAAGAATAATAACCCAGGATGATGAAATAATATGATAATTGTAAACTTGTGAGGCAGTATGATAGGCACCATTATCAATAGCATAGCTATTATTTTTGGTTGTATTATTGGATTAATTTTAAAAGGACATTTTCCAAAAAGATTTAGCAACATTCTTTTTCAGGGGATAGGATTGGTTACCCTATTATTAGGGATTCAAATGGCTATTCAAGCAAAAGATATATTATTGGTTATTCTTTCTCTGGTCTTAGGAGGCTTTTTGGGAGAGGTTATAGATATTGAGAAGAGATTGGAGAATGTAGGTGAGAAAATCAAATCACTTTTTAAACAACAAGTGGGGAAAGAGAAATTCACTGAGGGTTTTATAACTGCTAGTTTGTTATACTGTGTAGGTTCAATGGCTGTGATGGGAGCAATTGAAGAGGGTATCAACGGTAATCCCAATATTTTATTAGCAAAATCTGCGTTAGATGGCATATCTTCTATTATTTTTACTGCTTCTTTAGGGATTGGTGTCTTATTCTCAACGATTCCTGTTTTTTTATACCAGGGAACAATTACTAAAATAGCCTTTTTAGTAAAACATTGGATAACAGCTGATATTATTAATGAAATGACCGCTGTAGGGGGAATACTTATTATTGGATTATCACTTGGCATACTGGAAATTAAAAAAGTCAAGATAGCAAATATTCTGCCTTCTTTATTAATCATTATTTTATTAATAACTATAAAAAAATAATTATTCATAGTTAATATTAATAAATAATCTTTATAGCAATAGAATAATTTTTGTCCAAAATAAGGGGAAATAAATATGATAAAGAACAATTCGTCTTTATCTTTGTTGGAAGATTTAAAGAGAGAAGATTTAGAAAAGAAAAGAATAATCGTCCGAGTAGATTTTAATGTGCCACTAAGTGAGGATTCAAAGGTTAAGGATGATACCAGAATTAGAGCTGCTGTAAATACTATAAAATATTTATTAATAAATAATTGTATAGTTATATTAATGAGTCACCTTGGTAGACCAAAGGGTACTATTGTAGAAAAAATGAGATTGAATACGGTTGCTCAGAGTTTAGAAAATATTCTTCAGAGAAAAGTAATTAAATTAAGTGATTGCATAGGAGATGATGTCCAAAAAAATATTTTAGAGGCCGTCCCAGGGGATATTATCTTACTTGAAAATTTACGTTTTCATAAGGGAGAAGAAAATAATGATCCTTTATTTGCACAACAACTTTCTTCGCTAGCGGACATTTATATTAATGATGCTTTTGGTTCAGCTCACAGAGCACATGCTTCAACAGTTGGAATAACTTCATATCTACCTGCCTATGCTGGTTTTTTAATAGCCAAAGAAATTAAATCATTAGATAAACTAATTATAAATCCTGAAAAACCCTTTGTTTCAATAATTGGTGGAGCAAAGGTTTCTGATAAGATAGGAATATTAGATAGATTAGTTGAAATTAGCGATACAATATTGATAGGCGGAGGAATGGCGTATACTTTTATTGCTGCTCAGGGATTTAAAATTGGTAAATCTATTTTAGAAGAGAACCAAGTTGATTATGTTAAAAAATTGTTAAGTAAGGCAAAAGAGAGTGAGAAAAAAATTGTAATTCCAGAAGATGTACTTGTAGCTAGTGATTTTAGTGCTGATTCTAATAGCTATAATGTATCTATAGAAAAAATTAGCAGAAATATGTTTGGTATGGATATCGGAATAAACACAATTGACTTATTTAAAAAAATTATTAACAATGGTAAGACTATTTTTTGGAATGGCCCTTTAGGTGTTTTTGAAATTGACAAATTTGCTCACGGAACTAATGAAATCGCTAAGAAAATTGCCAGCTTACAGGGTAAGATTTTTTCAGTTATAGGAGGGGGAGATTCCATTGCTGCTATTAATAAACTTGGTCTTGATAAAAAGTTTTCGCATATTTCAACAGGAGGAGGAGCTTCATTGGAATATGTTGCTGGTAGGAAGCTCCCGGGTATTGAGGTATTAAGAAAAAAAGATGAGAAATGATTTTATATAATCATAAAAAGTATCACCTTAAATCAACAGAAATGGTAGTGAGCAAAAATATTGTTAATTGATATAGAAAAATGGTAATAAAAATAGACAAATAAAGTAAAGCCTTAAGTGGAGATGCTTATATCGACTAACTATCCAAATACCTTTTTCTTGGTGGACCGATTAAAAGTCTGTCTTTTTTATAATAGGACCTTATTTGTAGCAAAATATTAGATTAAAACTGTTGCTTGATGTAGAGCAAATATTTTTATTTTAAAAATCTGTAATTATTTATATTAGAAAGTTTATCCTCTACTTTATCTACAATTTTTTAAATCATTTTTAGGACAATACAATCGGTTGACAAATTGAAATTGTTAGCTATAATATTAATACCCTAGGGGGGTATATCTGGTATATGGAAATTTTGGAAATAAATAAAATAAAGATTTTACATCGCCTAAAAAAAATAGAGGGACAGGTTAGAGGAATTCAAAGTATGATCATTGACAATCGACCTTGTGCTGATATTCTGATGCAAGTTTCTGCTGTTAAGTCTGCCTTAAATTGCATCAATAAGTTGCTGTTAGAAGAGAAAGTATATTCTTGTTTTAAATATTCAGATGATATTTCTATGTACCAGAGTACATTAGATGAAATTATTGAACTTGTTATCAAATTTATCAGATAATTTGACAAAATTTTTTTTGATGAATTATAATTGAACGGAACTAAAAATTAGAAAATAAGGTTAAATTAATGATTTGCCAAATATGTAAAAAAAACGAAGCAACTGTAACTATTGTTAAATTAATAGGGTTATATAAAACAGAATTGCATGTTTGTAAAGAATGTGCTCAATGTCTTTTAGGTGAAACAATTTCTTCTTTTTCCTTTTCTCAATATAATATGAATGAGATATTAGATAATCTATTAGATACATTTGGAAAATATGAAAAGGCAGAAAATTTGGTTAAATTAAGTAATGAAATGAATTGTCCTGATTGCCATATGACTTATAATGAGTTTATACAATCAGGGAAACTTGGTTGCAGTCAATGTTATGAATATTTTAGAAAGCAATTAAAACCAATCTTAGGGAGACTACACGGTCATTTACAACATATCGGAAAAGTGCCTCTTGATATTAAGGAACGATTCCATAAATTAAAAAGAATAAAAAAATTTAAGAATGAGTTGCAGCAGGCCGTCTTAAGGGAAGAATATGAAAAAGCAGCTAAACTACGAGATTTGATTATTGAAGAAGAGAAGACTTTTAAAAATGGAAATAATGAATAATAAAAATACAATGCTCATACGTGAATTACGAGATACCACCCCTCAATGGGCTAAAGGGGATGGTCCTTTTAACCATATTGTAGTAAGTACCAGAATACGGTTAGCTAGAAACATACGTAATATTCCATTTCCCTTTAAAGCAAGTAATAATCAGTTAAGGCAGGTAATTGGACAAGCTGAAAATCTAATAAAAAACAATAAGTATTTTTACGATTGTAAGATAATTAAAATTAATGATTTAAATAATATGGATATCCAATTCTTGGTTGAAAAACGTCTAATTAGTATATCTTTAGCTCAGTTAAATTATCCCAATCGCGCTTTTCTTTATAAACCGGATGAGGTGATTAGCATCATGGTAAATGAAGAGGATCATTTTAGAATACAATGCTTATTACCTGGTTTTCAATTAGAAAAGGTTTGGGAAATTATTAATTGTTATGATGACCAAATTATGAGTGAAATTGAATTTGCTTTTAATGAGAATGAAGGTTTTTTGACCTGTTGTCCGACTAATGTTGGCACTGGCTTAAGGGCTTCTATCATGTTACATTTACCGGGATTATTGACTATTAACAAATTAAATGATTTAATGACATCTCTTTCTAATATGGGATACGCAGTGAGGGGATTTTACGGAGAAGGAACAGATTTTCAGGGTAATCTATTTCAGGTATCTAATCAGGTAACCTTGGGTTTTAGTGAAGAAGAGATTATTGAAAAATTAAAAACAGCAAGTAAGCAATTGGTTGATGAAGAAGAGAAGGCACGAGAAGAAATAATGTTGCATTCTAGAAAAAGAATAGAAGATCAAATTATGCGAGCTTATGGTATATTAACTAATGCTAGAATTATACCTATTGCAGAAGCAATTGACCTGTTATCCAAGATTCGATTAGGTATTGAATTGGGTATTATGACCAATATTGGCTATAATATAATTAACACGCTTATGTTAATTATACAGCCAGGATATATACAACTATTGAGGAATAGTAAAATGAATGAAAATGAAATAGATTTAGTTAGAGCCGAGTTAATAAAAGAGCTCCTACATTATTAAGGTAGAGAAAAATTATTCAGAGTGAATATTTTTATAAATATTTTAAAAAATGGAGAAAAATGTAAAATGTTTAAACGATACACTGAAAAAGTTAGAAAAGTGATTATGATGGCGCAAGAAGAAGCGGTCAATCTTAATCATAATTATATAGGAACTGAACATATATTAGTTGGTTTAGTTAAAGAAAATGAAGGAATTGCTGGAAGAATCTTGCGTGAATTAGGCGTTGAAGCAGAAAGAGTTATTGAAGAAATAGAAAAAATAGTAGGGAAAGGTAAATATCAAGAAGTTAGCGAAATTACTTTTACTCCAAGAGCAAAGAAGGTATTGGAATTAGCTTCTCAGGAAGCAAGTCGATTAGGTCAAAATTATATAGGAACTGAACATATACTTTTGGGATTAATCAAAGAAGGTAGTGGAGTTGCTACTAGAATCTTAAATGAAATGGGGTTAGACTTAGAAAATATCTATTCACAAGTAATGAAAGTATTGATGGAAAGTGACCACCCAGAGACTGCTAGTAGTGGTATAAGAAAGGAAAGCAAAGTTCCAACATTGGATGAGTTTGGTAGAGATTTAACTGAGTTAGCCAGAGAAGAAAAATTAGATCCTGTGGTAGGCAGGAATAATGAAATACAAAGGGTAATACAGATTTTAAGTCGAAGGAAAAAGAATAATCCCTGCTTAATTGGAGAAGCAGGTGTTGGGAAAACGGCTATCGTGGAGGGTTTAGCTCAAAAAATTGCCAATAACGATGTTCCAGAAATATTAAAAAATAAAAGAATAATCTCTCTTGATTTGGCTTTGATAGTTGCTGGTACAAAATATAGAGGTGAATTTGAAAAACGTCTGAAAAGGATTGTTAAAGAAGTCCAAAATTCAAATGATATAATCTTATTTATTGACGAGTTTCATACCCTTGTTGGGGCAGGAGCTGCAGAAGGAGCTATTGATGCTTCAAATATATTAAAACCTGCATTGGCTAGAGGAGAGATACAAGCCATCGGTGCTACAACAACAGATGAATATAGGAAATATATTGAGAAAGATAAGGCACTAGAAAGACGTTTTCAGCCCATTAATGTTCCTGAACCAACCATTGAAGAAGCAATCCAAATTCTCAGAGGATTAAGAGATAAATATGAAGCCCATCATAAATTAACTATAACTGATCAATCATTAATTGCTGCGGTAAAATTGGCTGCGAGATATGTTTCTGGTAGATTTTTACCAGATAAAGCAATTGATGTAATTGATGAATCGGCATCGAGAGTTAAGTTAAGAAATACAGTATATCCACCAGATGTTAAAGAAGTGGAAGAACAGTTGTTAAAGATTAGAAAAGAGAAAGATGCTGCCGTAAGGTTACAAGAATTTGAAAAAGCAGCTAAGTTAAGAGACAAAGAAAGAAAATATGAAGAGAAGTATAATGAAATTAAAAGAGATTGGGAAACTGGAAAAACCAAAGATAAAATAGAGGTCACAGTGGAAGATGTAGCTGAAGTTGTTTCTAGTTGGAGTGGTGTTCCGGTATATTCTCTTAAGGAGGAAGAAGCGAATAAACTTATTCGAATGGAAGAAGAATTGCATAAACGAATTATTGGACAAGATGAAGCTATTAAGGCTATTGCCAGAGCTGTTAGAAGAGCTCGAGCTGGCATGAAAGATCCAAAGCGACCTATTGGTTCATTTATTTTCTTGGGACCAACTGGTGTAGGTAAAACTGAATTAGCAAGAAGTCTAGCTGAATTTTTATTTGGTGATGAAAACGCTATGATCAGTTTAGATATGTCCGAATATATGGAAAAATTCGCAGTTTCCAGGTTGGTTGGAGCACCTCCTGGTTATGTTGGATATGAAGAAGGTGGTCAATTGACTGAAAAAGTAAGAAGACGTCCCTATTCTGTAGTATTGTTAGATGAAATCGAAAAAGCACATCCAGATGTTTTTAATATTTTATTGCAGATTTTTGAGGATGGAAGATTAACAGACGCCCAGGGTAGAGTAGTTGACTTTAAAAATACTGTTATTATTATGACTTCTAATGTGGGAGCTACCTTAATTAAAAAGGGAGCTTCTTTAGGATTTAGAAGCTCTAATGAAACCGAACAGATGTCCTATAAAGATATTAAAGATAGCGTAATGGGAGAATTGAATAAAACATTCAGGCCGGAATTCCTTAATCGAATTGATGAAGTGATAGTTTTTAAGAGTCTTACAGCCAATGAAATAAGGCAGATTGCAGAATTGATGCTCAATGAAGTCAGAGAATTATTAGCCGAACAAAAAATAAGCTTTTCTGTCAGAAAAGGAGCAAAAGATATTTTAGTAAAGGAAGGATATGATCCTAACTTTGGTGCCAGACCATTAAGAAGGACTATTGAAAGGTTTGTAGAAAATCCAATTTCAGAAAAAATACTGTCAGGTGAGTTTAAAGAAGGAGACAATATTTCTATCAGAGCCAAGAAAGGGAAGATTATTTTTGAAAAGAAAGATATTAAAAATAATCAGAATAATGAAGAACAATTCTATAATAATTATAACGAAAGTGAATAATTAGTATAAATAATATTAGAGGAGCATATTTTTTCTTAAGCGATGGAAAACAAAAAAAAATACTATCGTTGTGAGAAGTGTAATTATGAAACCTCCCAGTGGTTGGGGCGTTGTCCTAATTGTGGATCATGGAATACACTTTTACCGCAGGATTTTTTAGAGAACAATATATCCTATATAAAAATATTAAAAAAAGATCTTGCCAAACCTATTAACAAAATCAAATTCAATTCAGAAGAATATCGATACCAAACAGGTATTATGGAATTTGACCGTGTTTTAGGAGGCGGCATTGTACCTGGTTCACTCACTTTGATTGGAGGAGAACCAGGAATTGGAAAATCTACTCTAGCTTTACAGATAACTACGCGATTAGCTGAAAAAATTGGTAAAATACTTTACATTACAGCAGAGGAATCATTGAGACAAATTTCTTTAAGGGCAAGTAGACTATCAGTCAATTCAAACCAGATTTACCTAATATCTGAAAATGAATTGGAACAAATTATTGCTCAGATAAAATACATAAAACCAAAGATTGCAATTATTGACTCTATACAGATTATTAATGATAAAAATATTCCCTCCGCTCCCGGTAGTGTAAGTCAAGTAAAGAGTTGTACTTCCAGATTAATGGAAATAGCTAAAAGAGACAATATTGCTTTAATTATTATAGGGCATGTCACAAAAGATGGTGAGATTGCCGGACCAAAAATACTTGAACACATAGTAGATACCGTATTGTATCTTGAAGGAGAAAGGTTCCAAACTTACAGACTTCTTAGGAGTATAAAAAATAGATTTGGAACTACTAACGAATTAGGAATATTTCAAATGGAAAATAATGGTTTGAAGGAAGTTGTGAATCCTTCAAAAATCCTTTTATCTTCACGATCCCAATCTATTCCTGGAACCGTAACTACTATTACTTTTGAAGGAAGCCGCCCATTAGCAGTAGAAATTGAGGCTTTAACCAGTCCTTCATATCTGAATTACCCTCGTAGGGTAACAACAGGCGTTGATTATAATAGAGTATCATTAATCATTGCAATATTAGAGAATAAATTAAAAATACAATTACAAAATAAAGATATCTACATTAACACCGCTGGCGGTATTAAGATAAGTGAACCAGCAATTGATTTAGGGATAGCTGTAGCAATTTTAAGCAGCTTAAAAGGTTTAGCTCTTCCTCTTGATACTATTGTTTTTGGAGAATTAGGTCTAACTGGAGAAGTTAGAACAGTGGGATTATGTGAAAGGAGACTTAGCGAAGCTCAAAAAATTGGATATAAAAAAAGCATAATACCTTTTGAGAATGCCAAACAAATTTCAAATAACTTTAACAATTTAGAAATCAAAGCTTTACAGAATATAGAAGAAATAATATCCTTTCTAAAGAAATGAAGCGATAAAAAATGCTATTTCAAGAGGTTGCTTTACACCCATATTGGCAAATGATATAATTTGATAGACTTATGAATAGTTAATTGTTATTAAATATATTTTATTTTGAAGGGAGGATTTTACAAAAATAGTGTAGTACTGAATAATACTATAAAGTAAAAAAGAATAGAGGAGGTTATTATTTTGTCAGGTTTAGCCAAAAAAATTATATGTTTATTCTTTGTTTTGGCAGGAGGAATATTTGGTTATGAACTTATCCCTGGCATAAAGGTCTTTACTGACTTAGATTTATTAACTCAGTATAGATGGCTAATTCCTATTATATCATTTTTTATAGGTACTTTTTTTGGATTTATTTTGTTTATTCTTAGTTATAAAAAAATAAGTTATATAGGGAAAATAATTGTAGCCTATTTTCAAAGAATACCTGCCCAAAACATACTTTCTGGCGTAATAGGTCTAATAATTGGACTAATTATTGCCAATTTGTTAGCTTATTCCTTATCTTTCATTCCCTTTATTGGTAAATATTTACCTATCATTCTTAACATAACGCTTGGTTTATTGGGCATTACTCTTGGCTTAAGCAAAAGGGAAGAAAGTGTTAATTTTTATAAAAAAAATATTGAGAGATTTAAAAAAAGAGAAAGAAGTTCACATTATCAATTGAAGATATTGGATACCAGTGTAATTATTGATGGTAGAATTGCCGATATTTGTCAAACAGATTTTTTAGAAGGCGAACTAATTATACCTCGTTTTGTCCTAAATGAGTTACAAGCAATTGCTGATTCTTCTGAGCCACTAAAAAGAAATAGGGGAAGACGTGGTTTAGATGTTTTAAATAAGATAAATAAAATACATAGTAATAAAATAAAAATCATTAGCCGTGACTACCCTGAATTAAAAACTGTTGATACTAAGTTAATAAAATTAGCGAAAGAAATTGATGCCAAGGTTTTAACTAATGATTATAACCTGAATAAATTGGCACAATTAGAGAATGTAACAGTATTAAATATTAATGACTTGGCTAATGTCTTAAAATCCATTATATTACCCGGTGAGGAATTAATAACCCAGATAATTAAAGAAGGAAAAGAATCTGGTCAGGGTGTTGCTTATTTAGATGATGGAACAATGATTGTGGTAGAGAATGGTATTAATAGTATTGGTGAAAAAGTTAAAGTTATCGTAACCAGTATTTTGCAAACCCCTGCAGGAAGAATGATATTTGGTAGAATAAAGGAAAGAATTAATAAAAAGAACAATGAAATAAGTTATGTAAAAAAGACACAATCTAATTATAAGAAGAAAAAACAAAGTTAAAATAAATAATCAGAAAAGTGAGGAAATAAAATTGAGTTTACAGTTATACAATACTCTAACCAGAAAGAAAGAAGAATTTATTCCTCTTAATAAAAACCAAGTGAATATGTATGTTTGTGGACCAACTGCATATAATTTCTTTCATATTGGCAATGCCAGACCATTTTTAATTTTTGAAGTTTTAAGAAGGTATTTAAAATATAAGAAATATAAGGTAAAATATGTATCTAATTTTACCGATATTGATGATAAGGTAATTAATAAAGCAAAGGAGCTGGGCAGCAGCTATTTAAAGATAGCGGAAAAAAATATTAACGAATATTTTCTGGATGCTGATTTTTTAAATATTGGAAGAGCGGATTACTATCCTCGAGCTACTGAACATATTATTGATATTATTAATTTTATTCAAAAGTTAGAAGAAAAAGGATTTACCTATGTAGTTGAAGGTGATGTGTTTTATGATGTAAATAAATTTAAGGATTATGGAAAGTTATCAAAACAAAGTTTGAATGAAATACAGGTGGGAGCAAGGATCGAAATAGATGAACGAAAGAAAAATCCTTATGATTTTGTCCTTTGGAAAAGAGCCAAAGAAGGAGAACCGAAATGGGATAGTCCCTGGGGTCCAGGACGTCCTGGCTGGCATATTGAATGTTCAGCAATGTCTACTAAATATCTTGGTGAAAGTTTTGATATACACGCCGGTGGCGAAGATTTAATATTTCCGCATCATGAAAACGAGATTGCCCAAAGTGAAGCTGTGAGCGGAAAGCCATTCGCTAAATACTGGTTACACAATGGTTATTTAAAAATTGATGACAAAAAAATGTCTAAATCATTAGGCAATATATTGACTATAAGAGAATTGTCTCAGAAGTATGATGGACCGGTTATAAGGCATTTTTTACTATCAGCTCATTATAGAAGTCCATTAAATTTTTCTATAGAACAAATGGAACAATCCAAAAATAGTATGGAAACTCTAAACAATGCATTTTTTAATCTTATTTTTTTATTTAATAAAAACCATCTTAATATAGGAATGAATAGAGAAAGTAAAAAATTAATTGAAAAGGTCGAAAAAATGGAGGATGTATTTATTAAAGCAATGGATGATGATTTCAATACTCCAGTTGCTCTGAGTACTCTATATTTGTTATCCAAAGAAACGAACATCTATTTGAATGAAGCAAGTAATAAAAATAAGGAAGCAATAGTAAAGGTTATACAATTTTATGAAAAATTTGGAGAAAATATTTTAGGCTTAAAATTTATATCACAATCAATTAATCAAAAACAAATTCCAAGAAAAGAGATAGAAGAATTAATAAATGTTCGAGAAATAGCAAGAAAGAATAAAGATTGGATTACTGCTGATCAAATCAGGGAAAAATTAAATAAAATGGGTGTTTTGATTGAAGATACGGCAGAAGGGGTAAGATGGAAAAAATCTTGATCACATTTTAATAATTAGTCTATAATAAAAGGGCTATTTATCCTAAAAAATTAACTTCTGTGCAGATGCATTATCTGAAAGTAATTTTACCATAAACATCTAATTGGAATCTTTATTTGTATTATCTAAAATAAAATGATTACTCTTGTAGTAATATCATAAAGGTACTAGCTACAATGTGTTTTTTAATATACATTATCAAAAAAATTAAGTAGGTGTATTAATATTGGTGATTTTTAAAGAAACACCATTTATTATTTATGAAAAGTATGACGATAAATTATTAGTAAATTTAGCTAATAATGGAAATGTTTTAGCTGAGCATTATTTAATTAACAGATATAAAAGGCTGGTAAAAACGAAAGCAAGGGCATACTTCTTAATTGGTGCAGATACTGAAGATATTATTCAAGAAGGGATGATTGGGCTTTATAAAGCATTACGAAATTATGATAATTCAAAATTAACTTCTTTTAGAGTATTTGCCGAAATATGCATTAGTAGGCAGATTATTACAGCAATAAAAAAAGCTTCTAGAAAAAAACACAAACCTCTTAATTACTGTATTTCTTTGAATCAACCTATTGAAAATGCGGAGTATTGTGATAGGACCTTATTAGATATAATTGATGATTTAAATATTAATGATCCAATGAATATATTCTTAAGTAGAGAAAGATTACAAGAGTTAAAAATTAAATTAAATAATCTTTTGTCAAATTTAGAAAGAAAAGTATTAGAAGCATATTTAGATGGTAAAACATATAGAGATATAGCCCTGAAATTTAAAAAAAGTATCAAGTGTGTAGACAATGCCCTACAAAGAATAAAAAAGAAAATAGATTTAATTAACAAATAGAATTGACTTGAGCTACAAAAATAACTATAATGTTTTATGTTGCCGGTGTAGCTCAGTTGGTAGAGCAGCTGACTTGTAATCAGCAGGTCATCCGTTCGAATCGGATCATCGGCTCCAGTGGTAAGGTGATAAGATATTTTATTACTGGGGAGGTACCAAAGTGGTTAAATGGAGCGGACTGTAGATCCGTTGGCTGAACGCCTTCGAAGGTTCGAATCCTT
>CAYSRG010000021.1:0-40537 GCA_964433555.1 uncultured Atribacterota bacterium | reverse complement strand
ATTTTAAACTTTAAATCATGTATAAAAGTGTGCAGTTTTAATTTTTAATTGACAATTATAAAATTTCCTTTGACAAATAAAATTGCTAATGTTAAAATAACATAAATTTATCCAGAAAGACCAAAGATGGGAAGAGTAGGGTAGATTAAAACACTTTTAGATATCCGAAGACCGGCCCGGAGGTTATTTATAAGATTAAAGAGTTGCTTAAACGATATTTTATTGTTTAAGAAGTAAAGTGGAACCGCGCAAAGAGAAGCCTTTCGTCTTTAGATAGAACGAAAGGTTTTTTTATTATATAGTAATAAATTTATTTGTATAGGTATAGGACAATGTGGAATAAGGAGATAGGTATTGGCATTTTGGGACTGGGGAATGTGGGAGGAGGCACCTTGGCGATTTTGGAGATGAATAAAGCTTTTATTGAGCAAGAAATATTTCCCTATAAAATCAAAATAGTTGGTCTGGCTGATTTGGATGCTAACAGGGAGCCCAAGTCTAAAGTGGACTACCTTTTTTTTACTACTGTAGCCCAGGAAGTTATTAAACATCCTGACATCCAGATTGTCATAGAAGCAATCGGAGGCGAGTACCCCGCCTATAATCTGATTAAACAAGCTTTAGAGAAAGGCAAACATGTAGTAACACCTAATAAGGAAGTGGTTGCAAAACATGGATATGAATTGCTCGAAATTGCTCATAAGAATAATGTTCAATTCTTATTCGAAGCCTCTGTGGGAAGTGCTATCCCTATTCTAGAAGTTATTTTGAATATTCTGACATCATGTCCACTTAATGAGATTAGCGGAATTTTAAATGGCACCACCAATTACATTTTGGATTTGATGTGGGAACAGAATATAACCCAGAAAGAAGCGTTGAAAAAGGCACAGAATATGGGTTATGCAGAGGCAGACCCCAGCAAAGATATTAATGGATTGGATGCTACGTATAAGATGTTTATTCTGGCTACCCTTGGCTTCAGAGGAAGGTTGAATTTGAACCAGATTAATTATTCCGGCATTGGCCATATTACCCTTGATGATATTCAGTTAGCAAAACAGCTTGGTTATCGCATTAAATTACTAGCCACAGCCAGAAAAAAATATAATGAATTAGATATCTGGATTAGCCCTGTTGTAATTAAAGAGGATCATCTACTTTCTAATATTCAGGGTGCCAATAATGGGATATTTTTATCTGGTAATGGCTATGGAGATTTATTCTTTTCTGGTGCAGGAGCAGGGGGCATTGCTGGAGCCAGCATGATTATCAGCGATATTATAAGAATTATCAGAAAGCCTCAGAACTTTGAATATAATTTTTTACTTAAAGATTTTAAAGAATTGAAGATTGAAAAACTGGATCAGGTTGAACGTTCATATTTTCTGAAAATTACATTAGAAAATAAGCAAGAAGATAGAGAAAATATAAGGAATGTTTTGTTAAAGCATAGTCTATTAGTGGATGGAGTTTCAGAGATAAAACATAAAGATAATACCTTAACCATAGGCTTTATCATTGATTCGATAGAGGAAAGGAAAGCAAAAGAGGCTATAAAAGAAATAAAAAAAGTTAATTATATTCAAGCAATAGATTACCTCGAAGTATATCAGAAGGCAATACAAAAATAGATTTTTAACAATATTTTCTATGACATTGTCTTGATTGTTTCTGTCCATAAACCTGATTAGGCAATAATTAAGTTTATTGATTATCTATTCCATGTTTATCTAAAGGAGAGGAAATAATGGTAAAAGTAAGAGTACCAGCTACAACAGCAAACCTGGGCTCAGGTTTTGATTGTCTGGGAATGGCTTTATCTCTTTACCTGGAAATAGAAATGGAGAAAATTGGGCAAGATTTTGTGTTTCAAGCAGAAGGAGAAGGAATGGAAATGCTTTCCTCTAATAAAAGCAATTTAATCTATAGAGCAGCCAGTCTGGTAATGGATAAAGCTAATATCAACCCGGTTAATAGGGGTATAAAGATTACTATCAAAAACGAAATACCGATAGAAAGAGGATTAGGAAGTAGTGCAGCTGCCATTATTGGTGGAATCATGGCAACGAACCAGCTCTATGATCTTAATTTAAGCAGGGAAGAAATATTACAAATGGCTTTCAGTCTGGAAGGTCATCTTGATAACATCGTACCAGCACTTATTGGTGGTTTTACCATTTCATATAGAGATCAGAGGGGGCAGATAAAATGGGTAAAATTGGATATACCCCATGACATGAAAGCAGTAGTGGGGATACCTTCTTTTACCTTAAGTACAGAAGAGATGAGAAAAGTATTGCCCGAACAGGTTTCTCTTCAGGATGCTGTGGACAATCTAAGTAAATCTGCCTTACTGGTAAATGCCTTACAACAATCGAAATGGGAACTTATTCCTGAGGCAATGCAGGATCGTCTTCATCAGCAGTTCCGCCTCCCCTTTATTAAAGGAGCTAAGAATATCTTTACAGAGGTGCAAAAAAGTGGAATAGCCGGTGTTGCATTAAGTGGTTCAGGCCCTACCATTATTTCACTGGTGAAAGATGGCCTGGAAAACGAGATTATAAAAATCATGAGGAAAACCTTTTCCGCTGCCGGCATTAAAAGCCAGGTAAAGGTACTGGATCCCGATATAGATGGGGCGATTGTAATAAAGGGAGAGAAAGACTGTCCTATTATTGTGCAAAAATATGGAGGGAGTTCTGTTGCAGATATCGAAAAAATTAAAATGGTAGCTCGAAAGATTGTAGAACAAGCCAGATTGGGAAATCGTTTAATTGTAGTAGTTTCAGCTATGGGTAAAACAACAGATGATCTAATGAATAAAGCTCGCCAAATAATACCAAATCCTAGTGAAAGAGAAATGGATATGTTATTATCCACCGGTGAACAGGTATCAATTGCCTTAGTAACGATGGCTATTCAAACCCTGGGGGAGAAGGCAATTTCATTTACCGGAGCTCAGGCTGGTATTAGAACTAATAATTCTTACACCAGAGCCAGAATTAATAGTATAGATGAACAACGTATCAAGAAGGCTTTGAATCAAGGAAAGATAGTAATTGTTGCTGGATTTCAAGGTATTGATGATGAAGGAAATATTACCACCCTGGGAAGAGGGGGTTCTGATACTACTGCTATTGCTCTGGCAGCCAGGGTGAAGGCAGCGTGTTGTGAAATTTATACTGATGTAGACGGTGTTTTTACTGCTGATCCTGGACTGGTACCCGAGGCAAGGAAAATTAAAGAAATTTCTCATGATGAAATGTCCGAGATGGCTCTTTTAGGCGCTAAAGTGTTGTATTATCGGGCAATTGATATTGCTCGAAACCATAGTGTAGAGATATTAGTAAAATCAAGTTTTCATAATGGTCCAGGAACAATCATTAAAACAGGGGAGGAGATATTAATGTTAGAGAAGGTAAATGTAAGAGCAGTAACATATGAGGTAAATGTTGGTAAAATAATAATCAAAAATGTTCCAGATATTCCGGGCATTGCTGCTAAATTGTTTAGAGCGCTAGCTAGGGAGGAAATTACTGTCGATATGATTATCCAGAGTGCTGAACATGATAAAGTTAATGACATTGCTTTTACAGTTGCTCAGGACAATCTGGAAAAATCGCTTAGCATAACCAACAAAGTTGCTTCTGAGATTGGTTCACCAGAAGTACTTTCCGATAATGATGTTGCCAAGATATCCATTGTTGGAGCTGGAATTACATCTGATCCCCTCATTGCAGCTCGCATGTTTGAATCCTTGGCGCGTAATAATATCAATATTGATATGATTAGTACCTCAGGAACAAGAATATCTTGTCTGATAAACCAAAAACATATAGAGAAAGCTGTTAGAGCCGTACATCAAGAATTTCAATTAGAGGAGGAAGGTTAAAGAAATGAAATATTATAATGTAGCAATAATAGGTGCCACCGGAGCTGTGGGCGAAGAAATGACCAGAGTTCTGGAACAGAGAAATTTTTCGGTAAATCATCTTTTACTATATGCTTCACATCGTTCAGTGGGGAAGGAATATTATTTTAAAGGTGAAAAAATTAAAGTGAAAGAACTAAAAGACGATTCTTTTAGGGGTATTGATATTGCTCTCTTTTCTGGAGGAGATGAAGTTAGTAAATATTTTGCACCGCTTGCTGTTCAGGCAGGAGCAGTAGTTATAGATAATGGAAAATACTACAGAATGGATCCCAAGGTACCTCTGCTCATTCCTGAAGTTAATCCGAATGATGTTAGACAACACCAAGGTATCATAGCCAATCCTAATTGCTCTACTATTCAAATGGTAGTTGCCTTAAAACCGATTTATGATATAGTTGGAATTAATAAAGTAATTTGTGCTACCTATCAATCAGTATCCGGTACAGGGAAAGAAGCTATAGAGGAGTTAGCAGAGCAGACCGATTCGTTTTTGAAGGATGAGCATATTAATATTAGTGTATATCCTCATCAGATTGCTTTTAACGTACTGCCTCACATCGGCTCTTTTGATGAATATGGTTACTCCTCAGAAGAGATGAAGATGCTGCATGAAACTAGAAAGATTCTTCATGACGATCATATTAATGTTTCAGCAACAACGGTAAGAGTGCCAGTTTTTCGATCTCATGCTGAAGATGTGCATATCGAAACCAAAAAAGAGATAAGTCCTGAACAGGCAAGGGAGTTTTTAACCAATTTTCCCGGCATTAAGGTAATTGATCAGCCCAATGAGTCTAATTATCCGCTTCCCTTGATGGCAGAAGGGAAAGATGAGGTGTTTGTAGGGCGAATAAGAAATGACCTGGTATTTAATCCGGGATTGGTTATGTGGATTGTGTCTGATAATCTCAGAAAAGGCGCAGCTTTAAATGCGGTCCAAATTGCTGAGGTACTGATCAGCTAGTCATGGCGGAGTTTTCTTTAGTATAGTTAAAATGAAAGCGATCTCCCACTTTGCTTAATCCAGAACAAATCATTATTTGAAGATTTAGATAGGTAATGGGTCAACATCGTGAAAGGTTAATCATAAATAGTGTCTAGTCTATATTTTCAGAAGCGATAGGGGTAATTACCATTATTATGATATACTTAGTTGAGGTAGTTATTATAGATTAGTTTACGAAATTATGGAATATATGTTTATGAAGAAAACTAAATAAGGAAAAAGTTAAAAAAGCATATCTTTATATAATGTAATAAAAAGGGGGATTTAGATAATGCCAGAAAATATAATCTTTACCATTCTTGGTTTTTTCTTGGCATTTATTCTTTTTATAATCTTATGGTGGTTATTCTTTCGCCCTCGTGGTTCAGGAAAAGAGGTTCGTATATATTCATCAATTGAGCAACTTCGTTCGGTAGGAGAATTGGTGGCCTTTAAGATGGTTACTAAGGAAATTGTTACTGCCTCTCAGCATTGGTTTGGTGATACTGGTAAGAGATACTTTCAATGGTTAGTTTCTACCAAAAAGATGGCTATGATTTTTGAGTTTGATATTGATTTTCGTTATGATTTACGTAGTCCTGATTTTAAAATTGAACAGTTAAATGAAAATAGATATACATTAAAAATGCCTCCCTGTCTTTATCAGGTGCATATTCGCGATATAAGTTTTTATGATGAACAGAATTCCAAATTCCTGCCCTGGTTACTGCCTGATTTACTCAATCGTGCTTTTGGTTCCGGGTTCAGTGAAGCAGATAAGAATCTTTTAAAAGAGGAAGCAAAAAATCAAGCTGCTAAGCTGGCTGAAGGAGTGGTTAATAAATTACAATCAGAAGTTGAAAATTCAGCAAGGCAGACACTGCTAACTTTAGTTAAAAGCTTAGGAGTAGAAAAGGTAGCCATTGATTTTAGTCAGTCTAAAATTGTTCCCAGTACTGTTCAGACTAATGAACTGGAGGCAAATATGCAAAAAGCCAAAGACACAATTAAAACCTTGGTCAGTAAAAAAGAAGAATAAGCTTATAAATATTTTTATATCTATTGTCTTGATTTCAATATTATTAGTAACTTTACAGTTGAGATTTTCTATTTATGATTCTATACACAATGCTTTAAGATATGCCTCATTTCAAGTTGTATCGATAGTTACCACAACTGGTTTTATAAATGCGGATTATGGTAATTGGCCACACTTTTCACAACATATTTTAGTGTTATTGATGTTTTTAGGTGGTTGTGTGGGTTCAACTACCGGAGCCATTAAAAGAGTTTGAATGCTATTGATGTTCAAACAGTTAAAACAAAGCTTTGATAAATTGCTCCATCCTCATGTTATAGTGCAAGTTCGTTTGGGAGATAAAGTTATTTCTGATGATGTCATGCAAAGCATTAAATCTTTTTTCCCCATTTATATTTTTGTTTTCATAGCAGGTGTGATGATAATTACTGCTACAGGCTTAGATATTACTAGTGCTATAGGCGTAGTGGCTGCTACTTTAGGAGGCGTAGGACCTGGTTTAGGACTGGTTGGCCCTGCTCAGAATTATGCCTTTATTTCTTATATTGGTAAGATAGCTTTGATTATTTGTATGCTTTTAGGTCGTTTAGGAATATACACCGTACTTGTTTTGCTGGTTCCGGAATTCTGGAAAAAATAGCTATCTATCAAAGCTTGATATTTTAGTCTATAAAATTAGGAAAAACTAAAATCAAATCATATTCTCTTGGGAATCTTTTAGATTTGACATTTATAATCTGATTCCATTCATCTACCTTGGAAAATTAGTAAGCATATCGTTATAGCGGGGACGTAAGAATGTTTAGAATATGAGATATCAAACAGATTTAGAATGGTGTATAATAAATAATAGATACTAGAAGAAAACACTTAAAGGGAGGAATGTAATATGAAAATAAGCGCCAGAAATATGCTCAAGGGCAAAATCAAAGCTATTACTGAAGGAGCCGTTAATGATGAGGTGATTATTGGGTTACCCAATGGCTTGGAAATTACTTCTGTCATTACCAAATCTTCTGTTCATAACTTAGCATTGGAAGTCAATAAAGAAGTCTACGCAGTCATTAAAGCTAGTAATGTGATGATAGCGGTTGATGAGTAAAGTTTAATAGATTTTTTCTTTTATCTAATCTTCTGTTGTGTTGACAATATACTAATATCATTTATAATTTACAGTGGTGTTAGTATAGAATTAACGCAAAGCAATAGTAGTGTAGCAATAATTAATCTCTTCGATTTACCTGGTCTAAGGATTATTCTATGACCGGTAAACACAAGACTCCAAAAGTCTTAAGGGCTTAAACAGAAATGTATAAGCCTCCCGTGTTAGGAAAGGAGAGAATCATGAAGTTAAAAATATATAGCAGTACTTTTTGAGATAACTTGTTGTTAGAAAGATCAAAAAGTGCTGTTTTTTTATTTTTTGGAGAATATTATCTAAGGGAAAGAGTATAAATGTCTATGAAAATAATAAAAGGATTTGCTTATTAGGATGAGAAAAAATATCGATACGTTCTATCTAATTTTTATTTTGCTGGGGATTATTACTATCTTGTTTATACTTCTTCCACCATTAAAGACTATTCTCTATACCCCATTGTCTACATTGTGGAATACAATTTTAGACCCGGAAGTAAATTACTCTATCTATTTAACTGTGACAGCTGCATTAACAGCAACGGTTATTGGTTTTTTGTTGGGAGTGCCCTTGGCTTATCTATTGGCTAGGTATCATTTTTTTGGCAAGAGGGTGCTGGAGGCAATTATAGATATCCCGATTGTGATTCCGCATTCTGCTGCGGGGGTAGCATTGCTTTTTGTTTTTGGACGTAATTATTTTATGGGAAGAGTTTTTAAAGTTATCGGTATTGATTTTTTCCAGACCTTTGCTGGGATTGTCCTGGCTATGATGTTTGTTAGTGTTCCTTTTTTAATTGATTCAGTCAAAGAAGGCTTTAAAGCCATTAATACTGAATTAGAAGAGATTGCCTACACCTATGGAGCGTCACATTGGCAGGTATTTTGGTATATATCTCTGCCTTTGGCTTTAAAAAGTATTTACTCCGGCTCTATTCTCATGTGGGGACGGGGTGTAAGTGAATTTGGCGCAGTAATGATCATTGCCTATAATGCTTCCTTTTTGGGCAAGAGTGGAAAGGCATTACCAGTTTTAGTTTCTGACCGCTTTAATTTTGGTCTTTCCTATGCTCGTCCTATTGCAGCTCTGGGAGTGTTGATATCGCTTGTTATCTTTATAATTTTAAGAATTTTAATAACCAGAAATGAAAACAACTAATGAAATTATTTAATCAGGAAAGGGGGTTAAATTATAGTTTAACTAAAAATAATAAGTGTTAAATTTTTAGCAAAATTAATAAATATGGAGGAGTAAGTTGAAGATAAATAAATTTAAAGTAGCAATTTTATGGGTAGTGATAACTATAATGTTTTTTACAGTAAGCAGTGTTTTGACAGCGCAGGAAGATATTGCACTAAAAATAGCTTCCGGTGATACTGTAAAAACACTGACCATGGAGGAGATTAAAGAGTTACCTGCTTTGGAAGGCTGGGGTGGAAGAATGCGCAGTACTGGTGTTATTGAAGGGCCTTTTGAATTAAAGGGAGTTTCTATAAAAGATCTATGTGATATGGTTGGAGGAATTAATCCTGATACGGCGGTTAAGATTATCTCCAGAGATGGTTATGCCATGACTTTCAGCTATAAACAGGTAAGTGAGAATGATTTTATTACTTATGACCCAGTTTCTCAAAATGAAGTTCCGCATGGTGATCTGCACATGATTCTGGCTTACCAGACTGATGGAGATGAGATGACCTTTGAACTGGGAGGGCCACTAAGACTGGCTATCCTCAGTGAAAAGAACCAGGTGACTGATGGTCATTGGTGGAGTAAATGGGTTGAGCAGATTGAGCTTGTTGCCGCTCCCAAAGATTGGATTTTACAGTTAAAAGGTGCCCGGGAGGAAGATATTGATAGAGGTACTTTCGAATCCGGTGCCTCTGAAGGATGTCATGGTGTTAAATATGTTGACGATAAAGGCAGGGAATGGGAAGGCATTCCTCTTTGGTTACTGGTAGGACGGGTAGATGACGATAATCCTCATGAAGATAAGGCTTTTAATGATTCCTTGGTACAGGATGGTTATGAGGTAGAAGTTATTGCTAGTGATGGATTTAGTGCTACTTTGCCTATTTCTTCTATCGCTCGCAGGAATAAAATTATTGTAGCTTATAAATTGGACGGAGAATCCTTACCGGAAAATTACTGGCCATTACGACTGGTTGGAGAAGACTTAACCGGGAAAGAACAGGTGGGGCAAATTAAAGAAATTAAAGTAATTTTCCCATAAGAGGAATTGTGAACTAATTCTCTGAATACCTAACAGGAGAGGAATAATGACAAGAAAATTGTTCAAAAAAGCTGTTCCGGGTGCTTTTTTGATTTTGCTAATTCTTGGTTTAGTTTTAACCGGATTTTGTCAGGAGAAAAAAATTGTCAAAATCCAAACAGCCGGCAGCTTATTAGTTCCTTTTGGAGCGATAGAAAAAGCGTTTGAGGCAGAAAATCTAGATATTGATGTCTTACTTGAAGGCCATGGTAGTATTCAGGTTATTAGGCATGTCATTGAACTACCGGCTTTTTCAGGAGAGCCTATTGCTGATATTGTTGCAGTGGCAGATTATTCGTTGATACCAAAGTTGATGTATGAAACAATGATTCCGGAAAGTAACCAACCTTATGCTGATTGGTGTATCCAATTTGGTACAAATACTTTAGGATTAGCTTATACCTCTCAGAGTAAATATGCTGAAGAGATAGATGCAGATAACTGGTATCAAATTCTAGCCAGGCTAGAGGTAAAGGTAGGGATTTCGGACCCCCGCTTTGATGCCTGTGGTTATAGGGCTTTGATGGCTTTAAAATTAGCAGAATATTTTTATCAGGAAGAAGATATACTGAATAGTGTAATTGGAAGATTCTCTTATCCTATCAAAGTGGAAGAAAATGATGGCATCTGTACAATTCTGATTCCAGAAATTCTGGAAGCGGAAAGGCTGGCTATCAGGGATTCCAGTATCAAATTGCTTTTCCCTATCCAGTCAGGTGACTTGGATTATGGCTTTGAGTACAAAAGTGTTGCCCAGCAGCATGGAGTCAATTTTCTGGAGTTTCCGCCGGAAATTAACCTGGGTTCTGAGAAATACAAAACATTGTATCCGGATATGAAAGTCAAACTGGCTTTTAAAAGATTTGCCTCAGTCAATCCGGATTATGACATTTTACCAATTATCTATGGGATGACAATTCCCAATAATGCTCCTCATCCACAAGAGGCGGTCAGGTTAATGAAATTTATCTTAAGTCCACTTGGTCAGGAGATAATGGAAGAGACAGGGCAGGTTATCATTAATCCACCCGTTGTGGATGTTTTAGAAAATCTTCCCCAGCCATTAGCTGATATAGTAATCGAAAAATAAGGAGAATAATATCATTAAAAAGAATAGATATCTGTTACAGGTATCTATTCTTTTTAATATGATTAATATTCATAGCTTAATTATATTAGGCCTATATATTTGCACTAAAATAACTTATTGTGTATAATTAATGGCGATTAATTAAATAACGATACAATTTTCTTTGAGTTAGTTTTTCTAAAGGATTCCTATGAAGGCTAACCGTTAGGTTCAGCGAGAAATTGCTGAATCCCCCGTGTTTGGAAAGAGGAAATCATTACATCCTGTACGGGGAAACGTACAGGATTTTTGTTTTAATTAAAACTATATTGTTTTGGAGGGATTTTATGTTTTTTAGTTTTCAGACCATTAAAAAGTCAAATCTAATTTTAGTTATTATCTTCGTTGTTATGTTTACAATAGGATCTATTTCTGCCCTAGCCCAGGACAGCGGCAAGAATCCGCTGGTCTTGGAAGCATTTCGCATGATTGATGAATTGAATAAGGAGGGGCAGAGAAGTATCATTATTGAATTTACTTTTAGTAAGAATGTAGTTAACATGGAGGTCAGTGACAAGAATAGCAATTGTTTCAAGGTTGTCAGCAAGGATGATGGCGGTGCAGTATCTCTGAAAGTTGAAATGGCTGATGATCAGATTGAAAGAGAAAAGAGAAACAATATTAATATAATTATAAAAGACGTTATAGAATCCCTAAAAACTTACCAGATTATTATTTCCCCTGAATTAGAATCCAAAAGTGGTGAGAAATTAGGAGAAGAATTAGTATTGGAGTTTATGGCTTTAGGGAAAGCGAAATAATTCCGAATAATGCTGAATAAAAAATGATATTTACCAGAATATAGATGCAAAAATTCTCTTCTGCTTTGAAATTAAAAAAGAATAGCGTACTCTTTATACTTATTATTATTCTACCTTTTATCGGGATATTTTTTTCACTTTTCATAGGCCGATATCCCTTAACCTGGTCTGATATAATGGCTGTTTTTAAAGTAGCTTTCCATTCTCAGGTCAGTCAGGACTTTCCGGATATCTATAACACAGTGGTCTGGAAGATAAGATTACCCAGGGCTATTCTGGGTGCAATGGTAGGAGGTAGCCTGGCTATCAGTGGGGCTGCCTTTCAGGGATTATTCCGTAATCCTCTAGTCAGTTCAGGCATTCTGGGAGTTTCATCTGGTGCAAGCTTTGGGGCAGTGCTAGCCATTATTTTATATGGCCAGAATTATATGGTTTATTTTTATGCCTTTGGTTTTGCCTTACTAGCCGTAGCATTGAGTTTTTTCATCGGGCAGATTTACCATTCTACCCCTACTATTACCCTGGTATTGGGCGGTGTAGTTGTTTCTTCAATATTTTCTGCACTGGTTTCTTTTGTTAAATTTGTGGCAGATCCTTTTGAAAAATTACCGTCAATTACCTTTTGGCTGATGGGCAGTCTGGCCACTTCCCAGTATAAGGATATCTATTTTTCTATCATACCCATCTCGATTGGTGTAATCGGATTGATTGCCCTGCGCTGGCAGATTAATGTTCTATCTATGGGTGATAAAGAAGCCCAAGCCTTGGGCATTAATAATATCTTGACTAAAATCATTATGGTTTTATGTGCTTCATTGGCTACTGCCGGAGCAATTAGCGTAAGCGGTAATATCGGTTGGGTGGGGTTAGTTATGCCTCATATTGGCAGAATGATGGTCGGTAATGATAACCGTATTCTTATTCCAGCCAGCTTTTTTCTGGGAGCTTTCTTTATGATTGTGGTAGACAATTTAAGCCGTACTTTGATTGGCGCCGAGATACCCCTGGGGATACTTACTGCCTTAATTGGCGGCCCATTCTTTGTCTATCTTTTAAAAAAGACCAAGGGGAAAGGATGGTAGTAAAATGCCTTTATTAGAAGTAAAAGAGGCTAGTTTTAGTTATGGTCAGAATGATGTTCTGGAAAATATTAATTTCCAGATGGAAACCGGAGAAGTTATTTGTCTGATAGGACCTAATGGTTCAGGCAAAACAACTCTCCTGGATTGTATTATGGGAATTTTCCCTTTAAAAAAAGGTGAAATATTGTTGCAGGGGGAAAATATTAATCACTTAAAAGCCAGGGAAATTGCCCGCATTATCGCTTATGTCCCGCAAATACATAAAAAAACATTTCCCTATACAGTGGAAGAGATTGTCCTGATGGGAAGGACGTCCTATGTAGGCATGTTTGGTTCTCCTGACAAAGATGATATTTCCATTGCCCATGAAGCCATTGAGACTGTAGGTATACAACATTTACTGCACAGACCATATACTGAATTAAGCGGTGGAGAGGGACAGCTGGTCATGATAGCCAGAGCACTGGCACAGCAATCCAAAATTATGATCATGGATGAACCTACCACTTTTTTGGATTTCCAGAATAGTTTAACAGTCTTAGAGGTTACCAAACAGTTAGCGAAAAGGAAGAACTTATCCATTATCCTAGCCACCCATTACCTGAACCACGCTTTTTATTTTGAAAATAATGGATTAACAACCTTTACCGCCATACTAAATGAAAAAAGCTTTGCTATATTTGGACGGCCTGGTGAGGTGTTGACCAAAGAGATTATCAGCAAAATATTTAAGATAGAATGCAAAATTATTGATTATGATTTAGATGAGATAAAAAAGCAGAAATACATTATTCCTATAAAACTATCAGCAAAGGAGGCATTGGTATATGTGTAAAAGAAATTTCAATATCTTTTTAAGTATAACTTTTTGTATATTATCGGTATTCGCTACAGCCAGCCTGGCAGGCGAGACGATAACTACAGAAAAAAATATTGTTGTAGATTGTTTTGGCAGGGAAGTAGAGATACCCGAGCCTGAGGATATAGAAAGAATCGGCTGCCTTTTTGCCTATTCCGGTCATGCTGTTGCCTTACTGAACCGGGGACCTGATATTGTGGCAATTGTAGATGGCCTGAGAAGAGATGTGCTCTTTATAGAAATGTTTCCAAACATTAAGGATGCCTTAGTTCCCAGCAAAAGCAGTGTCATTAACATTGAAGAGCTGGCACGGGCAGATTGTGATATCCTGTTTGTACAGGGAGAAAATGCGGTCAATGAAGCCTATATAGCACAAATAGAGCAATTTAACATTCCTTATCTGGTCATTGATTATGGATCTATTGCCGAGCATCAGTTTTCTATGGAAATGATAGGCAAAGCACTTGGTGAGGTTGAAGAAGCCAGACAATATATTGATTATTACAATTATTGTATAGAAAGAGTACAGGAAAAGATGAAAGATATTCCTTATTCTGAAAGAATTACTGTGTATCACTCAGTCAATGAGGCAACCAGGACCGATGCCCGGGGTACTCTGGCAGCTGAGTGGTTGGAAATTGCTGGAGCACACAATGTTTCTCTAGATACAGATTTAAAGTTTTTAGAAAATAAATATTTTGCCAGCCTAGAACAAATATTGCTCTGGGATGCAGAAGTTATTATTGTCAATGAAGAGAATGTGGATAAATATATTCTTACCAATGAACAGTGGGCTGATTTACAGGCTGTAAAAAATGAAAGAGTTTATAAAATGCCCAATGGTGTATCCCGCTGGGGTCATCCCACCAATGCCCTGGAAACACCTCTGGCAATTTTATGGGTAGCCAAGCTGTTATATCCGGATTTATTTGAAGATATCAATATGCAGGAAGAAGTAAAATATTTTTATTCCAGCTTTTATGAATGGGATTTAACAGACGAATATATAGAAAAGATATTAAGCGGTGAAGGAATGCGCTTGAGAAAAGGGGATGTATAGATCAGCAGATGAGATATCTATTAGCAATTGATGATACGGATCAGAAAGATTGGCCGGGTACCGGCCATCTGCTGGAGAAAATAAGGAAAAGTATTA
Source organism: uncultured Atribacterota bacterium (assembly GCA_964433555.1). Taxonomy (GTDB): domain Bacteria; phylum Atribacterota; class Phoenicimicrobiia; order Phoenicimicrobiales; family Stramentimicrobiaceae; genus Stramentimicrobium. The sequence goes on along the minus strand of CAYSRG010000021.1, from coordinate 26,179 downwards.
CTGAAAATGGGTGGGGGATAACTGACAGCATCACCAGGCACCAGTTATTCGTTCACCCGTCGGTCCCTTATACCTCTCACAACAGTGTGATGTGTTTTGCCGGAGAAATATCTCAGAGAAAAGAAATAGGGAATATCATCGATTTGGCTATTTCCTATTTAACAAGAGAATCAGCTCCGGAAGCTGATCCGGGTTTGTGTGTGGTATTTACAGATGAGGTGAAATATCCTGAAAGACTGATATCTTTCGGTCAAAAGGCGAAAATAAAAAAATTATCTAAGCAGGATGCCTACCAACTGGCAGAACAGCTGTCTCTACACTTGTCAGAACATGGCGGGACCGGGGATGGAGTTATCGGTGCCCTGGCTGGTACCGGCCTACGGCTCAGCGGAGATGATGGACGATTCCGAGGAAGTCATTTTATTTTAGATCAGGTTATTAAATATAAGGTAGATGTATTGTGCCATAACTGGAAAATTGATCAAGTATGTACAGAAAATGGTGAACCACTGTCAGGGGAAGAGTATGTTTTTTTAGAAGGAAAAATAAAGACAGTATTGAAGAACAATCAATCTGTTCTATTAGTAAAAAAATATCAAGAGCAGCATCAAGCCATCTGGAAAAACCTGAATCATAGTGAGGTTAAGTCTTATTAAGTCCAAATATAATGTTTTTAAAAAAGCAAACATCAGCTTAATTAAATCCTGATTTTCTTCCTTTGCCTTGGGCTGAGCCCCTGGGGATCCTGATTTCAGTAGCTTTAAAATTATCTTCAGATAGTTTCTGTCCCAATATCTTTATTTCTAGATTCTGAGTCAATGGGAACATTCCCTTTACTCTAGCCTGGCTAATATCAATTTCCCATTCCTTATCAAGATAGTCTCTTAGTTGCAACAAATTATTTTCTAATTCTAGGGAAACCACAATACCACTTAACAAACCCTTTTCAGGATGCATCCATTGATTTTCTCTGCTATAGACTAAATGATGATAGCCCGGGATTCTAATTCTTAGCTGCCTATCAACAGTTTCAGTCCAGCCGTATTGGTAAAGGCCCAGTCCCATTAAGCCGCTAATGATTAGACCAATAAAAAATATCATTATAAATCGGTAACGATAACCAGTTCGGGTATGGATAAAATTATAGTAAGTGATGAACAAAAAAAGCAGCAATAAGATAATCCATAGATAGGGAAGGCTCATTAGTACTGCTTTGGGCAAGCTGATACCGAGATAATGATAAATATCCCAATCCAGATCGCTGGTAATAAACATAATCATTCCAAAAGAAATACCACCCAGCACTGTAGTCAAAGCAAACATTAACCAGAAAAAGTAATTCCTGGTTAAAAAATACCAGCGTGGTTTAGGATGTACCTTCTCTTTTTTTATTTTTTCTAAAGTATCTTTGCTGATATCAACCATTTTTTATACCTGCTTTATGCTTTTCAATTTCTTTTAATAGTATCTTTTTTGCGCGATTGATTAGGGTACCGACCGTTCCTATGGGTTTTCTAATAATATCACTAATTTCCTGATAATCCTTTCCTTCTAAGAATTTTAATAATAGTACCTCTTTATATTTTAATGGTAATAAATCGATTATCCATAGCAAATTTTCATAATCAATTTTTTGTACGAAGTTTTCTTCCAGATTAAAATCAGATTGTATCAGCTGGTCTAAATCATGCTCATCCCAGGAGATATTCTGGGAGTTTTTTGGCTTTTTCCGAATCATGCTAATAGTATAGTTGTGGGCAATGCGATAAATCCAGCTGGAAAATTTGAAATTTTCATTATAATCATTCAAATTTTGATAGGCTAGGATAAAAACCTCCTGTAAAATATCCTGAATATCCATTCTGTTCATTCCAGATAGTTTATAGATATAGTTCATCAAGGGAGATTCGTATCTTTTCATAAGACAATAATAATATTCCTGATTTTTTAAAGTCAGGGCAACCAGCTGGGAATCTGTTTTTTGTGCACAATCAGAAAACTTGATCATAAAATCTTTCTTCAATTTGCAAAAAATACTTTCTTTCAAAAAATAAAACGGCAAGAATATTAGCTTATCTATTATAATATATTATTATTGCGATTTATTAAATAGTTTCCGTAATGCTGGACATGCCATAAAGCATGAAAGATACCGATTAGACCCATGGCCATAGAAAATACAACATGCCAGAATAAAAAATTAAAAGTTATCGATTTGAACCGACTAAAATCTCTAATCAGTATCAATGTATCTACCGCATTCACCAGGGAAAGGATCTTTATGTTCTTTTTACTGGATAAATACATATATTTCCTCAATTCTTTAAAAGATTGTATTTTTATTGTCAATTATAATACGATAAAATTCCCATTTTTCTTTCATTCATTTAGGGAAAACAAGAGGTTTATTTCAGGATGCTATCCTAAAAAATAGTTTTTGGGTTTTAAGGGTTTACAAAGAAAAATTAGAGAAAAGCAATAGAGGCTAATGATTTTTTATAGGCAGTTCTTGAATGCCTTCTAATAATACCTGCATGGCAATACAATCATCTTCATTATATTGCAGGATACGCTTTTTAATACCCAGTCTTTCTTGTTCTAACCAGCGATGGTACCATTCAATGGATTCAGCACCAGAGGGATGTTCGTCCCGCCATCGAAAGCCAAGGTATTGTGCCAGGTCTTTTACTGAATAGCTATAAGTAGGCCATTCCGTATATTTTCTAACAATATCACTATAAAGATCAATGACCAACGGTGATTTAAAGAAAGCCTCTAACTCTGATGATGTTATAATCTCGGGATATTTTTCGTTTAATCTTTTCCAGATAGTCTTCTCATAAGGCGAGTAATAATAAACGTTGCAAGGAAAATGTTGCTTAATATAATGCCAGGCATCAATAAAGATTCTCTCTTCTTGTTTTTCATCAGCCTTATCCGCAAAAAATGGTACATACTTTTCAGTTGCTGGATCCCGATGATGTCTTTCTACAAAACCATGCAGGTAGCAAAAATCACGCATAGGATCAGTTTCCACATCAAAGAATAATTCAGTATCTGTCTGGGGTAATTTTATTTTTTTCCGGGTATAGGCCTCTTTATCAATCTGAGCCAGCAATCTAGCACGAGCATGGTATTTATATAAGGTTGATATACCAATGCTCGGGAAAATAGTCTTTTTACCGATAACAAATTCCTGAAAGGATTTGTGAGCAAAATCAGTAAATTTTTTCAATTGTTGATGCATAATATCTCTTTTCTTACGACCCAGTTCCGGTATTAAGGTCAAGTCTTTCGCAGTTATAAGAGATTTAAGGCAATATGTTCTCCAGTGGCATAGTTTGCAGGCTCCCTGATGCGCCGGGGAGGTAGTAATTTTTTTCTCTAAAACCTGTTGTACTTCTGATAGAATTTGCAGGTATAGATCCCACCAATTCATCTGAACACGTTTTCCTCTTGATTGCACTAAATCATAGATGACATCTCTTCCTTTAATATCATGAATAAAAGGTATTTTTGAGGAGGAGTAGTTTAGTTGTTCCAGAATGTCGGTGTATAAACCTAATTGAATAGCATAATGTATTTTTAGTTTTCCTTCCGATTCATTATTTTCGCCTTCTAGTGCTGAACCACTTTTTATATCTCCAGCGATATATCCACCATCCTGTTTTAATAAGAGATCTGGCTCACCAACCAGATTATCAGTACTTATCCGACCACTATAAATTAATGTGACTCCCTGTCTAAGGGCTTCTCTCGTTCTGGCTTCTTTTTCTAAACCTGTATAAACACTTAAATCTAGAAAGGGTTTTTTTGATTCAACTATTACCTGTTTTTCAAAATCAATACCTCTTTCCCAGAGCAATTTCATAAAGGCACTTTCTGGATCTCTCTTGCTCAGATCTTCGAAAATATCAAGATATAAACGATGAGGGCATTGAACATAATTATAAAGCATATCAGCTGAAATTTTCTGTCTCATTTTACTTTCTCTCAAGGATTCTAATATCACAAATCAATTAGCAATATTCTGGCTAAAATATTTTTTGTAATAATTTATAACAGCTAGTAAGAATGATTACAAGTATATAAATAATAAGCACAAAATAGATAGTGGTTTATTTGATTAGTGCAATATAAAAACAAACAGAAAAAATTAAGAAATATATGGTTAATAAAACTTATTATTGTAATTGGCTACTTTTCTTTATTCATAGCTTTGTCAATGGCCTTTTGAGCCAGAATAAAAGTAGGGTCGATAATCGGTATTTCTAGATTGCCATCTTTTAATACTAAGGGTATTTCCGTACATCCGGAAATAACGCCTTGAGCGCCTTTTCTTATTTGTAAACGGGCAATTTCAATGATTTCTCTTTTTAAGAGATTTAAATCCCATCCTGCCTTAATCCTATAGATAATTTCCATTAATTGATGTTGTTCTTCTTCTTTGGGAATTAATATTTTAATACCAAGAGCATTAAGATAAGTTTGATAAAGTCCAGCTTGATAGGTTCCTTTGGTAGCAAATAGGGTAACATTTTTCAGAAAGGGAAAAGTATGATGAATATAAAGTGCTGTTTCCTGGATCATGTTTAAGATTGGGATATTAACCATTTTTTGTATTTCATGGTAATAATAATGAGCAGTGTTACAAGGAATAATTATAAAATCAACTCCTGCTTTTTCCAGGGTTTGTGCTGTTTTGATTAATTCAGGTAAGGGATTTTCATTACCATACAAGATTGATTTAGTGCGATCTGGTATCTTGGGATTATTATCAATAATAATTCTAAGATGTTCTTGATCTTGTTTGGCAGGAGTTAACTGAACAATTTTTTGGAATAAATCTATAGTTGCCTCAGGTCCCATCCCACCCAGAATTCCAATAATTTTTTCATTTTTCATAAAGCACCTTTGATTTTAGTAAATAATCAGTGTAGTATTAATTTAATGTCATTACTATATAATAATTTAAAATAAGAAATCTGATGAGTAAGTATGTAATTCACATTATTAATTATATACACATCCCAACAAGATTTATAGTGGTTTTTTAGCTTAAAATATAATAAAATCAATAGAAAAGATCATAGTATGGAAATTATTTATTAAAACATAATATTATATAAAGCTATAAAGGAGTGACAAAATGCGTATAGTAAGGTATCAAAAAAATGGTGGAGTATTTTATGGAGTGTTACAAGGAGATGAGATCAGGACAATCCAAGGTAATCTATTTGACAAAGTCTTAGTAGGTTCACTAAGAATAAAAAGAGAAGAGGTGAAATTGCTGGCACCGGTAGATCCACCTAATGTAATTGCTATTGGGTTAAATTATAAAAAACATGCCGAGGAAAGCGGAAAGAGTTATCCGAATAAACCGGTTATATTCCTAAAAGCAACCTCCAGCGTAATTGGACCGGAAGATAATATCATACTGCCAGAAATAGCCCCTAATGAAGTTGATTATGAAGCTGAACTGGTCATTATTATTGGCAAAAAAGCGAAGAATATAGAAATCAATGAAGTGGATAATTACGTCCTGGGATATACCTGTGGTAATGATGTATCAGCCAGAGATTGCCAACTTCGCCTCGATCAACAATGGGCTAGAGGTAAATCCTTTGATACCTTTTGTCCCCTCGGTCCCTGGATTGAGACTGAATTACCCAATCCCGATCAATGTAGGATTAGATCCAGATTAAATGGGAAAGTTATGCAGGATTCCAATACCTCTGACCTTATCTTTGGAATAAGGGAATTAGTTAGTTATTGTTCTAAAAACTTTACCCTTTTGCCTGGTTCTATTATTATGACCGGTACTCCGGGAGGTGTCGGTTTTGCCCGCAAGCCTGCTGTATTCTTAAAACATGGGGATATTATTGAAGTTGAGGTAGAGGGCATTGGCTTATTAAGCAATAGAGTACTTAGATAAATATAATACCTATGTTCTAACCAGTGAGATCTTTGGTTAAGAATGGGAGGATATTGCTTCTATTAAGTTTGTTTTCCGGAAATAGATTATTTTAGTCAGTAATCGTAAAGGCCATTTGGAGGGACTAGATAGTCTTCTCCAGGCCTTTTTTATTTCTTCCAGTTCCTCAGACTGAATTAATTTTTTTCCATATCTCTCTTGATTAAAACTATCAATAATTAGTTGTATATCCTGATAACTGTCAGGAAAGAAAAAAGCCAGATGTCTACCGTATTCTAAAGGTGTTTGGGATTTTTTTCGTGGAATACCACTATTCTTACCCCAATGGCAAAGCTTCTGAAATAGAGCAGATATATTTTCTTTTCTTCTGGAAGCTATCAAATAGTTGAAAAAATTATTCAGAACTTTCTTAACTTCAAAAAAGATATGCTTTATCCAGAGCCATAATTCCTCATAGAAACCTTTTTTTTCAATATCTAGTGTAGTCTTTAAGGAAAACCATTTCCAAAGAGAAAACAATAACCAACCTATTGCTAAGGTAGTCAGTAATATTAGTAACAAGATTCCTCCCCAAGTAAGAATCCATTGAAGTATTTTACCCAACCAGGAAAGCTCATTGCCATCAAGCAAAGATATTGCTGAGTCAGATGAATGGGTAGGGCTAATATCAGTAGTGTGATAACCGAACCCAAAAAGAAAAATGAGTATTTTTAGGAGGAACTTACCAATAGGATTAGAAACCACTTTTAAGATATTATAACTAGCTTGGGCAACAGAAGTCATTTGTGGTAAGAAGAATAAGAATGCCCAGCTAACAAGGAGCAATAGGACTGGAATAAACGTAAATATTAATTTGGTTTTACTAAACTGGCTATCAAATTTTGTTTTTAAGCTTCTTGAGTTTTGAGCAAGAATAATAGCTAGCATACTGAAAAGAAAATAATAGCTAATTAAAATGCTTGCATTAGGGAAGAGTGTATTGGTACTCCCAGAAATTATAAAGGTTAAGACTAGCATGACAATTCCAAGATCAAATCGGGAGGTTAGAGCAAAGTAGTCCTTGGAACGATTTGCTAATTTATATCCGCTGAACCAAAAACAGGAAAACCAGCAAATAAGCAGAAAATAGGCAAATCCATCCACCGGTCCAAATTGTTTATTGAAGAGCATTTGTATCCATCTTAAATTTAGAAATGATACAGACCGATAACTATAATTATATATAGTATAGGTCAATATTAATACATAGAAAAGGAGATGTAGAATAAAAAGTTCAATAATTCTTTTACCCCTTCCTTTTGTTAGAGAGGTAATTATTATGGGAATAAAAAAGGCCAGCATTGCTGCCCATATAGGAAAGAGGGGGGCATTTAACATTAAGAAGAATACACAAGCTAAGGCATATAACCAGGTTATTTCCATCATACCTGAAGTAATGATTAATAGCGTTCCATTTCTTGACAAATCTTTAGCCATTTTATTACTCTTAAGAATATTATATGTAATTATTTATATATTGACTATCACTTCGAGCAAGATCTATAGTTTCACCATAAATATCACTAAATAGCAATGCTGGAATTTGGGAAAATCTTTTGTGATAGGAAGACTTAGCCAAAAGAAGGTAAACAGGTGTATTATGTTTTATCAGGAATTGGTTAATTTCAGTATTTTTTTTGTTCATGCGATAAGCGCAATAAATACATCCTATTCCAGCAGGTATTCTCATTTCTTTAAACAGTATTTCATCCATAGAACAAGATTCTTCTATTGTTAATCTGGCTAGTAATTCCATGGCCTTAGAAACTTGTTCGGGACCAGTACCGAAAGAAAGGTTGGCAATCATACTACTTCCGGTAACTTTACCATTGGAAAAGATACTATATGCACTTCCTTGTTTATCAAATTCTAAGACCATTGCGGCTACTACCTCCAGGATTTTCTCGAATAATTCTTCCTGTCTTTTTTTCTGAAAGGAACTAACATCAACAACTAATAGTGTTTTTCTTTGAGTGGAAGAATCAAAGATTTTGGATTGAAGGTGATTATAACGAGCACTAGCCTTCCAATGGATGTATTTTGCTGGTTCTCCATGTTGATAGTCATGAGTGGCAATGGGATAAACAGGGTCCTTAACCGGACTATCTATTCCTGTTTTTCCGAAGAATTCTTTAATGGGTGTCGAAAGGAAGTTTAAGGATATTGGTCTGGGATAAACAACTACCTCTACTGCTGATTGTGACAAATATCTCCTCTTTTGAAAGAAACCTAGAAGATCGCCAGTTTCTAAAAAAGGAGGTCCAATTTGAAAACAACCCCTTTGTTTGGCAGTTAAATTCCAATTCCATAAAAAATGATCATACCAGAGTAGGCTGAATTCTTCACAAAGAAAATTATTTTTCATCTTTATTTCAGGAATAAGTCTTTTATCCATTGGTATCAATAATTTTATCCAGATGGGCAGTATTTTGTTGTTGTAGATTTGTGCCTGTAAGGAAATAGTTTCGCCGGGGAATCCCTTTTTCGTCTCAGCATCAAAAGAGTAATGGATATTCTTTATACTAACATGACTCCATAGTTTACAAGCATAAAACATGGTCAAGAGTAGTATGGAGATTAAGATGAGATTTTTTTGTACCAAGAGTAATGCAATGAATAATAATATCAGTAACAGGAATCGGAAAAAACCGTCAGTAAAAATAGAGGTGAGTGGACGATCATAATTTACATTATTCATTTACTTATTTCCATTGTTGGTATTTCTATCTGTTCTAAAATTTCTTGCAGTAATTTTTGAGGGGAAGTATTTTTTAACCTTTCCTTTGTTTCCATAACAATACGATGTGCCAATACTGGAGTAAAAAGCTCTTTTATATCATCTGGTAAGACAAAATCTCTGCCTCTTAAAGCTGCTAAAGCTTGAGTTGCTCGCATCAGGTGTAAAGAAGCTCTGGGGCTAGCGCCAAAACGAATTTTAGAATAATTCCTAGTAGCATTAGTCAGAGTTACAATATAGTGGTTAATTTCTTTAGAAATATGGACTTTTGCCCTTTCTTTTTGTAAGTGCAATATCTCTTCAGGACTAGTTACGGACTCCAGTTTCTCTAAGGGGTCAACTTTCTGAAAACGTTCTAAGATTAACATTTCTTCTATATGGGAGGGATAATCCAGCTTGATACGCATAAGAAATCTATCTAATTGTGCTTCAGGGAGAGGAAATGTTCCTTCCAATTCAATGGGATTTTGCGTGCCAATAACAAAAAATGGTACTGGAAGATCCATAGTTATACCATCAATGGTAACTTGTCTCTCTTGCATACTTTCCAGTAAACTGGATTGTGTTCTAGGAATAGTTCTGTTGATTTCATCAGCTAGCACAATATTAGACATTACCGGACCTGGTTGAAAAACGAACTTACCTTCTTTTTGATTATAAATATTAAAGCCAGTTATATCTGAAGGAAGCAAATCAGGAGTAAATTGAATACGACGGAAGGTACCGCCAATACTTCTAGCCAGAGATCTAGCCAGAAGAGTTTTTCCAACCCCTGGTACATCTTCTAACAAGAGATGTCCCTCCGCTAACAGAGTTGTTAGCATTAATTCAATTGCTTTATTTTTTCCGACTATGACCTTATTGATATTGTCAGTTATGTTATGACAAATAGAAAAATTCAAATCCTGCCTCCAATTTTTATGAACACCTATTCATATAAAAAAATAAAAAAATATTTTAACGAAGTATAACTAAATTAAAATTATATCAAGGGAATATCAACAAAACAAGTAAAATTTTAGGAAAATAATTCTTGCAGGAATGAAGATGACCATGATTTATTTACATGAATTTTCAAGCGCAACAGCCCTTATCGGGGAACCATCTGCATTTTTTATCTTTAAGGGGAAAGCACAGAACATAAAATATTCATTTTCAATAGCATCCAGATTAGTTAGGTTTTCTATGATAATCGTTTTTTGGGACAGTAATATTTTATGGACAGCAAAATCAATTGATTCAGATTGGTCGATGGAGATAGCATCAACACCTATGCCTTTTAAATTAAATCTAGTTAGCCATTCTGCACTTTTTTCATTTAGATAGGGATAGCTTGTATAATATTGACTCTTTCCCCAGTGTTGATCCCATCCAGTTTTAAGAATTACAAAATCAACCTTACTTATTTTTTCCTGGTGAGGGAATAAGTCTTGAATGGATATATGTAGGTCTTTATGATGACAAAAATCCAACATAGTTGCCTTTCCAAAAAAGTGATTAATATCTAGGTTGTCTAGATTAGGACCAGAATTAATCATATGTCCAGGTGCATCAATATGAGTACCAGTATGTGAATATATAATATATTTTGTTTCTTTGAATCCATCCCTCTCCAGTATATGGGTAATTTGAAAGGAAGGTGATCCAGCTTGGGAATAAACTGGCATATTAGAACACATTAAATGACTTAGATCAATAACTTTCATAATTTATACCATTCTTATCTTAAATGAAATGAAATAGAGAATTTTTCTTTATCTACTTATGATATTATACTATTATTAAGTGATTAAATGCCAGAGATTTTTGCTATATTTGATTATATAAAAATCTCCTTCTCCTTCTAGTAGCTTATGGAAGTGCCTGTAATGTGGTGCTAGGTTTGGGAAAACCTTTTGTTATGAAGAATCCGGTTTTGATGGAAAAAGTTAAAAATATTAGAATATGGTCAAATTTGGGGGGAAATAAAAACACTTTATTTAAGGAGGTAATATGGAAATCAAAGCAACAGTGCTTTGTGAGAATTGTGTATATTTTAATAGTGGTGTTATTGCTGAGCACGGGTGGTCTGTATATATTGAAACAAAGTATGGTAATTTTCTTTTTGACACTGGCCAGGGGATAGGCATCATTAATAATGCGCACCATTTCCATAAGGATTTATCCAATCTGCAGGGTATTATTATCAGCCATCACCATCATGATCATACTGGTGGACTGTTGCGGGTACTGGATTATGCCGGGAAAGTAAAAGTCTATTCCCATCCAGCACTTTTTAAGAATAGTTATAATGTTCGAAATGGTGTGGAACGCAATATTGGTATTCCTTATCGTCGTGAAGTTCTAGAAAGCAAAGGAGCAGAGTTTGTCTTCAATACCGGTTTTATAGAGATTGTTCCAGGATTGATGTTAAGTGGAGAAATCCCCCGCAGGACGTCTTTTGAGAAAGGTGATCCTGATTTACTGTCGAAAAATGAGCAAGGTTATCTTCAAGATATAGTTATTGATGATCAAACATTAATAATGAATACTAAAAAGGGATTGGTTATCGTATTGGGTTGCTCCCATTCAGGGATTATTAATATTATTAACTATATTATGGAAAAAACTGGTCAGAAACACATTCATACTATTTTTGGAGGGACCCATCTTGATCCACTCAGTGAGAAAAGTAAGTCCAAGAGTATAGAAGCCTTAAAAAAGTTTGATATAGAAAGCATAGGCACTTCTCATTGCACTGGATTGGAAACCTCTATGCGCTTATTCCAGGAATTTGGGAAACGCTTCTTTTTCTGTAATGTGGGAACCGTAATAAAAGTGTAGAAACTAAGTTAAGTAAATTAACCATGACTTTTATGAAAAAGAAATAATAACATTAGTAATAATCATCATAATCTATTGAAATTTTTATTGAATCACCAACCTGTCTATTTTTTAATTTTTTTGTTTATAGTATTTCTTTGCAAATTGAATAAACTGTTGACCTATTTTGGGTAACGAATCTTTATTTGTTAAAATTGTTAATGTTAGCAGCGGAGTTTCTTTTATATTAATTAAGTGAAATTCTTTCTCATAAAAAAAATTAGTTGCTCTAATCCGTGTTTGTAAGGTCACACGCATACCGGCTAGGATATATCTTTTTATAGTTCCCAGACGTACGTCTGATAGGGTAAGCTTGGGTATAAAGCCATTTATTACACATGTATTGTAAAAAAGTCTAAATAAAGCACTATCTTCTCTTGGGAAACAAAACCTTTCTTCTTTGACAGCTTTTATAGAAATTGATTCATTAATTGCTAGTGGGTGGTTATCATGAACAACTAATACTAAATCATCTTTTTTTAGTGGTATTGAATAATAATTAATATTTTGTGGCCAAAATTCACGATAACCAATGACAAGATCAGTTTTACGATTATCCAGCAGATCAAGCATTTCTACATGACTACACTCTCTGGATTCAATATAAAAATTAGGTTTATTGTGCTCAAAAGCAACTAATAAATCAGCAATTCCATATTGGGACATTTCATAAAAGGAGGCAATTCTCATTTTTTTTCTTTCGATTTTGATATGTTCCTTTGTTTCTAATATCATTGTGTCATATACGTTTAGGATATTATTTACATACACAGAAATACGTTCACCAATGGGTGTTAATTTAATTGGTGAACGATTACGTTCAAATAGTTTTACCCCCAATTCATTTTCAAACGCTTTCAATTGTTTTGACAGACCTGATTGAGAAATATACAAGTTTTCGGCAGCTTCAGAAAAATTACCATATTTCTTTATTGCTTCGAAACATAATAAGTATTCTATTTTCATATGCTAATAAGCACTTTCTACCTTCTAATTGTTCATTCAATTATAGAATATAACACCAAGACAACAGTTTATTTTAAAGTAATTTAATTTGGATTCATTTTTGTCGGGGTTTAGACCAAATGTTTTGTGATTTTATCAATAATCAGATTTAAGACACAAATATAATTTGTTATTTTGTATTAATTATACACAAAGTTATCATTATTACCAACAATATAAATAAATTGTATTTGGCAGGCTATATGAATCAATGCACACTGTTCTAATATTTTAATTGTAATATATGTGTAATATGAAGGGGTATTAGAGTTGTATCTTAAACGGAATTACTGCAATACCAAAACGGAATTGACAATGTGAAACAAAATTAAATAAAATTAAAAGTAACATATTCAGTAGATAGAAGGAGGTATACATAATTGAGTAATCTCAAAGCCAAAGATCTGATTGATCCAAGAGGTCAAGTGAAACGGGAAAAAATAGAGTTGGCTAAACGTTTGGGACTTGAAGAATTAAAAAAGGAAAAGATACTTTTCTACAACAACACAAAACTGGATTTTGCCGAATATTACGAGATTTTTACTACACTCAAAGAAGAGTTTAAAAAGATGGATCTATCTAATATTGTTGAAATGAAAGAAACAGTCCGTGGCAAAGGAACAGACGATTTTTATAAGCAGGCCAAAGGTTTTGCCGAACAAGATTTTAAGGCAGCTGTTGTTGTCTTGGGAGACATGGGAACCAGTTCTGCCACAACCATCCTGACGATCCAGCTAGAAAAAGTTGGCATTCCATCCGTCTATATCACTGCACCTCCTGGTGCCGGATTGGTAGAAAGCGTAGCTTCTTTAAGGGCTGGTCATCTGTGCTTATGTCCCATTGACATCTATCAAGCCAGTACCAAGGAAGAGATTCGAAAAGAAGTTCTAAATAAATTGGATTTTATCATTGATTCCATTACTTTGCCACCTGATCAGATTGAAAAGTGTGCTGAGATACCAACTAAATTGGATCAAACTCCCTCTGATGGTATTCTAAAATTAGAGGTAACGAGAGAGGTAAGAGATAATGTTATAGAACCAGGACTATTTATGGAGGAAACGATGGATCTTTTTGATTCATTGCATATCACAGATGGCTTACCTATCATTCCTCCTACCGAGGAAAGATTATCCAACATGATGAGTTATTGTCCTTTTGAAAAGGGAGAAGTCCTGGCTCAAAAAATAGGCCCGTCTGGGAAAGATATTACGGTGAAGGATATTGCTGTAGCAGCAGTGATGGCAGGATGCAAACCTGAATATATGCCCATACTGATTACTGCATTTAGATGTATGGCCAATCAAAAATATAATTTTACACAATCAGTAACCACTTCTCATCCTGGTGGGAATTTAGTTCTAGTCAGTGGACCAATAGCACAGGAATTGCTTATTCATGGAGGCCAGGGCTGTTTGGGCCCAGGCTTTAGAGCCAATGCTACTATTGGCAGAGCTGTAAATCTTGTACTGATTAATGTATGCCGGTCTGTACCGGGCATAGCCGATTTAGCTTGTCTCTCTTCTCAAGCAGAATATACTTACTGCTTTGGAGAGGATCCCACATTAACTTCATGGACGACTATTAATCAAGACTATTATGATGCTGAGACCACTGTTGTCTATACTCTAAAGGCAGAAGGGCAACATACGATCATCGAATTTTTAACAAACACAGCAGAGGACTTAATGAAGAGCATCATTGATTGTGCAACGACGTTGGGAAGTAATAATTGTTATTGTACAGGTCCTTTGGTAGTCTGCCTTACACCCGATCATGCGAAGATTTTTGAAAAAGACGGATGGAACAAGGAAGTCATTAAGAATTATATTCACCAGACGGTACGTTGGCCAAAAGAACAGGTGATTAATAGGGGTTTAGTCCCTGTCCGACCAGCTGGTTTTGAATATTTGAAAGAAATTCCAGTGACTAGAAACGCTGAAGATATTCAAGTAGTTGTAGCTGGAGGTAGAGGAGGCCATTCCGCTGTTCTCATACCTTGGGCATTGCACAGCGAAGGCATTGTAGAGCCTATTATATTACCAAATGGTGAGATTGCTAGGAGTATTGAGGAATTTAAAAAATAATTTAAAAATAATATTTTTATTGCGTTGAACGACTATATTATATAAAGAAGGAAAAAATAATGATTTCCCCCTTATTTAAAAAAAACTTGGGCAAAGTTTCTTCTATGGCCTATTTATTCAAGTTAAATGGTACGATTAAAAAGAATTTACTTAAATATAATGTATGGAGGTGAGAAGATTTATATTGATTACAGTAATTTCTAAATCTAATAGTATTTTTAAAAAGGAGACTTTTATTATGAAAAACAGGATTGTTTTATTGGTGTTAATAATTATTAGCATCAGTTTTAATATGGCATTGGCAACAGATGTATCTTCTATGGATTTTCCAGATGCTTCACAAGATCCCAAGGTAACTTTGACCTGGGGTAACACAGCCGCTGCAGAAGATTTATCTACAAAGGGAATGGAAAAGGTCGCTGAATTAGTAGAGGAAAGAAGTGGTGGATCTCTTAAAATAAATACTTTTCCTGCTTCCCAACTAGGAACTGCAGTTACTCAAATGGAAATGATAATTGATGGTAGCATAGATATGTTTACAGAAGGTTCTAATTATATGGCAGATTTTGGTGCTCCTGATCGTAATATATTTAGTATATATTTCCAGGTTCCAAGTCAGGAGCATGCTGTAAAATTTCTTAATAGTAATCTTTATAAATCATGGGAAGACCAATTTTTAGCTAATACAGGATTAAGGACACTAGCTAGCAATTGGATGCGCCCACCAGTTGTAATTGCATCAAATGTTTCGCTTAAAACCTTTGAAGATTTTCAAGGTTTGAAACTCCGAGCCCTTCCTTCTAAATTTACTCTGGCTGCTTTAGCATCTTTTGGTACAAATCCTACTGCTGTTGCTTATGATGAGGTCTATTTAGCATTACAACAGGGCATTATTGATGCTACCATAGCTACTTTGGATGCTGTGTATAAAATGAATTTTTATCAGGTATCAAAATATCTCTTAATGAATGAGCTTAGTTATGTTAATTTTGCAGTATGGATTAATGAAAATAAGTTTCAGTCTTTAACAAAAGCGCAACAAGAAATACTATCTGAAACTTGTAAAGAGGTTGGAACCTGGTATGCCAATACTGTAAAGGAAGAGTTAGATAGTTATGTAAAAGCAATGGTTGAACATGGGATACAGCTTATTGACATTGCTGAAGAAGATTTACCAAAATTTAGAGCTGCTACTACTAATCTGATTAAACAATATGAAGAAGATGGTACTTTTACTAAGGGTTTATATGACAAATATTTGAATGAGCTTGGATTACAATAATAATAGGGAAGAATAAATAATATGAACATGCGTATTACAAATTGTAAAAGAATAGTAGGATTTTAATTAATGAGGGGGAAATCATACTTGAAAGTTTTAAATTACTTAGTATTCTATTTAACTAAAATATTAAAATTTATTGGCAATATTACCTTAATAGCAATATTGCTTACCATAACACTTGGTATAGTTAGTCGCTATATTTTCAGTAAGCCATTTACCTGGACAGAAGAATTAGCTACGTTTTTAATGGTCAATCTTGGCTATATAAGTGGGGCTATAGTTACCGTCGCAAAAAAGCACATTGTAGCTGATTTTTTAGTTCAAAAAGCACCGCAAAAATTACGAACAATAGTAGTTTTTTTAAGTAAATTTATTGCGATTAGTGTATTTATGATGATAGTTTTAAGCTCTTATAGGATGTTCACATCTACATCGGTTTATAGAAGTGCAGCATTAGGTTTACCAAGACAAATTTACTATATCCCTCTTTTTTCCATGTCTGCTTTTATGATATTTGCCATAATAGTAGATATACTTAACGAAATCTTTCCTGGTTATAATATTCAGGAAATGGCGATTAAAAAGGAAGAAGAATTAGCTATTAAAGAGGAATTAATGGAGGCAAAAGAAGTAAAAGAAAAAATTGATGTTTTTTTAAATGATTCACAAAATGCCATATTAAAAGATAAGAATAATGCAGGATAATGCATAATTGTAAGATTTTTTCATTTTTAAATATTTTATTTCGATAAAACGAGAAAGAGAGTTGAGTATTAATGGTAAGTATTGCAATTATTTTCGGTATTTTTTTAACTTTGCTCTTTTTGGGAGTACCAATTGTATTTTCACTTGGATTTCCTTCCTTAATATGGTTAGCAATGAATCCCCACATGTCAATTACTATAGCTTCTCAAAAAATGATGAGCCAGCTGCTCTCTTTTACTATTATTGCTATGCCCGGTTTTCTTTTTGTTGGACGTTTAATGAATACTTCAGGAGTAACTGACCGATTATTTCGTTTTTCTATAGCTATGGTAGGGCGTTTTCGGGGAGGACTTGCACAAGCCAATGCCTTTGCTAGTATGCTCTTTGCCTCTATGTCCGGTAATGCAGTTGCCGATGCAGGTGGATTAGGTCTAGTAGAAATGACTATGATGAAAAAAGCTGGTTATAGAGCAGATTTTTCAGCGGGAATTACAGCTGCATCAAGTATTTTAGGTCCGATTATTCCACCAAGTCAAATTATGGTTCTGGTAGGATCCATTGCTCAAATTTCGGTCGCTTCACTATTTTATGGCGGTATTATTCCAGGTATTATTCTGACTGGAGCATTAATGTTATTAACCTCATTTCGTGCCACCTTTACTGCAGAAGGTAGAAAATGGCCTAGAACAAAAATTCCATGGCAGGAAGCAGTCAAGACTATTCCTGGTGCGATTCCTCCATTAATGACTTTTGTTATTATTATAGGTTCAATAATGGGTGGTGTTTGTACCCCAACTGAGGCAGCAGTGTTAGCAGTCTGGTGGGCAATTTTCTTAGGAATTTGCTATAAAAAGTTAACCTGGAAGACCTTATGGCGAACAATAGATGAAACAGTTAGAACTGCTGGAGTTTTTATGTTAATTATGTCTATAGCAAGTTTTTTTGCCTGGATTGTTACTATTGAAGGACTTCCTCAAGCAATTAGGGATTTGCTAAGAACAATATCTGGTGGCAGCATCCCAATTATGTTTTTTCTCTGTGGCATATTATTTTTAATTATTGGATGTTTTTTAGACACTGGATCAGCAGTACTATTAGTAACTCCAATTATGCTTCCTGCAGTAATTCCATTGGGAATTGA
The DNA here is from genome assembly GCA_964433555.1 of uncultured Atribacterota bacterium. Taxonomy (GTDB): domain Bacteria; phylum Atribacterota; class Phoenicimicrobiia; order Phoenicimicrobiales; family Stramentimicrobiaceae; genus Stramentimicrobium. Next base: position 8,383 of record CAYSRG010000021.1, on the reverse strand, counting down.
TCCGGTACATTTTGCATTGGTTTTAATTATTGGAATAATAATAGGCGCTATAACTCCTCCCTTTGGTCTTTGTCTCTTTGTAGTTTCCGATGTAGGAAATGTACCAGTCAAGGATGTAACAAAAGAGGCTCTAAAATATTTGCCTGCTATGTTAATTACGTTGATTTTAGTAATTTTGTTTCCCAAAATTGTAACATGGTTACCAAATTTATTACTTAGATAAATTATATATTAGCTTAAGTATTTTATTTACTTTAGAAATATTAAGCCCTATATGATTACCATAGATTATTCTGTATTAAATTAAGATAAATGGGAATACTCTATTAGAAAGGATAAATAAACATGCCAATTGGAATTACTATTAATTTTTTTGCTATATTACTTGGAGGATTGATTGGGGCTGTCAGTCACCGTTGGATACCTGATAACATTAAAGCATTGTTACCTTCCATTTTCGGAGGATGCGGATTAGCATTAGGAATTACCTTTATTGTGAAGGTGGTCAACCTTCCACCTGTTATCTTGGCATTGATCATTGGTACTATTATAGGACAGAGTTTAAATATTGAAGATAAACTGACTAATTTGTCTAAGAGACTACAGACAAAGCTACAAAAGGGGAGTAAGGAAGTAGACGAAAAAACGATAGGACGTTTTGTTACATTATTAGTGTTATTTAGCGCTGGTAATGGCATTATCTTGGGCTCTCTTTATGAAGGTATGACAGGTGACACAACTCTTTTAATGGTTAAATCTATTCTTGATTTTTTTACTGCCATAATATTTGCCACTTCTATAGGATACTTAGTTATGTTCATCAGTATTCCTACTTTAGTTGTGGGAATGACCTTATTCTATCTTGCTACAATAATTTTACCAAATATTAGCGATGTTATGACTGCAGATTTTGCCGCTGGTGGCGGTATTCTTACTATGTTCATCGGATTACGCATGATGGAAGTTAAAAAACTACCCGTTGCCAATATGATACCGGCAATTATACTATTTATGCCCTTTTCCTATTTATGGACCCTATTTTTTTAAAATATTTGATGACCATGTATATATCAATGAATTAAATTAATCAGAAGGAGGAAATAGCAATGAAGTACGAAAAGGAATTTGATGTTATTATTTGTGGAGGTGGGACCTCAGGAGTGGCCGCTGCAATTTCTTCAGCAAGAGTAGGAGCAAAAACACTTTTAATTGAGCGTCTTGGAGCTTTAGGTGGTCAAATGAATGTTTCTGGACCACCAGGATTTTCATATGCTTGGTTATTCAATCAGCGAGGTGAGCAGATTATTGCCGGTATTGTGGAAGAGACACACAGCAGATTACTTAAAGAAGGACATGCCCTACCCCATAATCATAGTAAATATAGAGAGGGATCTGGATATACTTTTTCTTATGTTGATCCTGACTGGTGGGGTCTTTTAGTCTTTAATATGATGGAGGAAAATGGAGTAACCTTATTACTACGTTCCTTAGTTGTAGATGTAATTAAAGAAGAGAATAAAGTTACCGGAGTAGTTGTTGAAAACGCTAATGGTAGAGTGGAAATCATGGGCAAAATAGTTATTGATTGTACTGGCGAAGGTTATATTGCTTCTAGAGCGGGAGCGCCTTGGGAGATGGTTCCCAGAGAAGAAATACAACCACATACCTTAGCTTTCACATGTGATGGAATTGATTGGGATGAATTCCTGGCTTATGTGAGAGCAAATACAAGAGAGTTTTATGGTGTTGAAAATGTCATTGGCAGAACAAAAGATGAAATGTACGAGATTCTAAGTAAAGCAGATAACATCATAGACTTGGGAGAGATGAGAGGCTTTTTCTCAATCTTAAAGAATGCCCTTGCCAAAGGAGAATGGCCGGAAACAACTGGTATGGGTTTCTTCATCATGCCTAAGGGGGATGATCAGAATAGAAGAATATTAGCTCATTTTCAACATTCATCACAAGTTGCGGGACGTTCTCCCGATGATGCATGGGATCTCACCTATTGTGAAGTTGAGTGCAGAAAACAAATCCAAATGGCTTTCAAATGTTTCAAAAAATATGTTCCTGGTTTCCAAAATATGTATATTACTAGAATTTGCCCTGAGCTCAGAATTCGTGAAGGTAGAAGAATCATGGGTGATTATTATTTAACAAGTGAAGATGTTGGCGATGCTAAGAAATTCCCAGATGTTATTGGTAAGAGTGGTTTTGCAGCTGGAGGACATCATGTTGCTACTACAGATACAATAGCAACTGGCATTCGCTATCGCCCTAAAGATGGTGGTTCACATGACATACCTTATGGATGCTTAGTTCCGAAAAAAGTGGAAAATTTATTAGTTGCGGGTAAAGCTATTTCCACTGACAGAGATGCCTATCATCGATTTTTACAACAGACTATGGTCACTGGACAGGCAGCGGGAGTTGCAGCAGCGTTATGTGCAAAATATAGTATTTCGCCAAGAAATCTAGAAAAAGATGTTTCTGAGTTACAGAAAATACTCCTGGAGCAAGGTGCAATATTATACGGTACTCACTAATGTGGATAATTTTTGTTTTATAAGTCAAACAGAAATAGTTACCGAAAGCAAAGAAATATTTTTTAAAATTATATTTATAGCATATAGGCTGAACAGAGGCTCTTCTTAAATAGGTAATTCCGTTCAGTCTATATGCAATCTATAATATCATAATTCATAATTCATAATTCACATATGAGTTAATATATTGCCTATTCAATATAGTAATTAAAATTCATTAATAAAGACAGAGATAAAGGTAATCTATTGATGAGGAACTCATTACAGCAATATTTTTTGGAAAAAAGACTTTTAATACACCATTATTTATGAATACTAATTCCTATAGTAGAAGATTAGATTATATGATTATTCAATTGCGATTCATATCGTATTCTTGTTTAGAGATAAAGCGTCCACCAGTAATGTCTGCTGATAGATGGTTATAATTTTTATCAAATTTAATGGTTAAGCTGATTTTGTTAGGACAAGATGCACCTATTAATTCTTTTCTAAAAAGAAAGGCAGGACCTTCTTCTTGATAGGTGGGAGTAAGTTCATGTTTTTTTTGAATTACTGTCCTGAATTTTTCACCACATCGGTCACATTGAGTGAAGATCCATATTAATTCATCAGAATGATTGTTCCTTTTTCCAAAGATTTTTCTAATAGATAGAAAGCTCATAGCACAAACACACCTCCAGGGGTAATAATTTTCTATGTTTTATGATTATTCTACCATAGTAAAACATTTCATGGATTGTTCTAGAAGCTTATAAAAATGATCTTTTTGTTTAACCATCAATGTTTATCAATAAGGGTACTATGGTAAAATAAAAACCTTTGTTAGTTTATTATAACTTTTTAATGGAGAATTGGTAAGCAAGCCAATATCTTTCTTACTTATTAGTATATTTATTAAAAAGATTTTTAATAGGCAAATATTTTAATAAAGTATTGATAATTTTTTATTGAAATACTAATATAAGAACATTATATAATATACATTATTATGAAATTTTAAAAAGATATTAGAAAAGGAGTAGAAAATGCAGGAATTTTTGGAGAAACAATTTCAGCTTTCTAAAAATGGCACTAATGTAAAAACAGAAGTTATTGCCGGATTTACAACTTTTATGACTATGGCTTACATCATTTTTGTCAACCCATCTATTCTTAGTGATGCAGGTATGCCCTGGAATGGTGTCTTTATTGCTACCATTATGGGTATTATTCTGGGAACGGTATGCATGGCTTTATTAACCAATTATCCTTTTGCTCTAGCCTCTGGCATGGGCTTAAATGCCTTTTTTGCTTATTCAGTCGTGATTGGTATGGGAGTCAACTGGCAGACTGCCCTGGGTATTGTTTTCCTGGAAGGTATTTTATTTATTATTCTTAGTGTTACCCCCATTAGAGAAATGATTATTAACTGTATACCAATGGGATTAAAATCTTCTATCAGTGCAGGTATTGGACTTTTTATTGCTTTTATTGGTTTACAGAATGCTGGCTTGGTTATCAAAGATGATGCGACACTGGTGGCACTTGGTGATATAATTAGTGGTCCAGGGATAGTTGCTATTTCTGGTTTAGTGATTATGGGAGTTTTGCATACTTTAAAAATCAAAGGTTCAATGCTTTGGGGAATTTTAGGAGCAACTATTATAGGTTATCTTCCTGGTTTGAATGTTACCCCACCCTTTCAAGGCTTACTTGCAGCACCCCAGTTTAGTGACTGGAATGAGGTATTATTAAAAATGGATATTAGGGGAGCTTTGGATTTTTCTTTGATAGCAGTTATTTTCTCCTTCTTATTTGTAGATTTATTTGATACTGCTGGAACTCTGGTAGGAGTAAGTGCTCAGGCGGGATATCTGGATAAAGATGGTAATTTACCAAAAGCAAGCCAGGCTTTATTAGCAGATGCCATCGGAACAGCTGGAGGTGCTATTTTTGGTACCAGCACTGTAACTACTTATATTGAATCAGCATCTGGTGTTTCTGAAGGAGGAAGAACTGGCTTAACTGGCATTGTAGTAGCAATTCTATTTTTATTATCTCTTTTTTTAAAACCTCTGGTAGGAATTGTGCCAGGAGCAGCTACTGCTCCTGCTTTAATTGTCGTGGGTACTATGATGATTGGTAATATTTTGAATATTAAATGGGAGGATTTTTCAGAAGCGTTGCCAGCTTTCGTATGCTTAATTACCATTCCCATGACCTATTCAATTGCTAATGGGATAGCCCTTGGTTTTATTACATATCCTTTGATTAAGCTGTTAAGTGGGAGAGGGAAAGAGGTTCATAGTCTGGTTTATATCTTGGGCATCCTTTTTGTTCTAAAGTTTATATGGCTTTAAAATAGCTTGATTCTATAATCTTATTATTTACAATTTAAAAAATTTAAGAAATCGATAGTTGGAATAAATAAAAGAGTATCTACTATAGAAACTCCACTTTATTCCAACTTATTTTTATTTGAATATTTTAAATAATAAATAAGAAATTTTTTCCTATAAAATAAGTAGAAGTGAAACAGTTAAGATATAAATAATTGTAGAATGTATATTACATCAAAGTATTATTTAAACTGAGGATAATGATATGAATCTATGGCAAATTGGTCTAATTTTAATTACTGGTATAATAGCTGGATTTATTAATACCCTGGGGGGAGGTGGGTCGTTGCTCACTATGCCTATGCTAATTTTTTTAGGATTACCAGCAGCAGAAGCTAATGGGACAAACCGTATTGCCATATTTATTCAAGGGATTGTGGGAATTGTTAGTTTTCGCAGTAAGGGATATTTTTATCCCAAGATTAGTATTATTTTAGGTTTACCAGCAATTCTCGGATCAATATTAGGTGCCAAAACAGCTATTTCCATTTCTGGAGAATTGTTTGAAAAGATACTCGGCATGGCAATGATTATTGTGTTAATTATAATATTGACACGTCCGGAAAAAAGATTTATTCAAAAAGTTGAAGGTGAAAATTGGAGTATTCTTAGACTGGTTATTGCTATATTAACTTTTTTCGGAGTCGGTTTTTATGGTGGTTTTATACAAGCTGGTGTAGGCTTTATTATTATTGTAGTCCTGACCCTTATCACTGGTATGTCTTTAGTAAAGGTGAATTGCTTAAAAATTTTTATAACATTTATTTTTACTATATCTTCACTAATTGTATTTACTATTAATAGTCAAGTTAATCTCTTACTGGGATTAGCTCTGGCTGCTTGTAGTGCTATTGGCGCTTATTTTGGGAGTATTGTTGCCATTTCTAAGGGTGATAGATGGATTAGAATTTTTCTGATTATAACTATATTAGCTATGGCTGCCCAATTATGGGGAATATTTGACTTCATTAATATATAATTATTTATTGTAGCCATTTATTGAAGTTTTCTTATTAGCTTCTATAGTACCTAATTATTGAAGAGAAATATCAAAAGAACAGTAAATCGAAAAACTAATATTAAGGAGTGATTCATGCAACCTTTTGATTTCCAGTCTTATCTATACCCTTCTCAAAGGAGAGTTGTTTTTGCCAGAAATGGAATGGTTGCTACTTCTCAATCCCTGGCTGCACAGGCTGGCTTGGAAATACTCAGACAGGGTGGTAATGCTATTGATGCTGCTATAGCTACAGCAGCTTGCCTTACAGTAGTTGAACCTACCTCAAGTGGTATAGGAGGAGATGCGTTTGCTCTCATTTGGAATCAAAATAAACTTCATGGTTTGAATTCCAGTGGTCCAGCACCGAAATCTATCTCATCAGAACTGTTAAGGAAAGAAGGATACCAGAATATTCCTGCTTTTGGCTTGATACCGGTAACAGTACCCGGAGTTCCAGCAGCATGGGCTGAGCTTTCCAGAAAATTTGGCAAACTTCCTTTTTCTAAAGTTCTTACACCTGCCATAGCATATGCAGATAATGGATTTCCTGTTTCTTCTTTAGTAAGTTATTTATGGAAAAATTCATATCAGCAATACTTACCTTATATAAAAGATGAAGTATTTCATTATTGGTTCGAAGCTTTTGCACCGGAAAATAGGACTCCTGAACCAGGTGAATTATGGCGATTACCAGCACAGGCTGAAACGCTACAAAAGATTGCCGATAGTAATGCTGAATCATTCTACCGTGGAGAAATTGCTGAGAAAATTGATACTTTTTTCAGTAAATATGATGGATATCTGAGCAAAGAGGATTTAGCTTCTTTTATCCCTCAATGGGTAAATCCAATTAGTATTTCTTATAGGGGATATGATATCTGGGAAATTCCCCCCAATGGACAGGGCTTGGTGGCTCTGATGGCTTTAAATATATTGAGGAAATTTCACTTTACGAATAGAGATAAATCGGATATCTTTCATCATCAGATTGAGGCAATGAAGCTGGCCTTTATAGATGGACAACATTATATTACAGATTTTTCCGAAATGCAGATAAGAATTGAAGACTTTCTTTCTTCTGAATATGCTCATTAGAGGAAAAAGTTAATTACTGATAAAGTACTTGATCCTTACTTGGTAAAACCGTTTACCAGTGATACTGTTTATCTGGCAACTGCCGATTGCAAGGGCAATATGGTATCTTATATTCAGAGTAATTATATGGGCTTTGGTTCAGGAATAGTTATTCCTGGTACAGGCATTTCCTTACAAAATAGAGGTGCTAATTTTTCTTTAGATCCTTCTCAAGCTAATTATTTGAAACCGGGGAAAAAGACCTATCATACGATTATTCCCGGATTTATAAGTAAAGATGGTCAAGCCATAGGTCCCTTTGGGGTGATGGGAGGATTTATGCAACCACAGGGACACGTTCAGATAATTATGAATATGATTGATTTTAACCTTAATCCACAATCAGCTCTTGATGCACATCGCTGGCAATGGATAGAAGGTAAGAAAATTAAGATAGAGAAGAACTTCCCCCAAAAGATTATTGAGGTACTGTGTGAAAAGGGACATATTATAGAGATTAGTTTAGATTCAATTGGATTTGGGAGGGGACAGATTATCTGGGAAGATGAGAATGGGATTATGCTTGGAGCTACTGAACCTAGAGCTGATGGTACTGTTGCTGCCTGGTAGGTTTGATTCCTAATTCATTTCTTGATTATGGTAGATAGAGGTAATTAATGTAGAAGCGAATAGTCTGTTTGGGATTGAAAAGATAAAATGATAAAAATAGCTCCCATAAAGGGAGCTATTTTTATCCAGTGTGATATGGATTAATCCGTTTCTATGGTGATTTCTTTTGGTTGAACTTCCGGCCTCTTGGGCATAGAAATTTCTAAAATGCCATTTTTAAACTTAGCACTTATCTTATCTTTGTCAACTTCAATTGGCAAGGAAATGGTCCGTGTATAATTACCGTAAGCTCTTTCTCGATAATAATAATCTTCTTTCTTTATTTCCTCGTCTTTCTTAATCTCACCCTGAATAGTTAAGCCATTGTCAGTTAGAGATAATTTGACATCTTTCTTTTCCACACCTGGTAGTTCCACTTTGGCAATTAACTTATCTTTCTTGTCGATTAAGTCAATCGCTGGTTCCCACATACCACCTTCCAGCCAGTTTCTTCTTCCTCTACCAGGACTTTCCATAATATCAAAGAAATCCTCAAAGAAACTTTTCATTAAACTTCTTCTTGGTTCCCATCTAATTAAATCCATAATAATACCTCCATAAGCATTTTAATTTTAACATTAGTGCTATCAACATAATATGCTAATAGCATATATTCCTATTAACAATTATACTGGAATAAATAGATTTGTCAATAGGTTTGTCAATTAAAAATTAAAACTGCACACTTTTATACATGATTTAAAGTTTAAAAT
>CAYSRG010000020.1:0-46621 GCA_964433555.1 uncultured Atribacterota bacterium | reverse complement strand
CAAATAGCGAAAAATAGTGATCTTAATATAGTGCAGTTTTAAAACTTAACTAACAAGGAAATTTTATAATATCTCTTAAATTGTTAAAACACTGGATTTAGCCATTAACACCTTCCTAGAAAGAAGCTTTCTGATTAAATAAAGGAATTGGAAATACATTATTCTATAACCTGAGATTGGGGTACAATAGCTACGCTGGCTACTTTGTCATCCTTATCCAGATTCATAACCTTAACACCCATAGAATTCCTGCCAGTTGTGCTTATCTCTTTAACAGGAACACGAATAATAATTCCTTTTTGGCTAATCACAACCAACTCATCTCTGTCATTTACTACTTTAACCGAGATTACCTTACCCCTCTCTTTACTTAGATGAATTGATTTAACGCCTTTGCCTCCTCTGCTTTTAGAAAGTCGATAAAATTTTATGGGAGTTCTCTTACCTGAACCATTTTCAGTAATTAGCAATAATTCTTCGTCAGAATCGGATTTCACCAAGCTAATGTCAATTAGATAATCGTCTTTAGCCAGAGAAATTCCGCGACATCCTATGGCAGTTCGACCCATGGAACGAATTTTCTTTCCAGAAAAGTAAGCAGATTTTCCTTTTCTTGTGGTTAATATAACGTTATCACCAACGTTGGCTAGCCTTACTCCGATTAACTCATCTCCCTCATTTAAAGAAATAGCTATAATCTCTTTGTTTCTCAAGTTTGCAAAAGCATGAAGTGGAACCTTCTTAACTTTCCCCTGTCTGGTTGCCATATAGAGAAATAAATCATTAGTCTCACGAGATTTTTCAAATTCCAATTCACGAATAGGAATAACAGTAGTAATTCTCTCGCCCTTGTCAATGCCCAATAAATTAACGACCGCAATACCGCGAGAAGTTCTCCCACCTTCTGGAATTTGATAAGCCCTCCTCCTATAAACAGTCCCATTGTTAGAGAAAAATAAGATGTCATGTAAGTTTGTGGTAATATAAAGATTATCGACCAGATCTTCTTCTTTAACTCCCATGCCGATTACTCCTCTGCCACCCCTTCGCTGTTTACGATAGGTATTTAAGGGTAATCTTTTCAGGTATCCATCTTTGGTATAAGTAATAACAATATCCTCTTCGGCAATAAAATCTTCTACTTCCAGCTCTTTTTCTTCTTTAACAATCTGGGTAAGCCTACTATCAGCATATTTACTCTTCAAATCTAATAATTCATCCTTTATAGTCAACATCAATTTCCTCTCATTTTCCAAAATTTCCTGTAAATAGGCAATTCTTTTGATCAGTTCCAGATACTCTTCTTCCAGTTTTTGGGTCTCCAGAGAGGTAAGTTTTTGTAAACGCATATCTAGAATGGCCTGGGCTTGCTTTTCACTAAGCTGGAATCGATTTATTAAGTTCTGCCGGGCTGAATCAACATCCTTTGATTTTTTAATAATCTGCACAATTTCATCAATATTGGCCAGGGCAATTTTTAATCCTTCTACAATATGAGCTCTTTCCTGGGCTTGTTTTAAATCATATCGGGAACGCCGTTCGACAACTGTCTTGCGATGAGCTAAAAAATAGACCAGTGCCTCCCGAATACTGAGTTGTTTTGGTTTTCCATCTACAATTGCCAGCATATTAATACCAAAAGTTGTTTGAAGATTAGTATGTTTAAATAAATTATTTAATAGCACATTGACATTGGCATTTTTTCTTAACTCAATAACAACACGCATCCCATTTCTATCTGATTCATCTCTTAAGGCAATGATGTCATTAATTTTTTTATCCTGTACCAGTGATGCTATTTCTTCAACCAGGTTAGCTTTATTGACCTGATAAGGCAATTCTTTTACCACCAGTACCGGGGCATGTTTGCTTTTTTTCTCAAAATTTTCTGAAATTACCTTAGCCTGTAGAGTAATAATACCCTTTCCAGTTTGGTAGGCTTCTTTAATTCCAGAAACACCATATATTGTGGCACCAGTAGGGAAATCCGGACCAGGCAGAACTTTCATGATTTCTTCTAAGGTAGCTTCCGGGCTTTCAATTAGCAGAACACAGGCATCAATTACTTCTCCTAGATTATGGGGAGGAATGTTGGTAGCCATACCTACTGCAATACCAGAGGAACCATTAATCAACAACTGAGGAACAGGAGACGGTAAGACGGTAGGTTCCTCCAGTGAATTATCAAAATTAGGAATAAAATTAACAGTATCCTTTTTTATATCGGCAAGCATTTCCTGAGCAAGATGTGACATTCTAATTTCAGTATAACGCATAGCAGCTGCTGCATCACCATCAATAGAACCAAAATTTCCCTGTCCATCCACCAATGGATAACGATAAGAAAAATCCTGTGCCATTCTAACAATGGTATCATAGACAGCCATATCACCATGCGGATGATATTTACCCAAAGTATCTCCCACGATTCTGGCAGACTTTTTATAGGGTCTATCAGGTGTATTCCCTAGTTTATACATTGAGTAAAGAGCACGCCTGTGTACCGGCTTTAATCCATCCCGTACATCAGGGATAGCTCTTCCTACAATTACGCTCATGGCGTAATTCAAATAAGATGTTTTAATTTCATCAGTAATATCAGCAGGTATTTCCTGGGGTCCTGTTACTTTTATTTTTTCTTTTTCTTCCTGATTATTTCTATCTAAATCTTCGCTCATAATAAATAAACCTTACTGTAAAATTGTATTTATATTTAAATATTTGGTAAGCTACTAAACATCTAATTCTACTACTTCAGCGCTATGCTGATAAATAAATTCTTTCCTTGGTTCCACCTTGCCTCCCATTAGAATGGTAAACATTTCATCCGCTTCTAAGGCATCTTCCAGTTCAACTCTCTTTAATACTCTGGTTTCAGGATTCATGGTGGTCTCCCATAATTGGGTAGGATTCATTTCTCCAAGTCCTTTATAACGTTGAATGGTGTAGTTTCCTTTTAATTCTTTTATCTTTTTTTGCATCTCTTCTTCATTGAAAAAATACTCGTTTTTTTGATTATAGCTTAGTTTATATAAAGGAGGCCTGGCAATAAAGACTTTCCCTTTTTCTACTAACGGCCTCATGTAACGATAAAAGAGTGTTAATAGTAAAGTCTTAATATGTTCTCCATCCACATCAGCATCAGTCATAATAATAATTTTATGGTACCTTAATTGAGATAGATCAAGTTCGTTATCATCACCAATCTGTAAACCGGATGCAGTAATAATGGCTTTTATTTCATTATTAGTCAAAATTTTATGCAGACGGGCCTTCTCTACATTTAAAATTTTTCCTCTTAGTGGTAAAATAGCCTGAAACTTACGGTCTCTACCCTGTTTAGCCGAACCACCTGCTGAATCACCTTCTACTAGAAACAACTCCCGATGAAATGGATCCCGTTCTGAGCAATCAGCTAATTTCCCTGGCAAGGCACCAAGGCTAAATCCATTTTTCTGTCTGACTAGCTCTCGAGCTCTTCTGGCAGCCTCACGAGCCTTATAAGCTGAGATAGATTTTGCCAGTATCTTTTGTATGGTATCTGGATTTTCAATAAAAAAGGTGCTTAGTTTGTCATTGACAATAGAAGATACAATACCTTTTACTTCATTATTGCCCAATTTTGTTTTAGTTTGTCCTTCAAATTGGGGATTGAGTAATTTTACGCTAATTACAGCGGTTAATCCCTCTCTTACATCATTCCCGGAAAGACCCTGTTCTAATCCTTTTAGAGAATACTTTTTAGAATTGGGAATGCTATCATTTTTAAGATAATCGTTAATGGCTTTAGTTAGAGCAGTTTTAAAACCAGCTAAATGCGTTCCGCCCTCTTCAGTGTTAATATTGTTAGCAAAGGAAAGAATGTTCTCTAAATATCCGGTATTATATTGGATAGCTATTTCTACTTCTATGTCATCTTTCTTTCCACTAACATAAAAAGGCTTACTAAAAAGGACATCTCTGTTTTTATTAAGATATTTTACAAATTCAATAATCCCGCCATCATATTTAAAGGTAGCATTTTTGTCATTCTCTCGTTCATCAATTAATTCAATCTTAACCCCCGCATTTAAAAAGGCTAACTCTTTTAGGCGATGAGCGACAATATCAAAATTGATGGTAATATCGTCGAAAATCTCTGGATCCGAATGATATGTTATTTTTGTTCCAGTCTTGGTAGTACGATCAATCACCTTTAAATCGCTAACCGGCTTCCCTCTTTCGAATCTCTGCCAATATACTTTTTTATCTCTACTTACTGTAACCTCTAACCATTCAGATAAGGCATTTACTACCGATATGCCCACTCCATGTAATCCACCAGAAACTTGATAACTTCCACTGCCAAATTTCCCACCAGCATGTAGTTTAGTCAGCACAGTAGTAACGGCAGGCAAATTAGTAATACTATGTATATCTACCGGTATTCCGCGACCATCATCAATTACGGTAACGCTATTATCAGTATGAATAATCACCTTTATTTTATTACAATATCCTGCCATTGCTTCGTCAATGCTATTATCTACAACTTCATCTACTAGATGGTGTAAACCACGACTACCAGTACTACCAATATACATACTGGGTCTTTTTCTTACTGCCTCCAGTCCTTCTAGGACCTGAATTTGCTTTGCAGTATATTGCACTTTATCAATAGACATATTTTTAACCATTTTTCATCTGCTCCATAATCCATCAGGCAAAATTAAACCGTGACTGAAGGCCACGGCTTTCTAACATTATATTTAGTATATAATCATATTAAATGATACTATATAAAAGGGTTCCTGTCAATTATTACACCGTAAAGTTACTGTTTTTAATGTCCTATCGTATTGATGTTATATTTATTATATTCTATTTACTTTATATATTGTCATAGTATAAATATATATCATTATTATTTATTTTTAATAAATATATTATAATTTATCTTTATAATAACGTCTTTTATTAAATCTTGACCAATTTTTTTGTTTATAATATTTATTATCTCTCCCTTTCTAATACTAATTTCATTAGCCCAGATGTGATTCTTGACCATTAAAAAAAGGATATTATTTTGAATCTTTATCGGTTTTGTGTTGAGAGAAATTTTTAGTGGAAGAATGTCTTTCCAGGAACTGAAAAGATTATATCCGTTAATTCTCTGCGTCCAGTTACGCTTTCTAAAAAATATTTGAATAACTTCATCAATCTGTTTTGGTTCATTATTATTCATTGTTCTTCCACTGTTCCATTCTTTACATGTAATACTTTGGCGTTTTCAGTGACATTGTATTCTATTAAATCATGTAAATCAATGCTGGTAATAAAAGTTTGTAGAGGCCTATCTTTTATTAATTGAATTAAAAATAATCTTCTTTCTGAATCGAGTTCTGACAATACATCATCTAATAACAAAGGCGGGTATTCTTGGTCTTTTTCCCTTATTATTTCTAATTGAGTTATTTTTAGAGCTAACACTGCAGTACGCTGCTGTCCTTGAGATCCATATATTCCTAAATCTACAAGGTCATTCATGATAAAATAATCATCTCTATGGGGACCGACGGTAGTCATTTTAAGCCTGCAATCTTTCTCTTTAGCATTATGAAGTTTTTGATCAAAGACCTTTTGTATTTCCTCTCTATCCTCTGTATAAGTTGTCAGGATATTACTATTATACTTTAGCTTTAAGGTTTCCTTGTTTTTGGTTACTAGTTGATGTATAGTCTTGACTTTTTGATTTATCAATTGCAGAGTTTTAATTCTATACCATATAATTAAACTACCTAATTCTAATATTTTCTGATCCCAAATACTCAAATGCTGATTCAAATTATCTTTGCTCTTTTCCGTCTTTAAGAGTATATTCCTTTGAAATAAAATCCGATTATAGTCTTTTAAGTACTGTTCATAAACCGGATTAAGAGTAATAATTACCTCATCAAGAAATTTTCTTCTAATAGCAGGCGAACTTTTAATAATTTGAAGATCTTCTGGGGCAAAGATAACAGGATTAAATATTTCCCTAAGCCATGATTTTTGCTGGTATTTCTTATTTACTTTAATAATTTTTTTTGTTTTTTTAGCCAGGAAATTTAGTGAATCAATATTTTGTAACAAGATATTTATTTGAAATTGTTTTCTGTCTTTGTTAACCTCTCCTAGAAGAAAACTTTGTTTTTCTTTCCAGTTAATTAAATTATAATCATCTTTGGTTCGATAAGAACCACCTCTTAATAAGGTATATATTGATTCAATGACATTTGTTTTTCCCTGAGCATTATTTCCTATTAAAATATTTAGTGAAGTATGAAAATTAATGGAAGTGTCTAAAAAATTCCTAAAATTAATCAATTTGATTTTATTAACATTCAAACGATTTTTCCCTTCCAGTATCTTAATCCATTCTTACTGGCATCAAAACATAGTTATATTGTTCTTCTTTATCTATCGGATTAATCATTGCAGGATTTAAATTTTCGTTTAATCTTATTTCTGTGTGATCTGTTTTAATTACTCTTAAAACATCAACAATGTAGCGTGAATTAAAGGCAATCTCAACATACTCACCTTCAACTAAACAGGGAATTTGCTCACAAGCATCACCAATGTCGGGTGTTTTTGCCTTTAAAATTAATTCCCCCCTGTTCTCTCCTTTTTGTTGGGTATATAAATGTGTTTCTATTTTAATAGTATTCAAATCTTCCTTTACAAATAAGGTGATTCTTTCCATTCTTTGTCTGAACTCTTCTGTATCTATTTTGACAATTGTTTTAAATTGACGAGGTATAATTTGATGATAATCAGGGTATTGTCCATCAATTATTCGTGAGAATAATCTAATCTTATTCTTTTCACCTTCTGAATTTAAAATAAATATTACCTGTTTTTCTCCTATATCTATTTCAATTATATTATCATCCTCAAAGTTAAGTAATTTAAATAATTCGGATAATGCTCGTTGAGGAATAATAACCTCAAATTGATTATCTGTTTCAATTTTGTTCTTACCAGTTAATTTAATCTTTTTTAAGGCCAATCGATGACTGTCAGTTGCAGCAATTTCCAATCCTTTTTCTACTCTCTTAAATAATACGCCGTTTAAAAAAGACCTGTTTTCATCTTTTGAGGAAGCAAAAATAACCTCCTGTATGGTATCCTTTAAAATTTTATGAGTCAATTTTATTTTTATATTACTCTGAATTTCAGGAAACGGGGAAAAATCTTCAGCAGAGAAACCAAGAATTTTATAATTTGACAAATCTTCTTCCTTAATATGTATTATATTATCTTTATCAACTTCAATTTCTATATTTCCTTCTGGAAATCTTCTAATTAAATCACTAAAAATCTTACTGGGAATAACCACTGCTCCATGTTCCACAATCTGAGCAGAAATATAACAATCAATACCTATTTCCAAATCAGTTGAAAATAAGTGAATTCTATTATCACTGGTAACTTCAAAAAGAATTCCACTATATATGGGTAGACCTAATTTTGTAGATATGGCTTTTTGTACTATTTGAGTTCCATTCACTAAGCTTTTTTGAGAACATATAACTTTCATTATTTTCTCCTATCACTAATTTAAAAATTTTTTATCTGTTCTTTCTTAATTTATTCTCTTAATCTGATTATATTTAATTTTTAAGAATAAAAAGAGTATTCATAGTAGTAATAGTGTTAATTATGTTAATAACACCTATCTTCTCTTGTAATTTAATAAAAAACTATGTGGATATTATTCTTAATAATAATAGTTTTTTCTTAACACTATTCACATTTTAATTTTATAAAATTAAAAATTTTACTGTTACAAAAAATAATATTTCTACGAAAACATTAAATACACAATGTTTATGATACAGAAATCATTTTTCAATCAGGAACTGTTTTGAATTTTATTTATCAGACGGTCTATATTTAATTTTAGTTTCTTGTCCGTCTTTAATTGTTCTTTAATCTTCTTACAAGAATGAATCACAGTCGTATGATCTTTTCCCCCAAAGAAATTACCAATCATGGGCAGGGAAAAATCAGTTAATTCCCTAGCTAAATACATGGCAATATGACGTGCAGCCACTATATTTTTAGTCCTTTTTTTAGATAGTAATATTACTGGCTTAAGGTTAAAATATTCTGCCGTATGTTTTTGAATTAATTGAATTGATATTTCTTTCTCTTCAATAGGAATAAAATCTTTTAATATTTGTTTGGCTAAGGTAAAATCAACTTCTCTCTGAGTAGTTAAGGTTATATAAGCATTGAGCTTATTTAGGGCCCCCTCCAACTGACGGATATTGGAAGGAATTTTATTAGCGATATAGTTGATAATCTCATCTGAGAGTTCTAACTGATAAGCTTCTGCCTTTTTCTGTAATATGGCAATTCTAGTTTCTAAATCCGGGGGTTGAATATCTGTAATTAATCCCCATTCGAATCTAGAAATCAGGCGATTTTCTAAATTAGTAATTTCCTTTGGTGGGCGGTCAGAGGTAATTACAATCTGTTTGCTGGCATTATAGAGGGAATTAAAAGTGTGAAAAAACTCTTCCTGTGTTCTTTCTTTGCCAGCCAAAAATTGGATATCGTCAATTAGTAAAATATCAAAATTACGGTATTTTTCCCTAAATGCCTCTGTAGCGTCATCTTTAATAGCATTAATTAGCTCATTGGTAAATTTTTCAGAGGAAATATAGGCAATATTAATAGAATGAATAGAATTTTTATTAATAATATAATTTCCAATACCATGCATTAGATGTGTTTTTCCTAAGCCAACTCCGCCATAAACAAAAAGGGGATTGTAAGATTTAGCAGGAGATTGGGCAACAGCAAGACAAGCTGCGTGAGCAAAGCGATTGCTATCTCCTACCACGAAGTTATCGAAGGCATATTTAACATTTAAGCCAGTTTCTTCATATCTTTTCTGAAGAATATCCTTATTTGTCTTTCCTTTTTTGCCTTTATTGGTGCTCTGGTTCTGGATTAATTCTATATTGAATTTTATTATAAAATCGTCTCCAAAGCCAAGTTGTTCGATAAGAATTTCTTTAATTAACTGATAGTAATTTTTTTCTATCCAATTTTTACAAAAGGCACTAGGTACAGCTAAGTATAATTCATTGTTTTTAAAATCAACATACTTAATCTGGGAAAACCAGGTGTTGTACATCTGAGGACCAAGCCTTTCTCTAATTACCTGTAAAACATCTTCCCATTTTTTATTTAATTGATAATAACTCATAATAATTCCTTCAATAGTTATATTTTTATTTATAATTCAGATGTTTGTTGAAAAGTAAACAACGAACCCGTATAGTGGGCGAATTTATGAACCTTCAAAAAAGATATTAACATTATTAACAATAGTCTGTGGAAAACAGCTTGTATTCCCCTTGGTCAATAGTCTAAAAGCTTTTGAAAAAAACTATTTATTTGACAAAATTATCTATTAGTAAATATTAAATAAGAATAAAGGCTTTTTTTAATTCACAGCTTATTAACAGTTGTGGAAAAAAGATTATAACAAGTAATTGATATAACTCAGGATAAAACATAATCATTACAAAACCATCTTCAAAAAAATTAAAGGGCAATTTCCCCTCGTGAAAATCCTTAAATTAATAGTAATTTAATCTTTAAGATTCTCTTGAATATCTTGTATTAAAAATTTTTATGATAAGGGCTCTTTTTACCTAGGATATAAAAAATAATAAGGATACGCTCTTTCTAATATATAACTGAGTGTATATTATTCCCTAATTTAACAAGGAGCATTTAATAGTATCGAAATATTTCCGAAAATCCCGATACTATTACCCCAAATTTTTATTGACTATAAAAAAAGATGTTAATACCCCAGGGGAGCCTCCAATTAGTAAGAGAAATTATTATTTAATATTAATTTAGTTTTTAAGAAAAGGCAAGCTTGAATTTTATAGCACAATTATACCATTAATATAATAGCAAAAATAGCTAAACATGCAAAGCTCATTTTAGATATTCACTTATCCAAATGATTATTTGAAATAGCTTGGTCTGCCACTATTTAAACTATTTTCCAGTTTTTTAATCCGTATCCGAACATATTACACTTCGAGGATAGTATCCTAATTGATAAAAATGATTTTAAGTAATTTGTTGTGGGCAGCAATAAATTTCCCATGTTTTCTTATAAATAACTTCTTATACTTGCCATAGCATTAAAAATGAGGTAGACTATTTCAGTATTTGACATATTTATAATTTAATAGTTATAATTTAAAATTATGATTATGTAATAAATAGCAATATAGGTGATTTGAGTAAAATCAAGATTTGATACAAATTAGTTTAGAACAAGAATTCGCGCAAAGGAGAAGGATTATCAATGAAGCGTACTTATCAGCCTAATAGTCGAAAAAAATTAAAAGCACATGGATTTCGCAGTCGTATGAGCACGAAAAGCGGAAGACTTATTTTAAAAAGGAGAAGACAAAAAGGAAGGAAGAGATTAACCGTTTCCGGTTAGATATTAACTTGTTTAAGGAAGGTTTAAAAAGAACCAACGAATTTAAAAAAGTTTTTTCCAATGGAAATCGTAAATCTGGAAAATATCTTATATTATATATATTATCTAGTCAGCAGGAGAATAATAGAGCAGGATTTATTGTCAAAAAAAGTCTTGGCAATGCAGTGCAACGTAACAAAATTAAACGAAGATTAAGAGAAATCTGGCGTCAAAAAGGTATAAAACTAATCTTTGGATGTGATGTTATCATTGTAGCTAAAAAGGAGATTTTAGAAGCCTCCTTTACGGAAATTGAACAAGAACTGATAAGATTGTTGCCGAGAGATAATTTTAAAATAAGGTAAATAATAAATATAATAAAAACCGTTGTCTAACGTAAAAAAATGAATAGAATATTGATAACAGCAATTGTGTTTTATCAAAAATATATTTCCCCCTTTAAACCTGCAACTTGTAGGTTTTATCCTACTTGTTCAGATTATGCTATACAAGCTATTCAAAGACATGGCTGTCTAAGGGGAACCTTACTATCCATAAAGAGATTATTTCGGTGCCATCCATACCATACTGGTGGTTATGATCCTGTACCCGATAAGCTATACAAATAAGATAGAATCCATGAATAGAAGATCGGTCTGTACTTTTGAATATTTGAATGGAAAAATGCTTTGTAGAAAAGGAGAGTAATATTTTGGGAATCTGGAGTTCATTAATAGGTTGGGTAGAACAATTCCTTTGTGTCTTATATGGTTTTACTCATAATTATGGCTTAGCTATTATTCTATTAACCCTTATTATAAGATCAATTATGTATCCGCTGATGCAAAAACAGATGATTTCTATGCAAGAGACACAGAAGATTCAGCCTCTCATGCAGGAAATACAAAGAAAATATAAAAATGACAAAGAGAGAATGAATCAGGAAGTAATGAGGTTGTATAAGGAGCATAAGGTCAATCCTATGGGCGGATGTTTGCCACTTATCATTCAAATGCCTATTTTAATTCTGTTTTTTCAGGTGCTCAGGGGTTTTGAATATTTTATACCCAATACAGAGATTATTGATGGTGGTTTTTTGTGGATTAAAAACGAAGTTATGTATCAAGGCGAAATGATTGCGGGATTAGCCGCACCAGATCAGTTATTCGGGGTAATTGGAAGTTATAGTATTGGAATTTTACCGATTTTAGTAGGGGTATCAATGTATATTCAACAAAAATTAACCATGCCGCCTATGCCGGTAACAAGCCAGGGTGACAGCTCTTCTAATCCTACTGCCAATACCCAAAAGATGATGGGTACTATTATGCCAGTCATGATTGCCTTTATAAGTTTTAGTTTACCGTCAGGATTAAGTTTGTATTGGTTTACCTCAACCCTTTTTGATATTATACAGAAGCTTTTAATTAACAAAAAGAAACCTGAAATTCAAAAAGAAAAAGAATCCGATAGCTCTAAGGAAAAAGAAAAAGTAAGACAGGAGAAGACACCAGAGCAGAAAAAAGAAACGGAAATCAAACAAAAAGAGAGCGAACAAGAGATTCCTTGGATACCAGGATATGAAAAACCTTCTGTAAAACAAAATAAAAAAACGAGCAGAAAAGCAAAGCCTTAAAAAATAAGAGCTAATAATTGCCATTCAGCCAATTAATTCTGAGGGAAAAGACAAATGTATTATTGGAAAGAGGTAAGTCTTGTTAGATTTTGAAAATAAGGAAATGAAAATTACCAAGCCAGAGGAAAAAGCCTTACAAATTCTTTCTAAAATAGCGGAAGGTATAAGTGCTGAGGCTGAAGTAAAGTTGGTTTCTTCCAATCAGGATTATACTATTTTTGAGATTATCAAAGCAGATCCTGGCATCATTATTGGCAAACATGGTCATACTCTTGATGCCATTCAATTTCTGGTTAATTTGATTGTTAATAAAGAGAACCAGCAAGGCACTCATAAAATTTATATAGTGGATATTGATGGATATCGAAAAAGAAGAGAGGAATCTCTTCAGAGATATGCTAGGGAAAAAGCTGAGATAGCAAAAAGAAAAGGTGACACTATAGCCCTTTATTATATGAATAGCATAGAAAGAAAGTTAGTGCACATGGCTCTAAAAGAAGATTCAGGAGTAATTACCTATAGTGAAGGAAGGGAGCCATATCGGAGAATTATCATAAAACCGATTCTGGTCCAAGATGAGGATAGTGCAAGCAAGAGCATTAAGGAAGAATACCAAGTAGAATAAATAATTTAATAAGAGCAAAAGTAAGTTATGATTAATATGATAAAACAGCAATAACATATTAATAAACATTATAATTTATAATTTCGCATAACATTATTGGATAATAATTTACTTAATCTAATTTTGTTATGCTTTTTATTTTGAGTCAATCCCAATTTTTCTGTAAAATTAAGTAACCACCAATTTCTCCTTGATATTGTGACTCTTTCTTTAATTTGTTTTATTTCTTCTAATAGAGAATCATCTTCTTGTGTGAATTGATCATCTTTGTTTATCTTCATATACCTTCTGTCGGTCTGCCATTGTTCATCAATCTCCATAAGCCTCAGGGAGACATAACGCATACATGATTCTTGGTTCGGGAAAATACCAATTACCTTGGAACGTTGTTTTAAATTTTTGTTGATTACCCCTTCAATTAAATTGGTGGTTTTGATCTTAGGCCGGTGATGTTTGGAGTAGCCCAGGTAAGCCAGGGTAAATTCCAGTTCTTCTTGTAACACTTGACTGACCTTATGATAGCTGGTCTGGTATTTTTTGGCAATCATATGCGCTATGGTAGTAGCCATCTGTCTATTGGGAGAATTGAAGATCTGCTTGAGATAATCGGCAAATTTTGCTTTTTCTTTATAGGGTACATGAGATAGGATGTTACGCATAAAATGACAGATACAGGTTTGATGAGCTGTATTAGGGAATACTTCCTGCTGGGCCTTAGTGAGTCCCTTGTGATCATCAGAGATGGTTAAATCTACATATTTTAATCCCCTGTCTTTGATTTTATTAAAATGATTCAAATAACTTTGGTAGCTTTCCTCAAAGGCAATATCAACACCCAGAATCTTCCGGTGTCCGTTCTTATCTATATCTATGGTAATTAGTACCGGGCAGGAGATTACCTGATGGTTTACCCTGACAAAAAAGTAGAGTGCATCGGTAAAGAGATAGAGGTAATAATCTTGCAATTGTGCTTGTTGCCAGTGTTTTATCTGGGGATCCAATCCCTTGGTGATTCTGCTGACTGTAGATTTGGAATAAGTTAAATCCGGTGATAGTTTAGCGACAATACTTTTTACCCGGTTGGTAGAGACTCCATCGGTGACCATCTGACAGATACTGGCCAGTAAGGCCTTTTCACTTCTTTGGTAGTTTTCAAACAATTGGGTCTGAAAGGCAAACTCTCTGATCTGGGGTTTGGCCAAAAGTAAGTTACCTATCCTGGTATTAAAAGAGCGGGCTTATAGCCATTTCGATTGGCTTTTCTTTTGGTATTATCTCTTTGGTGAGATAATACGCCTACTTGAGTATCTCTCTCTTCTTCCATTAGCTACTGGATAATGCTTTTTACCATTTTCTTTAGGAAATCTTCGTCTTTATTTAATTCCTCTTGCAAAATAGACATGATTGAATTAGTATTTAGTTGGGTCATCTTGAATTTATCCTCCTTAATTTTTTAGAGTATCGTCTATATTATTATGGAGGTTCTTTATGGCCCATTTCAAGTTATTATTTAAATTAACTTTTTACTTTTACAGAAAATATAACACAGACTCATTATTTTAATTATGTGTAACGTATAAATAAAGAAAGGAAATTAGAATATTTTAAAAAATATTTAATATAATTGGGTCGAACAATGAAAAGAAATCAATTCCGAGAGACTGACAAAGAGAAAGATACCATTGTTGCCATATCTACGCCATTGGGTATTGGTGGCATTGGTATTATAAGAATGAGCGGTCCACAATCAATTGATATTGCCAGTAAAATATTTCGTTATAAAGGAAAAATAAAAAAGAATCCCCATGAGTTTCATAGCCACCATATTTATTATGGAACAATTATTCAACCTGGGGAAGATACCATGGTAGACGAGGTTCTATTAACTGTTATGCGTAAACCAAAAACATATACCAGAGAAGACATTGTGGAAATTAATTGTCACGGTGGTTTTCTGGTGATAAATAAAGTTTTGGCAATTGTAACTAAGCAGGGAGTAAGGATAGCTGAACCCGGGGAATTCACTAAATTAGCATTTTTAAATGGAAGGATAGATTTAAGTCAAGCTGAAGCAGTGATTGATCTTATCAAAGCCAGTAATGAGAACAGTTTAAAATCCTCTCTCAATCATCTTGCCGGAGGCCTTAGAGAAGAAATATCCCACCTTAAAAATAGCATCATTGATTTAACTACTAGAATTGAAGCACCACTGGATTTTCCAGATCAGGGAATTGCTGAAATGAAAAACGAGGAAATTAAAAAAATTATTGAGAAGTGCCTATTTGAGGTAAACGAATTAATGGATACAGTAAAATATGGACAGATTATCAAAGAAGGAATTAATACTATAATTCTGGGCAAAACCAATGTTGGCAAATCAAGTCTGTTTAATATGTTACTAAAGAAAAATAAATCTATAGTCACTTCTTTACCGGGAACAACAAGAGATTTGATCGAGGGAACGATAGTCATTAAAGGTTTTACTTTTCATCTAATTGACACTGCAGGAATGAAAGATCCAGAGAATATTATAGAACAAGTCAGTCTGAAGAAAGTAAGTCAACACATGGAATTTGCTCAACTTTTCCTGGTAATGTTTGATATTAATCAGCCGTTGGATTCCCATGATATTACACTTATTGAGAAAATTGAATTATTCAATAATCGTAATATAAATAAAATCATTATCTTAAACAAAATTGATCTTCCATCAAAAATTGACCATTCAGAATTGCAACAGAGATTGGGTATAAATGAATTTATTAGAATTTCTATAAAAAAAAGGATGGGAATTGATATTTTAATAGACAAAATGGTGAATCAAGTTCTTACCAATATTGATACGCCAGAAGAAGGGCTGATAATAAGCAATCAAAGACATCTAGAATATCTACTTAAAGTAAAAAAAAGCTTAGTCGATCTTGTTTCTGGTTTGGAAGAAGGGATTCCGGTTGACTTTGTGTTAATGGACTTGAAATATATTACCAGCCAGTTGGCTAACATTACCGGAGAAGCATATAATGATGAAATACTCAGCAAAATATTTTCCCAATTCTGTATTGGTAAATAAAAATTGTTTTTACCAGAAATCTCTTTAATAAAAAATAATGATTGAGTGATTTCTAAAGTAGTATCCAAACAATTAAGGCTGCCAATTTAGCAAAATACTTTAATTTCAATAAGCCCTGTGTTATTAAATAATGTTCCACGTGGAACACAAATTTAAAATACCTACTAAAATATCTTTTTCCATCAATTATCATGCTATACAAAGAAGGATTATTATACTATTTCCTTGCTTATCCAATATATATAGTAGGTTTAGTAGTAATTAAACCAACATATTTTAATGTTTTATCAAATCCGAAACCTTTCTTCCCAGTAGGTATCCTGGTTCTTTACTTCAAGCCTGCTCTGTAAATAGAGGACAAGATAAGACTATTCTATTTCTAACATATAGGCAAGGAATTTTATAAATACATTGAGTTAACTGACTTTAAGAAACATCCTTTGGCATTTTTGGGTAATTAAGTTGCACTATCCATAGCATCTCCAAAGTAATTAGGGATTTTGCTGAGATAACAGGCAAGCCTCACCTTATTTATGGAAAATAATGGATAGTACTAAACGTAAAAAATTATAGCTAACATTGTTGGGTGGTTTAATTATCTATGAGTTTACCTTTTAATATCATTTGATTTGAAAGTTTATTTATCGGGGGACTCTGCTCATGGTGATTTGAAAATAGAAAATGTCTCTTGCCAAATCAAATTTATTGACTTACTATTTAGTTGGATTATTTTTAATTTAAAATTGTCTTGTCGAGTAGATAGCGTAATAGCACATTAAAAACATAAGACTAGAAAATTATTAATTCAGCAGGAAACTCCGCAAAATATAGGTATGGACGTCCATAAAATTCATTAAATTTTTATTTGTGAAAAAGCTGTGGAAAAATAGATAAGTGAAGTATTCGCTTGATTGAAGAGAATAAAATAAAAAAGCAATAAATGTAGTATTAGCAGAAAGCATTGTAAGGTATTTATTATAAAAAGCTTATAATTAATTTCTTTCAGTGGGAGCAGTTAAATATTAATGTCTTCAATTTTGGTATTTCATGTTAGAAATGAATACAAACAGGAGTTGTGGAAAAACTGTGGAAGAAGAAAAAACATTGTTTAATACTAAAGAAGGTTTAGATCAATATATTAATATGGGAGTACTTGCTTTAGGGATAAGCCTTCCAGAGGAGAGTATTAATAAATTTATCATTTATATAAAAATGATACATGCTTATCAAAAAAAGGTTAATATTACCTCAATTCAAGACACTTTTGATATTATTAATACGCATTTTTTGGATTCACTTTCTTGTATTGGTATTATCAATAATCTATGGAAAACATTTCAGCAGGGAAAAAGGTTAAAAATCATTGATGTTGGTAGTGGTGCAGGATTTCCTGGAGTTCCTGTAAAAATGGTTTTATCAGATGCCAGCATGTGTTTATTAGAAGCAAGAAAAAATAGAATACTATTTTTAAGGGAAGTAATTGATAAGTTAGAACTAACTGATACCAAGGTGGTACGGGATAGGGCTGAAAATATAGGCAAGGCAGCAGAATTTAGAGAAAAATACCATATAGTATTATCGAGAGCTGTTGCTGCCCTTGGTGTCCTATGTGAATATTGTCTTCCTTTATGCCAGATAAATGGTGTCATGATTGCCTTTAAAGGCAGTTCCTATCAAGAGGAGCTATCTGGCAATAAAGAAGTAATAGAAAGATTGGGAGGAATCATGGAGAGCATTAATGTAGTCAGAATTCCTCATTCAAGTCATCTTCGTTATGTTTTAGTTATTCGCAAAATAAAACCAACTCCAGAAAGATTTCCACGAAAAAATGGTATTCCTCAGAAAAGGCCTTTGTATTTTAAATGATTTTTTGATAATATTAGATTACTTTAGACATAAAATAACTTTTTGAAGAGATTAACGTCTTATAATGGGATAGTTTTGGAACATGAATAAACGAATTGGTTTATTGCTGACAGATAAAATGGGATTTTAAAAGAGAGTAGATTCTAAGTTTTACCAATATGTTCCACGTGGAACTTTTATTTTTTAAATAAGAGGACTTATCCGTAATGAATAAAATTATTGCTATCAGTAATCAGAAAGGTGGAGTGGGAAAGACCACCACTGCCATTAATCTAAGTGCCTTTTTGGCTTTAGAAGGAAAGAAAGTATTATTAATTGATATTGATCCCCAGGGTAACGCTAGTAGTGGAATAGGCATAGAACGCTCTAAAATTGAGAAAAATATATATGATAGCTTGATTAATCAAGTTCCGGTTCAGGAGGTTCTAGTTCCCAGCCAGATTGAAAATCTTGATGTGTTACCTTCTACGCTTCAATTAGCTGGTGCAGAGATTGAGTTAGTGAATTATATTTCTCGGGAAAATCGCTTAAAACAACTTATTCGTCCAATTAAAGAGAAATATGATTATATTATTATTGATACCCCGCCCTCTCTTGGCTTGCTTACCTTAAATGCTCTTAATGCTGCTAATTCGGTTATTATTCCGGTACAATGTGAATATTATGCTTTAGAAGGAATTGGTCAATTATTGAACACTATAACCCTGGTGAAGGAAAACTTAAATCCCAATTTATCCATTGAGGGAATTTTATTAACCATGTATGATGTAAGAA
Source organism: uncultured Atribacterota bacterium (assembly GCA_964433555.1). Lineage (GTDB taxonomy): Bacteria > Atribacterota > Phoenicimicrobiia > Phoenicimicrobiales > Stramentimicrobiaceae > Stramentimicrobium. Next base: position 28,164 of record CAYSRG010000020.1, on the reverse strand, counting down.
ATAATTTATCCAAAGAGGTAGTAGAGGAGATTGATAAACATTTTCATGGCAGTATTTTTCAGGTAATTATCCCTCGCAATGTGCGTTTAAGCGAAGCTCCTAGTTATGGTCAACCGATTGTTATCTATGAGGCAAAGTCTAGAGGTTCACAAGCTTATCAAAGGTTAGCACAGGAGGTAATTGCTCATGATTAAGAAGGGTTTGGGAAAAGGAATAGAATCGATAATACCAATTTCCAATATCAAAGATAGGACTTATGTTATGGAAGTGGATATTGACCAACTAACCCCCAATCTTTATCAACCAAGACAGGATTTTGATCAGGAGAAAATGGATGAGTTAAAGGAATCGATAAAAGCACATGGGATTATACAACCAATTATTGTACGGGAATCAACCCAAGGATATGAAATAGTGGCTGGGGAAAGAAGATTAAAGGCTGCTAGAGAATTGGGCTTGGAAAAAATTCCGGTTATTATCAGACAATTCAATAATCTTAAGACCTTTGAAGTTGCTTTAGTGGAAAACATACAAAGAGAGGATCTTAATCCAATAGAACAAGCGTTTGCCTTTAAAAGATTGGTGGAAGAATTTCACCTTACTCATCAAGAATTAGCAGCAATAACTGGAAAGAGTAGAGCTTTTGTTAGTAATACTTTGCGTTTGCTTAGTTTAAATGAATGGGTCAGGGGAAGAGTTGCCTCGGGGAAAATTAGTTTTGGTCATGCCAAGGTCTTATTAAGCTTGGAAGATAAACAGGTACAACAGGAATTTGGGCAGAAAATAATCGAACAGGAATTATCGGTAAGAGACTTAGAAAAGCTGTTAGAGCGTTGGATAAAAAAGAAGGATAAAAATATTGCCTCTGATAAAAAGAAAATACAATACTTTCCTGAATTGGAGAAAAGACTGATAGCAAAATTGGGTACCAAAGTAAATGTTAAATTTGGCGGGAAAAGAGGTAAGATTACTATCGAATTTTATAGTAATGAAGATTTAAATAGAATTTCTGGTATTATGTTAGATTAATCTTTTGATTAAATGCCTTCTTTAGCAATTATTTATACTATCTAACGGAAATAATAAAACATTTGAGTTAGAGAGGTTTTGGTTTAATATGAAAGAAAAAGTATTTAATAATATAATCTTTGTTTTACTTATTATTTTATTATTGATATTATCTTTAAAATGTTTTCTAGTATCCTTTAGTATTATCAAAGCAGAATATCTAATTAGTTTGGTAAATGAGAACCTGCATTTAATTTACTCCAGCCTTATCCATCAAATTGTTCTTGCTTTAATTGGATTAGCGATACTTGTTTTTGCTCTGTATCTAATATGGTTAAAGCAAAAAATGATTCAACAGCTACCATATGTTAAAGTTATTACTGATTCTGGGGAAATAAAAATTTCAACATTGTCACTCGAACAGATAATCTTAAGTATACTTAATGATATAGAAGGAGTGAGAAAAATAAAACCGGAAATACAAGTTCAAAAAGGTGGAGATATTAAAACTATATTACAGCTGGTTATTGCCAAAGATTGCCATATACCGGATACTGCAAACCTCATTCAGCGAAAGTTAAAGGAAGAGCTCCCCAAGATAAGTGGAGTTGAAATAAAAGAGGTAAAAATTAATGTAGAGAAGATTGATTATGAGTAACATTAAATAAATCCAAAATAAGGAGGTTATGAATCCATGGCTATTACTGAAAATGAAAAGAATGAATATAAATCGGAAGCAGATAAGCAAGATTTAGAGTTAGGAAATATATCAGTTTCCAAAGATGTTGTAGCTATTATAGTGGCAATGGAAGCAACTAAAGTAAAAGGCGTAGTAGGCTTAACAGCAGGTAGAAAAGGAATGTCCGCACCATTACTGGATAAAAATAATTTGACTAAGGGAATCGATGTTTCAATGAATCAGAATCAGAAAGAAGTTGCTATCACTATCTCTCTAGTAGCTGACTATACAGTTGGAATTTACCAGACTGCCAGAGAAACTCAGAAAAATGTAAAAAAGGCTGTTGAGACCATGTCTGGTTTAAAAGTATCTAAGGTTGATATAAACGTTCTGGATGTTAAGTTTAAAGAAGATGTAGAAAAAGAAAAGGGAAAGGAAGATATTAAAAAAGAATCCCGGGGTGAAGCGGGTGAAGTAAAAGAACAAACTGATGCTCTTAAAAATAAACAATAAGAGATAAAAGTTTAGCATAAACTGAAAAATTAAAAATATTTCTCTAAGAATATTGGAATTTTAGAGAAATATTTTTAATTTTAAATTACTTAAAGGCGGAGATTTTTTTGAGTGAAAGCATTAAATTAATTTTAGTTATTATTCTTATCATTATTATGTTGAGATTGAGGTGGGATCTTGGTTTAACTATGTTTCTAGCTTCAGTTTCTCTAAGTTTTCTGTTTCATATTGGCTTTCAAGGTTTGTTATATAATATTTATCTCGCTATTATTGATCCGACTACATTACAACTAATTGGGATTGTGGTATTAGTTTATTTTTTAAGCGGAATTTTAAAAAGAACAAAAAATATGGAAGGAATTATTAGTCCTTTACAGTATATGGTTAATGATTATCGCCTAGTTCTTTTTTTAATTGCTTCCTTTTTAGGTTTAATTCCCATGCCTGCTGGTGCCATGTTTTCGGCTCCTTTATTGAAAGAGATTGGAGAAGAAAATCAAATGAGTTCTGAAGATATTATGTTGTCCAATTATTGGTTTCGCCATGTCTGGGAATTCTTCTGGCCGCTGATTCCCGGAGTAGTTCTCTATGTCTCAGTTATAGGAGTAAGTTTTCGAGAAATAATGACAGCTCAATTTCCCTTAAGCATCTTTGCCTTGTTTATTGGATTTTTTTGGATGTATCTGAATTTAGGAAAAAGAAGTAAAAATAGGATAAACCATAATAACTATAAGCAGAATCTTTTAGTATTTTTAAATAGTGTTTGGCCTATATTGCTGATTATATTTTTAGTATTATTCTGTAAGGCTAATTTACTAATATCATTAGGCATAACCATTCTTTTACTGTTGATAGTAAAGGGAATATCAGCGAGAACATTCCGAAAAATTATTATTCATGACATTTCTGTCAAAGTTGTTCTGATGATTGTTGGGATTATGATATTCAAACAAATATTAAATAGCACCAATTCCCTGGAACCAATTTCTCAATCCCTATCCGCAATAGGCGTTAATATATGGATTATTTTATTCTTTATTCCTTTTTTGTTAGGATTTTTAACAGGAATTACTGCTGGTTATATTGGAGTAAGCTTTCCTATTATATTACCATTAATGATAAATGATGGTTCTATAAATCTATCTATGGCCATGTTTGCTTACTTGGGAGGCTTTTCGGGCATGATGATTTCTCCCATGCATTTATGCTTAGCTTTGACTGTGGAATATTTAAAGGTTGATGTATCCAAATTTTATAAAAAATTGTCTTTAAATTTGTTCGTTTTTATTGTTATCAGCACTGCGTATATTTTATTATTTGATAGATAGTTTCTAATATTCTAAATTTCTGGTAATTGTAAAATATACTTAATATTTTACTATAATATAGCTTATTTAGATTCAAATCATTTTCTACTGACGAAGCAGGTTAATAAATATTCAGGATACTTAGCATAGTACAAAACATTTTTTATTGTTTTTCTCTAATCAGGTATTTCCATCTGATAAGATGAGAGGAGAACATATTCCTATTATTTATGTTTATTCTCTGATAGAATAAAACAAATACCATATTAACATTAACTGGATTAATTCTTTCCGAAGGAAGTTTTTAAAAACATAAAGTTAATTAGGGTTACTTATTATTTCATATGATCTACTTAATGCTCTGACATTTATATTGGTCAAGACCTAGAACCTACAAGCTAATAGCGGATGGTGATTCCTTATTACAGTATAAGATAGCCCATTATCATATTTTAGTTGGTGTGATAAAAAAAATGATAAAATAATATTTCTAAATATAAAAAAAGGATGGTTAGAGTTATTGTGAAAATAAATTTTCTGGGTGCAGCCCGGGTAGTAACAGGTTCTAATTTTATGCTGGAAATAGGAGAAAGAAAAATCTTAGTGGATTGCGGAATGTTTCAAGGGAGTCGACAGCTTAATAGGTTGAACTTCCAACCATTTACTTATCAACCAGAGGACATTGATTTTCTAATATTATCCCATGCTCATATTGATCATAGCGGGCGTATTCCCAGCTTAATAAAAGCTGGCTTTAAAGGAAAAATATATTGTACTAAAGCAACTCATGATTTATGTTCTATTATGCTTCCGGATAGTGGTTATATCCAGGAGATGGAAACAGAATGGGACAATCGCAAGAGAAGCCGCGCTGGCCAACCATTACGTAAGCCTCTTTATACAGCAGAAGAAGCAACCGATAGTTTGAAGTATTTTTCTCCAGTTTTATACAATCAAAGGATTACCATAGATGACACTTTTACCTTTCGTTTTCAGGATGCTGGTCATATTCTTGGTTCCTCTATTGTGGAACTCTGGATTAATGAAGAAGGAGAAAATCTTAAAATAGTTTTCAGTGGAGATTTGGGAAGGAAAAATAAACCAATTATTAGAGATCCAGCAATTATTGAAGAAGCAGATTATCTTATACTCGATTCCACTTATGGTAATAGAATACATCCCTCTCTGGATAATGAAGCTGCTAAGTTGATACCCATAATGATAGAAACCAGTAAAAGGGGTGGCAATGTAGTCATACCATCTTTTGCCATACAGCGTGCTCAGGACATTATTTATGAGCTAAACAAATATTACGATCAAATTATTGCAGTTAAAGATGATAGTTTTCTAGATATACCTGTATATATTGATAGTCCTCTTACTATTTCTGCTACAGAAATATTTATACGAAATCCAGACTGTTTTGATGCAGAAACGCTCGCTTTAATAAAAAAGGGACATAATCCGTTAGATTTTCATAATCTTCATTTTACCAGAACTACCCAGGAATCTAAAGAATTGAATACATCTCCAGAAAGCAAGCTAATAATTTCTGCTAGTGGGATGTGTACTGCTGGTCGAATTAAGCATCACCTGAAGCATAACTTATGGAGAAAAGAATCAAGCATTGTTTTTGTTGGTTATCAGGCAGAGGGTACCCTGGGTCGGAGAATTCAAGATGGAATAAAAAAGGTAAGAATATTTGGAGAAGAAATTAGCGTGAATGCCGAGATACATGTTCTGGAAGGATTTTCAGGACATGCTGACCAGGAAGAAATAATACAATGGTTAAGAAACTTTAAAAAAAGACCAAAAAAAGTTTTTCTGGTTCACGGTGAACAGGATTCATTGGATACTATCTCAGATTTAATCCAGCGTGAATTAAATATGGATACCATCATTCCCCAAATAGGAGATGATTTCTTAATTAAAGGAATCGGAGAAACTGTTTCAGTTAAAGAAGCAAAAGAAGAAATTAGAAAAGAACAGCAACTATTAGACGAAGAATCCGAACAACTAAAAGAGTTAATGAATCTGGTTTTGGAGCAGTTAGATGAGAAGACCAAAGAAGAAATTTCCGTAACGGAGGTATCTGAATTGAGAAATAAGATAATGGAATTGAGGAAAGAAGGATTAGAATTAAGTGTATTGATGACTAATAAAAGTGAAAATAATTCGGATAAAAAGTAATAAGTTGTAGTGTTTGTAATTGATAAAATATGTCCTGATATATTGCTTAATAGTCTACTGTAATTTTTGAACCTTACAAGTTATTGTGTGAATAGGATTGTAAGATAAAAAGAAGGGGTATATATCTATTAGAAAATAATTCTGTAAATATATACCCTTTTTTAATGTTTTTAAAAAGATTAGAGAGCTTGTTCCAATTTTGCTTGAATAGCTTGGGGAGGAACTGCTCCCACAATACGATCATACTCTTTTCCATCTTTAAATATTAAAAGAGCGGGAATTCCCTGTATATTGTAACGGGCTGCAATAGCCTGATTATCGTCAACATTCAATTTGCAGACTTTCAATTTATTAAAATTATCTTGGGCAATCTTTTCCACAGCGGGTGCAACCATTCTACAGGGCATACACCAAGGTGCCCACATGTCTACCAGTACAGGAAGAGTAGAATCGAGTACTTCTTCCTGAAAATTACTTTCATTTACTTCAATTAATGTTTTTTCTGACATAATTATCTCCTTTGTGTATTATCTAACAATATTCTTTCTAATAACTTTAATCCTTTTTTAATTATTTCAATATCTTCACTACCCAGTTCTGAAGTCAACAAATGTTCGAATTTTTTTTCTTCACGATCTATGTTTTTCATTACCTCCCTGCCTTTTTTGGTTAAATAAAGTAGAGTAGTTCTGCGATCATTCTCTTTTATCTTTCTTAATAGAAGACCTTTCCTGACTAAATTATCAATAATTCTACTGCCACGAGAAGGAGAAAGATTAATTTTTTTAGCAATATCAGAGCAAGTTAGAGCTTGTTCCTCCTCCATTACTTTTATGCCCTTTAGTTCACCTAGACTAATCTGACAGGAGGTACTAATTCTGCTTTCATGACAATAGCAAAAATATTTTAATTTTAATATTATCTCATATATTTCTTTCATAATAACAACAATTGCTTTTAACAATAGTTTATATTAACAACTATAGCATAACTATAAAATTTGTCAAGTATTAATTGAATAAAAAATTTGTATAATTACACAGATAACAATAGAATTAGGAATAGAATTGAAAAATAAAAAAAAGAGTGGTTTTAGAGAATAATGGTTATGTCTTTTCTTGATTTTCCCGAGATTGATAAGGGAAAAATACCAGATGATGTTCTCTTCATATTAAAGAGATTAGAAGAAGCAGGTTTTTTATCATTTCTGGTAGGAGGATGCGTTAGAGACCTTCTACACCATAAAACTGGGAAGGATTGGGATATCGTTACTTATGCCAGACCAGAACAGGTTCAGAAGGTATTTCATGACTATAAAACGCTACTGGTAGGAAGAAGTTTTCAAACCGTAACACTTGTCATTAATTCTCAAGTTTATCATATTTCTACAATTCGCAAAGAGAAAAGGCAAAAGCCTGTGGTTTATCATAAAGATAATTATTCTCTCTTGATTAGCGATTTACTCTGTCGGGATTTTACCATTAATGCCCTAGCTTGGAATCCTGATACGGGAGTTTTAGATCCTGCTAATGGATTAAGAGACCTGCAACGAAGAGTTATCCGAAGTTTAGAGCCCGATGCCCGTTTCCAGGAAGATCCCCTGAGAATGTTAAGAGCAATCCGTATAGCTTGTGAGTTAAGTTTTACTATAGATATAGCAATTAAAATGAGTATTATGAAACATGCTTTTTTAACTCATCGAGTTAGCCCGGAGCGAATAAGAGAAGAAATATCTTCCATTTTAAATACTACTGATGCGCAAAGAGGGATAATAATGATAAGACAATATGGTTTGGAGCAATACATTTTTAGTATAGATAAGGTAAAAAAGGAATTATTGTTTAGTAAAGGAATGAAACATCCATCCTTCTCGGGATTTAATGAACTTAGAGAAGATTTGCCTGACCAGCTGGCTCTTTGGGGAAGACTCTATTTTGGTTCCTGTCGCCAAGCGCAAATATTTTTCTTGCCCCTTATACGTAGTCTGAGGTTTAATAGGAAAATTATAAAAAAGATACAAATCCTTCTTAGCAGGGAATGGAAAGAAATGGATTTCAATTCTGGTATGAACATTCGCTTGCTAATGGCAAAGCTGGGAAAAGAAAATATTGAGAGCCTGTTTCATTTAAAGAAAACATTGCTGTTATTAGAACAAAATACTGATAAAATTAAAAATTTATTGAGAGAAGAAGAAAGGCTAATTAAAGAGGCATTACAAAAAAATCCGCCAGTTTCACTAAAAGATTTAGCAATTAAAGGAGAAGATTTAATAAGATTGGGAGTTCCTGAGGGAGAAAGAATAGGAGAGATACTAAGGTTACTGTTAAATGAAATACTGCTTTCTCCAGAAAATAATAACAGAGATTACTTGCTAAGTATTGTTCGAGAGATAATGGCAGATTCTACTGAATAAAAGAAACATTTTATCTTAATGGTAAATCAAAAAAAAGTAATTTTTAGAAAAATTTGATATAAAGAAAGGCAAAAAGAAAGAGGTATCCCATGTTAACATTGATAGTTAATCCAATTGTTCTGATAAGCCTTTGCGTTCTGTTAGGAATATTGTTTGGCAATATAAGATTGGGAAGATTTAGTTTTAGTACCTCGGGTTCAATGTTTGTGGGTATAGTGCTAGGTTGGTTAATCATTAAATATATTCATACTATTGAACCAAACAGCGAGCTTTATAGTACAGCTCAGAATATATTGAGCAGAGAAATTATTGACCAGGGATTTTTTGATTTATTCTTAATATTATTTATTGCTTCAGTTGGATTACTGGCTGCCCGGGATGTAGGCAGGGTAATAAAAAAATATGGTATAAAGTTTATTTTAATGGGATTTTTGATTACCTTTTTAGGTGCCGCTACAACTTACTGCTTTAGCTTACTTAACCCGATAGAAAATTCCTATTTATATACTGGTGTATATACCGGTGCGTTAACCAGTTCTCCTGGACTGGGGGCTGCTTTAGAAACAGCTCGTTTACATTCTACCGAGCTGGCGGACAGATTTTCACAGCTAAAAGACTCTGAAAAAAAGAAAATTTTGAATATTATAAACTATGGTGATACATTTGATACTGATTCTCTACTATCATTATCTGAAGAACAAAAAAATATTTTTATAAAAAATTCAGAAGCGGCAATTGGCACCGGCTATGCGGTAGGTTACCCTTTCGGAGTAATTATTGTGATTTTTGCCATGAATTTTTTCCCGGTTATTTTTAAAATTAATACAGATAAAGAAAAATTATTACTTAGTGAGGAATTGGATGGAAATAAAACCGCACCAAGCTATAAAGAAAAAGATAATAACAAAGCCAAAGAAGCCTATTTTGACCTGAGTGCCTTTTCTTTGGTGTGTCTGATGGGTTATGTTCTTGGCATTATTAAAATCTCTTTCTATTCATTCGGTGAGATTAGCCTGGGTTCAACAGGGGGAGTTTTGATTGCTGCCCTAATATTAGGGCATATTGGTAATATTGGACCATTTTGTTTTAGGATGAATAATAGAGTATTAGGTGTTATTAGAACAATTTCACTGGCCTATTTCTTTGCTGTTATTGGACTGAGATATGGTTATAGAGTGATTAATTCATTATCAGGGCCAGGATTATTTCTGGTAATTGCTTCTTTATTTATTGGATCCATTGCTATGATAATGGGATTTTTAGTAGGCAGGTATCTATTTAGAATTAATTGGATAATGTTATCAGGCGCAATTTGTGGAGGGATGACTTCTACTCCTGGTTTGGGTGCCGCAGTTGATGCAGTGGGTAGTGATGAACCAGCGGCAGGTTATGGAGCAGTGTACCCCTTTGCTCTTGTAGGAATGGTATTGTTTTCTATCTTCTTAAATCATATTATTTAACTTTTCTTTTTTTAGAAGGTAATGTTAAAGGGCAAATTCAATATTTTTCATTTCCAGAGGTTCTTTACTGATAAAGGATTCACCGAATTTCTTGCCAATTAACATACCATAATAACGATTAAGATTTAGAATGTTTTCAAACAACTGACTATTCTGGATATTCTTTCCAAATTGAGATTCGTAACTTTTTAATGCTTCCACTTTCATCTCAATTTCCTTGCTGATATCCATAATAAAAGAGGGTTTTTGGTAATAATTTACCGGAGTAGCAAAGTAATAGAAGGTCTTAGTTTTTAAAAAAGCAAGATTATATTGCTGGAGATTTGCTAAAGAGGCATGGCATATTTCGGTTACAATTTTGATTTCGGGATTTTCCTCAGCAGGATAGGGGAGAAACATAATATCCGGTGAAATATTGTGATAAATTTCAGCAATTTCTGCTCTAATTTCTTGGTTATTTTCTAATTCAAAATATTGATAGTCCAGGGTAATTCTTTCATCAATTCCCAGTATGCGACTGGACTTAATTGCCTCTTTCTTGAGATATTCAGAGGGATGGTTATTCAGAGATTTACCGTTGGTTAAATCGATTATCATAACCTGATGAGCTGACTCAGTTAGTTTTAATATTGTCCCTCCCATTCCTGACTCGACCTGATGTGGTTGTACTCCAAAAGCAATAATAACTGCCATTATCTATATTCTCCTCTTTTATATGAAAAAATATCTATTCTTACATATTCATTAAAACGGCCTCAGCAATTAAAGAGGCATGTTCGCTGATTTGCTTTAAGATATTAATAATATCAAAATAAACAGAACTGGTTTGTCGAGATAATTCTATACCTTTATGTAATCGATCAATATGACTCCTTCTCATTTTGGCTTCACTTTCTATTATAGATTTCTTTTGCTGTAAAGACTTCTGAGCCAAACGTTTATCACCAAGAGCAAAAGCCCCTAAAGCTTGATAGAAATTATTGTAAACACTTTTGTAGAGTTTATTAATTTCTGAAAGACCTTCTTCAGATAACTTCAGTTCATTATCAATCTGTTTTTCGATAATGGGGACAATATCTTTATCAATTAAATCACCAATATGCTCTAAATCGTTAGTGATATTTAGTAAACCATATGTTTCGCTAGACTGTTCCGGAGTTAAGATATCAAATTTCATTTCTGTCAGATAGTGAATTATCGCATTGGATAAATTATCGACCATTCTATCCATCTTACACAATTTCAATAGTAGAACCTCATCCCGATTAAAGAATACTTTCATAATTCCTACCAGCATTTCATCCACCGTGTTTGCCATTCGTACCAATTCTTTTTTGGCTAAATATAAGGCTAAGTCAGGGGAACCAAGAACACTATTATCTAAAAACTTTGGATAATAGAGTGTTTCCTCCTGTTTTGCTTTAGGGAATAGCTTTTGTAAGAAAAAAATAAATTTAGATAGAAAAGGATATATTAATAAAGCATTACCTATAATGATTATGGAGTGAGCAAAAGCAATTTGTCTGGGCAAATTTGGGGTAAGAGAGGTAACAAAATTAGATAAAGGGTTGAGTAAAAAGAAAAATATGAGAGAACCTATCATCTTATAAATTAAATTACCAAAAGTAAGGGTGGTAGCCTGACCGGTTTTTCCTAATCCTACAAATAGTACAGTGGTGCAGGAACCGACATGTGAACCAATAATAATGGGAATAGCCAGGTCTAAGGGGATAATTCCCTGTGAAGAAAGAGAGATAGTTAAACCCATCATAGCTGTACTGCTTTGCAAGAGGCTGGTGATCAAGATAGCTAGAAAAAAGGCTAGCACAGGTATTCCCTGTAAATGGGCAACAATGTCTAATAAAAAAGCGTTATGTTTTATAGGTTCTGCGAAATCAGAAATAAGTTTCATACCTAGAAAAATAAAACCTATTCCCAGTAAAACCGCTCCCAGAAATTGATAGCGTCGTTTTTTGCTGAGCATATTCAATCCATAACCTAACAAAATTAGAATAAAAGAGTACTGAGCAATATTTAAAGAAATAATCTGAGTGGTAATAGTGGTTCCAATGCTGGTTCCTATTAAAATCTGAATACCCTGAGAAAGATTCATAATGCCTGTATTTATCAATCCTACCAGTAATGAAGTTGCAGCAGTACTACTTTGCATAATAAAAGTAAGGAATACCCCAAATACAAGAGAAAGATAATTACGGTGAGTGATTTTATTAATCCAGGTCTGTAATTTATAGCCAAATACCTGTCTTAGATTCAGATTAACTTTTTGTAATCCATATAAAAAAATAGCTAAACCACCAAAGATGCCAGCCAGATTAACATACATAAGATTATTTTCTCCCTGTGGGTTATTTTGTAATTATAAATATACCTTTTTCCTTCTCATTTGTAAATGAAAGAAAAGGAGGTAAGTATAATAGTATGCTGATAAGAGAAGAGACTATTAATGTTAATTAGTTAAAAAATATAAAAAAATAAAAATTAATGCAGTTTTTACCTGACAATCTTGACTAGAAGTTATATAATTATAAAATAATACTTCTTCGGGGCAGGGCGAGATAATCATTATTTTGATTATCGATTCCCGACCGGTGGTAGATTTAATTCCGATTGCATCAGAATTGAAAAGCCCACGAGCCTTTTTGGTTGATCCGGTGAAATTCCGGAGCCGACAGTTAAAGTCTGGATGAGAGAAGAAATCAAGTGTTTGGTAATAGCCCCGAAGAGATTTCGAGGGCTTTTTATTTTAAAAGCCTTTCAATATTTCAGATAAAACTCAGAGACTATTTTAGAGTATTTTTAGAAATATAGAAAGGAAGTAACAATGAATGCTAGACACATCAGTCATTATTCAATCTTTATCGCCTTGGCGGTAATTACCGGGTATTTGATACATTTTCCAATTTTACCCCAGGCACCGTTTTTGTTATATGATCCGGGCCATGTTTTTTTATTGATTGCTGCCTTTAAATTTGGACCAAGAGCTGGAATGCTTATGACTTTTGTTTATGCTACAATTTTTGCCCTAATTACTGGCCAGGGTGGACCTTATGGAGCACTAATGAATTTTTTGTCTACCAGCGCTTTTGTTTTGATATCTTCATGGGTCTATTTAAAGCAACACAATAAAAATGGGGCAATTATCGGTTTAGCCTTGGGAGTATTAGCCATGACTATTATAATGTTCCCAGCTAATCTTATCATCACTCCTTTGTACCTGGGAGTTAACAGGGCTATGGTATTACAGCTAATGTTGCCTGCCATAATTCCCTTTAACTTGCTAAAAGGTTTAATTAGCAGTATATTAACTTTACTAGTATATAAAAAGATTTCAATTTTCTTAAACCAAGAAGAAATTGTACCAAGATAACTTTTTTATTCCTGAAATTCAAATATTAATATAATAGTAAAATCTAAGGTTCCTATTGTCCCAGGGGCTGTAATTTTTGATTTGCATATCGGTCCCCTAGTCAGACCTAATAGCGAAATAGGATACCAGGCCTGTCTTAATGCTAGTAATAAACCGGTAACAGAAGGTAGTATTGATGCCGGAACAGGAGCTACTATAATATTATGGAATTTTTAATTGTATGAAAGGTGGAATAGGTTCGCAAGTATCAAAATAGGTGGTTTGATTGTAGGTGCGCTGGCATTAGTTAAATCTTTCGGAGATATCTTAAATCCGGAAAACGGTAAAATTATTGCTGGTACTTTAAATAATGAAAAGAATCATTTTGTCAATACCAATAGGTTGTTAACAAATAACGCTCCTTCCCGGAACAGCTCGTTTGTCCAGAATACCACACTGGGAGTAGTTGCCACTAATGCTAATTTATGTAAAGCAGAGGCAAAGCGTTTATCAATGTCAGCAATCGATAGCTTGACTAGATGTATCTCGCCTTCACATACTGTCTATGATGGATATGTAATCTTTTCCATAGCTACTGGCCAGACAGAAGCCAATTTTAATTATTTGAATACGCTTGGCACCCAGGTAAGAGCTCTTGTAGTACAACGAGCTATAGTGGAAGCATCTTCCCTGTTCGGGATACCCAGTTATAAAGATTTAAAAAAGGAAAAGAGAATCTAATTTTTTGAGTTATAGATTTTAACACATATCTTGTTAATTACTTTCCTATAGAAGTCATAATTTTTAAATAAACAATATAAATGTTATAATTGGTATAGAAAAACTGGCTATCTAATTTCTCGGTATTCACTAAAATTTTAGGAAGAGGGAGGAAGCAACATTTTGGAAAATAGATTAAAAGATTCTAAAAAGAAGATACTAATAGCTGGACTGATTTTGTTCATTATCCTAATCATTGCCTTTATTGGCCGATTTTATATTCCTATGATTTGGATGAAATCAGTTGGCTATGTCTCGGTTTTCTGGAAGATACTATTAACCCAGTTTTGGGTAGGCCTTTTCTTTGCTACTTTATTCTTTATACTCAGCTATGTCAATTTTAATTATGCCCGCCGTTATGCCCCGGCTATTCAGGTAGAATCTGCCGAACAGTATGGAGATAGACCTGAAATGCAGCTATATAGAAGCTTACAGAGCCTTCAATTAAGTAAAAAACTTGTATTAGTATTTTCAGTTGCTATATCTATATTTATGGGTATTTCTGAATCAGTTAACTGGGAAAAGATACTGATTTATCTTAATCAGGTATCTATGGGTATCAACGATCCTATTTTTGGACAGGACATTGGCTTTTACCTATTTCAGCTCCCTTTTTTAGAGTACTTTAGAAATTGGTTAAGTTTTGCTATTGGTTTTATTCTGTTGATTGTAGTATTAGTGTATTTTGTGAAAAAGGCTATTCGATTTGAGTATCACAAGATAAACATCGATCCTCCAGTAAAATTTCATATTTCATTGCTATTGGGAGCGTACTTGCTTTTACAGGCTTTTGCCTTCTGGATTAATGCTCGAAAGATACTATATTCTACCCAGGGACTGGTTTATGGAGCGAGCTATACCGATATCCATATAAATTTGTTGGCATTTAGAGTTTCCATGATACTCTGTATTATTGCTGCTATTATAATAATGGTTTATTCCCGCAAGGAAGATATGCGCTTACCGATAATCAGTATCATTTCTGTGATAGTGGTTTATCTAATTCTGGCAGGGGTATTGCCGGGAATTATTCAGAGAGTAGCGGTATCGCCCAATGAATTGGAAAGAGAAAGGCCTTATCTTATAAATGAGATTGAATTTACCAGAAAAGCATATGGTTTAGATAGTATTATAGAACAGGATTTCCCCTTTGAAGAAGAAATAAATTATGAAGAAGTGCTTAAAAATCCTGAAACAGTGAGCAATATACGTTTATGGGATTGGCGTCCTTTAGAACAGACTTTCAATCAGATACAAGCCATACGATTATATTACGAATTTTTGGGAATCGACGTAGACCGTTATTACTTAAATGGTGATTATCAGCAGGTTATGATTGCTGCTAGAGAATTGAATAGTAACAAGCTTGCTCAGGAAGCTCAAACCTGGGTTAATGAACGTCTCACTTTTACTCATGGATATGGTGCGGTTATAAGCCCGGTTAATAAAGTAGAACCGGATGGCTTACCCCATCTTTCTATACAGGATATTCCACCAGTTTCATCAGTTGATTTAAATATTTCCAGGCCGGAAATCTATTATGGTGAAATGTCAGATCAGTATGTCATAGTAAATACTAAAAATAGGGAATTTGATTATCCCAAAGGAAATGAAAATGTATATACTCATTATGAGGGAACAGGCGGAGTAAAGATTGCTTCTTTCTGGCGTCGATTGTTGTTTGCCATAAAATTTGGAGATATCAATATAGTGCTCACTAAGAGCTTTACTCCAGAAAGCCGTATAATGTTATATAGAAATACTATGGATCGTGCCATGAAAGTCGCACCATTTTTAATTTATGACCACGATCCTTATATCGTTATTTCAGATAATGGTAAGCTATATTGGATTCAAGATGCCTATACTCTCTCAAATTATTACCCCTATTCACGACCTTATAATCAGTCGTTTAATTATATTCGTAATTCAGTAAAAGTTGTAGTTGATGCCTATAACGGCAATATTGATTTTTATATTGTACAGCCAGAAGATCCCATTATTCGTGTTTATCAGAATATTTTTCCAGGCTTATTTAAACCAATTAATGATATGCCGGAAAATCTTCGCCAGCATATTCGCTATCCCATTGATCTTTTTAAAGTACAGACCGAAATGTATTCTGCATACCATATGCAAAATCCTGATGTTTTTTATAATAAAGAGGATTATTGGAATATCCCTAATGAGGTCTACGCTACAGAAGAAATTAAATTAGAGCCTTATTATGTAATTGCTAAATTGCCTGGTTTTGGGAAAGAGGAGTTTATCCTAATTACACCTTTTACTCCCACCAATAAGAATAATATGATTTCCTGGCTTGCAGTTCGCAATGATGGAGAGGAATACGGGAAGATGCTGGTTTATAAATTCCCGAAAGATAAGTTGATTTATGGTCCGATGCAGATTGAAGCTTTGATTGACCAGGATTCTGAAATTTCACAGCAGATAACTTTATGGAGTCAAAGTGGTTCAACAGTAATCAGAGGCAATTTAATAGCTATTCCTATTGAGGACTCGGTTCTCTACGCAGAACCATTATATCTGAGAGCAGAAAAAGGTGAAATACCACAACTTAGAAGGGTTATTGTATCTGATGGATCAGAAGTAGCCATGGATATAGACTTAGATAGTGCTCTTAGAAAATTGTTTGATAGACCAATTGAAGAGAAAAGAGAGGTTATCTTAGAAGAAGGTATTACCCTAAATAATCTTATTGAAAACGCTATTCAATATTACCTGGAAGCAAAAAACGCTATTCAGGAAGGAAACTGGACATTATATGGACAGCGTTTAAATCAATTAGAAGAGGTTTTAGAATCATTACAGAGTTTTGTAAAACAGGATGAAATAAAGGAATTGCAGGATGTACTTGAAGAGCCATAATTATTGATTAGTATTTAGTAAACTGTATATTGCAATTACTTTATTCTAATAGTAAAGTTGTTTTTTATTTACATAATTCTGAGGAACATAGATTTGGTTAGTAGATATCTTCTTTTAATACAAGATGGTCAGCGAAAGTTTTCTAAAGAATAAAATTGGATTTAAAAATAGCTTACATTTTTTAATGATAGCTTAGTCCTCTGACCATCTGTTCTAATAAATAATATTTTATTTCAAGAACAAAAATTATATAGTAAATATATTCTCCATTAAAAAGTAAATCCCTCCTATATTGATTATTTCTCATTAACAAAAGATTACTTCATAGTATTAGAATTTTTTGGAATCCCAATACCAATAGTTAAAAAATAATCATCAATAGTTGAAATATTATCATTTCTATATTTAGGAAGTACTGTTTTGCCACTGGTAGATTTTGATAAAAAAATTCTCTGGAAATATTTATTATAGTTCTATAATGTGTGCACTTAAATCAGTTAAATCCAGAATGGCAATAGTACTTTGTCCGGTAAGCCATCCCCCGCATTCTCCGGGATTAATTACTGTTGTTTTTCCCTCTTTATAATAGTCTACCTTATGTGTATGTCCATAGATAATTATATCGTACTGCTGGCTCTTAGCTAATTCCTTAATAACATCATTTTTGTGAAACATAATAAGGGTTCGGTTATTGGCATTTATTTTAAAGGGCTCTGGATAGATAGAACCAATTTGCTGAAATTTTTGTTGTAATAAAAGTCGGTCACCATCATTATTGCCAAACACTCCGGTAAAGGGACATAGAATATTTTTTAATTCTCTGGCCGTAAAAGGGGAAACAAAATCACCAGCATGAAGCAGTAAATCAATCTTTTCTTTATTAAAAATTTCCACAGCTTTTTTTAGATTAGTTAGATTGTCATGAGTGTCAGCTATAATCCCAATTTTCATTTTAGGCACCTCCTACTAAATGATTAATAATTTTAAAAGGCTATTTTTAATCACAAGTTAAATGAAAAACTGTTTTCTGTTCCTATTTTTCAAATAGATTTTAAAAAAATTTTCTAATATTGTCTACCCGATTTTATTTTATGCTAAAATACTATAATAGTAAATTTAAAAGAAAAATAGAAGTCAGTTAGTAAGGATTTTAGTTTTATTATAAATTAGAAGAGGTACCATCTCTTGAAAAACAGTAATATTAAATGTAGTTTAAAATACGGGGATAGAAAAATAGAATTAAAGTTGGAAGAAAAAAATATTATTGCTATTTTATCAAATGATAAAACAAAAATATTAAAAGATCCCTTAGTATATTTAGAGAAACTTTTGGAGAAGCCGATTAATAGTCTATCCTTGAAGAATTTGATTGTAAGAAAAAAAGCTAGAAAAATTCTGATTATAGTTAATGATATTACCAGACCAACTCCCTTTCATGTTCTTTTGCCTCCTTTACTTATAAAATTAGGTCAGATTGGCATTCAGAGAGAAGATATCACTTTTCTAATTGCTACCGGAGCTCATCGAGAAAATACTGTAGAAGAAAATATAAGAATATTTGGAGATAGCTTAGTATCCTCCTATCATTTCATCAATCATCTGTGCGATGATGAAAAATTGATTGATCTGGGAAGATTAAAAAGTGGAAATCGTTTATTAGTTAATCCCATTATTAAACAAGTAGATTTTATTATTACTACAGGAGTTATTGTCCCTCATTATATTGCCGGATTCTCCGGAGGAAGAAAATCGATTCTTCCCGGTATCTGTGGCAGAGAAACCATCGAAAGAAATCATGCTTATATGCTTCATCCCAATGCGGTTGCAGCTAATATCGAAGGTAATCCAGTCCATGAAGAGATGATGGAAGCAGCTCAAAAAGTCAAAGTTGATTTTAATATCAATGCCATTACCGATGAAAATGGTAATATTATTAATATTGTGGCTGGAGCATTAACAGAATCCTGGTTACAAGGAGTAGAGATTTGTAGGGACACCTATATTTGTTCCATTCGGGAAAAAGCTGATGTTGTTTTTACCAGTGCCGGGGGCTATCCCAAGGATATCAATATTTATCAAGCTCAAAAAGCCCTGGATAATGCCTATCAGACAGTTAAATCAGGTGGCACCATTGTTTTAGTGGCAGAATGCAGAGAAGGTCTAGGTAATACTGTTTTTAAAAAGTGGATTGAAGAAGCTCAAAAAATAGATGATATTGAAGAGCGACTGAAAAAAGGTTTCATTTTAGGTGGACACAAAGCCTATGCTATTGCTAAGGTAGCTAAAGAAGTGGACATTATTTTACTATCCTCTCTTAGCAAAAACCAAGTAAAAAAATTATTTATGATTCCAGCAGAAGAGATGAAACAAGCTCTTGCCCTCATCCAGGAAAAACATGGAAATGGTTTTCAGTGTTATGTAATGCCCAATGGAAGTATTGTTTTACCTCAAACTAAAAAGTATATATAAGAAATACTAGCATTATAATCATTATATGCTAAATACTCTATTTTCATCATGTTCTGTTTTTCTTCACAGTTTATTTAAAAATTTTCATGATAAGAAAACGTATTATATCAATAATAAAATCCAAGCCTTCTCTCATTTTATTAATATAAGAGAACTTTTCAGGTAAGCTATTTTACTTATTTGAAGGATACTATGACAATCTAATTATTATATCCTAATCTATCTTAATGAGGTTTTATTAAAGGCTAATCAGACATTAATAAAATTGTAATAATTTTGCCAAGATTAAGAAAAATATAAAATAAATAATAGCTTGATATTTATAATTAATATTGTATAATGTATACATTATAATAATAAACTGCCCATCACTGGACTAAGTGAGGTGATTTATTTTTGTAGCTATCATTTAAAAAATATTTTCCCAATGTCCCATATCAAAAAATCTTTCAATTAGATAAATATTTAGGTAAAAACGTCATATTTTTAAATAGAGTATTATTTAGTTATAGAAGATTAGGAGATATAATTCATGGATAATAATGAAATTGAAAAATCTCAAGATAGTATCAATGTTGTTGATGAGGCATATCAGCTACAAAAGAGAGATTTAAAAGGTACCTGGAAACTAATTACTGAATTACTAGCAATTTCTTTACCGCTGTTATATATCTATACCTCTGCCTTTGGTTTGATATCCATACAACTTCATCGCAGTTTTTTTATAGGTGTATGTTTAGCATTAGCCTTCCTATATAATCCCTTTAATAAGAATAAATATTCAAAAAACAAACCGAGCCTTATAGATATTTTTTTGGTTCTGCTAAGTTTTGCCTTTGTCATCTATTTTGTGTATAATTATCCGCTTATGGCTTTTAAAGCCGGATTACCTCCCACAACCATAGATCTTGTTTTTGGCTCTATTGCAGTTATTTTGTGTATCGAAGGTTCACGTAGAGTGTTGGGGAATGCCTTACCTATTGTTACCATTGTATTCATTCTTTATACACTTTATGGTAATTCAACATTCATCCCACAAATCATAAGGCATTCTGGAGTCAGTTTTAGCCGTTTTATGTATTATCAATATAATACTATTGAAGGTATATTTGGTTCAGTGGCTTCAGTTTGTGCCACTTATGTTTTGATGTTTATATTTTTAGGTGCTTTTCTAGAAAAGACTGGAGCGGGTGATTTTTTTATTAATCTATCACTGGCCTTAACAGGTCGTACTGTGGGAGGACCAGCAAAAACAGCAGTAATAGCAAGTGGTTTCTTTGGTTCTTTAAGTGGAAGTGCAGTAGCTAATACAGTAGCTACAGGGACTTTTACTATTCCTTTAATGAAAAAAGCTGGATATAAACCTGAAGTTGCTGGGGCTATTGAACCTGTTGCCTCAACTGGAGGTCAATTTATGCCACCAGTTATGGGGGCAGGAGCTTTTCTTATGGTTGAATTTACTGGAATTCCCTATATTCAGATTATAAAAGTAGGATTGATTCCGGCACTATTGTATTTTACCAGTGTATTTATCATGGTTCATTTGGAAGCTAAGAAAACTGGAATAGGCAGTGGACACCTGAGTTCAAATCTACCAAATGCTTATTCAGTATTAAAAGAAGGATGGTATTTTTTACTCATTATTTTGTTGGTTGTTTTTTTACTGGTAAGAGGAATATCTCCTCAATTTGCTGCCTTTTGGGCCATTCTTGCCACTATCCTGACTAAAGTAATTAATGTTCTGTTAAAGAAAGAATCTAAGAGCGGCTTTTTGAACGATTTACACCAAGCTTTAATTGCGGCTGGTAAGAATGCTATTGTTATTGGCACCAGTGTAGGAGTTATCGGTGTCATTGTTGGTTGTATTTTCCTTACCGGCATTGGAATCAGATTTTCCTCAATTATTATAGGCCTATCTTCAGGGATATTACCATTAGCCATGATATTTATTGCTCTTGCTGCTACGGTCATTGGAATGGGAGCTACAGTTACTTCTTCCTATATTATTGTATCAGTACTGGCAATTCCAGCATTAAGCAAGCTCGGAGTCCCTCTTCTGGCAGCCCATTTTATTGTCTTTTGGTTTAGTCAGACCTCCAATATTACTCCTCCTGTTTGTGTGGCGGCTTTTGCAGGAGCTTCGATTGCTCATTCTTCTCCAATGAAAACCGGATTTAATGCTCTTAAGTATGGATCAATTTTATACGTTATGCCTTTTCTATTCGTATACTCTCCTGGAATTCTATTGGAGGGAAGCGCGGCTAACGTTATTCTGACGGTTATTACTTCATTCATAGCAATGCTGGCCTTTTCCGGCTTTATCATGGGATACTTATACAGAAAGACTACTTTAATAGAAAGAATCCTATTGCTCGCAGCTTCGTTACTTCTGTTAAAATCTGGAATCTATACTGATATTTTTGGTATATTATTTATTACCATAGTAATTTTAGCCCAGAAGTATTTTAAAAAAACGTATAATAAAGAGAGAGAATAAGTTGATATTATTAAATAAATTAGAATATGGAGGTATTCAATGATGAAAATACTATCAAAAGTGTATTTAATTTCAGTGTTTGTATTACTGTTATCTGTTTTAGTATTTTCAAGTAGTGCTTTTGCTCAGCTGGAAATGTATGGTATGGCATCAGGTGGTCCTGGAGGGGTCTACTATCATCATGCCAGTGGATTTGCCCAATATATTGAGGAAAAATTACCTGATATTCGAATAACAGTTGATGTTTCTGCGGGTTCTGTAGAAAATGTGAGAAGAGTTGATAGAAAAGAAGCGCATTTTGGATTAGCCTTTATTTACAATGCCTATGAAGCTTTCAAAGGAATGGAAGAGTGGGGCTGGGAAAAAGAGTATTCCAATATACGCGGTATAGCTATGTATTTATGGCCGGAAACAAACTGGGTTACTCTGAAGCAGAAAAATATTGAATCTATAGAAGATTTGAAAGGTAAAAAAATGAGCTTAGGACCACCAGGAAGTGGCAGCGCAGTTATTGCAGAGAGAATGTTAAAAGCCCTTAATGTTTTTAATGATATTATACCTTCTTATCTTCCTTTTGCTGATGCAGCGGCTGCTTTAAAGGATGGGCAAATAGATGTTTTCGTAGGTCCTGGGGGTTATCCTGCTGCTTCTTTGACTGAAGTTGCTACAACACATGATATGGTATTAATTTCGTTGACTAATGAGGAATTAGACAAATGCTTAAAAGAGCTTCCGGGCTCAGTAAAGGGTGTTGTTCCTGCTGGTGCATATAGGGGATTAGAGCAACCAGTTCAACAGTCCGTCTCTCCGAGCTTGGTGATTGTCCATAAAGATGTTCCAGAAGAATCTGTTTACAAAATTGTCAGCAATTTCTTTACTGAAGAAGGATTAGACTATGCTGGCGATATTCATCAAGATTGGAAACGAGTTATTCCGGTTGACCAGAGAGTGCTTGAAGGAATGGTAATTCCTTTACACCCAGGTGCAGCTAAATACTGGGAAGAATTAGGTTTAGAAATTCCAGAACAAGCAAAACCGATAGACTAATAAACTGAAAACTTGAAAAGTTTATATATATGATATTTTGCTGATTTTTTAAATTATTCTCTCTCTTTATTATATTCTTTAATAATAATTAAATAAATTGTATTACTTAAGAAAGGGCTGGTATTTTCTTAAGTAATACAATTTATTTATAAGTAGGTAATTATAAGCGGTAATGATTTGTAAATTAAATATTTTGACAAGATATAATAAAAAATTAATTGATTAATAGGAGTATTATTTATGACCAAAGAATATTTTAGTTTTGTAATGGAAACCAGGATTATTTATGGTGTCGGATCGGCTGAACAGCTTGGAGAGATAGTTGCTCAAAAAAATGCTAAAAAAGTAATAATTATTGCCGATTCTGGAGTGAAGAAAGCTGGTTTAGTCGAGAAGATTCAAAAAATTCTTGCAGCATATCACATTAAGAGTGGATTATTTGAAGATATCGAGATTAGTTCCTCTATAGATACTGTTGATAAGGGAGCCTCTCTAATTAAAAAAGAGAATTACGATTTGATCGTGGGTATTGGAGGAGGTAGTTCCATCGATACTGCTAAGGCTATTGGCGTGGTAGTAACCAATGGTGGTAAATGTATTGATTATGCCGGAGTTAATAAGGTGAAACAACCACCTATGGAGGTTATTGCTTTACCTACTACTGCGGGTACCAGTGCAGAAATTACCGATGTGGCAGTGATTGCTGATCGTGAGGGGAAAGCACGGGTAGGTATTCGCAGTCCCTATATCGTCCCTTCCCTATCTATCTTAGATCCGTTGTTAACTTTAACAATGCCACCACAAATAACTGCCTCTACTGGTATGGATGCCTTATCACATGCTATAGAATCATACACCAATACCTATACTAAAGCGCCAACGGAAGTGTTAGCATTAGAAGCTATTCGAAGAATTGGTGAAAATTTATGCCATGCAGTAGCTAATGGAAACAATCTTGAAGCAAGAGATAATATGTTAATGGGAAGTTTATTAGCAGGAATTGCATTCCGCAATACCAGATTGGGAATGCTTCATGCTATTACTGGTCCTTTCTGTGGATATTATGAAGTTCCACATGGTGTGGCTAATTCTGTTCTACTCCCCTATATAATGGAGTATAATCTTAAAGGAAACTTTGACAAATTTGCCCATATTGCCTCAGCTTTAGGAGTATCGATCAAGAAATTATCTAGACGGGAAGCGGCTCAATCTTCGGTTATCGCTGTCCAACAGCTATTACTAGAAGTGGATTTACCAATAAGTTTTAAGGAGATGAATCTGGATCCAAAGTATATTCCGGATATTGCCTCACAAGCGATGAAGAGTGGTAATATTGCTATAAATCCTCGCATACCCACAGTGAAAGATTTAATTGATATCTGCGAAAAATCGTTTCAATAATAAAGGAGCATAAAATGATCTCTAAAAATCTTTCTGAATTTATCTTAAAAATCCAGTATGAGGATATACCACCAAATATAATTCGACTAGCTAAAATGTGCTTTCTTGATTGGCTGGGATGTACTATCGCTGCTTCAGATTCAGAAACTGCTCACATTTTTATTGATATAGCTCGCGAAATGGGAGGTAATCCTGATGCTACTATTATACCTTATGGTGATAAAACTTCTGTTCTAAATGCTGCCTTAGTCAATGCTGCTCTATCTCATTTCCTGGAATTAGATGATATTCATAAGAAGGCAATGTATCATCCTGGAGTTCCAGTTATACCGGCCGTACTTGCTGTATCCGAGAAGGAAAAAATAAATGGTAAAGCATTTATTACTGCTTTAGTAATAGGCTATGAGATAGGAATAAGAATAGGTATAGCTATTAATCCTTCCCATTTTCGTATCTGGCATACTACTGGTACAGCAGGGACCTTTGCCTCTGCCGCTGCTACCGGGAAAATCATGGGCCTTTCTCAGGAACAGCTGATTCATGCTTTAGGTAATGCAGGTACTCAAGCCGCAGGTCTATGGGAATTCATTAGTGATGGTGCTATGACTAAACCTTTACATCCAGCTAAAGCAGCTCAGAATGGATTATTATCTTCTCTGCTTGCCCAAAAAGGATTTACTGGTCCTTCTAGAATTATTGAAGGAAAGCAAGGTTTCGTCCGTGCCACTTCCGAGGAAACAAACCTGGAAAGTATTATCACAGATTTAGGAAAACACTACTCTATGGGTGAGGTAGGATTTAAAGTACATGCCGGTTGCAGGCATACCAATTCACCTGTAGATGGAACCTTAGTTTTAGTTCAGCAATACAATCTTAAACCCGAGGATATTACTAAAATTACAGTACGAATTTATCAGTTAGCAATGGATCTTACGGGCAATTTAAATCCAAAAAATCCTACTGATGGTAAATTCAGTATATCATATTGTGTTGCTTCGGCCATCAGGTTTAGACATTGTAACATTCCTGTATTTTCTCAAGAACTTTTAGATGATCCACAAACTAAAAATTTATTAAAGAAAATCAGATTAGTTGTTGATGAGTCATTAGAAAAAGAATTTCCTCAGGGATATGCCTCTATTGTGGAGATTGAGACAGCTGATGGTAAACGGTATAGCCAGAGAACAAATTATGCTAAGGGTGATCCCGAAAATCCAGTAGGATGGGAAGAAATTGGGCTAAAATTTAAAAATCTTTGTGGAAATAGACTGAGCGAAGAAAGCATAGAAGGAATTATTAGGGCAGCTGATAAGCTTGATGATATTTCTGATATCTCATCTATAATTAAGTTAATAAAAAGGAAATTATAGAAAGTTTTAGAATAGGAGTGTGGTTATTATTATGAAAATGTTTAGCTTGAAAGGGAAAAACGCGATTGTCATTGGAGGAAGTGGAGGAATAGGGCAATCATTATGTCATGGTTTGGCTGAAGCAGGTGCTAATATTTGCCCGGTAAGTCGTACTAAAGAGAAATTAGAAAAGTTAGTAGAAGAAATAAAAGATTTTAGGGTAAAAACCTTTCCTTTTGTTGCTGATGTTACTTCTTCCGAAGAAATTGAAAAATTAGAAAAAGAAGCAAGCAGGCAATTTGGAAAGATCGATATTCTGATTAATGCCCAGGGCTTTAATGTTAAAAAGCCCGCTTTAGAATTAAATCAAGAAGAATTTAATAAAGTGGTATTCATTAATTTGAATAGTGTATTTATAACCTGTAAAATAATTGGAAGACATATGGTGCAAAACAGGAGAGGCAAAATTATAAATATTGGTTCCATAACATCCTTCTTTGGTAATTATGGTGCAGCTGCTTATGCTTCCGGTAATGGGGGAGTTGTCCAGTTAACCAAAGTTTTAGCTGTGGAATGGGCTCCCTATAATATTAATGTGAATTGTATTATTCCTGGATATTTCATTACTAATCAGACCAAGGAAAGGCTTAGTAAAAAAGAAATATATGAGAAGATAATTACACGAACACCAATGGGACGCTTGGGAGATCTAAAAGATCTCACCGGAGCAGTAATTTTCTTAGCATCTTCTGCTTCTGACTTTATTACAGGTGCATATTTAGCTATTGATGGAGGTCTATTGGCTTGTGGTATATAAATTTACTTAGTTAGAAATTCTGTTAAATTGTTAAATGTAACCATAAATCTAACCTATACTTCTAAATAAGTATGATTTAAATAGAAAAAGGCATATAAAAAAATAAAGCAATCAGGAGACAGAAATAAATGCTTAGTCAGATACAATTTACCCTTACAGTTAATGCAGGTAAGTGGTTAATAGCTAAAGCTATAAGTGAATTAGAATGCATTAAAGAGGCTATATTGAAAGGAAAAATAATTCTATTTGGAGGAACAACAGTTTCAGCCTTATCAGAAATATTAACCGGTACCCCTTTGCGATTATCAGGAAGAATCACTCCCAGAGGCACTGTTACTGCCTACCAGAATAAAGAAGATATGCCACATACTATGTTTATTTATCAGGGGAAAATCTATGATCTGGAAAAAGATCCCCCGGCTCAGGATTTATTAAAAAAAATAGGTAAATCCGATGTAGTAGTTACCGGAGCAAATGCTTATGATATTTACGGTAACGCTTGTCTGATGGCAGGTACTCATGGTTTAGGAAGTCGCAATAATCTTTTAGCTCCAATACATAGTGAAGGCTCAAAATTAATTATTGCCGTTGGTATAGAAAAACTAATTCCAGGTTCTGTTTTAGAAGCTATTAAATACGCTGGTCGTACTTCTTCAATCTGGTCTATGGGCTCATCTGTTGGGCTTGTTCCCTTACTTGGTGAGATAATAACGGAAATAGAAGCAATAAAAATATTAGTAGGAATAGAAGCAATTGTTATTGGTAGGGGAGGTATTAATGGAGCTGAAGGAAGCTCTACAATAGTGGCTAGGGGAGATAAAAAATCTTTGGAGAAACTAATTAGTTTAATTGAATGGTTGTGTCAACAAACATTAAGTGGATCTCCAGATAGTATTAAAGAATGCGATAGAGGCACTAAGGCTTGCGCTAGACACAAAGGTTGTTGTTACAAGTCAGGGAAATTATTTAGCGGATTGTAATATCTATCAATACTATTTTGTCTTCCATAATTTTAGTAGACTAAGGCCGATTTTAGTAATTAGAATTGTTTATTAAAAAGTATTTTATTAATAATTGAATATTTATAATATGTTTTCTAAAAAGCTATTATGGTAATGGATTTCTTTTGATTCTATTAAATATAGAAATTATAAAATTATTGGATTTATTTTTTTGATGGCCAATTGAATTCCAAATAAATATATTTTACTTCATATTACATTATAGTACATTAAAAAATATAATATTTATGTTGATTTTTTATATATTTCTGCTATTATTAATGTATAATGTATACAATTTAATTTTCTAAAATAATAAGCTAAATTATTAAATATATAAAAAAGAGCTTTATTATTATGGCAAAATTTCCAAGAATTAAAAATCATGAATTATTGAGCCAGAAAGTTTATCGCATTATAAAAAGAGATATTATTCAAGGAAAATTAGTATCTGATACCCGCCTATTTGAAGAAAAAATTGCTGCACAAATGAATATTAGTCGTACCCCCATTAGAGAAGCACTTCGATTATTAGCAGCTGAAGGCTTTGTAAAACTTATACCCAATATTGGTATTGTGGTTAATCAGGTTTCTCCTCAGGATCTTTTAGATGTTCTAAATATTAGACTGCAGTTAGAAGTCTATGCCGTTAAGCTGGCTACTCAAAAATTTACTGAGAAAGATATTAAAAATCTTAGAGTAATTATTGAGCAGATGGAAGAAGCCGTATTTGCAAACGATGCCCTATCTTATAGTAATCTCAATTCAAAATATCATAAAAATATCATAAATATTTCAGAGAATAAGAAATTAATAGAAATATGTGACAATCTATATCAACAATCTGAACATTGGATTAAAGCATTGGGAGTGTCAGAACGTTTAAGACATAGTCTTCAAGAGCACAAAGATATATTTAATGCAGTTAAGGCAAAAGACCTAGATAGGGCCAAACAAGCAATGCATATTCATTTACACCA